>DATBAS010000139.1:0-34469 GCA_036271395.1 Kofleriaceae bacterium
CGCATCACCAAGTGCTGCGAGGATTCGCTGCGCCGGCTCAAGACCGATCGGATCGACCTCTATCAGATCCACGCGCAAGACATCACCGTGCTCGAAGACGAGACGCTGCGCGCGCTCGATGATCTCGTCACCGCCGGCAAGGTCGTCTACATCGGCTGCTCGAACTACGCCGCCTATCGTCTGATGGACAGCTTGTGGCGCGCGAAGACGGCGCAGCGCGCGCGGTTCGTGACCTTGCAGGCGCAATACAGCCTCGTCGTGCGCGACGTCGAGCGCGAGCTCGTGCCGCTGTGCCGCGCCGAGGGCCTGGGCATCTTGCCGTGGTCGCCGCTCGCCGCCGGCTTCTTGAGCGGCAAGTTCGAGCGCGGCAACACGGCCGATTCGTCGACGCGGCTCGGCGCCAAAGATCGAATGAAGCGCTACGACAACGAGCGCAACTGGCGCATCCTCGACGCCGTGCGCGCCGTTGCGGCCGAGACGAGCTCGACGCCGGCCGCGGTCAGCCTCGCGTGGTTACTCGCGAAGCCGCAGGTGTCGTCGGTGATCTTCGGCGCTCGCACGATCGAGCAGCTCGACGCGAACCTGGTCGCCGCGGATCTCGAGCTGTCCGCGAAGCACGTCGAAGCGCTCGACAAAGCGTCGGCGTTCGAGCTCGGCTATCCGTACGACTTCATCGGCACGTCGAGCGGTGGCCTGTGGTGATCGACCGGCGCGATCAGTCGATGTCGACGCCGGCTCGTTTACACACGGGCTGGAGCTTCGCCTTCTCGCGCGCGCTGAGCTTTGGCCAGAGCGCCTTCGCGCTGTCCCCATCGTTCGCCTTGCACGCGGCCTTGACCGCGAGCTGCAGCGTGGTCGGATCCGGCTTGCAGTCGTACGCCGCCTGATACTGCTCGAGCGCGGCTTCGTGATCGCCCTTCGCGTCGGCTTGCTTGCCGGCTTCGAGCAGCGGCGAGCACTTGTCGTCGCCGCCGAGGATCGAGATGCCGAGCGCGCGGGTCTCGCACGCGGCGATCTGCGTCCCGATCGCCGCCGCGGCCTGCGTGTCGCCGCGGTTCTCGGCGTCGATGCTCTGCTCGACCAGCGGCTTGCACGCGGGGGCGAGACCTTTCAGATCTCCGAGGTCGCTCAGATCGAGCTTCGGGGCCTTCGGCACTTTCGGTGTCGTCGGGCCCGGTGGTGCCGGCGGCGGCGGTGCCGGCGGCTTCGGCTTGTTGTCGTCGTCGTCATCGTCGTCATCGTCGTCGGACTTGATCTTCGTCGGTTGCGGCCCGGGCCCCGGCGTCTCGTCGCTGATCGCCTTCGCGATCGTCTTGCCCGCATCGCCGCCAGAAGCGAACACGCCGACCAAGATGCCGCCGACGGCGATCGCGGAGATGCCGATGGAGATCAGCACGGCGCGCATCGCTCGCGACCGACGTCGCGGCGCCGGTGCGGCCGGCGGATTTACGGTCGGCGGTGACGTGCTCGCCGGCGGCGACGCGAGCGCCGGTGCGGTCGCGGGCGACTGGGTCACGATCGCCGGCGTGGTTTCGGCGAGCTGCGCGGCGCGCGGATCGGTCATCGTGCCGCCGGGTGCCAGTGTCGCCGCGAATTGGACCTCAGCGGTGCGCGGCGCGATACGCACGAGCGTCGCGTTCGCCGGCATCGCATCGAGCGCGTCGACGATCGCGCCCATCGTCTGCGGGCGCTCGCCCGGCGCTTTCGCGAGCATGTCGGCGACCAAGCGCTCGAGCTCGGGCGGCGCACCGGAGACGACGTCCGACAGCTTCGGCGGCGCGACCAGCTGATGCTTCGCGATCAGCTCGCCGGCATCACCTTCGAACGGCGTGCGCCCGGCGGCGAGCTCGAACAACATGCAGCCGAGCGCGTAGATGTCGCTGCGCGCGTCGACCGTCGCGCTCGACTTGCACTGCTCGGGCGACATGTAGAGCGGCGTGCCCATCATCTCCATCGAGTGCGTCTGGATGTTGGAGCCGAGCGTGTCGGTGAGCTTCGCGATGCCGAAGTCGAGGATCTTGACGCGCAAGCCGCCGACCGCGGCCGCATCCGGCACGAGGAAGACGTTCTGCGGCTTGAGATCGCGATGGACGATGCCGGCCGAGTGCGCGGCTGCGAGTGCGCTCGCGAGCTGGCGGGTCAACGCGATCACCGTCGGCAGCGGCAGTGGCTCGCGCTTGATCCGCGCCGCGAGTGTCTCGCCGGCGAGCAGCTCCATCGCGATGTACACGACGTGCGCTTCGGTCTCGCCGCACTCGAACACCATGACGATGCCGGGATGATTGATCCGCGCGGCGGCCCGCGCTTCTTGCAGGAAGCGCTGCACGAGCTGCGGTCGCTGCGTGTGCTCGCTGCGCAAGACCTTGACCGCGACCTCGCGATCGAGACCGGTGTCGCGCGCCGCGTAGATCTCACCGAAGCCGCCTTGACCGAGCTTGCGGCCGACTTCGTACTTGCCGATGTGGGTGACCGGTTCCAACGCGCAGTTAGGGTACCATCCGCGACATGGCTGCGGACCTCGACTCGATCAACGAGCAGACGATCAGCAAAGCGACTCTTACCGATGCGCAAATTCGCGAGCAGGTCGAGGCGCTCGGCGCGCGCTGGTCGGTCGAAGGCGAGGACCTCAAGCTCGTGCTCAAGGGTCCGGTCGGGATGGCCAAATGCGGCGCCGCGGTCGCGCACGCCACTCAGATCGCCGACGAGATGAACCACCATCCGACCATTCACATGGAATACGCCGGGACCACGTTGACCATCCACACGCACGACAAGAAGGCGATCACGATGATCGATTTCGTGTACGCGGCTCGGCTCGAGGGTTGGTTGCGCTGCAACGGCTGGTGAGCGTGGCGGAGTGGGTGCTCGCGGTCGAGCGCGCATACGTCGCCGCCGCGACCGGGCACGCGAACACCGGCGGCGATCGCGCGAACCTGGCGCGCGCACGCGCAGCGGCTGCTGCCATCGCGTCGCGCTACCTCGCGGTCAGCGCGCCGCACAGCTTCGGCATCGTCGGCGCCAGCGACGAAGACGCCGAGCTCGTGCTCGAAGCCCATCGCACGTGGTTCGAACCACGCGATATCCGGCGCGACGTGCGAGCGCTCGCGTGTGACATCGTCTGCGTCTACGACGCGACGCCGATCCGCACAGGCGATGTGCGCCGCGGCACGCACGTGAATTTGTTGGGTAGCGGTGCGATCGACTCCGAGCTCGTCGCGACGATCACGGACGAGCGACACGGCTTGCCCGCGCTCGCCGCCGGGCTCGTCGACGGCCGTCGGCTCGACGAGATCACGATCTTCATCGGCGGAGACGTCGCGATCGCGCTCGCGGCCATCTAGCGTTTGCGCGCGAGCACGGCGAGCGCATCCTTGCGCGCCGCGAAGAACGCCGGAGATGTCGCGAGCGTCGCGGCCGCGCGCTTCGCGATTGCTCGCCGACACCACGCGCACGTCGACCGGCACGTGCTGGTTCGAGCCGACGCGGCGAATCGTGCGCGCCTCGAGCACGCGCAGCAGCAACGGTTGGAGCGACAGCGGCATCTCGCCGATCTCGTCGAGGAACACCGTGCCGCCGGTCGCGCTCTCGAACGCGCCGACGCGGTCGGTATCGGCGCCGGTGAACGAGCCGCGCAGGTGGCCAAACAGCTCCGACTCGGCGAGGTCGTGCGACAGCGCGCTGCAGTCGACGACGACGAACGGCTTGTCGCGCCGCGCGCTGGTGTCGTGGATCGCCTCGGCGATCAGCTCCTTGCGGTGCCGCTCTCGCCGACGATCAGCACGGTCGCGCTGCTGCGCCCGCACTGTTCGATGATCGGATCTCCGCGCTCGCGCCGAGGATCGGGCCGAACTGGTTCGTCGCCGCGAGCGGCTGCTCGAGATCTTGATCGAGGATCTCGAGCACCGTCACGGCGAATTGCCGGACGAGCCGCGTCTGCGCTCGCATGCCGACGGTCGTGGTCATCCGCGGCCAGCGTAGCCGATCAGATCGATCTTGTTGCCGTACAGATCGACGAACACCGCGACCGTGCCGTAGCTCTCGCGGCGCGGCGCTTCGAGAAATCGCACGCCGCGCGCGAGCAGCCGCGCGTGATCGGCTTCGAAGTCGTCGGTCTCGACGAACAGGAACACGCGATCGCCGGTCTGGGTGCCGACGCGCGCGCGCTGATCGTCGGTGACGGCTCGCGCGAGCAAGAGCTCGCCGCCGCCGGGTGCGCGCACGCGGACCCAGCGCTTGTCGCCACCGAGGCTCGTGTCTTCGAGCAGCTCGAAGCCGAGCACGCCGGCGTAGAACGCGATCGCCTCGTCGTAGTCGTGGACGACGAGCGCGAGCCGGCGCAGCGCGAGCATCTAGAACTCGGCTTGGCGCGGCGCTCGCGGGAACGGGATCACGTCGCGGATGTTCTCGACGCCGGTCGCGTAGATGATCGCGCGCTCGAAGCCGAGGCCGAACCCGGCGTGCGGAACCGTGCCGTAACGGCGCAGATCGCGATACCAGCCGTAGTCGTGCGGGTTGAGGTTCATCTCGGCGATGCGCGCGTCGAGCACATCGAGTCGCTCTTCGCGCTGGCTGCCGCCGATGATCTCGCCGATGCCGGGCGCGAGCACGTCCATCGCCGCGACGGTCCTGCCGTCGCCGTTTTGCCGCATGTAAAACGCTTTGATCGATTTCGGGTAGTTCACGACCGCGACCGGACCCTTGACGACGACCTCGGTCAGGTACTTCTCGTGCTCGCTCTGTAAATCGATGCCCCACGACACCGGGAACTCGAACGTCTGCTTGCTCTGCTCGAGCTCCTTGATCGCGTCGGTGTAATCGAGCCGCGCGAACTTCGATTCGACCAGCGCGCCGAGTCGGTTGACGCAGTCCTTGTCGACGAACTTCTCGAAGAACGCCATGTCGTCTTTGCGCTCGACGAGCAGCGACTTGAAGATCGACTTGAGGAACGCCTCGGCGAGGTTCGCGTCGTCGTTCAGATCGGCAAACGCGATCTCGGGCTCGATCATCCAGAACTCGGCGAGGTGGCGTCGCGTGTTCGAGTTCTCGGCGCGAAACGTCGGGCCGAACGTGTACACGCGCGACAGCGCCATGCAGTAGGTCTCGACGTTGAGCTGGCCCGAAACGGTCAGCCGCGCTTCCTTGCCGAAGAAGTCTTTGTCGAAGTCGATGCGGCCGTCGGGCGTACGCGGCAGGTTCGCGAAGTCGAGCGTCGACACCTTGAACATCTGGCCGGCGCCTTCGGCATCCGACGCCGTGATGATCGGCGTGTGGACCCAGAAGAACCCTTCGCCGTCGAAGAAGCGGTGCACGGCCATCGCGAGCGCGTGGCGCACGCGCGCGACGGCGCCGATGATGTTCGTGCGCGGCCGCAGGTGCGCGACCTCGCGCAAGTACTCCATCGTGTGGCGCTTCGGCTGCATCGGATAATGATCGGGATCGTCGACCCAGCCGACGACCTCGATCGTATCGGCGCGCAGCTCGACCGCCTGGCCCTTGCCCTGCGACGCGACGAGCTCGCCGGTCGCGCGCACCGCGCAGCCGCTCGTGATGCGCAACACGTCGGTCTGGTAGTTTGCCAGCTCCTGCGGTGCGACGACTTGCAGCGCGTCGTGCGCGCTGCCGTCGTGCACGGCCAAGAACGACAGGCCCGCCTTCGAGTCGCGGCGCGTGCGGATCCAGCCTTCGACCGTGACCTTGGTCCCGACCGGCACCGCGCCCGCGAGGACTTGGCTGATGCGCGTGCCCGTCACGATCAGCGCTCGGCGTCTTTAGAGCCGACGACCGTGAGGTTCATGCCGATCTGCACCGACACGGCTTTGCCATCGATCGACACGACGGTCTTGCCGTTCATGTACCAGCCGAAGCTGCCGGTCGAGAACTGCTTCACCTCGGCCAGCATCTCCTGGCCGTTGATCACGACCTTCATCGGCTCGGCTTTCTCCAGGAAATGCGTGAGCGACACGGGGCACGAAGTCTTCGGTGGCATGGCGCGCATCTTACGGCGGCGGGCGCGACGCGGATGTCATGCGGGCTCGGATTTTCGAGGTGCGGGCCCCGCGGAGCCGATCCGGCGGCGGTCCGCACAGCGGCACGCGCGCTGCAAAACGTCGCTGGCCATGAAGTTGCTGCTAGTCGCCGAGCATTTCTTCGGCACGCTCAGCGCGAATCGCTGCTTCGACTGACTTCGTTGCGAAACGTTGCGATCGCTAGCACGGGCGCTGCACTTGGCTCGCGCATGCGATCTGGTTTTCTCGGTGTTGCTTGCGCTTGCGCGATCGTCGCGTGCACCGATGACATCGGCCTGCCGATGGGCACTGCCGATCTGGCGTTCGAAGGTGCTGGCTCGGCAACCGTGGCGTGGGCGATCGCACATGGCGCGCCGAGCGGCTACGCGGGGTGGTCGGTGTTCTTCGGCGCGACCGGCTCGGCTGAAACGTCGTGCAACGACGGCTCGGCGGGATTTGTCGCGCAGGTCGACCTGTGGATCGACGGCTCGTCGAGCGACGCTCCGTCTCCGCTGCCCGCCGGCGAATACATCGGCTGTGGCTCGGGCGCGCGCTGCGCGGCGATGAACGTCACCGGCGACACCGTCGAGTTCGGCGAGGTCGAGTTGCTCGAGTCCGACGCGAGCCATCTCACCGGCTCGCTCGAGGGCAGCGCGACGACAGGCTCGGGTGCATCGATCGCGTTCTACGGCTCGTTCGACGCGCAGATCTGCGACTAACGAAGCGTCAGGTGCGCGAACGCGACGATCACGAGGGCGTGATCGATGCGGCCTTCGCGGATCGCGCGATGACAATCTGCGAGCGACGCGAGCTCGACCTCGATGACCTCGGAGCCTTCGAGCCGTTGCGGCTGGGTCTGCGTGCAGTCGCGCGCGAGATACGAATGCAGCCGGTTCGTCATGATCGCGGGATTCGGCGAAACGTCGCCGAGCCGCTCCCACCGCGCGCTGGTGTAGCCGGTCTCCTCGGCGAGCTCGCGCGCGGCGGCGACCTCTGGCGATTCGCCCGGATCGACCATGCCGCCGGGGATCTCGAGGCACACCGAGCCGCTGCCGACGCGAAACTGCTTGATCAGCACGACCTCGGATTTCGGCGTCAACGCGATCACGTTGACCCAATCGACGGCTTCGATCAGCGAGAACCGCTTCGATGCGCCCGTGCGCGGGTGCGTGCCATCGACGAATGCGGTCTGGAACACGCGGTAGTCGCCGCCCGGCACGCGCGCGCCGAGCTGCCAAGCAAGCGGATCGCTCATGGACGGCAGTGTACGATCGGCTGGGATGTTGCTCGCGACCAGCGAGGCGAGGATCGGTGAGGGCGCGATGCGATCGACGCTCATGCTCGAGCGCACCGTGCGCGGCACGGTCGTGATCCGCGACAAGCTCGCGTTCGACACCAAGTACGCGGCGGCGGCAGCGGGCCGCGTCGAGCAGGTCGGCCACTTGTTCCTGCTGCTCGAGGGCCGCTACGCGCCGAGTGCCGCCGCGCCGGTGCGCGGGCCGGTCGCGCTCTTGCTCGCCGACGACGAGATCGAGCGCGTCGGCGCGAAGTCGCGAACGTTTCGCACCGACGGCGACCGCGTCGAGGTCGTGCAGCTGCGGTTCGCGCGCGCGGATCTGCGCGTGCCGGTCGGCATCGCGCACGCGCCGCTGCCGATGCCGGCGTATGTCTGGGCCGCGGTGCGCGAGGTCGCGATCGATCCGGCTCGGCTCGGCGATCTCATCCGCGCGCTCGCCCGCGCCAACATCATCGCGCCGACGATCGACGTGTTGCCCGAGGAGCCCGAGCGGTTTCGCCGGATGTGGCAGGCGCTGCATCCGCTCTACACGAGCTACGGCGGGACCGCGTCGCTCAAGCAGCTCGCGAACAGCTTGAACATGTCGATGCGCCAGGTCGGCCGCGACGCCAAGGAAATGGCCGCGACGTTCGGGTTCGGCAGCGGCTATCGCGACACGCTGCTCGTGCTGCGCTTGCGCGTCGCGGCGCTGCTGTTGTCGGCGCCCGCGGCGACGGTCGCCGACGTCGCGACCATCGTCGGTTACGGCAGCGCGATCGCGATGGCGCGCGCGTTCCGCGACGCGAAGCTGCCGCCGCCGAGCTCGGTGCAAGCCGCCGTGCGCGGCGAATAGAATCCGCCATGTCATCGATCGCGATGGACGCGGCGCGGCGCGCGCGATACTCGCGGATCGTGCGCTGGCTCGTTGTACTGCTCGTCGCGTCATCGACCGCGCACGCAGGTGGCTTCGGCATTCCCGAGATCGGCGTGCGCCGCACGGCGATGGGCGCGGAGATCGGCCGTCCCGACGATCCGTCGGCGCTCTATCACAACCCCGCCGGCATCGTGCTCGAGGACGAGTGGACGGTTTACATCTCGGCCGGCGTGTCGCTGCTCCACACGTCGTTCGAGCTCGCGCCGTGGGACGACGGCCGCTCGAGCCAGTTCCTCGGCGTGCAGCCGCAGTCCAACGGCTACTACTCGGCGATCAAGCCGTCGCGCGCGTTCGGCGTGATCCCGATGATCGCGGTCGCCGGCCGGCCGCTGCCGAAGCTCGTGCCGGAGCTGCACGTCGGCGCCGCCGTGTACGTCGGCAACGCGCAGGGCGCGGAGTTCCCGAGCGACGCCGTCACGCGCTACCACTTGATCGACGCGTACATCATCGCGCCGCAGGCCGTGCTCGGCGCCGCGTATCAAGTGCTGCCGACGCTCGCGCTCGGCGCGACGGTCGGCGTGATCAACATCCGCGTCCACGACGATCAGGACATCTACCCGATCGTCGACGGCATGAACGTCTCGCAGATCTTCGGCACCGCGCCGCACCTCGTGCTCGACGGCAGCGGTTGGGCGCCGAGCTGGAGCGTCGGCGCGTATGGCTCGCCGCTGCCGCGCGTGACGTGGGGCGCCGCGATCATCGGCCGCGTCGATGCGACGCTGCACGGCCCGGTCGCGCTGACGTATTCGCAGGATGCGTTCTCGCCCGGCACCGTCAACGGGCTCGAATCCACCAACGAGCTGTTGCCGTGGACGTTCCAGGCCGGCGCGAACGTCGACGTGTTGCCGAACCTCGAGGTCGGCGGCGAGTTTCGCTACTGGCTGTATCGCCAGTTTCACGATCAAGACGTCAACCTCGTCGGCATTTACTACGTGCGCGACCTCGACTCGGTGAAGGACTACCACGACTCGCAAGAGGTCACCGGCGGCGTGCGCGTGCACGGGCTCGACTTCGCGCCGTCGCTCGATCTGATGGCAGGCGGCCAATACGATCACTCGCCGGCGCCGGCCGATACGCTGTCGCTGAGCTCGCCGTCGTTCTCGCACTTCGGCGTGCATTCGGGCCTGCGCTATTCCGTCGGCCGCTATCGCTTCGGCGCCAGCTACATCCACTACTGGTACGAAGTTCCGGCGGTGACCGACTCGATCACGTCGCCGCCGACGAACTTCAAAGGCTACGGCTCGAACAACATCATCACCGTGTCGGTCGAGGCGAAGCTGTGATTCCGAAGGTCGGCCGCCCCGCCAACGAGGTGCTCGCCGAGCTGCGCGCGCATCAAGCCGACGACGTCGACTGGCGGCACGGTCGCGTGTTCTCGCTCGTCTATCACGCCGGCGACGCGCACGAGCAGTTGATCAAAGACGCGCACGCGATCTACGCGAGCGCGAACCTGCTCAACCCGATGGCGTTCAAAGGGCTCCGCGCGATCGAGAAGTCGATCGTCGAATCGGCCGGCGCGTTGCTCAACCATCCCGGCGCGGTCGGCGCGGTGACGTCGGGCGGCACCGAATCGATCTTGTGCGCGGTCGCCGCATATCGCGATCGCGCGCGCCGCAAAAAGCCGTGGATTCTCTGGCCGCAGCTCGTGGTGCCGCGCACGATCCATCCGGCATTCGACAAGGCCGCCCACTACTTCGGGGTCGAGCTCGTGAAAGTCGACGTCGATCACGACCAACGCGCCGACGTGCGCGCGATGGCGAAGGCGATCGGCTGGCGCACGATCGGGCTCGTCGCATCGGCGCCGCAGTATCCGCACGGCGTGATCGATCCGATCGAAGCGATCGGCGCGCTCGCCGAGTCGCATCGCCTGCCGTTTCACGTCGATGCGTGCGTGGGCGGGTTCGTCCTGCCGTGGCTCGAGCGAGGAGGGCGCTCGCTGCCACGGTGGGATTTCCGGGTGCGCGGCGTGACGTCGATGAGCGCCGATCTGCACAAGTACGCGTACGCCGGCAAAGGCGCGTCGTTGCTGTTGTGGCGCACGCTCGAGCATTTTCGCGATCAGATCTTCGTCGCGACCGATTTCCCCGGCGGCATCTACGCGTCGCCGACGCTGCTCGGCACGCGGCCCGGCGGGCCGATCGCCGCCGCATGGGCCGCGTTACAGGCGATGGGCGAGAGCGGCTACATGGCGCTCGCGGCACAGACGATCGATGCCGCCGATCGCTTGCGCGCGGGGATCGCGAAGATCGACGGGCTTTCGCTGCTCGGCCGGCCCGACGCGACGATCGTCGCGTATACCGGCGACGGTCTCTTTGCGGTCGCGGATCGGCTCGAGGCGCGCGGCTGGTCCGTCGATCGCCAGCATCGGCCGACGTCGATCCACTTGACGGTCACCGCGAACCACGCGCCGATCATCGACGAATATCTGGCCGATCTGCGCGCGAGCGTCGCCGACGTCCGCGCGAACCCGAAGCTCGCGAAGTCGGGAACGGCGCCGATGTACGGCACGGCGGCGAAGCTGCCGGTGCGCCGGCTCGTCGCGCGCAACGTGCGCAAGATGATCGCGGAGCTCTACACCCCGAGCGAGCGCGATGACGCGGGCGACTGTGCCCGCGGCGCGAGCGAGGAAATACGGTGAAGCGCATCGCGTTCGCGCGGATCGCGCAGGAGTCGAACGCGCTGTCGCCGGTCGCGACGCAGCTCGTCGACTTCGAATCGGCGCATTATCTCGAAGGCGACGCGTTGCTCGCCGCCGCGACCGATGGCCCCGAAGTCGCCGGCTTCTTCAAGCGCGCCGAGCTCGCCGGCTTCATCCGCGCCGCGCGCGCGCGCAAAGCCGAGATCGAGCCGGTGCCCATCATGTCGGCATGGGCGGCTTCGGGCGGTCCACTCGATCGCGCCTGCTTCGAGGCGCTCGAGCAGCGGCTCGTCGACGGTTTGCGCAACGCCGGTCGGCTCGACGCGCTCTACCTGTGCTTGCACGGCGCGATGGGCGTGCTCGGCGTGCCCGATCCCGAGTCGCGCTTGCTCGCCGCCGCGCGCCGCGTGATCGGCAACGCGCCGCTCGTCGTCTCGCACGACCTGCACGGCAACGTGACGCGCGAGCGGGTGGCGCACGCCGACGCGATCGTCGCGTATCACACGAACCCGCACCGCGATCACGCGCGCACCGGCCGCAAAGCCGGCGAGCTCGCGATCGGCACCGTGCTCGGCGAGTGCAAGCCACGGATGGCGTGGCGCTCGCTGCCGATGTTGCTCGGTGGCGGCACGACGATCGATTTTCTCTCGCCGATGCGCCCGATCTTTTCGCGCATGAAACGCGCGGAGAAATCCGGCGAGGTGCTCGCGGCATCGACGTTCATGGTCCATCCGTGGAACGACGATCCCGCGCTCGGCTGGTCGACGCTGTGCGTGAGCGACGGCGACGTGCGCGCCGCCGATCGGCTCGCCGACGAGCTCGCCGATATGTGCTGGGCCGTGCGCGATCGCCTGCCGCCGGAATTCGCGACCGCCGACGCCGCGATCGACGCCGCGCGCTCGGCAACACTGCGCCGAAACTTCGGCTGCGTCGTGATGGCCGATGCCTCCGACGTCGTGTCGGCCGGTGCACCCGGCGACTCGACGCACCTCGTGCGTGCGCTACTCGAGCGCGCGACCGACATGCTCGTCTACGCCGCCGTGCGCGATCCGAAAGCGATCGCGCAGCATTGGCCGCGCGACGTCGGCGACGTGATCGCGACGCAGCTCGGTGGCTCGCTCGATCCGGCGCGATCTTCGCCGCTCGCGGTGCGCGCGACCGTTGTAGGCAAATACGATCGCGCCGGGTTCGGCCGCACGATCGTGCTCGCGATCGATCACGTGCGGCTCGTCGTCACCGAAGGGCCCGCGCTCGTGATGCGGCCGTCGTTTTACACCGAGGTCGGCCTCGACCCGTGGTGCGCCGACATCGTCGTCGTCAAGAACTTCTTCCCGTTCCTGATGTTCTTCGCGGCATACAACCGCAAGACGATCTTCGTCCGCACGAGCGGTGCGACCGACTTCGACGCCGCGTTCGGGCTGCGCTTCGACGGGCCGATGCACCCGCGCGATCGCGTCGACGATTGGCGCGAGCGCGACAAGCTGCGGCGGGCCGAGCCCGCGAGCAATCGCGTTTCGCGCGGTGCCTGACGCCAAGAATGCCCAAGCCGAGCCGGTGCCCGGCGCTACACTGAGGCATGGCGATCCGCGTCCGGAAGATCCAGACCGCGACCGCGGACGTGCACGCGGCCCGCACGATCGTCGATCACCCGGTCTCCGGGATGAAGGAGGCGTTCCTGATCACGCGGCTCGAGCGCGGTCGCTCCGAGCTGTGGACGCACGGCAAGCCGTGGCGCGTCGGGCCGGGCACGATCGTGCTCCATCAGCCCGGCGACGTCGGCCGCGAGGTCTCGCGCGACGGGCCGCTGTCGTTCCAGGCGATCTGCGTCGCGCCGCGCGCCGTGCTCGGCACCACGCGCATGCAGTCGGTGCTCGTGGCCGGCGATCCGCGCAGCGCGCCATTTCACCGCCTTCACGACGCGGTCGCCGCGCACGCCGATCGCTTCGTGCTCGATTGCCTGCTCGCCGAGGCGCTCGGTGCAATGGCGGCGCTGCCCGACGTGCGCGATCTGCACACGCGGCCGGTGCGTCGCGCGCTCGACCTCGTGCGCGCGCGGCTGGCCGAGCCGGTGACGCTCGACGAGCTCGCCGCGCACGCGAGCCTCGACAAGTTTCATCTGTGCCGCGCGTTTCGCGCGCAGATCGGCATGCCGCCGCACGCGTACCTGACGCGGCTGCGCGTGCTGCGCGCGAAGCAGCTGCTCGTCGCCGGCGTGCGGCCGGCGGACGTCGCCTCGCAGGTCGGGTTCTACGATCAGAGCCAGCTCAACCGACACTTCCGCCGCATCGTCGGAGCCACGCCGGGCGAGTTCGCGCGCACGGTTCACGTACCCTGGCTTCAGGTGCCGGCCGCCGCGGCCGCGGCCTTCGCCTCCGCGTAAGTTTCGCCAAAACCGCCCAAGGCACCGCGCCCGCGCATCGCTACAACGAGCGCATGCGGATCTTCATCACGGGCGCGACCGGCTTCGTCGGTTCCGCCGTTGTTCGAGAATTACTCGGCGCGGGCCACCACGTCGTCGGCATGGCGCGTTCGGATGCCGGCGCGGCGGCGGTCACTGCCTCCGGCGCCGAGGTCCATCGCGGCGACCTCGATGATCTCGAGAGCCTGCGCCGCGGCACCGCCGGCGCCGACGTCGTGATCCACACGGCGTTCGTCCACGATTTTGCGCAGCCCGGCAGCGGTCGCGCGAGCTTCAAGGCGGCCTGCGATATCGACGCGCGCGCGATCGAGGCGATGGGCACCGCGCTGGTCGGCTCGAACCGGCAGCTCGTCGTGACGTCCGGAACGCCGGGCATCGCCGGCCGGCTCGCGATCGAAACCGACGCGCCGCCGGCGACGATCCCGCGCGTGTCCGAGCAGACCGCAATGCAGTTCGCCGAGCGCGGCGTGCGCGTCGCGGTGCTGCGGTTGCCGCGCTGCGTGCACGCCGCCGGCGGTCCGTACGGCTTCGGGTCACCGATGATCGAGATCGCGACGCGGTCGGGCGTCTCCGCGTACATCGGCGACGGCGCGCACCGCTGGTGTGCCGTGCATCGGCTCGACGCCGCACGGCTGTACGGCATCGTCGTCGAGCGTGGGCTGACCGGCGCATTCCACGCGGTCGGCGAGGAGGGCATCGCGCAGCGCTCCATCGCGGAGGCGATCGGCACGCGCCTGAACGTGCCGGTCGTCTCGAAGTCACCCGCGGAAGCGGCCGAGCACTTCGGCTCGTTCGCGATGTTCGCGCAGCTCGACACCCCAGCGTCGAGCCAGCTCACGCAGCAGCAGCTCGGCTGGACGCCGACGCAGAGCGGCTTGATCGCCGACCTCGGCGTCATCAAGGCGTGATCGGCGATTTCAAAGATCGCGCCGAGATCGTCGATTGGAGCGGATCTGCGCTCAGCCGACGATGTGCGGCACGAACCGCGCCGTGTTGTCGGTGACGTAGCCGGGCGTCTCGCGAATCCCGATCCCGGCCGGCCGATCGCCGACGAGCCACGCGCCGATCACCGGGCGCATGCCGTCGTGCTCGCCGAGATCCGCGTACGCCTGATAGACCCAGCCGCGATCGTCGTAGGGCCCTTCGGTCGCGACCGTGATGCCGGGCGCCGCGATCGTCACGTTCGAGCCTTCGCGCCCGAATAGCGGCTTCTTCACCCACGCGTCGCCGACCGTGCCGGCTTCGCGCGACGTCGCGAGCAGATTCGGATGACCCGGAAACAGCTCCCACAAGATCGGCAGGATCGCCTTGTTCGACAGGACCATCTTCCACGCCGGCTCGAGCCAGTGGACATCCAGCTCGCCGAGCACGGCCGCGAGGTCGTCGAGCACGAGCCCTTCCCACGGATACAGCTTGAACAGGCTCGCGATCGCAGTGCCGTCGAGATCGACGAGCGTGCGCCGTGCCGGATCCCAGCCGAGTGCGCTCATCGCGACGAACGTGGTCTCGAGCCCGGCCTGCTGCGCGGTGTCGCGCAGGTACGTGACCGTCATCTCGTCTTCGATGTCTTCGACGCTCGCGAAGTGAACGTGCGGGCCGAGCACCGGCGCGAGCTCGCGCCATCGCGCGACGAGCTCGTCGTGCAGCCCGGTCGCCTGATCGGCGCCGGGCATGCATTCGTTCGCCCAGGTCCACTGCACGACCGCAGCTTCGAGCAAGCTCGTCGGCGTGTCGGCGTTGTACTCGAGGAGCTTCGGCACGCCATCACCGAACGCGAGATCGAGGCGGCCGTAGAGCGACGGCGAGCGCTCGCGCCAGCTGCGCTCGACCAGATCGATCGCGATCCCGGTGATGCCGAGCTCGGCGTAGCGGCGATTCGCGACCACGTGCTCGACCGCTTGCAGGCACAGCGCGTGGAGCTCGCGCGTCGCGCGCTCGATCGCGTCGACGTCGCGCCGCGCGAATTCGTAGTACGCGTCCTCGCCCCAGTACACGCCGGTCTTCACCGCCGTGTGAAACACGAGGCCTTGTGCTTCGACGCGCGCGCGCCAGTCCGGACGCGGAACGCGCGCGTGGCGTTTCACCCGCCGCCGGTCCAGAAGTAGTGCCCGAACCCGCCGCGGACGATCACGCCGTTCCAGCGATAGAAGCCTTCTTGCGGCTGGCACTCGGGCCGGCGGTCGGATTCCATGTCGTCGTCGCAATCGATCGGTGGCGTCATGCCCGGCGGCATCAACACCTGCTCGCCCATGCCCGGCGGTGCGAACGTCTGATCGAGCGTCGATCCATCCGCCGGCAGCAGGGCTTCCGGAATCGTCGGCGCATCGGCACGCGCGACGGCAGAAGCCGCGAGGGCGGGGACGAGCGTGAGCGTGACGAGCACGGAGCGTCGCATGTCTCTACGGTGGGGCATCCCGCGTGGATGCGTGATGAAGTTGCGATTACGAGCCGCTGAAGCCCTGATTATGCCGGTAACTACCGAATGATCGGAAGGATCTTCGGATCGATCGAGCCGCGCCAGCTGCCGCACCGTCGCGCACCCGACTTGGTGGTATCGCAGCGCTCGGCGGCGATCGCGATCGGCGCCGGGCCGAGCTCGTCGAGCGGCATCGCGGCTTCGACGACCCATTCTTCGTCGTTGTCGTGGGAATCGTCGAGCGTGCCGTCGCGATCGACGGCGAGGCGCACGGTTGCCGGCGTCGCGGTGCCCCCAGCGGTGAGGTGTGCGTGAAACCCACCGGCCGTGACATCGAAGGCGTCGTCGGAGCGGATGTCCTCGTCGGCCGCGTAGAGCCCGACGAACAAGTGCGTCTCGTCGCGCAGGATGCGGATCTCGGAGTACGGCCGCGCTTGATCGCCGTCGCTGCCCGCAAACACGCCGCGCATCGCCGCCGCGTTCCACGCAGGCTCGTCGAGCTCGCCGTCGAGTGCGATCCGCGCGTGCGGGACCGGTCCGACGTGCACGTCGTCGAGCTCGGATGGCCCCTGACATGCGCACAGCACGATCAAACAGCTAATGCAGCGTGCCATCGGGATTGATCGTGAATTGATCGACGGCCGCGACCGTCTGGTAATCCTTCGACGTGACCATCAGCGTCCCGTCGGTCTGCTGCTGCACGATGACGTAGCCGTAGTTGAAGTTGCTGGTCAGCGGCGCGCCGCCGTTGCCGACGATGATCTCGCGATAGGCCGGAACGTGCTGGTACGTGTGCGTGTGGCCGGTGATCAGCATCGTCAGCGGAAAGCGCGCGAGGATCAGCGTCGTCGGATCGACGCCCGGCGCGGTGTTCGAATCGGGCGGCTCGTGGCGCACGACGAACGTGTACGTCGTCGGCTCGGTCTCCATCAGATTTACCCACGCGTTCTGCGTCGCATCCCACGCGTTCGCGGCGACGAAGATGAACTTCGCGCTCCACGAGCCATCGGTCGCGGCGAACCGCTCGATGTAATACGGATGCAGCTCGTCGAGCGGCATCACCATGCGGCTCATGAACTCGAGGTAGTTCGCGGGCTCGTCGTCTTTGTTGTTCGGGCCGCAGTTCGAGTCGGTGTAGCCGTTGCACTCGTGGTTGCCCATCGCGGGATAGACCACGCCCGAGTACGCGGCGCGGGCGCCGAGGTACGCGTCGAGCTGCGGATCGACCTGGCCGCCGGTGACCGATGCGAACATGTAGTCGCCGCTCGTCACCGCGAAGCGCGGCAGCGCCGGATCGGCGGCGACGTCGCCCCAGATCTGGCCGACGACCGCGGTCGGATAGCCGGCCGTATCGTCGACGTTTGCCGGCCGCGTGTCGCCGACCACCGCGAACGTGAGCTGGTCGAGCAAGCCGCCGCCGGGGCCGGCTCCCGCGTGCGCGGGTGCGTCGAGCGTCAAGTACGCGTCGGCGGGCGGCGGCGGCGTCGACGACGAGTCGCACCCCGCACCTGCGGCCCAGACGACCGCGACCGCAGCCGCGACGAAAACCTTCAACTCCAAGATCGTACCGAAACGCGCGCGGCGAAACCAGCTTGTGCGTCGAGACGCAGTAAGCAAGATGCGGATATGACCAAGCTCGCCGACATCGAGCGCGCGCTCGCGTCGCACCCCGCGGGACAGGCGTACCTGGCCGTCGACGGTGAGCGCGGCGAGCGCGGCTACGTGCTCGGGCCGCGTACACAGCTCGAGGCATCGCCGCCGATGCTCGACTGGCGCACCGCGCCGATCGCGGGCGCGTTCTTCGCCGCCGCGCCGGGTGAGCCGTACGACCTGCCGGCGGGCCAGCAGCTTCGCGTCGTCGAGCGTTGGCTGCTGCAACGCGGCGAGCTCGTCGGCGACGATCGCCACATCGATCGTGAAGGTCGCGAGCACGCGCTGCCGCGACCGGCGCCGGTGCACGTCGCGCAGCCGGATCGCAGCTCACTCGTCGTGCTCGACGCCGATCAACAGCGCGCCGTCGATCTGCCGGCGGATACATCGCTCGTGGTCGACGGCGAGGCCGGCGTCGGCAAGACGCTCGTCGCGCTGTATCGCGTGGCGTCGCTCGCTCGCCGAGCCGCGGCAACGTCGCGGCGATTTCGCGCGCTGATGCTGGTCCCCACCGAGGGCCTGCGCCGGTTGTGTCGGCTGATCGCCGATCGGCTCGAGATCGCGAAGCTCGAGATCACCGTGCTCGACGATTGGCTGGTCGCGCGCGCGCGCAAGGCGTTCACCGGGCTACCCGAGCGGTTGTCGGAAGGTGCGACCGCGCAGGTGATCGCGCTCAAGCGCCACCCGGCGGTCCGCGTCGTGCTCGACGAGTTTCGCGGCTGGAAGCCGCCGCGAGACGACGACAAGCTGCCGCGCTCGCGCGCGCGGTTGCTGCATCTGTGGGGCGACGAGCCGAGGTTGCAGCGCATCGTCGACGCGAGCAACGTGTTGCCGGCGCGCGCCATCGCCGTGGTGCGCAAGCACACGCGGCTGCAATTCGAGACGACGACAGAGCGCGCGCATCGCCACGTCGACGCCGCTCGGCTCGTCGCGCTCGACAACCGTGCGCTCGACGCGGGCACGACGATGGAAGACGCGCACACGTTCGACGCCGAAGACGTGCCGGTACTGTTCGAGCTCGCCCGCCGCGGCGCGCTACCGGCGACCGAGCTGCCGGTCTACGACCACATCGTGATCGACGAGGCGCAGCTACGCGCGCCGATGGAGCTGGCCGCGATCGGTGACGCGCTCGCACCGCACGGCACCGTCACGCTCGCCGGCGATCACCGGCAAGCCACCGACGAGACCGCGTACTTCGCCGGCTGGGCCGCGGCTCGCGCCGAGCTGCACCGCGCGACCTGGCACGAGATCACGCTCGCGATCACGTATCGCTCGGTGCCGCAGATCGCGGAGTTCGCGCGGGCGTTCGAGCTTCCGGGTGAAAACGGCGCCGTGTGGGCGACGTCGTGCGACGGCGGGCTCGCGCAAACCGCGCTCGCGTGCTGGCACCTCGACGCGCTGCTCACGCGCGACCCGTGGCGGCAGATCTGCGTGATCGCGCGAACGCCCGAGCATGCGCGCCGGCTCGCGAACGAGCTCTCGCGCGGCCTCGACCCGATGCTCGTGCTCGATGGCGATTTTCGGTTCGAGCCCGGCGTGATCGTCACGACGGCCGCCGCGGTCAGCGGACTGGAGTTCGACAGCGTCGTGATTCCAGACCTGACGCCGGCGTTCTATCCCAAGGATTCGCCCGAGCTCGCACGCGCCCTGTACGTCGCGACGACGCGTGCACGCGATTGGCTGTGGCTGCTCACGCCCGGCACGTGGAGTCCGCTGGTGACAGCAGCGCCGATCGGCGCTACCAATCCCGGGTCATGAACGACCGGCTCGAGAAGCAGCTGTATCGCAGCGTCCGCGAGACCTGCGAGCGCTACGAGCTGATCGCGCCCGGCGATCGGATCCTCGTCGCGATGTCGGGCGGCAAGGACAGCTACACGCTGCTCCACTTGCTCACCAAGCTCGTGCCGCGCCTGCCGTTCAAGCTCGAGCTCGTCGCCGTGCACCTCGATCAGGTTCAACCCGGCTACGACGGCGCCGCGTTGCGCGCGTATCTCGAGTCGACCGGCTGGCCGTTCGAGATCCTGCGCGAGGATACGTACTCGGTCGTGACGTCGCGCCTCGACGACTCCGCGACCTACTGCTCGCTGTGCTCGCGGTTGCGCCGCGGCATCCTCTATACCGCGGCGGAGCGGCTCGGCTGCAACAAGCTCGCGCTCGGCCATCACCGCGACGATTCGCTCGAGACGTTCCTGCTCAACCTGTTCTACAGCGGCAAGCTGCAGGCGATGCCCGCGCGCTACCGCACCGACGACGATCGCTTCGACGTGATCCGCCCGTTGATCGAGTGCGCCGAGGCCGACATCGCCGCGTACGCCGCCGAGCTCGCGTTCCCGATCGTGCCGTGCAACTTGTGCGGCTCGCAGGACGGGCTCAAGCGCGACGCGATGACCGCGCTGCTCGCGCAGCTGGAGCAGACCAACCCGCACATCCGCGCGGTGATGGCGAACGCGCTGCGCAACGTGCGGCCGACGCACTTGCTCGATCGCGATGTCGCCCGCGCGTGGGCCGAGCGCGCGCCGGACGTTCGGCCGACCGCGCCGAGCACGCCGCGCACGAAGCACGCGGCGGCCGAGCCGGTGTTCTCCGGCGGGCGACTGCGCGTCGTCGACTAGACTAGCGTTTACTCGCCGCGGCTTCGAGGTTCTCGATCGCTTGTTCGAGCAGGGTCGCGAGCATCGCGATCTGGCCGGCCGAAAAGCCGTCGAACATCTCGTCGCTGCCTTTGACGAGCACGTCGCGCACCGCGCGCACTTTGCTCTGCGCGCGTGGCGTCAGCGAGAACAGGCTGCTGCGGCCATCGTCGGGGTTAGGCGCGCGCTTGATCAACCCATCGCGCTCCATGCGCGCGAGCAGCTGCGCCATCGTCGGTTGCTCGACCTTGACCAGCTCCGCGAGCTCCGCCTGCGACCGCGCTTTGCCGTCGTTCAACAGCCGGATCACCGGCACGTGTGCGCTGCTGACGCCGAGCTTGGCAAGCCGGTCGTCCGCCGCGCGCGCGAACAGCCGCGCGGCTCGGCCGAGTAGATACGCGGGATGGTTGGCTGGATCCCAGTCGTTTGGGGGTTGCATAGGATGCTATCTATATCCATAGTACGCTATGTAAATGCCAGATACCATCGCGATCATCGGCGCGGGCCCGGGCGGGCTCACGCTGGCGCGCATCCTCCACGTCCACGGCATCGCTGCGACGATCCTCGAGCTCGATGACGGGCCCGCGTCGCGCGGCCAGGGCGGCTCGCTCGACCTCCACGCCGACTCCGGGCTGCGCGCGCTCGAGCTCGCCGGGCTCACCGCCGCTTTCGAGCGCGCCGCGCGCTACGACGACCAAGACGTCTACGTCTACGCCGCATCCGGCGCGCTGCTCTACGACGAGGTCGGTGCCGGCGGCGGTCGTCCCGAGATCGACCGCGCCGAGCTCCGCCGGATCTTGCTCGATTCGCTGCCGGCGGGTGCGATCGAGTGGGGGCGGCGTGTGAGCAGCGTCGAGCCGGTTGGCAGCGGCGCGCGCGTTCACTTCGCGGACGGCGCTTCGCGCGACTTCGCGCTCGTGGTCGGCGCGGATGGCACGTGGTCGCGCGTGCGCCCGGCGCTCACCGACGCACGCCCCGCGTACACCGGCGTCGCGTTCGTCGAGCTCGAGCTGACAGACTTCGACGCGCGTCATCCCGACCTCGTGCCGCTCGTGCCGCATGGCAAGCTGCTCGCGATCGGCGGGCGCAAGACGATCATCGCGCAGCGCAGCTCGAATAGCGTGATGCGGGTGTACGTCGCGCAGCAAATCGCCGAGGCAGACGCGAGACAGCTGGCAACGCGGCCGGCGAGCGCGATCAAGCAAGCGCTGCTGCACGAGCACAGCGACTGGGCGCCGCAGCTGCGCGCGTTCATCGAGCGCGCTGATGATCGTGCGCTCGTGCTGCCGATCTGCGCGCTGCCGATCGGCCATGCGTGGCCGCAGCGACGTGGCATCACGCTGCTCGGCGACGCGGCGCACGTGATGTCGCCGTTCGCCGGCGAGGGCGTCAACAACGCGATGCGCGACGCGTTCGAGCTCGCGTTGGCGATCGCCGGCGGTGGAATCGCCGCGGTCGCGCGCTACGAAGCGGCGATGTTCGAGCGGATCGTCGAGACCGCGCGCGAATCGGCCGCCGGGCTCGACATCGCGATGGCCGAAGACGCGGCGCCGCGCATGGTCGCGCTGATGCGCTCGCACCACCCCGATCCAGCGCGGCGTTAGCCGCCGGTACTGCCGCCGCCGCCGGTGCAGAAGTTGGCGAGGATGGCGGTGTCGTCTTGCGGGTCGGTCTCGCCGTTACACGCGATCTGCGCGTTCGCCGCCGACGAGAACGTGCACGCCGCGCCCGACGCCTGACAGTTCGTCAACCAGCCGCACATGCAGTCGTTCGAATCGGTCGTGCCGGTGAGGCCCATGCCGAAGCCGATCGCACCGGCGGCAAAGTTGACGACGCTCGTCGCGTCCGCGACGTTCTCGAACACCCAACCGACGTCGTTCATGTTCGCGTCGCCGCAATCGAGATGGTTGACCGCAGTCGTGTACGGCACGCCGACGTTGTCCTGCGAGCCGCCGAAGCCGATCATCACGTACGGTCCGGCGACGGGCCGAGTCGTGGCGAATTGCATCGTCGGCGCGATCGTCGAGAACTTCGCTTCGAGCTCGTCGACCACGGCCGCGATCTGTGAGGTGCGGTCGCTCGCGGTCGGTCGCCATTCGGGCAACGTGCCGGTCGTTTGGCCCGAGCTCATGCCGACCCACGATGCGGTGTCGGCGGTGGCGTCGCTCTGCGCGGCGCGCGTCAGCGTATCGCCGCCGAAGCTCAAGAACACGACGCGGCCGCTCGGGCACGCATTCGCGTCGGCCGGCGCGTCGCGAACACGCGCGTCGATGGGCGCCGCATCGACGGCAGCATCGACCTCGCCCGCGTCGCGCGCACGCGTGCCCTCGTCGTTGCCGACCTGCGAGACACAGCCGACACAGGCGATCGCGACGAGTCCGACGATTCTCACTCGCCCTACAACGCATGACGTGTCGGGCTAATTGCAGAAAGCTTGTAGGATCGCGACGTCGTTCTGAGGATCGGTCTCGTTCGGGCAGGCGACCTGCGCTTGCGCGGTCGCCGAGAACGAGCACGCGTTGCCGGACGCTTGGCACTGCGTCAACCAACCGCACATGCAGTCGGTCTGATCGGTCGTACCGGTCGCGCCGAGCCCGAACCCGATCGCGCCGGCGGCAAGGTTTGCCGCTTGCGTCGTGGTCGCCGACTCGAACACCCAGCCGAGGTCGTTCTTGTTGGTATCGCCGCAATCGAGGTGGTTGACGGCGCCGGTGTACGGCACGCCGGCCTGGCCCATCGTTCCGCCGAACCCGATCATCACGTACGGTCCGGCGGCCGGACGCGTCGTCACGAACGTGACCTCGGGAACCCCGGCGAAGATGCTCTGTAGCGCCGTCACGACCGACTGGATCTGCGTCGTGCGATCGGCCGCGTTCGGGCGGAACTCGGACATCGTCGCGGTCGTGGCGCCGTTGCTCATGCCGACCCAGATCGCCTGATCCTGCGTCGCATCGCTCGCGGCGGCTTGCGCGATCGTATCGCCTGCGAAGTTGAGGAACACGACGCGCCCCGTCGGGCACGTGCTCGCGTCTGCCGGCGCGTCCATCGGCGGCACGCTCGAGGTTTGCGCATCGGCGCCGCTGCCACCGCCGCCGCCGCCGTTGTTCGCGTCGCTCGGCGACGAATCGTCATCGCCACTGCTCGCACCGACGCTCGCGCCGAGCCGCGCATTACACGCGGCGAGCAGTGCGCAGAGCACGACCAACCTCACGACCTCAACATACAATGTCGGCGGACGCTTGCCAGCTGGGGGTGGTCGCCCGCGTGGTGGGGAGCGCGCACCTCAGCCGAGGCGGTCGCGAATCGCGCGGTTGACCTCGGTCGCGTCGGCGTTTGGGGATGATTTCATCACCTGGCCGACGAAAAACCCGAGCAACCCGGTCTTGCCGGCCTTGTACTGCGCGGCTTTATCGGGGTTCGCGGCGAGCACGGCCTCGACCGCCGAGCCGAGATCGCCGACCGGCGTGGCCGCGGCTTCACGTGCGAGCTCGCCGGCGCGCTCGCCCGTCGCGATCATCTTCGCGAGGACGGTCTTGCCGACGCTGGACGTGATCGTGCCCGAGCTCAGCAGCTCGATCAGCTCGGCGAGCTGTTCGGCCGCGAGGCCCGACTCGGCGAGCGTCTTGCCGGCGAGCGCGCGCGGCAGCTCGTTGATGATCCACTTCGCGACCAGCTCCGGCGCGTTCGACAGCTTCGCCGCCGCGACGAACAAGTCGGCGGTCGCGCGGTCGCCGGTGAGCAGATCGGCCTGCTCGGCGCCGACGAGAGCTTGCGCGGTCGCGTACATCGCCGCGAGCTCCGGATCGCGCGCGCGCGCTTCGGCGCGATACTCGGCCGGCGACTTGCTCTTCGGTCGCGTCGCCGCCTTCGCGTTTTGTTTTTTCTCGACCGGCGCGGCGACTTCCTTGACCGCGGGCGCGTCGCGCAGCGTGATGATGCGATTCATCACGAGCGCACCCGGCTGCGAATCCTGATCGACGATGAAGTAGCCGACGCGCTCGAGCTGCCAGCGCGAGCCGACCGCGGCATTCGCGAGCGATGCCTCGACGCGCGCCGTCGCGATGACCTCGAGCGAATTCGGATCGAGCGCGGCCAAGAAATCGCCGCCGCCTTCTTCCGGGCGCGGCACCTTGAACAAGCGCTCGTAGATCCGAACCTCGACGGGCACGCTGGTCGCCGCGTCGACCCAATGGATCACGCTCGCACCTTTGACGCTCGGCACGACCGTCGCGCGCAGCTTGCTCGCGCGGCCGTCGGCATCGCGCGCGATCACCTCGTCGACGCGAATGCACGGGCCGTGGCGCAGCCGCGCGGTACGGCCCGGCGCGAGTCGCTGATAATCGGCCGGCGGATCGTCGCGCCAGTCGTCACGATCGATCAGCACGCGCGTGCCGATCGGCACGGTGCGCTCGCCGGGTTTGCCGATATCGGCCGGAAAATACGGTGCGGTCAACATCTCGATGTTGGCGCCGACCAGCTCGACGTCGATCGGCCGCAGCACGCCGAGCACGCGCGGCGCGGTCTGGTTGAGATCGTCGCGCACGCAATACTCGAGCTTTGCGATGTCGACGACCGAGTTGTTCTTCGCGACGCCGACGAGCTCGCAGAAATTGCGGATCGCTGCGGGCGAGTAACCGCGCCGGCGTAGCGCCGCGAGTGTCGGCATCCGCGGGTCGTCCCAGCCGCGCACGCGCCCGTCCTCGACGAGAGAGCGCAGCTTGCGCTTGCTCATCACGGTGTACTCGAGCTCGAGCCGCGCGAACTCGTATTGGCGTGGGCGCGGATCCCACGGGCCGGTATTGTCGATCACCCAATCGTAGAGCTCGCGGTTGTTCTCGAACTCGAGCGTGCACAACGAGTGCGTGATGCCTTCGATCGCGTCCTCGATCGGATGTGCCCAGTCGTACATCGGATAGATGACCCAGCGATCGCCGGTGCGGTGGTGATGCGCGTGGCGGATCCGATAGAGCAGCGGATCGCGCATCTTCATGTTCGCCGATGCGAGATCGATCTTCGCGCGCAGCACGCACGCGCCATCGGGCAGCTCGCCGGCCTTCATCTTGCGCAGTAACGCCAAGTTCTCGTCGGGCGTCCTCGAGCGAAACGGGCTCGGCCTACCCGGCTCCGACAACGTGCCGCGATAGTCTTTGATCTGCTCGTCGGCGAGATCGTCGACGAACGCTTTGCCTTCGATCACGAGCCGCTCGGCGAGCTCGTACATGCGCGGGAAGTAGTCGCCCGAGAACAGCACGGCGGTCGGCTCGAAGCCGAGCCAGCGCACGTCGCGCTCGATCGACTCGACGTATTCGACGTCTTCGCGCGCGGGGTTCGTATCGTCGTAACGCAGATTGCACGTGCCCTGATATTCGCGCGCCACGCCGAAGTCGACGCAGATCGCCTTCGCGTGACCGATGTGCAAGTAGCCGTTCGGCTCGGGCGGGAATCGCGTGGCGACGCGAGTGATGCGGCCGAGGCGAAGATCCTCGTCGATGATGTCGCGAATGAAGTCGTTGCGCTCCGACACGCACGCAGCATACGTCATGGATGGAGCAGGCTGTACACGACGATGGTGATCAGCGTGCCGGCCAGCGTCTTGATGAAGCCCATGCTCGCGTCGGGCACGCCGAGCGGCACCGTCGTCGCGTGATCGGTGCCGATCCAGGCCTTGAACGATTTGTCCTCGCCGTTCGCCGCCACGATTACCTCGGCGGTGCCGACCGGCACGCGATCGATCACGAGCCGTTGCGTGTGCGCGTTGGCAGCGACCAGCACGCCGTCGATCGCGACGGTGACGTCGTCGGCCGGCTGCGTCAGCAAGAGCACGAGCGTGCCGCCGGCATCGTCCGGCGATGCGAGCGGGTAGTGCACGCGCACGTCGTGGGCGGTGCACGCGAGCAGAAAGCAGGCGGCGAGAGCGATTCGCATGCAGCTTGGTCCGTCGCCGCCGCCGAGCCGTTGCTCGATTAAATCGCCAGGGGCAACCGGCAAGCGCTGACGCCGGTCGAAGCTTTGCGTTAGGTTCGCGGCGTGCGGATCAACGAGCACTTCGCGAAGCTGCCCGCGGGCTACCTGTTCCCCGAGATCGGCCGGCGCGTGCGCGCGTATCAAGCGGCGCATCCAGATGCGCACGTGATCCGGCTCGGCATCGGCGATGTCACCGAGCCGCTCGCGCCTGCGATCACGCAAGCGATGCACGCCGCCGTCGACGAAATGACCAAGCGGGAGACGTTTCGCGGCTACGGCCCCGAGCAGGGCTACGACTTCTTGATCGACGCGATCCGCGAGCACGACTACAAGGCGCGCGGCGTCGACATCGCCGCCGACGAGATCTTCGTCAGCGACGGCAGCAAGTGCGACAGCGGCAACGTGCAGGAGCTGTTCGCGCTCGGCGCGAAGATCGCGGTCACCGATCCGGTCTATCCGGTCTACGTCGATTCGAACGTGATGGCCGGTCGCACGCCGGCCGCCGGCGCCGACGGTCGCTATCCCGGCTTCGTGTATCTCGTCGGCAGCGAAGCGAACGGCTTCACGCCCGAGCCACCCGCGGAGCCGGTCGACGTCGCGTACTTATGCTCGCCGAACAATCCGACCGGCACGGTGATGACGCGCGAGCAGCTCGAGCGCTGGGTCGCGTGGGCGCGCCGCACCGATTCGCTGATCGTGTTCGACGCCGCGTACGAGTCGTACATTGCCGATCCGAAGCTGCCGCACTCGATCTACGAGATCGAAGGCGCGCGCTCGCACGCGATCGAGCTGCGCAGCTTCTCGAAGCGCGCCGGCTTCACCGGTGTGCGCTGTGCGTTCATGGTGATCCCGAAAACGGTCACCGGCTCGGATCCGAGCGGCAAGCCGGTCGCGCTCAACGCGCTGTGGTCGCGGCGCCACGCGACGAAGTTCAACGGCGCGTCCTACATCGTGCAGCGCGGTGCGGCCGCGGCGTACTCGGCCGCCGGGCTCGCCGAGACGAAGGCGCAGATCGCGTTCTATATGGAGAACGCGCGGCTGTTGCGCGAAGGGCTCGGCGCGTCGGGCTTTACCGTGTTCGGCGGTGTGCACGCGCCGTATCTGTGGTTGCGCACGCCGGGCGGCATCGGCTCGTGGGACTTGTTCGACCGCTTGCTCGATCGCGCGCAGGTCGTCGGTACGCCGGGTGCGGGCTTCGGTCCGGCCGGCGAAGGCTACTTCCGCCTGTCCGCGTTCAACTCGCGCGACAACGTCGAGACGGCTTTGTCGCGCATTCGCGCCGCCTTTGCCTGATAATCGAACGATGCGGCTCTTCGTGCTGATGCTCGCGCTCGCAGCCTGTGGCGCAGACAACAGCGGAACGGTCGACGCCGGCGGCAGTGGTAGTGGCAGCGGTGGCGGCGGTGGCGGCGGCAGCGGATCGAACGCGGCGCTCGTCGAATGCGTGACGCAGACCAACGCGTATCGCGCGATGAACGGCAAGAGCGCGCTGACCGAGTCGTCCGCGCTCGAGACGTACGCGGCGACCGGCGCGATGTACGACTACAATGCCGGCTCGGCGCACGATCACTTCGGCATGACTCAAGGCGGCGGCATCGCGTTCGCCGAGAACGAGTGCCCTGGCTTCGACGGCTGGAACATCGCGAAGGCGGGCGGCGACATGACCTCGCTGATGGATATGTGCCTGCAGGCGTTCTACGACGAAGGCCCGGGCAGCGACTACAGCGCGCATGGTCATTACATCAACATGATGGGCGCGTACGGCACGCTCGGCTGCGGCATCTACGAGGACTCGTCGAACGGCAACGTGACGATCACGCAGGACTACGGGATGTGAAGCAGAGCATCGAGCACGGCATGTCCGTGCGCCGCATCGGCGACGGCGAGATCGAGCTGGTCTGGATCCACGGACTCGGCGAGTCGTCGACGAGCTTTCTGCCGCCCGTCGAGCATCTCGGCGATTTCAAACACACGCTGATCGATCTACCGGGCTACGGCCGATCGGCATGGCCCGAGCCGATGAGCTTGGAGGCGTTGGCCGAGGACTTGGCGGCGTGGATCCCCCGCGATGCGATCGCGATCGGCCACTCGATGGGCGGCGTGCTCGCGATGATGCTCGGCGAGCGCGCCGCGGCACGCGCGATCGTCAACATCGATGGCAACATCTCGCGCGGCGACTGCAACTTCAGCGGCCGCGTGATCGGCTGGAGCGAGCAGCAGTTCGTCGACCGCGGCTTCGCCGAGCTGCGTGCGCGCGTCTACGCCGACGGCATGACCGATCTGCCGCTGCGCGGTTACGCGGCGGCGATGGCGTTCGCGTCGCCGCGCATGTTCTATCGCCACGCGCACGATCTCGTGAGGCTCTCCGAAGCGGGCGAGCTCGCGGCGCGGCAAGCGGCGCTGCGCGTTCCAGCGCTGTACGTCGCCGGCGTGCCGCGTGGGATCTGCGCCGAGAGCCGCGCGCTACTCGACCACCACGGTGCGCGCTGGATCGGTATCGAGCCCGCCGGGCATTGGGTCTATCTCGATCAGACCGAAAATTTTGCGCACGCGATTCGCGGGTTATCGTCGCGCGCGTGAGAGCGGTCGCGATCGTCAACGATGCCGCGCGCAAGCTCGGCGGTCGGCTGCGGGCCAAGCTCGAGCGCGCGCTACCCGGCGGGGTGCGCTTCACGACGTCGCTCGATGACGCACGCGCGACGCTTCGCCGCGAGGTCCGCCGCGGCGTCGACCTCGTGATCTTCGGCGGCGGCGACGGCACGGTCGTGATGGGCCTCACGCTGCTCGGTGAAGCGTGTCGCGGCATGGGCAAGCGCGAGCCGGCGATCGGCGTACTGCGGCTCGGCTCCGGCAACGCGATCGCCGATACCGTGCGCGCGTCGACCGATATCGCCGGCGATCTCGAGCGGCTCGCGCGCGGCGCCGGGATCAGGCGCGAGATGCCGCTGCTCGAGGTGCTCGGCGTGCGCGCGCCGTTCGTCGGCGTGGGGATCGACGCGCAAGTCCTCGAGGATCACGCGCTGGTCGGCCGCGTGGTCGATCGGGTGCCGGGCGTGCGCGTGCTCGGCGGCGGTGCGCGCTACGTGATGTCGGTCGCGCTGCGCTCGATTCCGCGCTTCGCGTTCGGCGATCGCCCGCACGCGATCGTCACGAACCTCGGCTCGCCTGCGCTCGAGCTCGCCCAATCCGGCGCGACCAAGCGCGAGCACGCGGCCGGCACCGAGCTGTGGCGAGGCACGTGCACGATGGTCGCCGGCGCGACGATTCCGTATTTCGGATTCGGCTTGAAGATGTTTGCGTTTGCCGGGACTCGCGGCGATCGATTTCAGCTGCGCTGTGCCGATCCGGGCTTCGCCGAAGTGATGCTCGCGGTGCGCCCCGCGTTTCGCGGCGAGTACTTCAGCGAGCGCGTCCACGACTTCTGGTGCGACCGCGTCGGGATCGAGCTGTCTCGAGAGAGCGCGATCGAAGCCGGCGGCGAGTTGCTCGGCAGACGCACGCGCGTGGAGCTCGCACTCGGCAAATCGATAACTTGCGTAGTATTAGAAAACTCAGATTGACAGATCGATTTACGGCTGTTATCCGTTTCAACCATCACCGACTCGTCGTCATGACCAAGCTCGACCTACATAACGGCACCCCAGCGAATTACGCCGCGCGATTTACGTCGTGTGGCCGTAACGCCTGGATGGCCGTCGAAAGCCAGACGGCGACCCCGGGAGGCCCTGCACGCTGATCGCGTTTTAACACGCGATTGTCGCGCAGGCCGCCTGGAGAAATCCCGGCGGCCTTCGTCGTTTCGGGCGTCGTCAACTGATGATCTGCACTCCAGATCTTCAGTGTCGGGAGTGGTGTGTTCTCTGACAACTGAATGATCTGGTGCTCGTACCTGCAAAGTACGAGCGCTCGTAATCCCACTCTTGCGTAGATGGTCTGCGCGCTCGGTTGAAGCTCGAGAGGTCTTGGTTCGAGTCCAAGGGGTGGGACGAATGGATCGCCGAACCGCTGCTTTGCAGCCGACGTCGATCCGCTAACCGGCGCCGATGGCGCCACCAATCAAGCGGGCATCCGCCCGTCGGGCCGCGCGTGTGATCGGCCGAAGGCAAACCCGATCGCGCGCACTTCTTTGCCCGGTTCCTTTAACTCGCCCGCGCAGCCGGGCCGGAGGTCGTCATGGTGGTTTCGAACTACGTCTCGGCGGGCGGCGCTTACGGGCCCGTCGATGACTGGATGCGGCTCGATCGCTTTTTGATTCTCGGTAGCGAAGGCGGCACCTTCTACGTCGGCGAGCGCGAGCTAACGCGCGCGAACGCCGAAGCGGTTGGCCGCTGCATCGCCGCCGATGGACTTCGTGTTCTCGACCGGATCGTTGCTATTTCAGATACGGGACGTGTGCCCAAGAACGATCCGGCCATCTTTTCCCTCGCGATGGCCGCAAAGCTCGGCGACGAACCGACGCGCCGCGCGGCCTACGCCGCACTGCCGAAGGTCTGCCGCACCGGCACGCACCTGATGCAGTTCGCGGAAGTCGCGCAGGCGTTCGGCGGTTGGGGACGCGGCATGCGGCGAGCGATCGCCGCGTGGTTCAACGCGAAGCCGCCCACCGAGCTCGCCGACCAGCTCGCGAAGTATCAGTCGCGTGATGGTTGGTCGCAGCGCGATCTGCTTCGCCTCGCGCACCCGCGCGCGGCGTCGCCGTCGCACGATCGGCTGTTCGCGTGGACCGTCACGGGCGAGCTGTCGCCGCAGAGTGAAAACGATCCGGCGCTGGCGTTGCCCGTCGCGATGCGCGAGCTGCGGTCGCTGAGCGAAGCGAACGACGTCGCGAAGCTCGTCGCGGATCGCAAGATCCCGCGCGAGTGCATCCCGCACGAGTGGCTCGAGCACGCCGCCGTCTGGGAAGCGCTGCTGCCGGCCATGTCGATGACGGCGCTGATCCGCAACTTGGCCACGATGACGCGTGTGGGTCTGGTCACCCAGGCCTCGCTAGCGACTCACATGCTCGTGGCCAAGTTGCGCGATCCGCGCGGTCTCGCCAAGGCAGGCGTGCACCCGCTGGCGCTCGTCGGAGCGCTCGCGACGTACACGCAGGGCCACGGCGCGCGCGGGACGGGATCGTGGGTGCCGGTCGCGTCGATCGTCGACGCGCTCGACGCCGCGTTCTACGCGAGCCTCGGTCACGTCGTGCCCACCGATCGGCGAACGCTGTTGGCGCTCGACGTGTCGGGCTCGATGACGTGCGGCGCGATTGCCGGCATGCCCGATGTCTCGCCGCGCCTCGCAAGCGCGGCGATGGCGTTGATCACGGCGGCGACCGAGCGCGATCACGGCTTCGTCGGATTCAGCACGAACCTGATCGAGCTAGCGATCTCACCGAGTCAGCGGCTGGACGAGGTGTGTGTGGCAACGGAGAAGTTGCCGTTTGGTGGTACGGACTGCGCGCAGCCCATGCTGTGGGCGCAGAAGCACCGCGTCGATGTCGACACATTTGTGATCTACACCGACAACGAGACGTGGGCGGGAAGCGTGCACCCGGCTCAGGCTCTGCGGGCTTATCGTGACGCACGGGGCATCCCGGCCAAGCTGGTCGTGGTCGGGATGACGTCGTCGGGATTCAGCATTGCTGATCCCGATGACGCCGGCATGGTCGACGTCGTCGGTTTCGACGCGTCGGCACCGTCGGTCATCGCCGACTTCGCTCGCGCGTAGTGCACTACACGCTGACGTGAAGGCGCGGCCCCGCGACCGCTGCCGGTGGCAGCTCGCAAGAGCTGTCACCGGTATTTGGGATCGAAGCTCAATGGTAGAGCGGCTGCTTGTTAAGCAGATGCGAGTTGGTTCGATTCCAACCGGTCCCTCCATCGCAGTGATCTCTGGTGAGACAACGATCGTTCGCCTTACAACGGCGAGTGGTCCGTGCGTTCGGCGCGCATGAATGCGGGGTTCGATTCCCTCCACTGCGACCATTGCGACTAGCGTTAGCTCAGCAGCAGAGCGCTTGTTTCGGGAACAAGAGGCCGCAGGTGCGATTCCTGCCCGCTAGACGAGTTTGCCCGCGGGTTGCGGGCCGATAGGAGAGAGAGGCCATGAGCACAGAGCGCACACTCCTGCTGACGCAGGGCTACGAGCCGATCCAGATCATTTCGTGGCAGCGCGCGATCACGCTGCTTACCCTCGACAAGGTCGATGTCGTCGAGGCATACGACGCGCAGATCCGCGCGGTCTCGATCGCGATGCACATTCCGGCCGTCGTGCGGCTGCGCAAGGCGGTTCGCCGCCACGCCAAGCCGGTGAAGTTCTCGCGCGTGAACATCTACTCGCGCGACAACCACCGCTGCCAGTACTGCAGCGTGATGTGCGGCGTCGACGAGCTCACGTATGACCACGTCGTGCCGCGCTCGAAGGGCGGTCAGACGACGTGGGAGAACATCGTGTCGGCCTGCTACGCGTGCAACCGCCGCAAGGCGAACCGCACGCCGGGCGAGGCCGGCATGAAGCTGCTCAAGGTGCCGACGCGCCCGACGTGGATGCCGTCGGTACAGATCCGCGTGAGCGCGAGCTCGGTTCCGGACGCGTGGCGCGACTACGTGTACTGGACCGCCGAGATCGACCACCCGGATGGCGGCAGTGATTGATAGCCTCGACGAGGAATCGTCGGGGCTGGTCCTATTTCAGCGCGCCGGCAAAAAATGTCGAGTGCTGCGCGAGCTCGGCGATGTAGTCGCGGACGTCATCCTTCGCGAGCTGCGGCAGCTTGCCGAACGGCGCGACGTGCTCGTCGGGCACGTAGCGAAACGTGAAGTTCACGCGCCGCGTGCGGAAGCCCTCGATGTGCGGCGGCAGATCCAGATCGCGCTTGTCGTCGACGCGCTGCACGCGATGCAACAGGTCGTCTTTCCAGCGCGGGCCGCCGAAGATCTGCAGCGAGTTGTCGTCGAGCCATTGCGTCCGCACCGGCGGCGCATCCGGCGCGCCGCGGCGCACGAACTGGAAGCGTGCGCGCTCGCCGATCGACAGCGACGCGACCGGGCCGGGCTCGAAGTCGCGGTGCTCGCCGACACGTGCGGCATCGACGCCCGCACGCTCGCCGTAGAAGTTCACCAAGCACGTGTTGAGGTGCCAGCGCCGCGGCACCGTGCTCGGCGGAAATCCGCTGCGGACGCGGCGCTCGATCTCCTTGATCAGGCGTGCCAGCACCGGCGGAAATGGCTCGGCGGCGACCGCGACGTTGAACGTGCGCTTCGGCGGCTCGTAGTAGCCGAGGCACGCGAACTGCCAGTTGCCGAGCCAGTAGACCGGGCGGAGTAGCCCGCGCTGCTGCTTGCCGGCCGGCGGTGACCGCTTCGTCGAGTAGCGCTGTTCCCAGATCGGGTGCAACGCATCGAGCCAAGCCTCGATCTCGCCGCGCGATTTCGCGTCGATGAAGCTCGGCTCGTAGACGTAGCAGCGGTCGATCACGCGGCTGTTAGCTAGCACGCAACCGGCCGGGCGTGCGGCCGATAGCAGCCCCATGCTGAGCTGGATGTTTCGACCGCAATGCGTCGCGTGTGGTTCGGCCGGCGCGCCGATCTGCGAGACATGCGCGACCTCGCTCGTCGAGCTCGGGCCGGCGTGCCCGCGCTGCGCCGAGCCGACCGGCGAGCGCGACCTCGTGTGCGCGCGCTGTATTCGCGAGCCGTTACCGCTCGATCGCATCGTGGCGCCGTGGCGATTCGGCGGTCCGCTCGCGACGGCGATCCGCCGGCTCAAGTTCACCGGCGCGAGCCACATCGCACGCGGGATCGCGCCGCTGTGGGCGCCGCTGCTCGGCGCCGCCGCCGAAGATGCGCTCGTCGTCCCCGTGCCGCTGCATTGGCGGCGGCGCTGGCGACGCGGCTACGATCACGCGTGGTTGCTCGCGCTGCACGCGTGCGCGTTCGCGGGCTTGGCCTCACCGCTGCCGCTCTTGCGCCGCGCGCGCGCGGCGCCGCCGCAGAGCACGCTGCCGGCGTGGCACCGCGCCGACAACGTGCGCGGCGCATTCGCGGTCGTGCCGCGTCACGTGACGAAGCTCGCCGGCCGTGATGTCGTGCTCGTCGACGACGTCGTCACGACCGGCTCGACGCTCGCGGCGGCGTGTGAAGCGCTGCTCGAAGGCGGGGCACGATCGGTCACCGGCGTCGCGCTCGCACGCACCGCGCAATGAAAGAACGTCTGATGGAATGTGCGATGCAGCGGACGAGAGCATGGGTCTGCTCATCGCCTTTACAATCTTGCTCGCGTTCGCCGGTGTGATCTGGGCATGCGTGTATGCGCTGCGTCCCAAGAAGGAAGGCGCCTCGCATGGCTGGCTTGCGGTCCTCCCGCTCGTCGTGATCTTCGGTTGGGTGCTCGAAACGATCCTCGTGCACTGACGCACACCGTGCGATCGACCCGTGCTCCGAAAACAGACTACGTGCACGTGTTTGCGCACGTGCACGTAGTTACGAACGACGATCAGTCCGCGCCACCCTCGGGATTCTCGATCTCCGAGGTCCAGTACACGTAGTCGCGCCACG
>DATBAS010000140.1:0-13326 GCA_036271395.1 Kofleriaceae bacterium
GTCGGCGTGTGGCGAAGTCAAAGCCGACCGCGCGCGTGAAGTGCTCGCTCGGCTAAAGGAGTCACCGTGATCCATCGCATCGGAGCGCAACGCTCGCCCGTCCTCGCCGTCCCGCTGCCGCCGACGCTCGAGCTCGAGGCCTGCTACGGATATTGCGAAGCGCTGTGCCGCGCGCGCCATCACAACTATCCCGTCGCGTCGATGTTCGCGCGGTCGGCGCTGCGCAAGCACATCTTCGCGCTGTTCGCGTTCGCCCGCGTCGCCGACGATTTCGCCGACGAGCCATCGTACGAAGGCCGCCGCGTCCGCGAGCTCGATCGCTGGGAAGAGCAGCTGCATGCCGCGTATCGCGGCAGCGCCGAGCATCCCGTGTTCGTCGCGCTCGCCGAGACCGTCGATCGCTTCGCGCTGCCGATCACCGAGTTCACCGAGCTGATGTCCGGTTTCCGGACCGATCTCGAGCGCCGCCGCTACGCGACGTTCGACGAGCTCCGCGGCTACACGCGGCAGGCCGCCGAGCCGATCGGCCGCCTCTTGCTCTACATCGGCGGCTACCGCGCCCCCGAGCTTCACGCGTTCGCCGAGGACATGGCCACGGCGATCGCCGTCGCGCGCCTCGTGCAAGACATCCCGTCGGATTGGGCGCGCGGCCGCGTCTACCTGCCGGCGCAGGACCTTCGCCACTTCGGCGTGACCGAGGCCGACATCGCGACGCGCCGGGTCTCGCCCGCCGTCGGCAACTTGGTCCGCTACGAGGTCGCTCGCACGCGCGCGTTGTTCGCGCGCTCGCGTCCGCTCGTCGACGTCGTCGGCTCCGACCTCGCGGTCGAGCTCGCACTGACGTGGCACGGCGGTATGCGCATCCTCGACAAGATCGAGGATGTCGGCCCGCGCCTGTTCGCGCAGCGCCCGCACTTGGGCCGGCTCGACAAGGCGCTCGTGGTCGCGCGCGCGCTCGCGTGGCGCGGCGAGACGCTGCCGCCGCGCACGTTGCACCTGGTGCAGCGCGCGATGAAGGCGTAGCTCGGTTACGCCGCTTCGCTGATCTTGTCGACGAGGTCGGCTTCGTGCTCGCTGACCTGCGCGATGTGCAGGCAGATCGGCACGCCGACGAACGCCATGCCGACCTTGTAGTCATCGCCGTCGTCTTTGAGCCAGACGCCGATCGCGCGAAACCGGTAGCTCTTGTCGGCGATGTCGAGCACGACCTCGACGTACTCGCCGCGCGCGATGAACGGCGCGCCGATCGCGACCAGGCCGCCGGGCCCGATCTCGACGATCTCGACGCGGTCGTTGATCCGATCGCCGCGCAAGATTCCCGAGAGCTCGATCGCGTTGCGCTTGAAGCGCCGGCCGCTGCGCCCGCGGTCGTGCACGAATGCGTGCTCGATCACGGTGACCTGCTCGATCTCGTCCCAGTCGAGACCGCACCCCAACTCGCACTTCCCGATCAGGGTGCGATATTGAAAGATCGTCTCGACCATGCGCTGCTACAAAGCAGAAGACATGCCACGCACCGCTTCGAGGTAACGAAGCGAAACCTGTCGGGCACGACCGTCCCTAGATGCTCCGCTTGCCGGGTGCGCGGTCCCCAGGTCGCCGCCGCCACGCAGCACGCAATCGCACTGTAACTATCTGCGATCGTGAGGTATCCAGAGGTAGGTGGACCTCTTCGCCCAAAGCGCCAAGAAACGCCAGGTCGGCCAGCCGCTCGCGGAGCGCATGCGGCCGCGCTCGATCGGCGAGCTCGTCGGCCAGCAGCACCTGCTCGCGCCCGGCAAGATCCTGTCGAACCTGCGCCCGGGCGCGATGGTTCCATCCCTCATTCTGTGGGGGCCGCCCGGCAGCGGCAAGACCACGCTCGCCCGGCTGATCGGCGACGCGGTCAAGGCCGACCTCGTGCAGCTCTCGGCGGTCGACGCCGGCGTCAAGGACGTGCGCGAAGCCGTCGCCAAGGCCGCCGAGCGCCGCGATCAGTTCGGTGCGCGCACGCTGCTCTTCATCGACGAAGTCCATCGGTTCTCGAAGACGCAACAAGACGCGCTGCTGCCGCACGTCGAGGCCGGCACGATCATCTTGATCGGCGCGACCACAGAGAACCCGAGCTTCGGCGTGGTCGCGGCGCTGCTGTCTCGCGCGCGCGTCGTACGGCTCGAAGCGCTGAGCGACGCCGAGCTCACCGAGCTGGTCGCGCGTGCGATCCGCGATACCGAGCGCGCCCGACTCGGTGTTGCAATCGACGCCGACACGACCGCGCTCGTCGTCGCCGCTGCCGCCGGCGATGCGCGGCGGCTGTACGCGGTGCTCGAAGTCGCCGCCGAGCTCGCGCACGCGCAAGGTACTCCGGCGATCGACGCCGCGAACGTCGCCGAGGCCGCGCAAGGCAAGAGCTTGATGTACGACCGCGCCGGTGACGAGCACTACGGCGTGGTCTCGGCGTTCATCAAGAGCATGCGCGGCTCGGATCCCGACGCGGCGGTCTACTGGATGACCCGCATGCTCGAGGCCGGCGAGGATCCGCGCTTCGTGATCCGCCGGATGGTCATCTTCGCGTCCGAAGATGTTGGCAACGCCGACCCGCAGGCGCTGGTGATCGCGACCGCGGCACTCGCGGCGGTCGAGCTCGTCGGCTTGCCCGAGGGCGTGTTGCCGCTCACCCAAGCCGTCACGTATCTCGCGCTCGCGCCGAAATCGAACCGCGCGTTGGCGACCTATACGGCCGCGCGCAAGCTCGTCCGCGAGCTCGGTGCGTTGCCCGTGCCGGCCAAGTTGCGGCCGGCGTCGGCGGCGTCGAGCCGCGCGGGGCTCGGCCACGGCGAGAGCTACAAGTATCCGCACGACTTCGAGGGCGCCTACGTGCCCGAGGAGTATCTGCCCGATCAGTTGATCGGCACGCGGCTCTACCAGCCGAGCGATTCGGGATTCGAGGCCGAGCTCGCGAAGCGCCGAGCCGAGCTCGACGCGAAGAAACCGCGTTAAGCGAGCCGGATCCAGCGAGCGCGCGCGCCCTCGAGCTTGCTCGCGAACGTCGGCGGGAAGTGGCGCAACACGTACGCGAAGGCCTGTTGGATCAGGCTCTCGTCGATCTCTTTGGGCACTTCCATGTTCTGGTCGTGCGGGTCTGGCTTGATGCCGAGCCGGACAACCTCGGTCAGCCGGAGCACGTGCAAGCGATTGACGAACAGGGCATGGGCGATGCCGAGGAACATCTCTTCGACGGCGGGATCGAACGCAACCATGATGAGCCACCGTGACTATCACAGCTGCACGTGTTTGGGGGGGTATTTGCAGCCCTCGAGTGTCGACTTTGACCGCGTAGCGAGCGGGCTATTTAGAACTCGTCACGAGGCCCGCGAGCCGGGCATTCGCGACGATCTGATAGCCGGTGACGTCGACGTTCGAGAGCACGATGTTGTCCTCGTGCCACAGCGGGATGATCGGCAGGTCGCGCGCGATCAGCTGCTGGGCGATCACGTAGAGCGGCTTGCGCGCGGCCGGATCTAAGGTGTGGCGGCCGAGCTCGGTGACGCGATCGAGCTCCGCGTTTCGGTAGTGCCAGCGGTTCTGCGCATCGGGATCGGTCTTGTCGGGGATGCGCGAGCTGTGAAAGTACGCGAAGTAGAAATCGGGCTCGGTGATCGGTGCGGTCTGCATCGATGCGATCTGGTAGTCGCCCTTCTTGACGTCGGCGAAGAACGTGCCGAACTCGAACGCACGGACCTCGACGTCGATGCCGATCTCCGCGAGCTGCGCGGCGAGCAGGCGCGCGATCGACACGCGAAACTGATCCGACGACGTCTTGTACACGAGGTGCATGCGCGTGCCGTCGGGACCGATGCGATAGCCGGCATCGTCGAGCAGTGCGCGGGCGCGCGGCAGGTCACGGTTCCACTGCGCGACGCCGGGCTCGTAGTACGGGCTCGTCCGCGGCAACAGGCCCGTCGCGAGCCGCGCGCGGCCTTCGAACCGCGCGTCGATCACGGCCGGGCGATCGATCGCGAGCGCGATCGCCTCGCGCACGCGCAGGTCGCGCAGGATCGGATCGTCGAGGTTGAGCATCATGTACGTCAGGATGTCGCTCGGCGCGGCTTGGACGCGCACGCGCGGCCGCTGCGCGACCTCGTCGACGAGATCGCCGCGCACGGCGTTTTGGATCAGATCGACCGAGCCGCCGACGAGCATCAAGATCCGCGCCGCGGTGTCGCTGACGAAGTGAACGCGCAGGTGCGGCAGCTTCGGCGGCTGATGCGCGTACGGATTCGCGTCGAGCTCGGCACCGTACGGCGTGAGCTCGCGCAGGACATACGGCCCGGCGCCGATCACGCGAGGCGGATGACACTCGCCCGCCGGCACGCCGTGAAACGACACGACGCCGAACTCGAGATCGGTCATGAGCATACCGAGCGGCTGCACGAGGTGAATGGTCACGAGCTTGGGGCCGCGCGCTTCGAACGAGGTCCATCGCGCCAGGTGCAGCTTGCGATAGAGGCTGTCGCATTTCGGATCGAGCACGCTGTCGAACGTGCGCGCGACGTCGTCGGCGGTGACCGGCGTGCCGTCGGAGAACAGCGCGTCGGCGAGCTCGATGTCGATCGTCGTCGGATCTCGCGGCGTGATCGACTTCGCGAGCACGAGATGCACGGTGCCGTCGACGGTGTCCACGGTCGTGAGCCCCGGCGCGATCAGGTGCGAGAGCATCGCGTCGTAGTTGGTGAGGTCGTAGCGCGGATCGACGGTCGTCGCCTTGTCGCCGATCGCGATCACGAGCGTGTCGTCGGGCGTGCGGCGATGTCTGCCGCATGCCACGAGCATCAGGGCGATCGTGATAGCGTGAGCGCGTGGTGACATCGCGGGTGCTGGCCGTGATCGTGACGGTCGCGAGTATCGGCGTGCAGCCGGCGCGATCGCAACCTGCAGCTGGAAGTGACACGCCGCCGGCGGCGCCGCAACTCGACGACGAAGAAGCCGCAGCATCCGGCTCCGGCGCGAACCTCGTCGCGCCGGCGGATCCGAAAGCGCGCCTGGTCTGGCTGCAGACCAAGCTCGGCGCGGCGATCAGCTCGCATCCGCAGCTCGGCAAGGCGAGGCTCGGCATCTACGCGATCGATCTCGCGACCGGGCAAGATCTGTTCACGCACGACGCCGACGCCGGCCTCGAGATCGCGTCGAACACGAAGCTGCTCACCTCGATCGCGGCACTCGGCACCCTCGGCGGTGGGTTTCGCTGGCGCACCGCGGTCTACGCCGACGACATCGACGACGCGACCGGCAAGGTCAAGGGCAACCTCTACCTGCGCGGGCGCGGCGATCCGACGCTGTCGGTCGGCGATCTCAAGCAGCTCGCCGCCGATGTCGCGGCGCGCGGGATTCGCTCGATCGACGGCGATCTCGTCGTCGACGCGACGTACTTCGATGCCGACACCGAGCCGCCGCATTTCGGCGAGCAGCCCAAAGAGCAAGCCGGGTTTCGCGCACCGGTGGCGAGCTTGGGCGTCGGCAAGAGCGCGTTCACGGTCACCGTGATGCCCGAGCCGGGCGCGAACGGCTTCGCCCTACTCGATCCCGACGTGCCCGACTACATCAAGCTCGGCAAGGTCGAGGTCAAGACCGTCACCGACAAGCGCACGCGCGTGAAGATCGACGTCAAGCCAAAGGGCGGCAAGCTCGAGGTCGAGGTCACCGGCCAGATCAAGGTCGCGACCGGCAGCTACGACGTGCGCAAGCGCGTCGACGATCCGATCAAGCTCGCGACGTCGGTGTTTCGCGAGGCGCTCGCCGCACGCGAGATCAAGCTCGCCAAAAGAGGGTTCTCGCTCGGCGCGATTCCGCCGGCCGCGAAGCTGGTCGCGGCGCACGACAGCGCGCCGCTGTCGCTCGTGATCCGCGACATGAACAAGCAGAGCGACAACTATGTCGCCGAGAGCGTGCTGAAGACGCTCGGCGCCGAGACGCGTGCGACGCCGGGGCCGGCGACGTGGGTCGATGGCAAGGCCGCGGTCGCCGCGTTCGTCGGCAAGCTCGGCATGCCGCCGGGCAGCTATCGCGCCGACAACGGCTCGGGGCTGTACAGCGCGAGCGAAGTCTCCGCACGCCAGCTCGTCGTCTTGCTCAGGGCGGCGTACCGCGATTTTCGGATCGGGCCGGATCTCGTCGCGTCGCTGCCGGTCGGCGGCGTCGACGGCACGCTGGCACATCGCTGGAGTAAATCTGCGGCAAAGGGCCGCGTGCGCGCGAAGACCGGCACGCTCGACAAGGTCGTCTCGATCGCCGGCTACCTCGGCGTCGAGGGCGCGCATCAGCTCGCGTTCGCGATCGTCGCTAACGAGATCCCGCAGGGTCAGCGCGCCGCGGCGCGTGCGCTCGCCGACGACATGGTCGACGCGTTGCTCGCGTACGTCGACGCCGCGCAGCGCTGACAGCCCGCCAAAATATGGTACGACCGGGCCCATGGCTGAGCTCAAGGGATCGAAGACGCACACGAACCTCAAGGAAGCATTCGCCGGCGAATCGCAGGCGAACCGCCGCTATCTCTACTTCGCCAAGGTCGCCGACGTCGAAGGTCATCCCGACGTCGCGGGCTTGTTCCGCGATACCGCCGAGGGCGAGACGGGCCACGCGCACGGCCACCTCGACTACTTGAAGCGCGTCGGTGATCCGGCGACGGGCGAGCCGCTCGGCGACAGCAACGCCAACCTCAAGGCGTCGATCGCGGGCGAGACCTACGAGTACACGACGATGTACCCCGGCTTCGCGAAGACCGCGCGCGAAGAAGGCTTCACCGAGATCGCCGAGTGGTTCGAGACGCTCGCCCGCGCCGAGCGCTCGCACGCCGGCCGGTTCCAGAAGGGCCTCGACTCGCTCAAGTAGCCCGCGTCAGCGTAGCATCGGCGTATGGCAACCCTGCGCGATCTCACGCCGATGCGGCTCGACGACCTCGATCGCGCGCCGGTGCAAATTCGCGGCGACGCGCATGTCGACGCGACGCCCGACGCGATCTTCGACGAGCTGCGCGATCCGTCGCTGTGGTTTCCGATGATGCGGCGATCGGTGTGGCATACCGGCGCGACCAGCGGCGTCGGCGCCGTGCGCGACGTCGACATCGCGCTGCTCGGATCGTTTCGCGAGCGCATGGTCGCGTGGGATCCCGGGGCGCGCTGCGCGTTCACGATGATCGCGACGAGCTCGCCGCTCGTCGAGCAGATGGCCGAGGACTGGCGCATGGCGCGCGACGGCGACGGCACGCGCGTGTCGTATCTGATCGCGGCGCAGCTCGTGCCGCACGCGCGCGCACTCGGGATGCCGATGAAGCTACTGACCGGCCGGCTGTTCGCGCTCGGGTTTCGCCGGCTCGCCAAGCGCGCGCGCTGGAGCATCAACCTCGAGCGAGGTACACAGCGCGTATGAACCTCGTCCGCCCGATCACGCGCGCCGACATCAAAGGCGCCACGTTGTACGGCCCGATCCGCGACGACTACCGCAATCGCGTGATCGCGATGAAGCACGATCGCCGCGTGATCTTCGACCGCGTCGAGCTCGTGTTCGACAACCGGTTCACGCTGACGCTGCAGATCGAAGAGACGTGCCGGCTCGAGAACCTCACGACCGACGCGCAGATCGCAGAAGAGATCCGGATCAACAACGAGCTGATGCCGACCGAGAGCTCGCTCGCGGCGACGCTGTTCATCCCACTGCCGCACGGCGCCGACGCGCACGTCGTGCTCAAAGATCTGGTCGGGCTCGACGAGCACTTGATCTTGCACCTCGGCGAGCGCGCGATCCACGCCGCGTTCGAGCCGGGCCGCTCCGAGGTCGACCGGATCTCGGCGGTGCAGTACGTGCGGTTCCCGCTCGAGGCCGGCGCGAAGGCGGCGCTGCTGGCGCCGGGCACGCCGATCGCGCTCGAGATCGATCACCCGAATTATCATCAACGCGTACAATGCCCGGAGGCGTTGCGCGCATCGCTCGCCGCGGACTACGGATGAAGCGCTTCCTATTCTTGCTCGCCGCGTGCGGCGGTCACCATGGCCAGACTTCGTCGGAGGCCATCTCGTTCAACTGCCACGATCGCAGCGTGTCGTACATGGCGACGATGGGCGGCGGCGCCGAGCTCGGCATCCTGATGGATTGCAAAGCAGCCGGGCCGCGCATCAAGCGCTGGAAGACCGACAAATCCGGCGCCCACAAAGAAGACACGCGCTCGTTGGATCCGTCGGCGTTCGAAAAAGTCTGGACACAGGTCGACGGCACCGGCTGGCCGAACCTGCACGATTGCGCGAATGGCACGGGCGGCAAGACCGATCCGGTCTACACGTTCGACATCAAGGACGACCAGAACACGGCGTCGTTCCAGTGCCAGACGCGCGAGATGCCGTACCCGTATCACGACATCTCCGATCCGCTGAACCTGATGGCGAACCAAGGCCAGCCGCAGCTCGGCGACGACGAGCCGGCCGACGCAAAGGCGCTCGACAAGAAAGACATGCAACGATGAGCGAGCGGCCAGCCGCGGGCGAGAACATAAGATGACCCCGCTCGCCGGCACGACCGCCGTCGTGACCGGCGCGAGCCGCGGCATCGGCCGTGCGATCGCATTGCGGTTCGCCGAAGCGGGCGCCGAGGTCGCGTTGTGGGCGCGCGATCAGACCAAGCTGCGCGCGGTCGCGGCGGAGATTTCGGCAGCGCGTGGCAAAGCGCGTGCGATCGTCGTCGATGTGACGAGCTCCGAAGCGGTCGAGCACGCCGCGCAGCTCGTGCGCGCGACGATGCCGCCGGTGCGCACGATCGTGAACAACGCCGGCGCGGTGCTGCGCAAGTCGACCGAGGCGATCACCGACGACGAATGGCGTCGCGTGATGGCGGTGAACCTCGATGGCACGTTCTTCGTCACGCGCGCGTTCTTGCCCGACCTGGAGCACAACGCCGGCCGTGTCGTCAACATCGCATCGCGCTCCGGCCGCGAAGGCACGGCGCTGCTCGCCGCGTATTGCGCGGCGAAGCACGGCGTCGTCGGGCTCACGCGGGCGCTTGCGGAGGAGCTTCGAGCTGGTAAGGTGGCGGTGAATGCGATCTGCCCGGGCAGCGTCGACACCGCCATGCTGCGCGAAGGGCTCCCTGATGCGAGACCTGATATGACGCCCGACGACATCGCACGCACGGCCGTTTGGCTCGCGCACGGCGCACCGCAGGCGCTCACGGGCGCCTGTATCGACGTCTACGGTTAACCCACGCGGGGGATCATGCGATGCACGATACGCTGACACTCCCCGATTCCGACACGCTCGCGTCGCTGCCGATCTTTCCGCTGCCGAACTGCGTGCTGTTGCCCGGCGGGTTGTTACCGCTGCACGTGTTCGAGCCGCGCTACCGCGACCTCGCGCGCGATTGCCTCGCCGGCGCCCACTTCATGGGCGTCGCGCGGCTGCGACCCGGCTTCGAGTCGAGCTACTACGGACGACCGCCGGTCTACGAGCGCTTCGGCGTCGGCCGCATCATCTGCTCTGAAGAGCTCCCCGACGGCCGCTTCGCGCTGGTGTTGCGCGGCGTCGCGCGCTGCGAGCTCGAGCGCGAATTGCCGGCGGATCGGCCGTATCGCCAGGTCGAGGCGCGCGTGCTCGTCGATGCCGTGTGCGATCCGGTGGAAACGCTCGATCATCACCGCCGGCTCGTCGCGCTGTGCGATCGGCTGGCCGAGGTGATCGACGAAGGCGGCCCGCAGCTGCGCGACCTCGCGCGCACGTTCGACGAGCCCGGCGCCTGCGCCGACGCGATCGCGGCCGCGCTCGTGATGGACATCGACGCGCGCCAGGAGCTGCTCGAAGCGTGCGATCCGATGATCCGGATCCAGCGCACGCTAGGTCACGTCAGCCACATGTTGTGCGAGCTCGCGCCGTGCGAGAGCTCGGTCAATTGACCTCCGCAGTGCTGCGCGCCGCGTGTCCGCGGGGCTTGCGCTAGCGCCGGACGCTGCGCGCGATCGCTTTCTCTTCGCACTCCTGGCGATTCCAGCTCCACACGTTTGTCGTGGGGTGCACCCACGGCCCGGCGAGCGAGCCGTCGGGGAAGAACTTGGCGACACAGTCGAATTGGCCGGCGCCGGAGACGGCGGTCAGCTCCTCGTGATCGATCGGTTTCATGCCCCGGGCTAGAGCACGCCGCGTTCCAAGTTGCGCACGCTTGGTTCCAAGCAGCTAGCGGATCGGTCGCGTCAACTCGAGGTTGCGGACTGCCTACTTCTTGCGCGCCGACTGCATCAGCTTCCAGCCGTTGCCCGACGGGTCGCGGAAGCTCGCATCGACGTTGCCGTAGCGCTCGGTCGGCTCCTGCGTGAACTCGACGCCGCGCGCCTTCATGCGATCGTACGCCGCGCGGCAATCGTCGACCGCCATCACGAGCGGCGGCATCGCGCCCTTCGCGAGCAGCTCGCGCAGCGCCTTCGCGCCGGCCGCATCGATCATCGGCTGCTCCGGCACGAACAGACCGAGCTGGAACGACGGCTGATCGGGGTGCTGCACGGTCAACCAGCGATATGTCCCGTTCTTCACGTCGGTGTGAATCTTGAAGCCGAGCTTCTCGACATAAAACGTGACTGCTTCATCTTGGTCGCGCACGTAGAGACCGACCATTTCGACGCCTTGGCTCATGGGATCCTCCTGTTGTTGATCGATCGTTACCATTCGCCATCCGGCGTCGCTTCTCCGAAACTGCGATCGTGAGATCCGGGCGAAGCGCGGCGGCCGTGTAGCAAGCCGGCACGTCGGCGAGCTGGTGCGCTTCCGCCCGTGCGCGCGCGCGCAGCTCGCTCGGGTTCTCTCCGACGACGTCGTGAAACGTGCGGCCGAACGTGCCGACGCTGTTCCAGCCGGTGCCGAACGCGATGTCGGTGATCGAGAGCTCGGTATCGCGGAGCAGCGCGGTCGCGCGCTCGATGCGCCGCGTGAGCAAGTAGCGATGCGGTGGCACGCCGAACGCCTGCTTGAACGAGCGCGCGAAGTACGCGTGCGACACGCCGCTCACGCGCGCGAGCCTGTGCACCGGCCACTCCTCGTGCGGCGCCGCGTCCATCCGATCGCGCGCGCGCAACAGCCGGCGCAGCACGTCGGGATCGAGGGTCACGCGATCACCGAGCGGCTCGCGGCGATCGCCGCGTCGACGAACGCACGCGCACCGGCCTCGCCGGCGAGCACGAGGTTGGTCATCACGGCGCCGGTGAACTGCGTGCTCCAATGCCCGCCCGAGACGAGCGGCGGCAACGTCGCGCCGATCTTCAACGGATACGGCGTGACGTACAGATACGGCTCGGCGTAGTGGCGATCGCCCGGCGATAGCCCGATGCCGATCTCGGCCGCGCCAGAAAGCTTGATCGCGCCGCCGAGATCGAAGTGGTGCGGCCACACCGAGCAGCTCGCGTACGTCGCGAGGAGCTCGGCCGCGTTCGCGTAATAGCGCGCGAGCTCGGCGAGCTCGTCGGCCATGCGAACGAACTGCTCGGGACGGGCCGGCATGTCGTAATCGCGCGCGTGCATGCCGCGCCCGCCGAGCTTCGCGTCGGTCCACGCGAGCGCGTCGTCGAGCGTGCGGCCATCGAGCGCGAAGCGTTCGTTGCTAACCTCGAGTGCGAGCTCGGCGACGTGCAGCGACACGCCGGCTTTGCCGACGAGCGCGCCGCCCTGCCACACCATCGCGGTGTGCGAATCATCGGCGGCGGCCGCGAGATACGCATCGGCGGCAGCACTTACCACTTGCGCCGCCCAATGGAGTTGGACGCGCGCCGGAGCGAGCTCGCGCGGCGCGACCGAGCCGAGGACCTGCCACATGCGCGGATGCTACCCTCGCGCGGCATGACAACGAAGACCGTTCTCGTCACCGGCGCGAGCGCTGGCTTCGGCGCCGAAATCGCGCGGCGCTACGCCGCCGCCGGCCATCGCGTGATCGCGGCCGCGCGCCGCGAAGACCGGCTCGAGGCGCTCGGCTGCGAGACCTTGAAGCTAGACGTGCGCGACCGCGCCGCCGTCGATTCTGCGATCGCCGGGCTCGCCGGCGACATCGACATCGTCGTCAACAACGCCGGCCTCGCGCTCGGCCTCGAGCCGGCGCAGCGCGCATCGCTCGACGACTGGGACCAGATGGTCGACACCAACTGCAAGGGGCTCGTCTACGTCACGCGCGCGGTGTTGCCGCGCATGGTCGCGGCCAAGCGCGGCCATGTGGTCAACCTCGGCTCGGTCGCGGGCACGTATCCGTATCCGGGCGGCAACGTCTACGGCGCGACGAAGGCGTTCGTCCATCAGTTCAGCTTGAATTTGAGGTCCGACCTGCACGGGACCGGCGTGCGCGTGACCTGCATCGAGCCCGGCCTCGTCGGCGGCACCGAGTTCTCCGTCGTGCGCTTCGGCGGCGATTCTGCGAAGGCCGCGAACGTCTACGCGAACACGACGCCGCTGACCGCCGCCGATGTTGCCGAGGCGGTGCTCTGGGCGACCTCGCAGCCGGACCACGTCAACATCAACACGATCGAGCTGATGCCCGTCGTGCAGAGCTTCGCGCCGTTTCAGATCCAGCGCGGCTAGCGATCGTTGCGATAGCCTTCGCGCCGCTTCTGCATCGCGCGCTTGTCGGCGTCGGTCTTCGCCGCCGACGCGCTGCCCATCTCGGTCACGCGCGTCTGGCCCGGGCTGCCGAGCTTGCCGAAGCGCGTGTAGTACGTCGCGCCGCGCACTTCGATCTCCCAGAACTTTTGCGCTTCGTCGTGCACGAGCCGGACTTTGAAGTCGGCGGCGGGGGTCGTGTCGACGATTTCGGGCGCGGGCTCGGCTGGCTTCGGCAGCTCGACATCGAGCCGCTCGCCGACGTAGCTCGGAAATCGCGGCACGCCGTCGTTCGACAGCTCTTGATAGCGAAACGTGATCACCGCGCCGATCGCAGGCGGCGCCTCGCGCTCGGCGTCGGAGAATCCGGTGCCGACGTTGAACTGCACGCCGTCGGGCAGCTGCACGATCAGCGCGCCGAGCCGGCCCTTGTGCTTGCCGGCGCCGGGAGCGTGGCCGATCACACGCGCTTCGGTATCGTGGAACGTCTTGACCTTGAGCAGCGTGTTCGAGCGGCCGACCGCGTACTTCGAGCCGGGCTGGCGCAGCATCAAGCCCTCGCCGCCGAGCGCCTCGACGCGCGCGAGCTCTTCTTTGAGGTGATCGATGCCGCGACACGGCGCGTGCTCGAGGAACCGCGCGTGCGGCGCGTTCGCGCGCTTCATCACCTGCTCGATGTGCTGCAAGCGAGCTTCGAACCCGCCTTTGGCTTCGGGCGCGTCGAACACGACGTAGGTCACGG
>DATBAS010000141.1:0-28108 GCA_036271395.1 Kofleriaceae bacterium
GTTCCGAGGTGAATAGGATCAGACGGCAGAAGCGCCGACTCGACCGACAAAATGAAGCGCTTCCCGAGCTTCGCGGCAAGAGACTGTGCAAGCCGGAGCTTCCCAGCGCCAGACGAACCGGCGATCAGAAGCCGTACGTCGTTCGCGTTCGCGATTCCTTGCCCGGACGATAGCAACTCGACGACGCTCGCGTGTGCGGTAGACGTCATCACGCCGATCGCCGCATCGGCGTCCGTGGGAAGTACACGCGCGAAGGCGACGAACCGCGGATCGAGCCCGACCTCGCCGTCGAGAATGCGCAACAAGCGCGGTGTCGGTACAAGCTCGTGCTCGAGTCGGGACGGTGTATGTCCGACCGAGATCGGCACGGACTCGACCAGCCCCGCCGAATGAAGCACACCGCCCTCCCGGAGCGCCGCTGCAACCGGTAGCACATCCTCGAGCGACCGCTGAAGCTCGACGATGAGCGCCGCATCGACGTACGTGCGATGAGGTTGATCCCAGAAGCGCGCGATCGCGCCACGGACGCTGTCGACGAGGTGCGGTGCGGCAATCAGGACGAGTGCATCACGTAACCACTTGGGCAGCGCCAGCGCGCCACAGAGCTCGGCGAACGGTATCGAGTGCGTCTGTTCCAGAACGGCGAGGTCGCTGCCGACCGTCTCGAAGACGTCTAGCAACGGACCAAACTCTGCGCCCCGTCGTTCCGCTGCACGGGCATCCAGCAGCGCTCGAATTCGGCGGACGTGGGTGAGCTGATAGAGCAAGAGCACGTCACGACTTGCCGCACTCGCGATCGCCACCGGGTTGTCCATCGGAGTCGAGTGTGGTCTTTGGATCATGAATGCTCCATGTTGCCGTCGGATTCTGCGAGAGAAACCGCTGACTCCTGCATCGGCTGCGGCGCTTGTCTCGCGAGGCGATGTGCGAGCGCGCGGCGGCGAGCGATCATGAACAAATCGTCAAACTGCGTCATGCGCGCGTCGAGCAATCGGTCGACAACGACGTCGGCTGAATCGTCCAACTCGGACGCATGCGGGTTGGTCAGAGTCGTAACCGGTTCAATCGCAGGATCGCCGAGCAAGGCTGCGTTCAAATCATCCGGCTTCGGCGAATCTCTCGACGCATTGCTTGCATCGCTTGATGTCGCGGTTTCAACGGCGGGACTCTGCGACTTCACGAGCTGTGCAATCGCGGCGCGTCTTCGCGCATCGCCTAGAAACGTAAGAATGCGCCCGCGCCGGTCTACGGTCAGGCGCCCGAATGCCACTGCGATCGGATCGTTCGGGTTGCCCTTCGTCAACCGAGCCGCAAGGTGACTACTCTCGACGGGCGAGAGCTGTGCGAGCACGGCCTTGAGCGCCCGCTCCTTCTGCGCAAAGGCGTCGTGCTTCGATCCTTCGATGGGAGCCCTCAGCGTAGCGAGAATCTGCGCCTCCTGCGAGACGGGTTTCCAGCCAGCTGGCGCATCCTGCAGCTCGGCCGCCGTGGCCTCGTACTGACGCTTCCGCGGCGTCAAGCCGTTGTCGCGCGTCAGGATCAGCGTCGCTCGCGCGAACGCGCGCTCTTTCGATATCGTTCGGCGCCGATGCAAGTCCTGCATCGAGCGAGACACGCGCGTCGCGCCAACGTGCGGGAGCGTTGGCGGTCGATGCCGCGTTGAGCGCATCGAGGGCACTGCCGATCGCGGCTACCTCGTGTTCCGCGCGCATGATCTCGTCATTGGCCTTTTCAGCCGGCGTCTGCCGCCGCATCGTGTAGGCCGGCGAAGCCGGCGACACTGGCGCGCGATCAGCGTCGTAGCCACCTCCGCGCGATGCGTACTCGCTCATGACTCGATGCGCAGCGTCTGGTGAGTCGCGCATCGCGAACAGCGATTGCACGAGCGCGGCGGATCCGGTGTGCTCGAACTACACGTGTGTCGGGTGCGGATCGGATTCGGATTGCGCGTCGGGTGCGTGCGGTACCAACGGCTCGTGCATCGCCGCCGCCGACCTGCTGTACGTGAGCCCGACTGGCGCCGATTCCGGCGCGTGCCCGCAAGCGAGCCCGTGCGCGACGCTCCAGTATGCGGTTTCGCAGACGTCGGCGACTCTGAGCCATGTCGTGCTTACAAAAGCGACGTACACGCAGCGACTCAGCTTGCAATCCAGCACCACGCCCGCCGCCACGGTAACGTTGCACGGCAACGGTTCGACACTAATGCTCCCGACGACGGGCGACAGTGGACTACTCGACGCGTTCGACGTCGGCTTCGATCTTCACGACGTCACAATGGTCGGCAATACCTCCGCGGGCGTCGCGATTCAGACCGGCACTGTGCCGTGCTCGATCGAGAACGTCGTGTTCCAGAACGCAAGCACGGCGGTCCTCGCGCAGGGCGCCGTCAAGATCTTCAACATCCAGATCTCGAACTCCACGTTCGGGATTCACGTCCTCGACGGCGGAACCCTGACGCTCGATCGCGCAATCATTCATGGCGGCATGAACCCGATCCTCGTCAAGACGGCGGGAGACGGAACCGTCAACGTCACCAACCTGTTGGCGTACGACGCGACGGGTCCGCTCGACGTCGGCGGTGCACAGGGCACGATCGCGTTCTCGACAGTCGGCGCCACCAACGGCGCTGTGGCAGGACTTAACTGCGGACCCGAGGTCACGCTCGATGCGACGATCGTCTGGAACACGAGCTCGAGTGCGATCAGCGGTACATGTCAGGCTATCCACTCGACGATCGCTGGGCCCACCGCTGTGACCGGTGCGACGAACATCGATCCGATGTTCGCGAACCCGCTGCAGAGCGATTATCACCTCGCGGCAGGTAGCCCGGCGATCGATCAGGTCCAAAGCGGACCGTCCGACGACTTCGAGGGAGACAGCCGTCCGCAGGGCTCGAGCTACGACATCGGCGCCGACGAGTACAAGCCGTAATCGACGTTCAGGGGATGATGCCGATGCAGGCCGAGATGTCGAAGAACATGAAGGCGAGCGCCTTCTCTTGCGGCGTCAGACCTGCCGTCGAGCAGCCTTTGCCGTTACCCGGGCCTGGATACGGGACACCGGTCGACGAGCTCGAGTCACCTGACACGTGCATGTCCGAGAACACGACCTTGCCGCACGCGCTCGACGCGTCGCCAACCGGAGCGTTCGGCGGCGGCGACGCCAAGAACTGGAACATCTGCGCGTCGCTGCCGCCGGATGCGGTGTACGCCCACTGCTGACCGAGTGTCTCGTCGACGGTTACCGCGGTCGACTTGCCGGTGCCCGATTGCAAGACGATCTGATCTCGCACCGTCGATCCCATGACGTTGAGCATCCAGGTCGCGAACGCGTTGCCGTCGGGGTTGTCGCCTTCGTCGATCGTATCGTTGCCTTTGTAGTTGGCGCCACCGTCGGTGTTAGCGCCGTTGTCATTCCACTTCGCGATGTTCTTCCAGTCGGCGTTGACCTGACCGGTGCCGTCCTGCGTCGCGCCTTCGATCCAGATGTTGTGCCAGTGCGACATGAACACGCGACCGCCGGCTTCCGCGTAGCTCTCGAGCGACGTCAGCGCGGCTTGCGACTTCGTGTTCGAGAACTGACCGCCTTCGCACGATAGGATCGTGATGTCGTACGCGGAGAGCGCCGCAGTCGTGTTCCATAGCGACTGCGAGTCGGCGAACGGACCCGAGCCGCCGGGGAAGCCCGTTTGGAAGCTCGATGCACCTTCGCCGCCGGACATCGTGTCGGCGAACAGCTGAACGCGCTGCGTGCCGCCGGCGGTGCCGATCTCCGTATCGGCGATGCCGAGCTTGCGCACCAAGCACTCGAGCGCGTCGGCGCCGCCCGTGCTGATCGCGACCTTCGGCATGTCGACGCTCTTCGTGTTCGGCGTCATGTCGCTCATCGACTTCGGCAGCGTCGTGTCGGCGGCGGCGAGCGCGGTGCTCGTGCAGTCCATCACCGTCGGGATCGTGATCTGACGGCGCCACTTGCCGATCGTGATGACGACCGGGATGCTCGAGCCCGACGGAATCGCGGAGAGCGTGAAGTTGCCGTTGGTGTCGGTCGTCGTCTGCACGATCGGATCGCCGGGCAGACCGTTGTCGCAACGGCCGCACTGCACGCCGTCGGGGAACGGACCTGGATCCGAGTTCGGGATGTAGACCTGCACGTTGTAGAGCGGAAGCGTGCCGTTCGGCGCGAACACGGTGCCGGTGATCGTCGTCGGCGATTGGCCTTGCATGTCACACGCGGCGACCTGACATGCGATGCCGGTGCACTGGCCGCTGCCGAGGCATTGGCCGTCGCTCGTGCACATGAAGCCGTCGCCGCACTGGCTGCCGCCTTGCGTGCATTGCGCGTCGCACTTGCCGTCGGCGTCGCAGTGATAGCCGGATGGACACGTGTTCGGTGCGCCAGGCGTCGGATCGCACGCGGTCATGCAAGCAGCCGGCGGCGGAATCGTGGTGGCGCAGATATCGGTTCCGTGATTCGAGTTGCCGCACGAAGCAGCAATTGCGAACGACACGCCGAGTCCAGCCGAGAGCAGGAATCCCCTCATGGCTGCATCGTATCGCGGTTCGTGGTTGGACCGCGAATGTCAGGATCTATCCAAGGTTGACGATGTCAGACCGATCACGACGTCGGGTCGTGTGGGTCTTCACCGTGGCTTCACCGACGATCGGCTTTGGGCTCATCTCGCAGCGCGAAGCGGAACAGCATGAACATCACCGCCGCGACGAACAGCAGCGCGGGGATGCGCAGATCGCCGTAGGCCGGAACGCCCTTGGCGTTGACGAAGAGCGCGAGCGCGTTCTCGTCGTGTTTGAGCGCGACGGGCACCGCCATCGCGATCCCCATCAGCGCTTCACCTGTGATGAAACCGGCCGCGGCGAGCAGCCCCATGCGCTCGACGACGCCGCGCCGCTCGGCGGACGCATTCATCCGATCGAGCACGCGGTTGACCAGGAACGCGACGATGCCGCCGAGGAAGATCGACAAGTTGAGATCGAACGGCAGGTAGACGCCGACCGCGAACGCCATGACCGGGATGCGCACGCTCGACCGGCGGTGCTCGAGGATCACGTCGATCGTGATGACCGCCACGGCGATCGCGGCACCGATCCCGATCACGGTCCATGGCAGGTTTCCTTCGAACACGCCTTGGGCGACGGTGCCCATGAGGTTCGCCTGCGGTGCCGGCAGACCGTCGCTGCCGATCTTGTAAGCGTCGTTCAAGAGATTCAGCACCGGCGCCATCGCGAGGGCAGCGACGACCACGCCGACGATCTGCATGATCTGTTGCTTGTACGGGGTCGAGCCGACCAGCTGGCCGCACTTGAGGTCTTGCAAGTTGTCACCGCCGATCGCGGCGGCGCAGCAGACCACGCCGCCGATCAGGATCGCGGCGACCGGGCCAGCTGGGGTCTTCAGGCCGAGTCCGAGGAGCAGCAGTGCCGAGACCAAGATGGTCGAGATCGTGATCCCCGACACCGGATTGTTCGACGAGCCAACCAGCCCGGCCATGTACGACGCGACGGCCGAGAACAAGAAGCCCGCGAACACCATCACGACCGCCATCACCGCGCTGATGCCGATCGAGTGCACGAAGTGGTTGAAGATGAAGAACAGCGGGATCACCGACGCCGCGATCAGGATCAAGATCACGTTCATCGGCATGTCGTGCTCGGTGCGGATCACCGCTTCGCTGCCGCCCGCGCGGCGCTTGCGATACGCATCGAGGCCGGCGGTCACGCCGCCGAACAGCGACTTGCGCAGCTTGAACAGCGACCACACGCCGCCGACGAGCATGCCGCCGACGCCGAGGTAGCGCGTGACGTCGGCGTGGATCAGACCGGCGGCGACGAGCGGCGGTTGGCCGGCGAGCGCGACGTCGAGCGTGGTCTTGCCGTGGGGAATCGTCGACGGATCGCCGATGATCGAGAACACCGGGATCGCGATCCAGCGATCGAGGATCGCGCCGGCGATGATCACGGCAGCGACGTTGAAGCCGACGATGTAGCCGACCGAGATCAGCGCGGGCGAAGCGTTGAGCCCGAAGTAGAACGGCGCGCCGGCTTTGCCCGCGGCCGCGGTCTTCGTCGCGGCGGTACCGGGTCCGCCGGTGAGCCACGTGCCGAGCTGCACGCTCTCGGCGAAGATCTTGAGCCCGGTGCCGCCGACCTTGATCACGGCACCGACGACCGCGGTGATCACGAGCACGCCGACGCCGCCGCCGCCTTCGGCGCCGACTTTGAGCACCTCGGCGGTCGCGACGCCTTCTGGGAATTGCAGCGGCTGATCGATGATCAGCGCGCGGCGCAGCGGGATCGTGAACAGCACGCCGAGCACGCCGCCGAAGCCGGCGATCAGCGTGGTCTCGAGGTAGCTAAACCGCGTCCACGTGCCGAGCAAGACCAGCGCCGGCAGCGTGAAGATCACGCCGGCGGCGAGGCCTTCGCCCGAAGCGGCGGCGGTCTGCACCGCGTTGTTCTGCAGGATGTTGCCGGTGCGCATCAGCCGGAACAGCGCCATCGAGATCACCGCGGCGGGCACGGACGCCGACACGGTCATGCCCGCGAACATTCCGAGGTACGCGTTGGCGCCCGCGAGCACGATCGACAGCACGGAGCCGAGCAGCAGCACGCCGATGGTCAACTCGGGGAGTTTTTGACTCGCGGGGATGTACGGCTCGACCACACGCGCTTGCGGGTTCACGCCGGAAACGGCTCGAGCCTCGGGCACCTGCTCGGACATATGGCGGGAATGTCGTCGCTACGCTGTGGCAAATCAACGGCTTCGTTGGATCGAACGACGGGGGAGTGCGTTAATTGGCACGTGAAGAAGCTCGCGTTGCTCGCGCTGTTGGTTGCGTGCGGTCACAAAGCAGCAGCGCCACCGCCGGCGCCGCCCGAGCCGACGAAGCCCGCGGACACCGGCCCGCCGTACGACGCGATGCACGTGCCGCGCGGCATCGACATCCGCTTGACCGACGGCAAACAAGGGCCCGCCGCCGCCGATCATTCGAAGCCGGCCGACGCGCGCTTGCTCACGCCGTTCGAGACCGCGCCACTGTTCGCGCGGATGTCGCCGCTCGCGCCGGCCGCGACATCGGCGTTCGCGCTGCAGCCCGCATCGCAGCCGCCGCCGAAGCCGGGCGACACGATCGCGACGAGCTTTCCGGCGCCGCCGAGCGCGCCGCCCGCGCCGGTCGAGACGGGCGAGCTGCACGTGCTGCGGTACATGCCCGAAGGCGCGGTGCCGATCGCGCCGCAGCTGACGATCACGTTCAGCCAGCCGATGGTCGCGGTGACGTCGCAGAGCGATGCGGCGAGCACCGTGCCGGTCAAGCTGACGCCGCAGCCGAAAGGCACGTGGCGCTGGATCGGCACGCGCACGGTCGTGTTCGATCCGGATCCGCGGTTCGCGCAGGCGACGACGTTTCACGTCGACGTGCCCGCCGGCACCACGTCGGCGACCGGCGGCGCGCTCGCGAAGGGCGTGAGCTTCTCGTTCGAGACGCCGACGCCCACGCTGACCGGGTACTGGCCCGACGGCGGACCGCAGGGGCTCGACGTGCCGATGTACGCGCAGTTCGATCAGAAGATCGATCCGACCGCGGCGCTGGCCAAGCTCGCGCTCAAAGCGAACGGCAAGCCGCTCGAGGCGCGCCTGTTGACGCAGGCGGAGATCGCGCAGCTGGCGTCGCCGCTCAAAGAGCTGATCGCGACCCCGACCAACGACGGCCACTGGATCGCGTTTCGCGCGACGACCACGCTGCCGACCGATTCGGCGATCACCGCGACGTTCGGTTCGGGCATGCCGTCTGCCGAAGGCCCGAACAAGACCAAGCAGCCGCAGGAGTTTCGCTTCCAGACCTACTCGGCGTTTCGCGTCAGCGAGCTGCAATGCCAGACCGCATGCCCGCCGGACTCGGCGCTCGGCATCGAGTTCGACAACTCGATCGACGAGTCGAAGTTCGACGACCAGCTCGTCCAGGTCACGCCGGAGATCCCGAACCTGCACGTGATCGCGAGCGGCAATTATCTCGAGCTCACCGGCGAGACCAGGCCGCGCACGAAGTACCAAGTCAAAGTCGGTCGCGCGCTGACCGATCGCTTCGGCCAGACGCTCGCGAAGGATCTCGCGCTCGAGTTTCACGTCGCCGATGCCGAGCCGGCGTTCTTCGCGCCGAGCGGGCTGGTCGTGCTCGATCCGAAGCAGCCCAAGCCCGAGCTCGACATCTACACGACGAACTACGAGTCGATCGACGTCCAGCTCTATCGCGTCGCGCCGACCGATTGGGACGCGTATCGCACGTACATCGCGCAGTGGTGGAACCACGACCATCCACCGCCGCCGCCCGGCGCGCGCGTCGCCGACGAGACGCTGCGCGTGACACACGGCGCGAATCGGCTCGAAGAGACCGCGATCGATCTCGCGGCCGCACTGCACGACGGCCGCGGCGACGTCGTCGTGATCGCCGAGCCGACCGCGTGGAAGGCGCAGCCGTATCACCGGCCGATGATCGCGTGGGTCGAGGCCACCAAGCTCGGGCTCGACGCGCACGCCGACGGCACGAAGATCATCGCGTACGCGAGCGATCTCGCGACCGGCAAGCCGATCGCGAACGCCGCGCTGGCGTTGCTGCAGACGACGACCGCCGCGACGACCGATGCGACCGGCGTGGCGACGCTCGCGGTGCCGCTGAACACCACCGGCAATCTGTTGCTCGCGACCGCGGGCGACGATCACGCGTTCGTCGTCTCCGACTCCGGTACGTGGGGTTACGACACGTCGCATCGCACGTGGTACGTCGCCGACGATCGCCAGCTGTACCGGCCGGGCGAGCGCGTCGCGCTCAAAGGTTGGATCCGCCAGCTCGGCCGCGGCGACGTCGAGCCACTCGACGCGCACATCACCGAGGTCGCGTATCGCGTGATCGACACGCAGGGCAACGAGCTGCTCAAAGGCACGTCGAAGCTCGGCGCGCTCGGCGGCTTCGACGTCGAGTTCACGTTGCCCAAGACACCGAACCTCGGCTCGACGCAAGTCCAGCTCACCGCCGGCGGCGAGACCGCGACGCACTACATTCGCGTCGAAGAATTCCGCCGCCCCGAGTTCGAGGTCAACGCGCACGCCGACGCCGGCCCGTACGTCGTCGCGGATGCCGGCGCCGACGTCACCGTCGATGCGAAGTACTTCGCGGGCGGCCCGCTCGCCGGCGCCGACGCGCGTTGGGTCGTCAGCGCGTCGCCGACCTCGTTCACGCCGCCGAATCGCGACGACTTCCACTTCGGCGGCTACAGCGAAGCGCTCTCCGACGACAATGACAAGCAACAAAAGCCGCTGCCGACGTCGTGGCGGCACGACGCGAAGACCGATGCGATGGGCGACAGCGTGTTGCACGTCGACGTGGCGAGCGTGCGGCCGGCAACGCCGATCAGCGTGGTCGCCGAAGCGACGGTGCGCGACATGAATAACCAAGGCTCGAGCGCGAGCGCGACGGTGCTCGTCCATCCGTCGACCGCGTACGTCGGCCTCAAGCCGCACAAGGCATTCGTCACGCAGGGCGTGCCGTTCGACGTCGACGTGATCGGCGTGGGCATCGATGGCAAGCCGCTGCCCGGCACGAAGATCGCGCTGCGTGCGGTGAGGCTCGACTGGAAGTACGACAAGGGCCGCTATCGCAGCCTCGAGCTCGAGCCGCAGACGTGCGACGTCGTCGCGTCGCAGGCATCGGCGCCGTGTCACTTCTCGACCGCCAAGCCGGGCACGTATCGGCTCGTCGCGACGATCAGCGACGCGCGCAATCGGCCGAACTACACCGAGCTGACGTACTGGGTCGCCGGTGGCGTGACCGGCGCGCCGACGACGACCGTCACGATGATCGCCGACAAGCCCGAATACGCCGTCGGCGAGACCGCGCACGTGCTCGCCTCGCCGCCGTTCTATCCGGCCGAAGGCCTCGTGAGCTGGCGGCGCAACGGCATCGTGCAGACCAGCCGCGTCACGTTCACCGCGCCGTCGACGGTGCTCGACGTGCCGATCACGGAGGCGCTCGTGCCGAACGTGTGGCTGCACGTCGACGTCGCCGGTCAAGCGCCGGAGACCGGCGATAACGGCGATCCCGATCCGAAGCTGCCGCCGCGCGTCGCGATCGCGTCGGGCGATGTCGATCTTTCGATCCCGGCGAAGACGCGCACGCTCGGCGTGACGATCACGCCGGCGGCCGACAAGGTCGCACCGGGCTCGAAGACGACGCTCGCGATCAAGGTCGTCGATGCGAGCGGCAAACCGGTGCCGAATGCCGAGGTCGCCGTGCTCGCCGTCGACGAATCGGTGCTGAACCTCACCGGCTACAAGCATCCCAACCCGATCGATACGTTCTACGCGCAGCGCGGCGCGGACGTCCAAGACTTCTACTCGCGCAGCTACGTCCAGCATCACTTGCGCCCGACCACGGATTCGTGGCGGGGCATGTACCAGAGGGCCGGCGGAGGTTACGCCCGACGCGCGCTCGAAGATGGCGACTACGAGTCGTTCGACGCCGGGACATCGAAGTCGGAACGGATGGCACCGATGGTGACGGCATCGCCGGCACCACCACCGAAGCCCAGCTCGGCGCAGGAAATGCCGGACCCGAACAAGAACGAGGACAAGCCCGCCGAGAAGGAGCCGATGGGCGGCGAGGAGGCCGGCAAGACAGCCTCCGATAGCCGCGCGTCGGGGCCGATCGCGATCCGTACGAACTTCGATGCGCTCGCGACGTTCGCACCGTCGGTGACGACCGGTGCAGATGGCACGGCGCGCGTCGAGCTCGCGCTGCCGGACAACCTCACGCGCTATCGGCTCGTCGCGATCGCGGCATCCGGCGCGAAGCAGTTCGGCAAAGGCGAGAGCTCGCTGACCGCGCGGCTGCCGCTGATGGTGCGGGCGAGCCCGCCGCGGTTCCTCAACTTCGGCGATTCGTTCCGCCTGCCGATCGTGCTGCAGAACCAGACCGACGCGGCGATGACGGTCCGCGTCGCCGTGCGCGCGAGCAATGTCGCGATCACCGCGGGTGCGGGTCGCGAGGTTCGCGTGCCGGCGAACGATCGCGCGCTCGTCGAGATCCCGATGGCGGCCGAGCTCGCGGGCACGGCGCGATTGCAGGTCGTCGGCGTCGCCGGTGACGCGAGCGACGCCGCCGAGCTCGCGCTGCCGGTGTGGACGCCGGCAACGACCGAAGCGTTCGCGACCTACGGCGTGATCGACAACGGCGCGGTCGCGCAGCCGGTCGCGTTGCCCGGCCACGTCGTGCCGCAGTTCGGTGGGCTCGAGGTGTCGACCGCGTCGACCAACCTCCAGTCGCTCACCGACGCGCTGCTCTACCTCGTGCACTATCCGTTCGATTGCGCCGAGCAGCGGGCGAGCCGGATCGCGGGCATCGCGGCGCTGCGCGACGAGCTCGCGGCGTTCCATGCCGCCGAGCTGCCGAGCGACGCGACACTCGCGGCGAGCATGGCCGACGATCTCGATCACCTCGCGAACATGCAGAACAGCAACGGCGGATTCTCGTACTGGGATCGCGACGAGCGGAGCGATCCGTACTTGAGCGTGTACGTCGTCGATGCGCTCGCGCACGCGCGCGCCAAAGGCCTCGCAGTTCCGGCCGCGCTGTTCGAGAAGGCGAAGCCGTATCTCGCGAACATCGAGGAGTACTTGCCGATGCCGTACTACGACCTGCAGACGCGCGCCGCGATCGAGGCGTACGCGCTGGCGACGCGCAAGCTGCTCGGCGACGTCGACATCGCGAAGGGCCAGCACGTGATTCGCGAGGTCGGCGGCGCCGACAAGCTACAGATCGATACGGCCGGCTGGCTCCTCCAAGTCTTCGCCGGCAACGCGAACGCGAAGGCAGAGCGCGCGGCGATCGTTCGATTCGCGCTCAACCGCGTCAGCGAGACGGCCGGCGCGGCGAACTTCACGACGAGCTACGGCGATGCAGGGCGCGTGATGCTCGCGAGCGATCGCCGGGCCGACGCCGTGATGCTCGAAGGCATGATCGAAGATCAAAAAGGCAGCGACCTGATCCCGAAGATCGTCACCGGCCTGCTCGGGCATCGCTCGAAGGGGCACTGGGACAACACGCAGGAGGATTCGTTCGTGCTCGTCGCGCTCGATCACTACTTCCGCGTGTACGAGAAGATCACGCCGGACTTCGTCGCGCGCGTGTGGCTCGGCAGCGACTACGCCGGCGATCACAAGTTCGCGGGCCACACGACGGAGAACCACGAGGTCGACATCGCGATGACCGACGTCGCGCGCCACGATCACGCGCCGCTGACGATCGCGAAGGACGGCGCGGGTCGGCTCTACTATCGCATCGCGATGACGTACGCGCCCGCCGATCTCAAGCTGGCGGCGGCCGACTACGGCTTCGCCGTGCAGCGCCGCTACGAGCCGATCGACGATCCGAAAGACGTCGTGCGCGCCGCCGATGGCACGTGGCACGTCAAAGCCGGCGCGCGCGTGCGGATCCACGTGACGATGGTCAATGACAACCGGCGCTATCAAGTCGCGCTCGTCGATCCGTTGCCCGCCGGGCTCGAGCCGCTCAACCCGGAGCTCGCGACGACGGGCTCGATCCCGAGCGATCCGAAGACGAATTGGTGGGGCGCGTGGTACCAGCATCAGAACCTGCGCGACGAGCGCGCCGAGGCGTTCACGTCGCTGTTATGGGAAGGCACCCACGACTACACGTACGTCGCGCGCGCGACGACGCCGGGCGACTTCGTGGTGCCGCCGCCGAAAGCCGAGGAGATGTACGCTCCCGAGACATTCGGCCGCGGCGCGAGCGATCACCTGATCGTTGAGTGATAGCGTGGCCGCGATGGCGGTGATCTTCATCGACGGCAACGAGCTGCGCGCGGCGGAGATCCGGCAACTCGCACCGAGCATCGAGCTCGTGGTCGAAGCGCTGCAAACCGGGTTCGCGACGAGCGCGCCCGAGCCGGATCATAAAGCGCGCGACAAGGTGCGTGCGCACGGCGCCGCCGCCGCGTGCTTCGCCGAGGCGGTCGATCTGACGACGCTCGATGGCAAGAGCCTGCGGCTCGAGCTCGACTCCGAAAACGAAAATCGCTTCACGAAGTGGTGGCGCGAGACGCCGGCCGACGTGCAGCTGCGCGTCGCGTATCGCGCTGCCGGTGCGAGCGAGATTGAAGTCGTCGCAGCGGTGTGTCGCGGCCGCATCGCCGATCGCCCCGCAGGTCCGGCCGCGCTCGGCTGGGATCGCCTGTTCGTGCCCGACGGCGACGATCGCACGCTCGCAGAGATTTGCTCGGCGGGAGAGCTCGCCGAGTTTCGCCGCGACGCGTACAGCCGCGTCTTGAAAGCGCTCGGCTTGTGAGCGCGCGGTTCGACGATCGCGCGACGCAGCCGACGCGTGGCCCGCGCGACATGCTCGCGTGGAAAGTGCTGCGCCGATCCGATCCGCGCGCCGACAACTACGCCGAGCTCGACGCGATCCGGCCGGAGCACGTCGCCGGCGGCGCCGCGAAGCTCGCGTCGGGCGCGCCGTGCGCGTGCTGGATCGGCCACGCGACGTGGGCGTTTCGGCTCGGCGGCCAGCTCGTCGTGACCGATCCGGTGTGGTCGAACGCGCTGTCGGGCGTGGTCAAGCGACTCGTACCGCCGGGCATCGCGCTCGCCGAGCTACCGGCGCCCGACATCGTGCTGGTCACGCACGATCACCGCGATCACCTGGACTTTCCGACGATCGCGAAGCTGCCGGAGTCGGCGACGTTCGTCGTGCCGCTCGGCAACGGCCCACGGATCAAGAAGCCGAACGTCGTCGAGCTCGATTGGTGGCAGACGCATCGCATCGGAACACTCGAGATCACGCTCGTGCCGTCGCGGCACTGGTCGATGCGGATGCCGTGGAACCGCAACGACACGCTGTGGGGCGGCTATGTCGTGCGCGGTCCCGAAGGCGCCGTTTATCACTCGGGCGATACCGCGTTCGGCGATCACTTCGCCGAGATCGGCGCGAAGTGCGCGCCGATCGATTGGGCGATGCTGCCGATCGGCGCGTACTCGCCGCGTTGGTTCATGTCGACTCAGCACGTCAACCCGGAAGAAGCGATCGACGGATTTCTGGCGCTCGGCGCGAAGAACTTTCTCGCGATGCACTGGGGCACGTTCAAGCTCACCGACGAACCGATCGGCGAGCCGCCTGCGCGCACGCGCGCGCTATGGCACGAGCGCGCGCTGTCGCCCGATCGGTTGTGGATCCTCGGTGTCGGTGAAGTCAGGGACCTCTGAGCACGCGATTTGCTTCTGGGGCAAGCGCCATGAAGCTTGTCGTTACTGCCGCACTCGTCCTCGTCACCTCGTTCGCGCTCGCCATCGGTTGTCATCACGACAACGAGGCGAGCACCACGCCGCCCCCCTCGTCGATGGCGCCAGTCGGCGCCACCACCGATGCGGCGATCCCGGTGATCGACTCGCGCGGCCCGATGGGCGCCGGCAACGGCACGACCGGCAGCATGCCGGGCACGAATCAGCCGTAGTCAGATCGAGCGCTCACGCACGCACCAGGCGTTCGAGCGCGGTGCGTAGCCGCACCGGTAGCTCGACCGGTTTGCGCGTCGCGCGATCGACGAAGACGTGAACGATCGTCGCCTGCGCCGCAGCGAGCGGATCATCGGCCGTGAACAGCGCGTGACCGTAGGTCACCGAGGTGCGGCCGAGCCGATCGACGCGCAGCGCGCCGACGAGCTCGTCGGGAAACGACACCGGCGCGAAGAACACGCAACTCGACGCGACGACCAAGCCGATCACGTCGCCGTGCGCGATGTCGAGGCCGCCGTGATCGATCAAGTACGCGTTCGCGACGCTGTCGAAGTAGCTCAGGTAGGTCGCGTTATTGACGTGGCCATAGACGTCGTTGTCGCTCCATCGCGTCGTGATGCGCGTCTGGAACGCGAACCGATCCATGGACTCGCGCGCCGGCTTCACCAGTACTCCATCGCGCCCGCGAACAACGTGCCGAGCTCGGCTTCGCCGACGGGCATCGGCGCGTTCGCGAGCAAGCGCTGCTGCGGCGCCGCGCCCGCGGCGAGCGATTCGAGATCGTCGGCGGTGTAGCCGCAGCCGGCGATGCCGTTCGGGATCGCGAGCTGCTTCATCAGATCGATCACGCGGCGCGCGAGCAGCTCGCCCGCGTCGCGCACGTCGCTCACACGATCGCCGAGCAAGCGCGCGGCTTCGGCGTGACGTTCGGGCGACGTCGCGCCGGTCGCGCGAAACACCGACGGTGCGCCGACGGCCACGGCCATGCCGTGCGGGATCAGCGCCGCGTCTGGATAGCCCGGCGCACGAAACGCGCGGACGTGCCCGGCGACGGCATACGCCATCGCGTGCGGCACGTGCACGCCGGCGTTGCCGAACGCGATGCCCGCGAGCGTCGCGGCCCACAACATTCGCTCTCGCGCGCTGTCGTCGCCTTGCATCGCGGGCACGAGGCATTCGCCGCAGATCCGAAGCGCTTCGCGACAGCCGATGTCGCTCCACGGGTTCGCGCCCTGGCTCGCCGGTCGCGCGAGCGGGCTCGCCGGCGCCGCGCGCGTGCCGAACGGTCGTGCCGTGAACGATTCGAGTGCGTGGCACAGCACGTCCATGCCGCTCGCCGCGACGACCGATGCCGGCAGCGTCGCCGTCACGCGCGGATCGACGATCGCTTCGCTCGGCCGCAGCTGCGGCGAGCTGATACCCGTCTTCGCGCGCCGCGCGTGCCAGTCGAAGATCGCGATACCGGTGACCTCGCTGCCGGTGCCGGACGTCGTCGGGCAGGCGACGTGCGGCGCGAGCGGACCCGGGATGGTCACCCCACCGCCGAGGGGCGCGTTGACGTACGCCTCGAAGCTCGCGGGATAGGTCGTGTAGAGGTTCGCGGCTTTCGCGGTGTCGATCACCGAGCCGCCGCCGATCGACACGTAGCCGTTCGGCTTCGCATCGCGCGCGAACCGGATCGCGAGCTCCCACGAGGCTTCGGTCGGCTCGATCGCGACGGCGTCGAAGAGGATCGCGTCGACCCCGGCGACGCGCAGCGAGGTCAGCGCGTCGTCGAACCACGGCAGCGCCGCGATCGTTCGATCGGTGAAGACGATCGCGCGGGTCACGCCGAGCGCGCGCGTGCGCGGACCGACCTCGGCGAGCGCGCCGTGGCCGAACGTCACGCGCGAGGTATCGATCGTGAACGCGTGGTCACAGCCGGCTGAGATCGCGGCGAGCTGCGCGCACGTCACGTGCACAGCTTGCCGTAAATTGACGGCATGGTCATCCCGTTCGAGCCCCACCGATTTCGCGATGCCGCCGCCGAGTATCTGGCCGGGCGCGCGCCCTACGCGCCGAGGCTGTTCGAGCGCATCGCCCTGTTGTGCCGGCTCGACCAGACCAGCCGCGTGCTCGATCTCGGCTGCGGCCCGGGCCAGATCGCGCGTGCGCTCGCGCCGCTGGTCGGTCATGTCGTCGGCGTCGATCCCGAGCGGAACATGCTCGACGTCGCGCGCGCGGCGGCGCCGCAGCTCGAGTGGATCGAAGCCAGCTCGTACGAGCTCGCGGCGCTCGCACTGCGCGACCTCGCGCTCGTGACGATGGGCCGCGCGTTCCACTGGATGGATCGTCGCGCGACGCTCGCCGAGCTCGATCGCATGATCGCGCGCGATGGCGCCGTCGCGTTGATCTCCGACGATCATCCCGACGTGCCGGCGAACGCATGGCACGTCGCGTTCAAGGCGATCACCGATCGCTTCGGCGAGGCCGATCCGGCGAAGGCGATGCGCAAGGCCAACTGGCTCACGCACGAGGCCGTGCTGCTCGACTCGCCGTTTTGCGAGCTCGAGACGATCTCGGTCGTGTGCTCTCGCCGCGTGACGATCGACTCGCTGGTCGCGCGGACGCGCACGATGTCGAGCGTGCGCGCGCATGCCGCCGACTTCGAAGCCGAGCTGCGCGAGACGCTCGCACCGTTCGAGCCCATCACAGAAGTCACTGCGAGCAAGGCGCTACTCGCGCGACGTCCTACGGCTTGAGCCAGCCGCGCGACACGGCGTCGTCGATCAACGTCTCGACGTGTGCCCACACCGCCGGCGCACCGGCCTCGCCGAGCGGGCCGTTCTTCGCGCGAACCTGCGCGGCGGTGATGCCGTGTGCGCGCCACGACGCGCCGTCGGTGTAGTAGTTCTGCAAGATCGGCTGGACGCGATCGACTGCGCGCGCGAACTTCGCCGACGGCGTGCGGTTCGCTTCGAATTCGTCCCACGCGCCGCGCAGCTGTCCGCGCATCGGCTCGTCGAGCATGCCGAAGATGCGATCGGCGGCCACCGCTTCGCGATCCGCTTGTGACGCGGCGTGCGCGTCGTCGTAGATGAACGTGTCGCCGGCATCGATCTCGACGAGATCGTGGACGAGCACCATCCGCAGCACCGCGAGCAGATCGAGCTGGCTCGGGCCGTACTCGGCGAGCACGATCGCCATCATCGCGAGGTGCCACGAGTGCTCGGCATCATTCTCGCGGCGCTCGAAATCGAACGTGACCCGCGTCTGGCGCAGGATCGCCTTGAGCTTGTCGACCTCGCGCAGAAACGCGAGCCGGTCGGGCAGTGCCATCGCGCGAACGCTACTTCAGGCAGCTCTCGACGTCACGCGCGGCCGCACGGTCCTTCGACAGCGCGTGGATGCGGTCGGCGACCGCCTGGAGGTCGGCTTTGTGATCGGCGCACGCGATCTGCGCGGCCGCGAGCATCACGTCGGGATCCGGATCGGCGAGCAGCGCCGCGAGCTCGAACCCGACGCCGTCTCGGGCGAGCGCGTGCGCGACGTCGAGCGCGATCATGCGCGTCTCGATCAAGGCGTCGGGCGATCTCGCGATCGCTTCGAAGCTCGCGCGCCAACCATCGACGTCGTCGGCCGCGACATCGTCGGGCCGGTCGCGTTTGGTGAAGTCGCGTGCGATCGCCAGCGCGGCGCGTGCCGCTGGAATCGCGACGCGCCGATCGTTAGCTGCGGCGACACGCGCGAGCGCGGGCAACAGCTCGGCGCGATCTTCGACCGCGGGCGCGCCGACGATCGCAGCGATCACCACGGCGCGATCGTGCGAGCCGAGCGCGTGCTCGACCGCCGTCGGTCCGGCGAGCTCGGCCTGCCGGGCGACCTCGTCGAGATCGCCGCGGTCGAGCGCGGCGACCATCAGCGCGACGCGCGACGCCCAGATCAGCAGATGCACGCCGGCGATCTTGCGGGCGGCGTCGTCGGAGGTCGCGAAATTCGAGCAGAAAATTTGACAGGGTGATGATGTGTTCAGTACCGTCAATGCGTTCAGTAGGACCTGGAGAGTCCCCGAAATGGCCGACGCACTCACTCAGCGCCAGCGCGAAATCCTCGATTTCATTTCCGCCTCGATCGTCGAGCGCGGATTTCCACCGACGCTTCGAGAGATCGGCGAGCACTTCCAAATCCGTTCGACGAACGGGGTCAACGACCACCTGAAGGCCCTCGAAAAGAAGGGCCACCTTCGTCGCGAAGATCTCAAGTCGCGGGCGATGCGTCCCATTATGCCCGGTGGCGGAGACATCGTCCCGTTCGGCGGGCGTTTGGCCACGGGCACCTCCAACATCCAGTCGATCGCACACAGCGACGACCTCGCGGAGATCCCGATCCTGGGCAAAGTCGCCGCAGGTCAGCCGATCTTGGCCGTCGAGAACGCGACCGATACCGTCAGGATCGACAAGGTGTTGATCGGCGGCCATCGCGAAGTCTTCGGCCTCCGCATCGTCGGCGAGTCGATGATCGAAGACGGCATCTTCGACGGCGACTACGTGTTCGTGAAGAAGACGCCGACCGCGCGCGCCGGAGAAATTGTCGTCGCCATGATCGAGGGCGAAGCCACGGTGAAGCGTTACTTTCCAGAAGGCGACAAGATCCGGTTCCAGCCGGCGAACTCGAACATGACGCCGATCATCGTCCGCAAGGCCGACTTCAAGAGCGTCGACATCATCGGCGTCGTGGTCGGTATCTATCGCAAGCTCTAAGCTTCCTTTAGTTTTCAGTGCAACTGCGTTCCGGGTTTGCTATGTCAAACTGGGGGCCCGTGGCACGTACCCGCGCATACCGCAGCATGTGGCGCTGGGTGCCCGCGATTGCCGTTTCCGGCGTCGCGCAAGCGACCGCGATGCTCACGTACGACGTGACGCGACCGGTGCAGCTGCCGTTCGTGACGATCCATCTCGACGATGCGGCGGCGAGCTGGGATTCGGAGACGCTCGTGCGAGAGCGCGACGGCAAGACCACGCTCAAGCTCGTCGGCGCGTCGATCTCCGGCTTCAAGCTCGCGCTCAAGCTGCCGACTGGTCAGTACTTCGGCAACGCGCCGTTCCGCTTCGAGCTCCCCGACGTCGACACGATCGTGCCCGTCACGATCACCGCCGACGACGGCACGACGTGGATCAAATCTGTCGCCGTGAAGGCCAACCAGGAGACGTTGCTCAGCGTCGACTACACGGCGCCGCGCGGCCAAGTGCTCGTCACGCGCGAAGGCGACGCCGCGCCGCTCGAACGTTGCTCGCAAGAGAAGTGCACGATCCGCGTGCAGCCGGGCACGAAGCTGAACATGTCGGCGATCGTCGGCGACGGATCGATCTTCGGCGGCTTCAAGCAGTATCCGATGCGCACGCCGGCCGCGCTCGTGCCGTACTTGGGCGATCCGCTCGCGGCGTGCAACGCCGGCGATGCCATCACCGCCGCGCAAGCCGGCCACTTGTTCGATTGCAGCTTCGAGGTCAAAGCCGACACCGACATCACGGCGGAGTTCACGAAGAAGCCCGAGCAAGTTCAGGTCGCGTTCACCGACACGCAGCTCGACAAGCTCATCAGGCCGCTGACGCCGCCCAAGCCGATCGACGCGGAGAAGCTCGAGGACAAGCCGGTCGTCGCGATCGCGCCGCCGCCGAAGCAGCTGCCGCCGCCGAAGCTCGAGCCGCCAAAGCCGCCGGACGACCAGAAGAAGCAACCGCCGCCGGTGCAACCGCCGCCGAACATGACGGCGGTCGAGGTCAAGGACGACAAGAACGTCAAGAAGGACCCGCCGCCGGATACGAAGTTCTTGAGCGACAAGAACCGCGACGTCGCGGAAGAAACGCGCGCGACCAAGACCAACCTCGACAAAGAATCCGAGGGCAAGGCCGACGCGTCGAAGGAGAGCGACGACAAGACGAGCGCCGAGATCGGCGGTCCCGACGACAAGATCCGCCAGCTCGAGGACACCAAGGCGACCACCGACAAGCACATCCAGGAAACCGATCACTCGGGCAACAAGCAGACGGCCTCGGGCGAGATCAGAGGCGAGGGCGGCGACAACGGCGACAACGGCACCGGCGACAACACGCCCGGCATGTTGGCGATGCGCGGCATCGGCGGGCGCGGTCGGATCCAAGATCAGAACGATGGCCACAAGGTCGGCAAGAAGGGCTTGCCCGGCGTCAACACGCCGATGGCGTTCAAGGACTACGAGCGCATCGAAGGTCACGAGAAGGTCGACAACGAGCGCGAGGTCGCGGCGCGCAAGATGTCGGCAAAGAAGGGCCGCTGGGAGCGCAAGCTCGACGCGATCAAGAGCTCGCTCGAGAACTTCGTCCCCGACGTGCGCCCCGGCAACCAGACGGCGCTCAAGACGCGCGCCGCGCCGTATGCCGTCTACATCGCGCGCATGCACCGGCGCATCCACGAGCTGTGGGGCTTCGGCTTTCTCGAGGATCTCGACAACAAGGGCGCCGACTATCCGCTCAACGATCCGAACCTGTGGACCAACCTCGAGATCTCGGTCAACGCCGACGGCACGCTGCACAAGGTCACGATCGCGAAGACGTCGGGCAAGACCGAGTTCGACGTCGCCGCGGTCGACACCGTGATCTCGTCGGGCCCGTTCGAGGCGACGCCCGAGGCGATCCGCTCGGTCGACGGTCGGATCTACTTGCGGTGGGGCTTCTATCGCAACTGGCGACAGTGCGGCACGTTCAACGTCGAGCCGTACATCCTCACCGAAGTTCCGTCCGACAGCGGCGGCGGCGTGCTCGACGACGGCGCCATGGTCGCGAACGTCGCGCACGTACCGGGCAGCAAGCACCCGCGCGTTCCCACCGATGGCAAAACGGTCACGCCCGATGACGGCCTCGCGAAGCAAAAAGTCACGCCGGACTCGAGCGTCACCGACAAGCAGGCGCTGTTCTCGGCGAACTTGTTCGTCAGCGCGTACGCGACGGCCCAGGTCGACAAGCTGGTGAAGCTGTCGGCGCTGCCGTTCTACGCGGCCGGCAAAGTCGCCGCGCAGACGACCGGCGATCTCAAGGACATGTACGGCAACCTGATCGTCGAGTCGGGAGCGCTCAAAGACTGGAAGCTGCTCACGCCGAACGAATACGCACCGAACGCCGGGTTAGCGGCGGGCAATTTCGTATTGAGGGTGCAGACCGAGAAAGAGAGTTTCGCGATCGTGCTCACCCGCACCAATTCGGGCGACTACCAAGCCACCCAGCTTGCGCGATAGCGCTTAGCTGCTTGCTGCTGCCGCAGCTTCAGCCAAGACCTTGAGAACCTTGGCAGCGAACAGCCCCTTGGGGCCCTGTTGCTCCTCGTATTCCACCTCTTGGCCCTGGTTAAGCGTACGGAACCCCTCCCCCTGGATCGACGAGTAGTGGACGAACACGTCCCGCCCGTCGTTAGCGCGGCTGATAAAGCCGTAACCCTTCGCGTCGTTGAACCACTTCACCGTTCCAATCGCCATCGCTACTGCCTCCTACCTGCATAAGAGCCGTCCCACTTGGCTCTGCTTCACTCTTTGAAACACTTCGCCCCTGGACCGGGCAATCGAAAAGTTCGCGAAACCGCCTTCGCGTTGGAAATGTTCACCACCAACGCAACGCGCCAACTCTTCGTCGGGCCTGGCGTAATTCGGCCCACGAAGTCTCGCGTGGGCGATCAGAACAACTCACCCACTCGATGCGTTTCTAGTGCACGTGAATCGTCGAGTTGCGCTCGTGCTCGTGGCCATGGCCGCGTGCGATGTCCCCACGATCAGCGAGCGGCCGGCGGCGACCGGATCGCATCGTGCGCCGGATCGAATTCCGCCGATCTCGATCCACGGCGGCGTCATCACGCGGATCGCGACCACCGAGAGCGCCGATGTCGCGCTCTCGATCGACACGATCGACGACGCGCGGTTGTGGCCGGCACTCGATGGCACGCGCGAACCGGTGCAGCTCGAGCTCGGCCAGACGCGCGTCGCGACCATCGCACACGCGGGCTCTGACGAGCTCGTGATCGGAGTGATCGACGCCGCCGACAACGCATCGATCGTGCGCGTGACGCGCGACGGGGCGATTCGCGGCCGCGTCGCGATCCCCGGCGAGCTCGCGGTGACGCAGCTCGCGGCGATCGATGGCGGCGTGATCGCCGTGCGCGCCGATCAATCGATCGAGCGCTACGACGCGAACGGCGTGCAACGTGGCCGGCTCGTCGGCGATCCCGGCCAGCGGTTCGGCGCGCTCGCGGTGCGCGGCAACGGCGCGGCGATACTGATCGCCAGCTCCGACGCCGATCCCAAGCTCGACGCACCGCCGCCGCCGGACGATGTCGTCGGCGTGCGCGGTCCGTTCGCGAGCGCCGTGCGCTTCATCGTGCTCGGCGACGGGCTCGGTGATGGGCTCGCGTGGGGGCCACGTCGCGCGCTGGTCAAGCCGTGCGAGCTGGCGACACTCGCGCTCGCTCCGGACCATCGCAAGCTCGCGGTCGTCGACGTCAACCATGCGCTCGTTCAAGTGCTCGACGCGGCCGACATGCACCAGCTCGGCGAGCCCGTGCTGATCAACAGCCAGATGACGGCATATGGGTTCACCGACAACGACAACGTCGCGGTCATCGGCGGCGTGATCAGCTGGTGGCCGGCTTCGAAGGGCGACGGCGTGCTCCAGCGCACGCTCGGCGGCGCGGTCGGCGATCATCTCGCGATCGGCGGCGCGACGACGTCGCTCGAGCTCGACACGCGCGATCAGCAACGCTTCCTGGGTTGGAGTGAGGACGCGAGCGGATCGCTGACGGCGATCGCCAGCGGTTTCGCGCTCGGCGAGCGCGACGGCAAGCTCAAGCTGGTCGACGATCGGCTCGAGCCGGTGCGCGAGATCGATTTCACCGGCACGACCATCTCGCCGAGCCCGATCTGGATCGACGCCGCGCACGCGCTGTTCGAGCAAGCGATCAACGGCAGAGTCGAAGCCGTGGTCGTCGACCTCGCGCACATCGATCACCCGACCGTGATCGCGAGCTACGACTACATCGCCTGGCTCGACTATGAGCCGGCGTTACACGAGATCGTGGTCGTCGACGCAAACGCCGTCCACCGCTTCGCGCTCGATCCGAATACCTATGCGACTACGAAGCTGCCGGACCTTCAGGGGCCTGCCACTCGCGTACGCTTGCTCGATCCGGCGAAGTCCGGCGGCGTGGTCGCGATCGGTTTCACCAACACGTACCTGGGCAGCTTCACGCACTTCGAGTGGCGCGGCGTGGAGACGACGGGATCGGAGTCGGTCTTCGAGACCGCGACGCTACTCGGCGCCGGCAACGACGGCACGATCTACGCGTACGGCAACGGCGAGCTGTTGGCGATTCACGCGGGCGAGACGCGCCACCTCACGAAGACGAACGAGCTCGGTCGTGCCGCGATCAGCGACGACGGCGCGATGATCGCGGTCGCCGACACGGCGAACGTGACGATGTACGACTCGATCGGACGCGAGCGCTGGCACCACGAGCTGTGGCAACCCGATGCGGTGGTGTTCTCGAAGGATCAGCGCCGCATCGCGATCGCGAGTCGCGGCGGTTTGGTCGAGCTCGATGTCGCCACCGGCGAGCAACTTGCCGCCGCGTGCGCGTACGGCTTCGGCCTGCACGACACCGGCTGGCCGCAGCGTACGAGCAACGAGCCGACCGTGTGCGAAGATAGCCCATGAGGGTTGGCGCTCTGGTAGCGATGGCGAGCGCGTGCTCCGCGCTGGCGCCGCGCAGCGCGTCGCACGTGGCGCGCACGCCGGTCCAACCGCCGCCGCCGAAGCTCGAACAGACGATGATCCCCGCGAGCGCGCCGCCGGCCGATGTGCGGATCGCGCCACCCGCCGGTGCGATCCATGCGCTCGCGGTCACCCCCGACGGCGGCGCCGCGCTCACCGGCGATGAATCCGGCGGCACGCGGCTGTGGCCGGCGCTCGACGGATCGCAAGAGCCACGCGTGGTCGCGATCGATCGCGCGGTCGAGCTCGCGGTCACGCGGCGACCCGACGGATTCCTCGCGGGCGTGGTCGACGACGATCACGGGCTGACGCTCGTCCAGCTCGACGGCGAGGGCCGCACGCGCGCGCATCGCAGCGTCGGCGGCGACCCGAGCGTCGTCGCGGTGCGCGCCGTGACCGCCGGCATCGTCGCGTGGACGAGCGATCAGAAGCTGGCGCTCTACGACCTCGCCGGCCACTCGAAGTCGACGCTCGGCACGCGCCCGGGTGAACGGCTCGTCGCGCTCGCCACGAACGGCGCGCACGCGATCGCCGAGCTCGAGCTCAGCGGCTCGGTGCCCGCGCATCGGCTGCGCGCGCTCGCGATCGAGCCGGCGCTCGCGTGGGGCGACTTCGTCGACGCCAACATCGAGCCGACCGGGCCGATCGCGGTGTCGCCGTCCGGCAAGCGTGTCGCGATGATCGCCAATGGACCGGTCGTGATCGTCGATGCCGAGCACGACACCAAGCTCGCATCGTTGCCCTCGGCTGCGAGCGCGCTCGCGTTCGTCGGCGAAAGTCACGTCGCGGCCATGGCCGGCGAGCTGCAGTGGTTCGAAGCCGGCGGTCTCGCGCCGACGTTCGTCGTCGGTCCTACGCAGCAGGTCGCCGCGCTGAATACAGCGTTCGTCGCGGCGGGCGATCAGCTCGTCACGGTGATCGCCGGTGGCCTCGCGCTCGCGACGTCGCAGCACATCGGCTACCTCGGCTACGCGATCACGGCGCCGATGATGGCGGTCGGCGCCGGCTCGGGCTCGCTGATCGTTTCGCAGGGCAACGCGACCGCGCTCGTCGACGCGCAGCTGCAAACGCACGGCGCGGTCGATTTCGGCGCGCCCGACGCGCTCGCGTGGCTCGGCGGCGACGATTGGCTCGTCAACGGCCCCGAGCTGCGCGTCCGATCTTCGCGCGACGCGGCCGCGAGCGTCGGCGTGCCCGGCGTCGACAAGCGCAGCTCGCCGATGCTGCGCTACGAGCCGGCGACGCAGATCGCGACCGCGTCGTACAGCGCGACGTCGAACGCCTATCTCTGGGATGCCAAGGCGCGCGTGATGACGCTGCTGGCATCCGACCGGTCGCGCACGCCGTACCGCCAGACCGAGCTGGCGCCGACCGATCCGAGCCGCGCGGGCGGCGTGCAGCTCGTGCGCGTGACGATCCGCGAGAATTCGTTCGTCGAATGGTTCTCCGACACGAAGCTGACGGCCCGCACGGCGAGCTATCACTGCAACGCGGTGCTCGCGATCGATCGCGCCGGTCGCGTCTACGCGCTCACGAAAGAGCCTGCGCCGCATGTCGCGGTGGTCGCGAACGGCGTCGAGGTCGGCACGCTGCCGATCACGGCGGCCTCGTGGGTGATTCCCGATCCCGGCGGCGACCGCGTCGCGGTGTTCGATCAGGATGTGCTCTCGGTCTACGTCAAGGGCGCGCCGAAGTGGTCGCACCACGGGCGCAACACGCGCTCGGTGGTGTGGCTCGCCGACGGCACGCTCGTCGCGATCGGCAACGCGAGCATCGCGCGGCTCGACGCCGAGACCGGTGAGCCGAAGCTCGAGCGTTGCGGGTTCGCGTTCGGCATGTCGACGACGCCACTGACTGCGCCGCCGGCGGCGAGCGCGTGTGCGGAATGAGCTCGATCGACGTTATACGTCGATGCGGCCGGACGTCGTGATCGTCGTGTTCGGCGCGAGCTCGTGCGCGGCCAGGATCGCGACGTTCGGCAGCTCGGGCTCGAGCAAGCCGCGGAGGTAACGGCGAACGTCGCCGGAGACCAGCAACACGCCGCTGCCGCCGGCGAGCTTGTCGCGCACGGCCGCGACGATGTCTTGCGCGATCGCCGGCTCGAGTGCGAGCACGCCGGCGCCGTCGCGGCGATCGATCGCGCTGCGCACCGCGTCTTCGATCATCGCGTCGACGGTGAATACCGCGATCTGACCGCGCGGCGCCCATCGCGCGCTGATCTGGCGGCGCAGCTGGCCACGCAAATGCTCGACGAGCGCGGGCAGCGCCGTCGCGGTGAAGCCGCCTTGAGGAGCGGGGGCGAGCGCGATCGCCTCGAGCACCGCCGCGAGATCGTCGATCGGCACTTGCTCGCGCACGAGCGAGCGCAGCACCTCGGCGAGCGCGGGCAGCGCGATCGCGCGCGGCACGACCTCGCGGACCAGCACCGGCGAGTGCGCGGCGGTGCGCTCGACGAGCTGCGCGACGCGATCGACGCCGACCAGCTCCGCCGCGAGCGGCGCGAGCGCATCGGGCAGGTGCATCTCGAGCGCGGCGAGCGGCGGATTCGGCAGCGCGAGCCACGCGACCGGCGTGCCGTCGATCGCGATCGCGGCTTCGGTGGCGCCGAGCGTTGCATCGACGGTCACGGCGAGCGGCGGAATCGGCACGCCGGAGCGCGCCGTCACGGTCTCGCGAGCGAGCGCCAGCGCCGAGTGGAGCGCAACGACCGATTCCGGCTTCGCGGCGAGCACGTCCCGCAACTGCGGCGAGACGCGCAGCGACAGCCGTGGGCCGCGGATCGGATCGGAGCCGGGCTCGTCGAGCGCGGCGTGCGACGCGGGTTTGCGCGTCGCGAGCATGGCGCCGGCGGCGGCGATCGCGCCGAGCAGCGCGAACGGCCCGACGGGCAAGCCGGGCACCAGCGCCAAGCCGACGAGCAGGATCGCGACGCCGCCGAGGATGCGCGGCGAGCTCGCGAGCTGGCCGCCGAGATCTTCGCCGAGCGCGCGATCGCCGGCGGACGCGACGCGGGTCACGAGCAAGCCCGATGCGACGGCGACGAGCAGCGACGGAATCTGCGCGACCAAGCCGGCGCCGATCGACAGCAGCGAGTACGTGTGCGCCGCTTGCCCGGCCGTCATGTCCTTCGTGGCGATGCCGACGACGAGCCCGCCGACGAGGTTGACGACGACGATCGCGATCGCGGCGATCGCGTCGCCTTTGACGAACCGCATCGCGCCGTCCATCGCGCCGTAGAGCTGCGACTCGCGCTCGAGCGCACCGCGGCGCATACGCGCGGCTTCGGGATCGATCGAGCCGGCGCGCAGCTCGGCGTCGATCGCCATTTGCTTGCCCGGCATCGCGTCGAGCGCGAATCGCGCCGCGACCTCGGCGACGCGCTCGGCGCCGCGCGCGACGACGATCAGCTGGACGAGCGTGATCACCGCGAACACGACGAGCCCGACCACGAGGTTCTCTGCGACGACCGAGCTGCCGAACGCGCGCACGACGCTGCCGGCATCGGCGTCGGCCAAGATCAACCGAGTCGTCGAGACTTCGAGGCCGACGCGAAACAGCGTCGTCACGACGAGCAGCGTCGGGAACGATTGGAAGCTCATCGGCTTCGGCGTGAACACCGCGGCCATCAGCAGCGCGACGCTGATCGCGATGTTGAGCGCGAGCAGCGCGTCGAGCAGCGGCCGCGGCACCGGCACGATCAACATCACCACCACCGCGATCACCAGCGCGGCGATCGCGAGCTCGGCCCAGTTCCGCTTCACGCGTCGAGCTCTTCGATCTCCGACGGATCGAGCTCGACCGCGTCGTCGGCGACGCTGTCTTTCGGGCCGCCTAAGTGACGCACGAGCGACAGATGGATCTGGCTGCGGATCATGCGCAGCACGCTATCGAGCTCCTCGGCGGGGAGCTTGAGCCGCGCGCGCAACGTATCGAGCGTCGCCTTGACGAGCTGATCTTTTGCCTTGTCGATCCAGCGGAACGCGGTGACGCGGTGGACGCGGTAGATCGCGCCGATCTCGTCG
>DATBAS010000142.1:0-21879 GCA_036271395.1 Kofleriaceae bacterium
CTCGACTACGTCGATTCCGCCGAGAGCAACGCGCTCGTCACGCTGCTCGCGCTGTACGAGACGCGCTCGCAGGTCGCGTATCATCAGATGCTGAAGTCGTTGTGCGACCTCTACGGCCTGCGCAAGGACGAGTTCGATCGCGTCGCCAACGAAGCGAGCTATCTGGCGACGATGAACACGGCGCGCTCCGACAAAGCGCGCATGCTCGACTTCGTGCGGCCGGGCCGCATCGTCGAGATCGGGCCGGGCGGTGGCGTCGTGCTCGATCTGCTCGAGGCGCGATTCGCCGAGTCGGAGATCGTCGGCATCGATCTATCGCGCGAGGTCGTCACCGCGCTCGAGCATCGCGCGCGCGCGAACCATCGCAACTGGCGCGTCATCCTCGGGGCGGCAGAGCAGCTGCCGGAGCTGGTCGATCGCGTCGACACCGTCGTGTTCTGCTCGATCCTGCACGAGGTGTACTCGTACACCGAGCCGCGGTTTCAGCTGGCCTCGGTCGCGCGCGTGCTCCGTGCCGCGTACGCGGCGCTCGTGCCCGGCGGACGGATCGTGATCCGCGACGGCGTGCGCCCGCCACCCGCGATTCGGCGCGTTCGCTTCATCGCGCCCGACGCGCACGCGATGTTTCGGCTCTACGTCGATCAGTTCGAAGGCCGGAAGATCGAATATCGCGAGCTGCCAGACGAAGGCCGGCGCGTCGAGCTCGACGCCGCCGATGCGATGGAGTTTCTCTACACGTACACGTGGGGCCCGGCGAGCTTCCCGTACGAGGTGCGCGAGCTCTACGGCATCCTGGCGTACGCCGACTACGTCGCTCACATCCTCGACTGGTGTCCAGGCGCGATCGCCGTGCCGGTGCCGAACGCGAGCTACTTGCAGCCGGGCTACCGCAGCGGCCTGGCCGGCAAGATCGAGCTGACCGACGAGCGCGACGTCGGGGTCGAGCTGCCGGACTCGAACTGCTTGATCGTCGTCGAGAAGCCTACTCGGCCTTGACGAACGACGTGACCATCCAGAAGTCGCCGCGCGGCTCGAGCACGAGCTGCCACTGACCGGGCTGCACGGTGCCCGCCGGGCACGCGATGCGCTTGTCGCCCGCTTCGGTCGCACACGTGGCGAGCGTCGCGAGCATCGCGTCGAGCGCGCTCGGATCGGCCTGCCACATCGCCATCGCGGCGTCGGCGCCGGTGCCGCCGCCCAAGCTCCACACGACATCGTCGGCGAGCGCCGGGCGCATCGAGGCGTAGTCGCGCTTCGCGATCGCGTCTTTGATCAACGCGAGCTGCTTGGCGGCGCCGATCGGCACGTTCTTGAACGTGGTCGGGTCGGTCTTGACCTTGTCGGTGTCCTTCGGTTTGTCGTCCTCGTCGTCGGGCGCCGGCACGGCGTACTTCGCGACCTTTTTATAGATCGCGATCTGCAGCGCCTGGGTTCGGCCTTCGAGCCAGTGCGGCTTGTCGGCGCCATGCAGCTCCGTCGGCATCGCGGCGCCGGGATCCCACGACGACGCATGGCCGACGACCTTGACGCGCCACGGCCGACCGCCGAGCACGGCGACGTCGAAGCGGATGAAGTATTTCTTGTACGCGAGCCGCGTCGGCATGCCCGCCTGCATCGCGCCGTTCTGATTTCCGATCCCCTGCGCCGGCGAACCTTGGCCGAGCCCCTGCTGCTGCGCGAGCACTTGCTGGTTCGCCATGCCGCCGGTGCTGTCGTCGCACTGCGAGCCCGGACCGCTCGAGCAATTCGCGAACTGCACCTGGTGCCACGACGTCGAGATCTTGCCGGGACCCGGGTTCTCGTCGAGGTTCGGATAGATGTTGCGCGTCGCGTCGAGCGCGGCCGCGTACACGATCGCGAAGTCGGTGTCGTAGAGCGACGATCGCGCGTACTTGAGTTGCTGGCGGCTGTCGTTGCACGACGCCGCAACCGCGACGGCGAGCACACAGGTGATAAGGTCGCGGCGACGCATGGGACGCCCTCCACATAGCACACCGCGCTCGTCGTCCGGCGGGGGAAAACCGGCCCCCGCGACCGCGCGTGTGGCGAAGATCGCGGAGCTGCTGGCCCAGCAATGGCCCGACGCTGTCGTCGAGCTCGACCATACGAACGCGTATCAGCTGTTGGTCGCGACGATCTTGTCCGCCCAGTCGACCGACAAGATGATCAACACGGTTACCCCGGGCCTGTTCACGAAATATCCGGACGCAAATGCGCTCGCCGCGGCCGAGCAAGGCCCGCTCGAGCTCCAGATCCACTCGACCGGGTTCTTTCGCAACAAAGCCCGCTCGCTGATCGGCATGGCGCGCGCGGTGGTCGAGCGCCACGGCGGCGAAGTTCCAACGACGATGGAGCAGCTCGTCGAGCTTCCCGGCGTCGCGCGCAAGACCGCGAACGTCGTGCTCGGCGAGGCGATGGGGATCCAGGCCGGCATCGTCGTCGACACGCACGTCACCCGGCTCGCCGCGCGGCTCGGCCTGACGAAGCAGACCGAGCCGGTCAAGATCGAGCAAGATCTGATGGCCGTCGTGCCGCCGGATCAGTGGACGAAGTTCGGACAACGGCTGATCTGGCACGGCCGGCGGGTGTGCTTCGCGAAGAATCCCGACTGCGAGCACTGCGTGCTCGCGCCGTTGTGCCCGAGCGCGTTCAGCGTCAACGCGCCGCCGAAGGCGAAGCCGGTGAAACAGCCGCCGGCCAAGGCGAAAGCGAAAGCGAAGGCAAAGGCGAAGGCGAAGCGGTCGTGAGCGCCGCGCCGCGACCGACGGTCGCCGTCGGTGCGTTCGTGCGCGACGAGGCCGGTCGAGTGCTCGTCGTCCAGCGCGGTGCGCCGCCCGGGGCCGGGTTGTGGTCGGTGCCCGGCGGCAAGCAAGAGCCCGGCGAGACGCTCGCGCAAGCCGTGGCGCGCGAGGTTCGCGAAGAGACCGGGCTCGTCGTCGAGGTCGGTGCGCTCGCGTGCGTGGTCGAGCGAATCGGCGACGACTTTCACTACGTCATTGTCGATTATCGCGCGCGCGTCGTCGGCGGCGAGCTGCGCGCGAGCAGCGACGCGAGCGCAGCGAAGTACGTGACGCTCGAGGAGCTCGCAGCGATGCCGCATACCGACGGTTTGCTCGAGGCGCTGGCGAAGGTATAAGCGCGCCGTGGTTCATCTGACGCAGTCCGACTGGCGCTGGCAGCTGAGCCACATGCTCACGACCGCCGACGAGCTGAGCCGCTACGTCGAGCTCTGCGATGACGAGCGCGCCGGCTTGCACCGCTCGCGCGAGCTGTTTCGCGTCGGCATCACCCCGTACTACGCGAGCCTGATGGATCGCGAGCACCCGAGCTGTCCGATCCGCTTGCAAGCGATCCCGCGCGCCGCCGAAGCCGACATCCGCGCCGAGGAGCTGCGCGATCCGCTCGGCGAGGACTCGCACAACCCGGCGCCCGCGGTCGTGCACAAGTATCCCGACCGCGTGTTGTTCCTCGTCGTCGATCGCTGCGGGATCTACTGCCGCCATTGCAACCGCCGTCGCCTGGTCGGCGGTGACGAGCCGCCGACCACGGACGAGCTCGAGGAAGGCCTCGATTACATCGCGAAGGCGACGCGCGTCCGCGACGTGCTGCTCTCCGGCGGCGATCCGTTCTTGTTGTCGACGCGCCGGCTCGATTACCTGCTCGGCCGACTGCGCGCGATCCCGCACGTCGAGACGATCCGCATCGGCACGCGGCTGCCGGTCGTGTGCCCGATGCGCGTCGACGACGAGCTGTGTGCGATGTTGAAGAGGCACCATCCGATCTTCGTCAACACGCACTTCAACCACATCAAGGAGCTCACGCCGCAGGCGCGCGCCGCATGCGAGCGGCTCGTCGACGCCGGCGTTCCGGTCGGCAACCAGACCGTGTTGCTTCGCGGCGTCAACTCGTCGGTGCGCTCGCTGCGCGCGTTGATGCGCGGCTTGCTGCGCTCGCGCGTACGGCCGTACTACCTGTTTCAAGGCGACACCGTGATCGGCACCGATCACCTGCGCACGCCGATCGAGGCGGCGCAGGAGCTCTACAAAGGCCTGCGCGGCTGGATGAACGGCATGGCCGTGCCGATGCTCGTGCTCGACGCGCCGGGCGGCGGCGGCAAAGTGCCGATCGTGCCGGAGTACATCGAGGCCCTCGACGAGACGCGCGCGATCGTCCGCACGTATCGCGGCGAGCGCATCGAGTATCCGCAGCCGCGCGAACGCGACTGCACCGTGCCGTACGACGCGATCTACTTCGCCGGCGAGCCCGCCGACGACGATCGCGAAGGCAGCGCCGAGTGCCAGACATAGTCGCGCTCGCGCGCGAGCTCGGCTTTCACCGCGCCGCGGTCGTCCCGGTCGAGCCCGCGCGGCGTCACGCGCTCTACATCAGCTGGCTCGAGCGCGGCATGGCCGGCGAGATGGCGTATCTCGCGTCGCCGGAGCACGTCGAGCCGCGCGCCGATCTCCGCGCGTTACTCGCGAGCGCGCGCACGTTGATCGTCGTCGCGCTCGCCTACGATCGCGACGCGCCGATTCCGGTCGGAACACTCACCGGCAAGATCGCGCGATACGCGCGCGGCGACGACTATCACCTCGTGATACGCGATCGACTCGTCGCGCTCGCCGATCGGATCGCGCGCGAGCTCGGCCGGCCCGTCGCGACCCGCGCGTGCGTCGACAGCGCGCCGGTGCTCGAGCGCGAGTGGGCCGAGCGCGGTGGCCTCGGGTTCGTCGCGAAGAACACGATGCTGATCGCGCCCGGGCTCGGGTCATACGTCGTGCTCGGCGAGCTGCTCGTCGATGCCGAGCTGCCGATCAGCGCGCCCGATGCGCCGCCGAAGCCGCGCTGCGGATCGTGTCGCGCGTGTCTCGACGCGTGCCCGACCGGCGCATTCACGGAGGCCTACGTGCTCGACGCGCGGCGTTGCATCTCGTACCTGACGATCGAGCACCACGGCGCGATCCCGAGCGAGCTGCGCGCCGCGATCGGCACGTGGATCTTCGGCTGCGACGTCTGCCAAGAGGTCTGTCCGTTCAACGCCGGCGACGGCGAAGCTCCGGCCGCCGAGCTGCGGCCGCGCTCGGTCGATCACGCGCTCCCCGATCTCGCGAAGCTCGCGCGTGCCGGCACCAACCAGCTGCGCCAGCTCGTCAAGCGTACGGCGCTGCGCCGCGTGCCGCGCCGCGTGCTCTTGCGCAACGTCGCCGTCGCGCTCGGCAACACCGGCTCGCCCGACGCGATCGAGCCGCTCGCGGATCTCTTGCGCGACCGCGAGCCGCTCGTCCGTGCGCACGCCGCGTGGGCATTGGGCGAGCTCGGCGCGATCGACGTGCTCGCGGTCGACGATCCCGATCCCGCCGTGCAGCGCGAAGTTAGTGCTGCGCGACGAACCGCGGCGACACGACGTACGCCGCCACCGCCGTGATCTGGTCGTCGCGCAACGCGCCGCCGAAGCCCGGCATCAGCTTGTTCTTCGAGCCGTTGCGCACTTGGTTCTCCACGAAGCCGGGCACGAACTTCGCGCGCTCGGCGATCGCGGTCAGATCCTTGACGCCGATCCGCGCGACCATCCCCTCGTCGGGCTTGCCGTGCGCGCCGTGGCAAACCGCGCACGTGTTCGCGAACACCTGCGAGCCGTCGACGGAGCCGTTGGCCGCGCCGCTGTCGCAACCGGCGACCACTAGCAAACCGAGCATCCAGCGCACGCGGTGGATCTGCCATGCGCGGCCGTCCACGTAAACCCCTTGCGACGATCGGCCGCGGCGCACGTGTTATGGTATCGGCGCAATGCATCGGGCGTGGCTTGTTCTCGCGATCGCAATGGCTGCTTGCGGTGGTCCGCAGATCCCGCAACACAACGGCTACAAAGAAACGACCAAGCAGCCGTGGAAGAAGTTCAAGCCGCTCAAGTTCGACGCCAAAGGCGAGGCCAAGATCGACGGCGACTTGTCCTATCCGGATCGCCGGCGCGCCGCCTGGTTCGGCGTCGACATCACCGCGCCGAGCACGCTGTCGATCCGGCTCGACATCACGCCGCCGGGCGACGCGGTCAACGACGACTTCGATCTCGGCGTCGAGATCCTCGACCCCGGCAACCGCCCGGTCGCGCGAAAGGATCTCGAAGAGGGCGACTCGCAGCACGACCTCAACAAGCAGCTCGAGGGCAAGGATCTGCAACCCGGGCACTACTGGGTCCATCTCTACCTTCAGGGCCGGCTCGACACCGCCGAGTTCACGATCCACGCGTCGCTCAAGGGCGGCGCCGCGATCGAGGTCAAGAGCGACTTCCCGGCGCAAGTCGCGTTCGTCGGTCCGCTGCCGATGGTGCCGGTCACCGACGACACGCCGAAGAATTACAAGCCGCCGACCACCACGCCGGTCGTCATCACGCATCACCACGGCACGCCGCCACCGCCGCAGCCAACGAAGCCGCCGCCGCCGACCACGGTTTCGGCGCGCATCATCGGCGTCGCGGCCGGCAGCGCCGGTACGACGATCACGATCGCGCGCGGCACGACCGCCGGCGCCCACAACGGCGAGACCGGCAAGCTCGTCGGCGTATCCAGCGGCACGTTTTCGCTCGCGAATTGCACCGAGCGCGCGTGTCAAGCGACGATCAGCGGCGTCACGGTCGATCAGGTCAATCACTCCGGCCAAGTCACGCTGGATCCGTAGCAGCTCGCCTGCTACATCGATCAGATGAGGGGATTGCCGATCGTGTTGGCAGCGGTGGTCGGCTGCGCCTACAACGTCTCGCAGGACAAGGCGACCGGCAAGGACGGCCGCATCGCCGGCGCCAAGCCGATCGCGCTCGACGACGGCGGCGAAGGCACCGCGCGCGGCATCGTGACCTATCCCGGCGGCGACCGCGTCGATTGGAAGTCGATCGCGCTCCCCGACGACAAGCACGGCACGCTCGAGCTCGCGATGACGTACACGACGCCGCGGCCGAAGCTGCACGTCGCGTTCGACGTGTTCGACCGCTACAACACGCCGGTCAAGCTCGCCGTCCAGCACAAGCGCCATCACGGCAACGACGCGACGATCGAGAACGCGAAGGGCACGTACTTCGTGCGCGTCTACGCGCCGGGCCGTGGCGACGCCGGCACCTACAAGCTCGTCGCGCACTTCACGCCGACGACCGCGGCCGTGGTGCCGGTGGTCGAGATTCCGGATCCGCCGAAGCTCGCCGCGGTGCCACCGCCCGAGGAGCCGTGCGATCACTTCGACTCGCGCAACAAGGCGTGCGGCGATCAGTGCCCGAGCGACGCGCCCGAGCATTGGCCGGGCTGCGCGAACACGTGCCGCGCGCCGGACGTCAACAACGAGGTCTGCCGCAAGACGATGGCGTGCCCGGCGCAGCCCGATCGCCGCGTCGACGATTGCATGCGCGACGCGCACGCGCACTGGCCGACGTGCGCCGACTGGGCGCACCCGGATCCGAACAATCCGTTGTGCGATCCTCAGTATCGCAAGCCGGTCACGGCGACGATCCTGAACATGGAGCAGCAAGGCACCGACGTGATCGTGACGATCTCGATCGGCACCTCGAACAACATCGATGCGAGCTGGGGCGTGCACGTGCTGATCGGCAACTCCGACCGGCCGATCGCGAACGGCACGGCGAAGATCATCCGCGTCGAGAAGACCCGGCTCGTCGCGCGCGTTCACCTCACGCTCGATCAGGTCAGCGGCAACCAGCGCGTCGTGCTCAGCCCGCCGGGCACGTAGCCCGAACGAGAAACCCGGCGTCGCGTGCCCCTTGTATCGGCGAGCCCGCGCGCTTAACATTCCAGTTATGCTCGGGAAATCGGTGGGGGCCGGCGTCTTGTTCGGCATCCTTCTGGCGCTCTTGTCGTGCGCACACAACGTCGGTCAGGACGAACACAGCGGTGAGGACAGCCGGCCTAAAGGCGCCAAGCCGATCACGCTTGATCAAAATGAGGGCAAGACGAAAGGCATCGTCACGTATCCAGGCGGCGACCGCGTCGACTGGAAAGTGCTCGAGTTGCCGGAGAAGGAAAAGGGCACGCTCGACGTCAAGCTCCAGTGGACGCCGCCGCGCCCCGGGCTGCAGCTCGCGTTCGACGTGTTCAACGAATACGGCGTGCAGATCGGCCAGAGCAAGCGCGCCGGCAAGAAGAGCAAGTCGCGCGTGCGCACCGCGTCGGTGCTGGGCGCGAAGGGCAAGCTGTTCATCCGCGTCTACGCGGTCAATCGCGCGGACGCCGGCTCGTACAAGCTCGTCGTCGACTTCACGCAGGACACCGGGCCGATCAACCTCGATCTCAGCAAGGTCGAGATTCCAGATCCGCCGAAGCTCGCCGCCGTGCCCGAAGCGGAGATTCCGTGCGACGAGTTCACGTTCGACGTCAAGAATCCCGGCTGTAAGAGCATCTGTCCGACGTCGAACGCGCCGCCGGGTTGGCCTGCCTGCAAGGGCAAGTGCCCCGATCCGCCGGACGTCAACAACTCGGCGTGCTGGGCGACGATGCCGTGCCCGAACCCGCCGGATCGCCGCGTCCACGCCTGCCCGAAGGCGAAGTGGCCGCGCTGCCTCGACATCAACAACCCCGATCCGAACAACCCGAACTGCGACGACGCGACCGCGCCGCCGGTGACCGCGCGCGTGATCAAGAACGAGGTCCAAGGCACGGATACCGTCATCACGATCGCGGCGGGCTCGGAGCAAGGCGTGTCGACGTCGTGGACCGGTCACGTGTTGCGCGCCGACTCGGATCAACCGCTCGACGGTGGCGACGTCCACATCTTCCGCGTGGGCAAGCGCGAGTGCGCGGGCCGCGTTCACCTCACGACGGATACGATCAGCCAAAACCCGCGCGTGAAGATCACGCCGCCGCCGAAATAAGATGGCCAACGTAGGCGACCCGTTCGTCGGCAAGGTCATCGACGGCCGATACGAGATCCAGGCTCGCGTCGGCGAGGGCGGGATGGGCGTCGTCTATCGCGCGCGTCAGATGTCGATCGACCGCGTGATCGCGCTGAAGATGCTCAATTCGCAAATGCAGGGTGATCAGCAGTGGGTGCAGCGCTTCTACAACGAAGCCAAAGCCTGCTCTCGACTGCAGCACCCGAACACGATCCGCATGTTCGACTTCGGCCAGACCCAAGACGGCCGGTTGTTCATGACGATGGAGTTCCTCGACGGCATCTCGCTGCGCGATGCGCTGCAGCGCGGGCCGCTCGCCGCCCAACGCGTCGCCAAAGTCTTGATCCAGTGCTGCGCGTCGCTCGCCGAGGCGCACTCGATCGGCATCATCCATCGCGACATCAAGCCCGATAACGTGTTCCTGCTGAACATGGCGGGCTCGCCGGATTTCGTGAAGCTGCTCGACTTCTCGGTCGCCAAGCTGCTCGAAGGCGATCGCATGAAGACACAAGCCGGCGTGGTCTTCGGCACGCCGCAGTACATGTCGCCCGAGCAAGGCCGCGGTCTGCCGCTCGACGCGCGCTCGGACCTCTACGCGCTCGGCGTGCTCGCGTACGAGATGCTCGTCGGCACCGTGCCGTTCAACGACGAGAACCCGATGATCGTGATCCAGATGCAGCGCGAGGCGGCGGTGCCGCCGATGCCCGACTCCGTGCCGTATGCGATGCAGATGGTCGTGCGGCGCGCGCTCGAGAAGGATCCGGCGCGGCGCTACCAGTCGTCGGGCGAGATGATGCAGCACTGCCAGCAGGTGTTCGCCGAGCTCAACGGCGGCGGCGTTTCGATCGGCGGCGGCGGCGTGCCGCGCACGATGATCGCGCCGAACATGCAAGCGGCGATGGGCCAGCACATGCAGCCGCACATGCAGCAGCAGCCGCAGGCGATGGGCGGGCTCGCCGCGCAGCAGCCCAACTATCAAGCGGCCGGCTCGCAGGCCAAGACCATGATCGCGCAGCAGAGCCCGTTCGCCGGCGGCGGTATGCCCGGCATGGGCGTCGGTATGCCGCAGGGCACGGCACCACCGCAGGCGCAGGCGTCGAACGCCGGTGGCTTCGTGCAAGCGTCGCCGATGCAGAAGACGATCGTCGCCGGCATGGCGCCGCAGATCGTCGGCGGGCAGATCGTCGGTCCGCCCGGCGGCATGCCGATGCAGCAGATGCAGCAGCCCGGCGGCGGCAACAAGACCGTGATGTTGCAGCCGACCGACGGCATCGTCTCGGTCGCGCGGCAATCGGGCGCGGTCTCGCAGTCGGGGATGCGCGCGCCGGGCGGCGATACCGGTGCGACGACGCTGTTCTGGGCGGTGTCGCTGATCGTCGGGATCGCGATCGGAGTGGTGGCGTACGTGATCGTCTTGCAGGTGTGAGCATGGCTCCCGACGACGACGCCCCAAAGTCAGACCGCCGAGACGAGCCGACCGTACGCGAGCTGCTCGATGGCGCGTCGCTCGACTCCGTCGTCGATGCCACCACGCAGGCCGAGCTCGCGAAGTGGTTCGCGCTGCCGTCGGTCGAGGTCGCGCGCGAGCAGGGCATGGACCTGCCCGAGGATCCCGAGCTCGTCGCGATGCGCGAGGCGCGCGCGCGAGCGCTGGCGGCCGTCGATCCACACATCCTCGCGACGGTGAACCGCCGCATCGACGACAACACCGAAGCGATGATCATGTTTAACGCGATCATCGACATCCACATCAAAACCGAGATGGGATGCTTCGACTACTCGGCGGTCGAACGCCAGGCGTTCGCGATCGAGCCCCGCGAGCGCGAGGTCGATGAAGACCTGCGCGACGAGATGAAAGAAGTCGCGCCGCAAGCGCTACTCCGCGACCTGCACCGGCCCGAGGACGAGTTCGAGAAGCAATTCGAGATGGTCGACCCATCGGCCGCGCAGAGGTACGACATCGTCGCCGAGGTCGCCGGCGCGATGCGGACGAATTGGCGGTTGCCGCCGCTGCCCGACATCACCCCGCTCGAGGAGGAACGCCGCTTACTCGCAGGCGATCGCGCAATGCGTCGTCGGGCGTGGTGGACCGAGGTTCGGATGCCGAACCGCAAGGTGAGCGAATGACATCGGCGATCGGGGAGGTCCGACCGCCCCCGCGCGTACGATGCACGGGTCAGTCATGCTCGAGCTACGTCCGGAGGATCTCGTGAGCGAGCCGCGCCCGATTCCCGTCGAGCGGCTGCTCTTGCGCGCGGTCGGGCGCACCGACGTCGGTGCCCAGCGCACGCAAAACGAAGACGCGATGTACTACGACGATTTTCTCGGCGTGTACGTCGTGTGCGACGGCATGGGCGGCCACGCGTCGGGTCAGGTCGCGTCGGACATCGCGATTCGCACGATCGTCCACTCGCTGAAGACCGGCGATCCACCGCCGGCACCCGGCCAAGATCCGCTGACCAGCGCGATGAAAGCCGCGAACACCGCGGTGTATCAGCGCTCGCTGATGGATCCGGCCTGCCACGGCATGGGCACGACCGCGGTCGGCCTGCGCTTCGAAGAGAACATCGTCCACGTCTGTCACTGCGGCGACTCGCGCGCGTATCTGCTGCGCGGCGGCATGCTGTCGCAGATCACGCGCGATCACTCGCTGCGCAACCTCTATCAAGACCGCCCCGACCTCGTCGGCACGCTCGGCCCGGCGACGTCGAACGTGATCATCCGCGCCGTCGGGCTCGATGCGAACGTCGAGATCGAGCACAACCAAGGCTTCCCCGAGCACGGCGACGTCTACTTGCTGTGCTGCGACGGCCTGTCGGATCTCGTCGACGATTGGATGATCCGCGAGATCATGACGTCGGGCGAGTCGCTCGAAACGGTCGCCGAGAACCTGATCCGCGCCGCGAACAACAACGGCGGCACCGACAACATCACGGTCGTGCTGGTCCAGACGTTCTTCGATCCGCTGTGGATCCCGCCGATGGCATATCAGCAAGCGCAGTATTGAGCGCGCGCGACATCGACGCGCTGTGGTCGCACTGCATCGAGCATCGCGACGACGACGACGCCCGCGGCGTGCTCGCCGACATGCTGCAGGCCAACGGCGACGCGCGCGGCGAGCTCTTCACGCTGCAGTTGTTGCCGGCCGACGTCGACAGCGCGCCGGCGCGACGGGCGCGGATCCGCGAGCTCGTCCACGAGTATGCACACGCCTGGCTCGGCCCGCTCCGCGAGATCGCCTGCGGCGCGAGCTTCGAGCGCGGCATGGTCAAACGGCTCGAGCTCGTCGCGACGCAGCCGGTCGCGATCGCCGACGATCGCGAGCTGTGGTCCGTCGAGGAAGTGTCATTCGATCGGCACTCGAGCAGCACGTTTCGCCGCCTGCTCGATAGCCCAGGCGCGCGCTCGGTCTGCCGGATCGCCACCGGCAACGCCGAGGCACTCGACGCGATCGCGAAGTGCCGGCAACCGATCGCGCACTTGTCGTGCACCGAGAGCTTCGCGCCGGGCCGCACGCACGCCGTCGGGCGTTTCCTGCAGGTCGTGGCCAAGCGAGAGTCGATCACGTCGCTCGGCGTGTGGCTCGATGGCGTCGACGAGCTGCTGCGCCGCGACTGGTTCGATCGCATCGATCAGCTCACCGTCGCGTGCAGCATGCGGCGCGGCCTCGAGCTGTGGCGCCGACTTCCGGCGCGCACGTCGCTGACGATCGCGACCGCGCCCGTCCTCGACAACTGCGCCCGCGTCTTCCAGAGCGACTGTCAGCTCGAGCTGCGCCGCGATGGCAGCGCCCGCGTCTCGGGCGAGTGGATGTTGCAATCGCTGCTGTTGCTCGACGAGCTGCCGAGCGAATTCACGCGACTCGAGCTCGAAGACACCAGCGAGCCGATCATCGAGCGCATTCGCGCTGCCGTCGGCGCCACGCGCGAGATCGCGCTGCGCGGGCTCGTCGGCCGCGCCGGCAATCTGCGGTGGTGACTACTTCGTGCGAACCGCGGCGTCGCGCAGCGCCATCGCCATCTCGCGATACCGGCCGAGCCGCGCGTGCACGCGCGCCATCCCCGATGCCGCGCGCGCCTCGAAGCCGGGCGTCTGTGCTGCATGGCCGAATGCTTCTTCGGCGCCGAAGAAGTCGCCACCGAGCACGCAGACATCGCCGAGCGTCGCGTACATCGCCGCCGCCGAGATCGGCGAGCTCGCGCGCGGGATGCCCTGGCGCAACACGCTCTGCGCGCGCGGCGCATCGCCGGCTTTTGCGAGCGCCACGGCGTAGGCGACGCGCGCATTGCCGAACGCCGGCGCGAGCTCGAGCGCGGCGCGCAGCGATTCTTGCGCGCTCTCGAGATCGCCGGTCTCGAGCGCTTGTTTGCCGCGATCGTAGTAGCGGCGCGCGACCGAGCTCATCGCTAGTCCAGCTCCAGCAGCGAGAACCGCGCCGACGCATCATCGCCGCTGCCCTCGGGCTTGTCGGGTTTGGCGCCTTGACCTTCCGGCGCGGCGCTGTTCGCGGCCGGCGGCGCTGGCGCCGGAGCGGGCGCAGGTTGTGGCGGCGGCGCGGGCGCTTCGCCGTCTGCGGGTCGCCCGCGCACCGACAAGCCGCGCGACGGCGGCGGCGCCGGCGCCGGTTGCGGACGCTGCTGCAGCGTGGTCTCGACGACGCGCACGCTGGGCTGCGGCCGTGTGTCGACCACTTGCATCTGCGGCGGTGGCGCGAGCGGCTGGCGCTGGCCGATCAGCGGCTGGACGACGCCGCCGACGCGCACGCCGACTTGCTCGCCGTCGACTACGAACATCGCGAGCTCGGGAAAATCGAACCGCGTTTGCAGCGCCGAGATCAGCTGCGCGAACGTCGCGGTCTTGAGATCGCCGAGCGTCTCGGCTTGATGCACGAGCATCGGCGGCGGGCCTTCGACGACGTACTCCTTGACGACGAACGTCAGGATGTCGAGCAGCGCGTCTTTGTCGAGATCGGCAAACGCATCGCGGACGTTGCTCGCGATGTCTCTGAGATCCGGGCGAGTCGGCATTAGAACTGAGCTCCTTCGAAATCGGCCCCGGTGGTATCGCAACCGACGAGCCGCGCCCCCGTGAGATCGGCGCTGCACAGATTGACGCCGCGCAGGTCGCAGCGCACGAGCATCGCGCCGCGCAACACGGCGCCGTACATGTTCGCGCGCTTGAAGTCGACGTCGAACAATGCCGAGCCGGTCCAATCGGTGCGCGACAGCGAGACCGTCGCCCCGTCGTAGCCTTCGAACGTGACCTTGAGCAGCACCGCGCTCGCGAAGTCCGCAGAGTACAGCTCGCTCTCGACGAACTTGCTGTCCTGGATGCGCGCGCGATGGAAGCACACGCGCGCCATGCGCACCGGCCCGAGCTCGCAGCGCAGCAGCTGCGCGCCCGAGAAATCGAGCCCGGTGAAATCGCAGTCTTTGGCGCGCACGCGATGCCACAGCGCGCCTTTCCACTGCGACGTACGCAGGTCCGTCAGCTTGAGCTCGGCGCGCTCGAGCCGCGCTTCGTCACCGTCGCAGCCCTGCAGATCGAGGCGCTCGAGCGTGACGCCGTCGAGATCGGTGCCGCGCAAGCCGACGTGCTGCGCCGCGAAGCCGCTGATCGTACGGCCGGCGAGCTCGCCTTGCTCGGCCGCCGCGACCATGCGTTCGAGCTGGACGCGCGACTGGATCACGCCGGCATCGGCGCTGGTGTCACTCACCCGACGAGCTTACCAAGAAACGCGATTAGGCGCGGCGAGCGAGGCCGTTGCCGCGCGTCGTGTGGTTGCGCGCCTGGTCGCCCATCAGCTCGATCACGCGCTCTTTGATCCGCTCGACCGCTTTCTTGAGCTTCGCTTCCATCGCCACGCGTGCCTGCTGAAGATCGGCCGCTTCGTCGCCGTTCTGCGCGACCGCACGTGGCGCGCCGCCGAGCATCTCCTGCATGACCGCGTGCTCGACGCTATCGGCCTCGTGCTCGTGCTCCTCGGCGAACGGCATCGCGCCGTTGAACGATGACTTGCGGTGCAGGCCCTTCGCCTGCTGCGCGACGTGCGTGAGCTCGTGGGCGAGCAGCGCTTCACCGGCGATGCCCGTCTTCTCGGCCGATCCGCCCATGAGGACCATACCGGTCGAGCCGATCGTGACGGCGTACGCATTTCGCTTACGGTTGAACTCCTGCGCGAACTCGCCGCTGTAGATGCGGACGTGGCCGAGGTCGACGCCGAATCGGCGCTCGTACTTCTGGCGAACGCTGTGCTCGAGCGGATCACCGCGGCCGGCGCGCTTGGCGACGACCTTGAGCAAGCGCTCGGGGTCGTACTTCTTGGCCAGCTCGTCGGTGAGCTCTTCGGCTCGCTGCTCGTTCTGGTCTATGTAATCGTCGTCAGCCACAGTCGTTTTGCCATCTTACGGCGCTACTCGTCCTTGCCTTCCCCGCTCCAGTTCGACACGTAGCCCTCGGATTGTTCATAGAATTCGCTGGTTTTCTGGGTGTCGACCACCGCGGCGTCGCCGCCGAGCGCTTGATCCAGAAACTTGGTCTCGTCGAAGCAGCTCGCGCCCTTGACGCCCTTGACCTGATACGTGACTTCGCCTTTGGCGTTGATCACGATTTCGATGTCTTGTTTGTGCATTAGTCAGACACCCACTTTCGGACGACGAGACGAATGGAGCCGTCCTCCTCGTTGACCTCTTCTTCGACGGCGTAGCCCTTGTCTTCGCAGGCCTGTTTGACGTTGTGGTACTGGTACTTTTGCGACAGCGTGTTCTTGAACTCTTCTTCCGACACGCCTTTGGTCGTCTCGACGCCCCACCAGTCGGCGACGATGTCGTACGTGCCGTCCTCGTTGCCGACGACGCCGATGTCGTACCGACCCATGTCGATCGACATCGTCGCCTGCAGCTTGTCGCCGCGATAGCCGCGCACGCTCACCGATTGGCCTTGTTCGGCCTCGTTGAACTTGAGCTCCATCGCCGCGAGCGCCTTCTTGAGCGCCGCGAGGTTCGTCATCTTCATCGCGCACTTCGTGAAATGGGACATCGGCTACCTGTTCTATTACGTCGAGCTAGAGCTCGAGCTTCCGCCCGTCGTCGTCGGCGTGCTCACCTTTGTCTCCGAGATTCTGGGTCGGAGCGCCGTAGCGCGCCATCCAACCTGCTGGTTTGGCCGGGGCCTTGCCGCGCGCCGATGCCATGCGCGCACGGGTACGAGCCCACTCGCGCATCGATTCGATCATCTCCCGCATCGTGATCGCGAGCGGCACGATCTCGCCCACGGTCTTGGCGAGGCCTTCGGTCGTGAGGTCGCCGCCGGAATCGAACGCGTCGTAGAGCGCGGCGATCACGGCTTGCTCGAGCTCGGCGCCCGAGTAGTCGACGGTCGCATCGACGAGCTTGTCCATGTCGAACTGACCCGGGTCGCGGTTCTTCTTGCGCAGATGAATATCGATGATCTGGCGGCGATCCTCGCGATCCGGCAGATCGCAGAAAAAGATCTCGTCGAAGCGGCCCTTACGCAGCAGCTCGGGCGGCAGCTGGTGGACGTTGTTCGCGGTCGCGATCACGAACACCGGAGTGGTCTTCTCCTGCAGCCACGTGATGAACGACGCGAACACGCGCGACGTGGTGCCGCCATCGGTCGAGCCCGATGACTGCGTGCCCGAGAAGCCTTTCTCGAGCTCGTCGATCCACAGGATCGCCGGCGCGATCGCCTCGGCGGTCTTGATGACCGATCGCATGTTCTCCTCGGAGCTGCCGACCAGGCCGCCGAAGATCTTGCCGACGTCGAGGCGCAAGAGCGGCATCTGCCACAGCGCGCCGACCGCCTTCGCGGTGAGCGACTTGCCGGTACCCGGCACGCCGATCAACAAGATTCCCTTCGGCAGCGGCAGGCCGAAGTCTTTCGCGCGCGAGCCGAACGCGGCGCGGCGCTTGACCAGCCAGTCTTTCAAGATGTCCATGCCGCCGACGTCGGAGAATTCTTCGCGGTGCTCGTAGTACTCGAGCAAGCCGCTCTTGCGAATGATCTGCTTCTTTTCTTCGAGGATCGTCTCGAGGTCGAACGTGTGCGTGCGCACGGCACTCTTGGCGAACACGTTTTCGGCCTCGACCAACGTGAGCCCGAGCGCGCTCTCAACCACGCGCTCCATGAACTGCGGATCGCTCTCGATCACCTGCTGCGTCGCCGCCGGCAAGTTGGGGAGCACTTTGCGCGCGGCGCCTTCGATCTCTTGGCGGCTCGGCAAATCCCAATCGAGCACCGCCGAGATGCTCTTCTCGAGCTCCGGCGGGATCTTCGTCGTCGGCGACAACACGCACAGGCTCTTCTTGGTCTTGCGCAGCTCGGTCGCCGCATCGCGTAGCCGGCGCACGACGGCGGGCTCTTTCAAGAATGGATGAAAGTCGCGGAGCACGAACAGCGCGCGGCCTTCGCTGCGCAGCACGTGATCGATCGCCTTCATCGGGTCCTTGACGTCGCGCGTGCCCTGGCCGTTCGCGATCGTCTTGAAGCCTTCGGTGATCGACCAGATCTCGAGCCGCATCTCGCGCTCGACACACAGTCGCTTGAGCGATTCTTCGACGCGCGTCTCCTCGGGCGAGCTGATCCAGATCAGCGAATACCGCGCCTTGATGAGGTCTTCGATCTCGGCCTTGCTGCTGCGCTTGTGCTCGATGGTCATGGCGTTGCGTAATTCCTTCGTTCACGTGGACGTGCACGTGCACGTGCTCGTGTCAGCTGCTCGTGCTCGGCGCGAGCCGAGTAATAGCCTTGCGATTCGTTCATCGACGACCACGACCCGTCGGAATCGATCGCACGAGCACGTGACACGAGCACGTTCGCGGTCATTTGCTCTCCGCGAGATCGCGCAGCCCGCGCAACGCGCCCTTCGCCGTCTCGGCACTATCGACGAGCGCCTCGACGGCATCGCCGACCGCCTGCATCGTCGGGCCTGCGGCCGTGAGGTTCGGCAGCTCGCTCTGGACGAGCACCATGTTGTTGCGCATCTCCGACAAGATGTCGTTGATCGCCTCGTAGATCTCTTTCGCGCGCCTCGCGAGCTCGGGAGTTCCCGCCGGCGAGCCGACCGCCTCGATGATCGACTCGGCCTGCGAATCGGCGGACGCCTTCGCGCGCGCGGCCTCGGCGCGGGCTTTCTGCGCGTCGGTCTTCGCGGCTTCGATCTCGAGCTGCAGCGCCTTCGCCGCGCGCTCGGCTTGCTCGGCGCGCGCGGTGAGATCCTTGACCTTGAGCTCGGCGACCTCGCGCTCGCGCTGCACCGCGGCCGGATCGACCACCGCGGCGCCTGCCGGAGCCGCCGCGGCTTTTTCGAATTCGGCGACGCGGCGGCGTAGCTTGTCGACCTCGCGGCGCGCATCGTCGCCGCCGGTCGAGGCGGCATCGCGCGCCTTCGCGGAGCCGAGCGCTTCTTCGGCGGCCTTCGCGCGCGCGACCTCTGACTTGGCGAGCGCGTCCTGCGCGACGTTGCGCGCGCTGTCGGCGGCGAGCTTCGCGTGTTGCGATTCCTGCAGCTCGACCTCGACCTGCGCGAGCCGGCCTTCGAGCTTCTCGCGATCACGCTCGGCGCCGTCGTATTGCTCGTGCAAGCGATCGCGATCGGCTTCGACCTTCTTGAGCTCGACGCGCACGTCGCGGATGTCGTTCGACAGCCGCATCACGTGATCGCCCTGTCCGGGCAGCACGCGGCCTTGCTCGGTCTGGCTCTCGACGAGCAAGCGACCGAGCCGCTTGTTCTCGTCTTCGATCGCGACGACGTGCGCCTGCGTGCGCGTCGCCGTGGTCGTCGCTTCGTCGCGCTCCGCCTTGAGGTGCGCGATCTGCTTGAGCGACTTCTCTTTGTCGGCGCGCAGCTCCTTGATGACCTCTTCCTGCGACATCAAGCCGACGCGGCGCTCCTCGAGCATCCGCTCTTGCTCGTTGATCACTTCGCGCAGGTGCTCGATCTCGGTGAGCTGATCGTTGAGCTTCTTCCAGCCTTCGTCCTTGGTCCGCGACAGCTCCATGAGCTGCCGGTTGAGGTCCTGCATGTCCTCGCGGATCTTGTGCGCGTCTTCCTGCGCGCGCGCCGCTTGGCGCTCGCGAGCGGCCATGTTCTCGGCCATCTCGGAGATCTCTTGCCGCGCGTGGGCGAACTCGTCGCGGGTCTGCTGCAGCTCTTCGCGCAGCTGGTCGGCGACGCGATCATGCGCGGCCGCCTGCTCCTCGCGATCTTTGACCGCGGCCCTGAGCTCCTCGATGCGATCGCGCAGCGTCGCCGACTCGGCGCGGATTCGCTTGCCGTCGGCGACCTCGCGCTCGTAGTTCGCGTTCGCCTTCTCGAGCTCGGTCTTGAGCTGCTTGATCTCGCCCGGCGCCCGGCTCGGGTCGTATTCGAGCCCGAGATCGACGAGCACTTTCTTCTCGGCGTCGACGGGCGGGCGGGTCTGCGGCGCGCCGACCGGGCCGCCTCGACCGAAGATGCTCGGGTTGCCTTGGCCGCCGGCGGGCATCGCGGGCGGTCCACCGAATGGCATCCCGGGCGCCGGCGCTTGCCCGCTCCCCGACGGCATCGCCGCGGGACCTCCCGGCATGCCGGGTGGCCCTCCATACGGCAAGCCCGGCGACGCGGGTGCAGGCGACGGCATCGACGGAGGGCCTCCGTACGGCTGACCTTGTGCGAGCGTGCCGGCCGTGCCGATGCTCGCGCCGCCGGCCGATCCGCCGAAGCCGCCGCGGCTACCGCCGAACGAGCCGCCGGAGCTCTGTCCCGCAGGCATCCCCGGCGGGCCGCCGTACGGCAACGCGTTGGGTTGTGATCCGGGCGAGCTGCCGAACTGCGACGGCATCGACGGCGGCGCACCGAACGACGCCGGCTGCTGTTGCGATGGCGGCGGAAACCCCGACTGCGACGGCGGCGGAAACCCATTCCCCGCCGGAGGGCCACCCATGAGCGGCGGCGCGTCGCCGCGATCGAGCACCATCGTGCCGCCCTTTTTCGGCGGCGGCTGGCCCATCCCGGCGCCCATGTTCGCCTGGCCCTGCTGCGACACGATGTTGACGCCACCCTCGTCGACGAATCGGATCACGAGCGAGCCGCACTGGATGATGTCGGCGTGACCGACGGCTTGCTTTTGAATCCGCGTGTTGTTGAGGTGCGTGCCGTTCGCGCTGCCGAGATCCTCGACGACGAAGCGGCCGTTCTCCATGCGAAACTGCGCGTGCCGTCGCGACACCATGCCATCGTCCGTACGGATCGCGCATTCGAGGCCGCGACCGACGAAGACCGTCTCGGTGGGCGACAGCTCGACCGTTCCCTCGCGGCCCTGGCTGTCGCGGAAGATCAGGCGTGCCATTAGCTTTTCGGGATCGTACCGGGGTTTTGGCCGGCCGGCTACTGGTCGCGCTCGGGCGCGCACGTCGACACGCCGGCGCCGGTGATCTTGTACGGCAGGCGCTGCAGGATCGTCTTGAAGCGGCCGTTGCGGTCGACGGTGCGGACGGTCGAGCTCTCCTCGAAATCGTCGCCGATCAGGGTCGCGAACACGTAGAACGTGCCGCCCCACTGCGCGAACGCATAGGCTTCGATGTGGCCGATCGAGCCATTGGCCACCGGCCAGCGCGGCCCGATCGGTGCGCCGCTGTCGCGGTCGATCTCCTGCACGAACGGCGCGCCGAATTCGACCGGATAAAACCCGTACAGCTTGGCGTCGCTCGTGCCGGTCAGCTCGGGGTTGCCTTCGTCGGTGCCGCTCAGCACGCCGCGGCGCGCGACCGCGAGGTTGGTCGGGTCGAGCGCCGACAGCACGTGGCTGAAGTCGTTCGCCGCCAGATAGAGCTTCTCGGTCTTGCCGCCCGGTGCGTCGGTCGAGAAGCCCATCCCGAACGTCAACGCACCCGACGCGCCCGGTCGATAGGACGTCGGCGTGCACTTCGCGTCGTCGATCGCGACCTTGAACAATGCGCCGTCGTCGTAGACCACCCACGCGGTGCCGTGGCGATCGACCGACATCGAGAACGGCGAGCCCCGATCGGGACAGTGCAGCTTGCCGATCAGGTGAAACGGATTGTCGGGCAGCTTGCGCGGATCGAAGCTCAAGAAGTCGTTCGCCGCGTCGACGAGGTAGATCAGCTTGACGCCGTCGTCGGCGCACGTCAGCTCGCAGCGGCCGTCTTTGCAGCCGTCGTGGCATGCGCGCAGACGGCGGCCGAGGTGGCCGTCGCTCCCGCACTCGATCACGTCTTCGCCGCGGCAGACTTTCGGCGTCGTCGGATCGCAGCTGTCGTCTTCGCCGGCCATCGGCTCGACGCCCACGCGATCGGCAGCGTCGTTGTTCGCGCCGCGTTGGCACGCACTTACGATGACAAGCCCGACAAGCCAACGCATGTCATTCGCGCTTGAACACGGCCTCGGTGTTGCCGACGCGAATGATGTCGCCCGGCTCGAGCGTCTTCTTCGGAACCTTGTGGCCGTTGACGTAGACGCCGTTCGTCGAGCCGAGATCGGCGAGCTCGTAGTCGCTCTCGACGCGGCGAATGCCCGCGTGCTTGCGCGACACCGCCGGATCGGCGAGCACGACCGTATTGCCCGCGACCGAGCCGATCGTCGTGACCGCGTCGGCGAGCGGCAGCACCTGGTTCGCCATCGGCCCGAGGATGAACTCGAGCCGCGCGACCGGCGCCCAACCGCAGAACAGACACTTCGTCCACTGCGGCAGCATCACGCGGTGACACCCGCCGCACAGCTTCTGACCCGGCGACGGCGCGTTCGCCTTGCGCGACAACGCGGCGATGACGCCAAGCACGACCACCGCACCGACGATGATCAACCCGACGAGAAGCCCGCTGGACACGTGCGCCTGCTAGTTGATCGACTTGAACTTGAAGTTCGTCTTGCCGAGCATGATGACGTCGTTATCGACGAGGTCCTGCTTCTGGACCTTGCGATCGTTGACGTAGCAGCCGTTCGTCGAGCCGCCGTCGTGCAGCGTGAAGCC
>DATBAS010000143.1:0-6819 GCA_036271395.1 Kofleriaceae bacterium
GCGCTGGCGGCGACGGCGGAAGCGGGGCCGTCGTGAGTGTGCCCGCGCCGCCGGGACCGGCCGCGACGATGCCGATCCCGCTCGGCTCGCGCAGCGCGCAGCTGCCGTACACGCGCGAGGCGCTGGTCGCGCACACCCAAGGCAACGTGCTCGTTCGCGTGCTGGTCGGCGCCGATGGCAAGGTCCATCAGGCCGCGCTCGTGCGCGGGCTCGGCCATGGCCTCGATGCGATCGCGCTCGGGCTCGCCGGCAAGCTCGCGTTCGAGCCCGCGCGCGATGCGCTTGGCGCGCCGACCGTTGCGCAAATCACCTGGCGCTTTCACTTCACCCCGCCGCTGTAGGTGCGACAGCTCGCGAACGGCGCCGCCGCGCTCGCTCGGCCGGTGTTAGCGAATACCGCGCGCGATCGAGCGCGCAAACGCGACAATACTTCCATGCGAATCGCCAGCCTCGCGGTCATCGGCGCATTGGCAACCTCGAGCGTGGCGCGCGCCGATCACACGCCGATGGCGATCGTCGGCGACGATAACGTCGTCCATGGCTTCGTGTGGCAGAGCGAAGATCAGCTCGACGGCCGAGTCACGGATAGCGGCGGCCACGCGTTGCCCGGCGCCGAGGTCCACGTCGTGTCTGGCGCGACCGACCGCGTGGTGCCGACCGATCGCGACGGCCGCTATCACGTGAAGCTCCCGCCGAACACGACCGCGCTCGTGTTCGTCTACGGCGACGTCCGGATCACGAGCACCGCGGCGAGCTCGCACGCCGGCGACGACGGCGAGACCGTCGACATGCACGAGCTGATGATCCCGACCACGCCGCCGAAGCTGCGGCGGCGGCCGCAACGCACGCCCTATTCCGACGCTGCCTCCGATCACAACCAATGGCTCCGCGCGTGGCTGTTGCTCGACATCGATCCATCCGGCGCCGTCACGCGCATGAAGCTGCTCGACCATGCCGGCTACGATCTCGATCCGATCGCGATCCGCGCCGGCTTCGCGCTCGACTTCGAGCCCGCGCGCGATCGCGCGAATCGGCCGATCCGGACGCAGCTGTTGTGGGCGGTCGACTGGCCGCCGTTCTGGTGGAACGTCGACCAGGGCGATGGCATGAGCGCGCCGATCCCCGCGATCGCGTGGCGGCTACCCTGCCACGACGGCACCGCGCCGCATCGCTACGAGCGCTCGTGTGCGCCGGCGACGATCGGCAACGCGCTCTCGGCGCCGTGGATCGCGCGTCCGGCAGGTGCACCGTGAAGCGCGTCGTCGCGATGCTCGCGTGCGGCGCGTGCAGCACCGCGTCGTCGCCACCGCCGGTGGCCGAGCCTCGGCCTGGCATCGACGTCCGCATCGTGCCGCACGACGAGCTGATGTCGCGCACGACGTCGCAGCAGCCGATCGAGCTGCCGTTCGGCCAGAGCCAGAACGGGACCGAGCTCGTCGTCGCGCTGCTGCAGCGCGCGCGCGTGGCCGGCGCGAGCTACGTCGGCGATGTCGCGTTCCACATGGTGTTCAAGTGGCGCGGCTCGTTCGTCGAGTGCGAGACCAAGCTCGGCTTCGGCGACGCCCCCGCACCCGCTCCACCGCCGGCGCCCGCTGCCGACGCCGACGCCGGCGACCCGTACTCGACGGAAGTGAAGAGCTTCGAGCCGCACGAGATCGCCTTCGTCGCGAACGAGCGCGACCTCGAGTGCAAGCAAGTCGCGGTCACGCGCGAGACCGAGCAGCGGCGCTACGCGAGCCGCTTCGACGGCGAGGTCGCGCGCAAGAGCGACGACATCCCGATCGACACGGTGATGGTGAGCGAGCACGTCGAGCAATGCTCGCCCGAGCACGTGCAGCACCAGGCCGTTCGCTACGACTATCAGATGCGGCTCGAATACGTGCCGCCCGATTGGCGCTACCTCGGCGCCACGTACGCCGGCGGCGTGGTCTCGGAATCGCCGCCGCTGTGCTACGCGATCGACGCGAGCTCGCTCGGCGCGCAGCCGACCCATCGCGTGACCGCGACGTTCGGATTTCGCGGCGCGATCGAACAACTCGAGCCGCTACACGCGCCGAGCAGCAAGCATTGGCGCTAGCCCAGCGTCGCGCGTAGGCCGTCGACGAGCTGGGTCTGCGCGACCACGCCCAACCGGTCGCGCAGCCGATCGACGCGCGCGCGCGAGTGCAAGATCTCGCCGCTGCGCGCCTCGGCGTGCACGATCTGCGAGCGATTGCCGCAGAGCTCGACGATCGATCGCGCGAGCTCGAGCACGCTGATCGCGCCGCCGGTGCCGAGGTTCGCGACGACGTGGCGCTCGCGCGATTCCAGCGCGGCCGCGATGCCGCGCACGACATCACCGACGTAGACGAAATCGCGCGTCTGGCCGCCATCGCCGTAGATCAGCAGCGGCGTGCCCGCGCGCGCGCGGTCGGTGAAGATCGAGATCACGCCAGAGTACGGGCTCGTCGGATCTTGGCGCGGCCCGTACACGTTGAAGAAACGCAACGCCGCGGTGCTCACGCCGTGGACCTCGCCGTAGTACGCGAGCGCGTGCTCGGACGCGAGCTTGTGGATGCCGTACGGCGACACCGGCCGGCACGCTGCATCTTCGCCGACCGGCAGCTCGGCGGCGTCGCCGTACACCGCGGCCGACGAGGCGAACACGACCTTTGCCACGCCCATCGCGCGCGCGTACTCGAGCACGTGCAGCGTGCCGCCGTAGTTGACGGCCATGTCGCTCAGCGGATTTGCGATCGACGTGACCACCGACACCTGCGCCGCGAGATGCACGATGCGCTCGATGCGATACGGCGCGAGCGCCGCGAAGATGCCGTGCGCGACGTCGCACACGTTCACGTGCAGGTTGTCGTGCTTCGGCAAGTTGCTCCGCTTGCCGGTCGAAAAATTATCGAGCACCACGACCTCGTGCCCGGCCGCGAGCACATGGTCGACGACATGCGAGCCGATGAACCCGGCTCCACCGGTTACCGCAATCACGAGCTGACTCTACCTGGTAGGTTGAGGCGCATGCGAGCGATCCAGATCGAAGCACACGGCGGGCCGGAGCAATTGCAGCTCGTCGACCTGCCGGTTCCCGAGCCCAAGGCAGGCGAAGTGCGCGTTCGCCATCACGCGATCGGCGTGAACTTTCTCGACGTCTACCACCGCACCGGGCTCTACAAGGCGGCGCTGCCGCTCGTGCTCGGCACCGAAGGTGCGGGCGTGATCGATGCGGTGGGCGCCGGCGTCACACACCTCGCGGTCGGCGATCGCGTCGGCTATGCGGCGCGCACGCCCGGCAGCTACGCCGAGGCGCGAACGCTCGATTCGGCGCAGGTCGTCAAGCTCCCCGACGCGATCGACTTCGAGCACGCCGCCGCGATGATGCTCAAGGGCCTGACCGTGCAGTTCTTGCTCGAGCGCACGCTGCCGGTCGGCGGCCTGCACGCAGGCGACGCGATCCTGTGGCACGCCGCCGCCGGCGGCGTTGGCCTCATCGCGTGTCAGTGGGCGAAGGCGCTCGGCCTCGCCTTGATCGGCACGGCAGGGAGCGCGGCGAAGTGCGAGCTGGCCACGCGGCACGGCGCGGCGCACGTGATCGACTATTCGAAAGCAGATGTGGTCGCGCGCGTCCGCGAGCTGACCGGCGGCAAAGGCGTCAAGGCGGTCTACGACTCGGTCGGCAAGGACACGTGGGATCGCTCGATCGATTGCCTCGCGCCGCTCGGTCTCATGGTCTCGTTCGGCAATGCGTCGGGACCGCCGCCGCTCGTCAGCTTGCCGGCGTTGATGGTGAAGGGCTCGCTCTACGTCACGCGGCCGACGTTGCAGACTCACATCGCGACGCGCGAGCTGGTCGAAGACGGTTCGCGCCGGTTGTTCGAGATGGTCGCCGGCGGCAAGGTGACGATCGAGGTCGGCGCCAAGTTTCCGCTGCAAGACGCGGCGAAGGCTCACGTCGCGATGGAAGCGCGCAAGACGACGGGCTCGACGATCTTGACCGTCTGAAGTAACCCCACGTTCGGTTGATCCGACGTGACACGAGCACGACGACGAGAAACGCGAGGCGGTCTAGACTCCGAATGCGATCCGGCCGAGTCGGCCGAGCAGGACATCGAGCGCGATGTGGTTGTCGCCGCCTTCGGGCACGATCAAGTCGGCCCAGCGCTTGCTCGGCTCGACGTGCTCGAGGTGCATGGGTCTCACGGTCGCGTAGTACTGGTCGCGCACCGACTGGAAGCTGCGGCCGCGCTGCTCGAGATCGCGGCGAATGCGGCGCATCAGCCGGATGTCGGCGTCGGTGTCGACGAAGATCTTGACGTCCATCTGCTCGCGCAGCTCGGGCTCGACGAACACCAGGATGCCTTCGACGACGATCACCGGCGCGGGCGCGACGTGGCGGGTGTCGTCGCGGCGATCGTGGTGGGCGAAGTCGTAGATCGGCACGTCGACCGCCTGGCCCTCGCGCAGCGCCCGCAGATGCGAGACCAACAGCGACGTCTCGAGTGACGCCGGGTGGTCGTAATTGACCCGCGCGCGCTCGTCGAACGACAACTGGCCCTGCCGCCGGTAGTACGCGTCGTGCTCGATCGTGACGCAACGCCCCACGGGGATCGCCGCCGCGAGCTTGTGCGCGACGGTAGATTTCCCCGACCCGGTGCCTCCGGCAATACCGACCACGAGCGGACGAGACATCGGCGCGTTTTCGCAGCGCCGAGAGCCAGTTGTCAACCGACGGCGCTGTGCGAACACGGCGCTCACCGCGCGGCGCAGCGATCGAGATCGGCATCACCCTGAACCGAGCGCTAACGCACGACGTGACGACAGCGCGCACGAGCTCGTCAGCCGGACCACGTTTCCAGCGCACGAACACGAAAGCCTCCGAGCCGTCTTTGTCGTTGTGAGGCGCGTGTGGGCCACAATCGCACGCCAGCTTGTTCTCACGAGATCGGCCACGAAGTCGGCCCAGCGGTTGCAACTTTTGCCGATCAGCGGAGGCTATTCATGATCCGACTGGCATTGACCGAAGACCACAACATCGTCCGCTGGGCGCTTCGCGAAGCGCTCGGCAAAGCCGAAGACATCGAAGTCGTCGGCGACGCCGGCACCGCCGAGGAGACGCTCGCGATGGTCCGCAAAGACCAACCCGACGTGCTGCTGCTCGACTTGAGCTTGCCCGATCGCTCGGGCTTCGATGTGCTCGCCGAGCTCCGTCAGATCGACACCGCGCCGCTCGTGGTGGTGCTGACGTGGCATACCGAGCCGGCGTACGCGTCGCGCGCGATCGCGGCGGGCGCGCACGGCTTCTTGAACAAGAGCGTGACGCCCACCGAGCTGCTCGACGCGATTCGCGCCGTCAGCCGCGGCGAGCAAGTCGTGCCCGCGGGCCTCGAGCTCGCGAGCGCGGCCGGCGAGCACCCGGCCGGCGCGCTCACCGCACGCGAGCAACAAGTGATGGAGATGCTCGCGCGTGGCATGACCAACCGCGAGATCGCCGAGCACCTCGCGATCAGTATCAAGACCGTCGATACCCATCGCGGTCACGTGCTGAAGAAGCTCGGCCTCCGCAACAACTCCGAGCTCACGCGGTTCGCGGTCAAGCACGGCTACGTGGGCTTGTAGCTACGGCGTCGTCGCCGTATCGAGCGCTACCGCACCCGCTGCCGTCACGTTCGTCGTCTCGCCCCACGTCGCCTTCTGCCAGTGCGCGCGCTGCGCCAGGAACAGTCCCAGGTTGTCGGTCAACATGCGGCGCTCGACCGGATGCCTCCCGGTCATGTCGACGGTCTCGTTCGGATCCGAGACCACGTCGTCGACGAGCGGTAGCGCGGTCTGACCGACGCGGATCTTCCACCGGCCGATCCGCATCGCGTGCGCGTACTCGAACATCGACGCGTACGCGGGGCGCGGCCACGTCTGGCCGATGCTGCGCTCGAGCGGCTCGCCTTGTGCCGACGCGAGCGCGGGCTTGCCGAGCGCCGCCAAGATCGTCGGCAGCAGATCGACGAGCTCGACGCCTTGCTCGATCGTCGCGCCGGCCGGGAACCGCGCCGGATCGTGGATGACGAGCGGCACGCGCACGACCGATTCGCGCAGCGACGTGCCGTGACCGCAGCGGCCGTCTTCGAACAGTTCTTCACCGTGATCGGACGTGACGATCAGCATCGTCTGGTCCCAGATTCCCCACGTCTTGAGCTGCGCGACGAGCCGGCCGAGCTGCGCATCGTCGTAGCTCGCCTCCGAAGCGTAGACGTCGCGCAGCCGCGCGATCACGTCGGCGGCCGGCACGAGGCTGCAGCCCATCGCGCCGGGCTTGATCCCGAGCTGCGTCGCGTTGCCATCGAACGGCTTCGCGCCGTCGGTCGTTGCGATCATCACGAAGGCGGGCTGGTCACGCGACGCGCCGATCAGCTCGAGCGCGGCGTCGATCGGATTGGGCGAGCCAACGAACTTGGTGAAGCCGCGTTGAAACCCGGTCCGGCGATCGGCGAGATAGCTGCTCGATGTCGCCGCGAACGTCGCGATGCCGGCGGCCTGCAATTCGGTCGCCCACGTCGCGAAGCGGCCGGCGAGCACTTGCGTGCGCGGCGCCGGCCCGGCGAGCCGCACGCCGTGCACCGCCGGATACAGCGCCGTCCACAAGCTCGCGTAGCTGGCTTGGCTCTCGTTGCCCTGCGCGTATGCGGCGGTGAACCGCGCCGACGAGCGCACGAGCTCGTCGACGTTCGGCGTGTGCGCGCCGGGTAACCGATCGCCGCGGATCGAGCCCATCGACCACGCGATCACGAACCGCGGTGGCTCGGCGGTCGTCACGGGCTCGGCCGCGCCGTGCAGCGT
>DATBAS010000144.1:0-25254 GCA_036271395.1 Kofleriaceae bacterium
CGCGCTGGGAAAACGCGGTTCGCGTTCTGTCGCCGGATCCGCGCGCGCGGCGCGGTCCTCGGCGCAAGCGCGAGCGAGGCGAAGGACCGCGCACCATGGCGAGATGGAGGTGCGAGCGTGTCGGCGTCGCGGTGACGCGACCGCGACGGTCGCGAGAGATCGGCGAAATCAAAGCCATCGGCGTCGGCATCGGCGTCGCGAAATCGGCGGCGCCGCGCGTCGCGAGAACGTTTGAATTCGCCGAGGTTCCGCATCGGCATCGGCATCGGCGTCGGCATCGGCATCGAAATCGGCCTCGAAATCGGCCTCCGACTCGGCCTCGGTCTCGGTTCTGCTAAGTTCCGCGCATGTCTCGTTCGGCGGAGATCTTCGATCGTGCGAAGCAGGTCATTCCCGGCGGCGTCAACTCACCGGTGCGCGCGTGCCGCTCGGTCGGTGTCGATCCGGTCTTCATCGCGAGCGGCGATGGCAGCCACATCACCGATGTCGACGGCAATCGCTACATCGATCTGATCGGCAGCTGGGGACCGCTGATCTTGGGTCACGCGCATCCGAAGATCTTGGCGGCGATCGGCGATGCGATGAAGCGCGGCACGACGTTCGGCGCACCGACCGAAATCGAGGTGACGTTCGCCGAGACGATCCGTCGCGCGTACCCATCGATGGAGATGGTGCGCGCGGTGTCGTCGGGCACCGAGGCGACGATGAGCGCGCTGCGGCTCGCGCGCGGCTTCACCGGCAAGAGCAAGCTCGTCAAGACCGACGGCGGCTACCACGGCCACGCCGATTGCTTGCTCGTCGCGGCCGGCTCCGGTGCGGCGACGCTCGGCATTCCAGGCTCGGCCGGCGTGCCCGAAGGCGCGGCGCGCGACACGATCGTCGTGCCATACAACGATCTGCCGAGCGTCGAACGCGCGCTCGCGGCCGGCGACGTCGCCGCCGTGATCATCGAGCCGATCGCGGGCAACATGGGGCTCGTGTTGCCCGCCGCCGGCTACCTCGAAGGCCTGCGCGCGCTGACGCAAACGCACGGCGCGCTGCTGATCTTCGACGACGTGATCAGTGGCTTTCGCTGCGCGTTCGGCGGCGCGCAATCGCTCTACAAGATCACGCCGACCTGACGTGCCTCGGCAAGATCGTCGGTGGTGGTCTGCCGGCCGCGGTGTTCGGCGGCCGCGCCGACGTGATGCAAAAGCTCGCGCCGCTCGGGCCGGTCTATCAGGCCGGCACGCTGTCGGGAAATCCGCTGGCGATGGCAGCCGGACTGGCGGCGATCGAGCTGCTCGGCCAACCCGGCACGTACGAACGGCTCGCCGCGCTCGGCAAGCGGCTCGGCGACGGGCTTGCCAAGGCCGCCAAGTCGGCCGGCGTGCCGGCAACGCTCAACCAGATCGGCTCGATGCTGACCTTGTTCTTCACCGCCGCGCCGGTCGTCGACTACGCGTCGGCGAAGACCGCCGACACGCAGCGGTTCGGCGCGTTCTTTCGCGCGATGCGAGAATCGCGGGTGTTCCTGCCGCCGTCACAATTCGAAGCGATGTTCGTGTCTTTGGCCCATACCGAGGCCGAGATCGACGAGGTCGTCGCTGCGGCGCAGGTCGCGTTGACGCACCCCTGAGCCCGTGGTACCAGGGCGCCGCACGTGCCCCTGACCTCTGGCCATAGCGACGAAATGTCGCACGGTTTCCCGATGGAGAAGCCGCATCCAAAGGCCATGAAGCTCGTCGATCCCGCCGCGCAGCGTAGCCGCCGCGCGTTCAACCAGCTCTCCGCGAGCTCGGTCGGGCTCGAGCTCGGTGTCGCGGTGATCGTCAGCCTGTTGTTCGGCATGTGGCTCGACCGCAAGGCCGGCACGCAGCCGTGGCTGATGCTCGCGTTCTTGGTGATCGGGTTGATCGCGGGATTCCGCAACGTGTTCCGCGCGGTCGCGCGCGCGAATCGCGCCGCCGACGCCGAAGCAGACGAGGACGGCCATGGTCGGTAAGCCGAGCATCCGCAACGTCGAGCGCCTGAACTACGTGATCGCCGGCATCGCGACGATCATCGCGGCGATCACGCAGACGCGGCCGTTCGCGCTCGGCATCGCGGTCGGCGGCGGCCTCACCTGCCTCAACTTCTTCGCGCTGCGCAAGCTGATCGGCAAGTGGACGACGGCTGCCGCCAAGGGCCTCACGAGCGGCGCGTCGTACCTGATGTTGCCGAAGATGGCGGGCCTCATGGCCGCCGTCGCGGTGGCGCTGCTGTTCCTGCCGCTCGATCCGATCGCGTTCGTGATCGGCTACTCGATCTTCATTATCTCGATCGTGATCGAAACCGCGTACGCGTCGTTCAAACAGGACTCCATCGATGGGTGAGCACGGAACCTGGTTCGACTATCTCGACCGCTTCGGCTGGTGGAGACACTTCAACGCGTGGGCGCGGGCCCACCTCGGCCGCACGAAGAATCCATTCCTGCTGCTGTTCCAAGCGACCGGCTGGACGCTCACGCACGTGCTCGTCGACCTCGTCGTCGTCGCGTTCACCGTGTGGGGCTGCTGGGCGTTCTTCCGCGGGCTCAAGACCAAGGACAACGGGCTCGTGCCGCCGCGCACGATGAACCTGCGCAACTTCTTCGAGTACACCGCCGAGAGCGTCTACGGCATGGTCGAGAGCGCGATGGGCGCGAACAACGCCGCGCGGTTCTTCCCGCTGATCGGCGCGCTGTGGATGTTCATCCTGTTCGGCAACCTGTGCGCGCTGATCCCGGGCTTCGTGTCGCCGGACGACACGCTCAAGACCAACGTCGGCATCGCGTTGATGGTGTTCCTCTTGACGCACTACTACGGCGTCAAAGAGCACGGCCTCGCCTACTTCAAGCACTTCTTGGGGCCGAGCTTGGCGCTCGCGCCGCTGATGCTGCCGATCGAGCTGGTCTCGCACATCGCACGCCCGGTCTCGCTGTCGATCCGGCTGATGGGCAACATGATGGCCGACCACAAGGTCGTCATGTCGTTCTTCGCGCTCGTGCCGCTGCTCGTGCCGCTGCCGTTCCTGTTGCTCGGCCTGCTCGTCTGCTTCATCCAAGCGCTCGTGTTTTGCTCGCTGACGATGGTCTACATCGGCATGGCGATCGAGCACGAGGAGCATTGATTTACCGCGTCGAACTAGTTAGAAACCGCCCGCGCGACCACGACCCTTGAAAGGAAGAAAACCATGACCCGCTATCTCAAGCCCGCTCTCACGCTGCTCGCCTTCTTCGCCGTCATCGGTATCGCCGCCATCGCGTCGGCGCAGCCCGCCGCCGGCGCCACCGTCACGCAGGTGATGATGGACAAGAACACCGGCCTCGCCACCAACTTCGGTTGGATCGCGATCGGCGCCGGTCTCTGCATCGGTCTCGCCGCACTCGGTGGCTCGATCGGCCAGGGTCGCGCTGCCAGCGCCGCGCTCGAAGGCATCGCCCGCAACCCGGGCGCCGCGAAGCAGGTCAACGGCCCGATGATTCTCGGCCTCGCGCTGATCGAGTCGCTCGTGATCTACGCGCTCATCATCTCGCTGCTGCTCGTCCTCAAGGTCGGCTAGTAGCAAACCCTGGTCGCGGTCGAAACGGCTTCGCGCCTGCGGGGCCGTTTTTGCGTTTTCGGGGGCCACGTGGGACCCTGGTTTTGACATGGGTGACGTCGAGGCAAAACCCGTCGAGCTGGACATCAAGGGCAAGTCCACGCTCGAGATCCTCGCGCAGATCGATCTGTTCAGCGGGCTGCCGCAGGGTCACCTGCGGCGCGTCGTCGATATCGGGCTCGAAGAGCAATACAAAGGCAACGCGACGATCTTTTCGGAGAACGAGCCCGGCGACAAGTTCTACCTGATCGTCGACGGCGCCGTTCGGATCAGCCGCATCGTGCCGGGCATGGGCGAAGAAGCGCTCGCGGTGCTGCGCCCGGGCGCGTACTTCGGCGAGATGTCGCTGATCGACGAAGCGCCGCGCTCGGCGACGGCGATCTGCCACGAGAAGTGCCGGCTGTTCGTCGTCAACCGCCGCGATCTCGAAGATCTGTTGTTCGTCGATCGCGACCTCGCGTACGAGCTGTTGTGGAACTGGGTGCGCACGCTGTCGCGCCGGCTGCGCGCGACGAACGACAAGATGACGTTCATCGCGACGACATCGAAGTTCTGACCGCCGCGATGCGCGCGTTCGCCCTGCTCTGCTTGGTCGCTGCAACGGCATCTGCCGAGCCGATGCCGTCGGGAGCGATCGGCCTGGTCACCGGAGGCGTCGCCGGCACCGGCGCCGATGCCGCACGCGTCGGCGCCGGGTTCTACGACTTCGGCGCGCAAGCGTCGTGGCAACCCACGACGACCGAGAGCCACATCGGCTGGACGCTCCGCTGGTCGACGCTGTTCGGCATCATGTGGGGCGGCAACGCGGCGCGCATCGATCCGTCGCTACGCACCGTGCAAATGGACTTCACCCTCGGCGTGCGCGTGCGCCCATGGGCGAGCGTGACGCGTTATCTCTCGCTGCGTGGCGGCATCGAGTTGCTTCGCGCGAACGATCCGATCGCGACCGACGAGACCGGGACGTCGCTCGGCAACCGCGACTTCTTGGGACCGATCGCGAGCGTTGGCATCGATCAGTACATCGCCGGTGCCCTGCTGCTCGATGTCGACGTACGCTACGGCATGATCGCGGTCGGCGGCCCCGCCACGATCGCGTTGTTGGTCGGGATTGGATTCGCGGGGCCCTGAATGCCATGCCGGCGCTGATCACCAAACGCCTACGCCTCGTGCCGATCACGTTGCCGATGATCGAAGCGGTGTTGCGTCACGATCGCGGCGCCGCCGAAGCGGCGCTCGACGAACAACTGCGCGCGCACGGCGGCCCGACGGGCGCGACGTTTCCCGATTCGTGGCCCAACGATGATCTGGTCTCGCGCGCGTTTCCGTTCTCGCTCGAAGCGATCCGCGCCGATCCCGAGCGCCGGTTGTGGGGCGACTCGATGGCGCTGCGCGTCGACGAGCCGCGCGTCGTCGGCAGCGTGGTGTTTCGCGGCCGGCCGGACGACGGCGTCGCCGAGGTCGGCTACGGCATCGAGGACACGTCGCGCGGCTTGGGGCTCGCGACCGAAGCGACGCGCGCGTGCGTCGATTGGGCGATCGTCCAGCCCGGCGTCACCGCGGTGCGTGCCGTGACGTTCCCGTTCCATCACGCGTCGCTCGGCGTGATCCGCAAGCTCGGCATGCAGCCGTGCGGGACGCGCGAGCACGCGATGCTCGGCGATCTGATCGTGTTCGAGCGCCGGCGTTAGTCCGCGATCGTCAGCATCAGCGTCGCCGCTGCGGTCTCGCCGGTCGCGGCCGTCGCGGTCACCGTGATCGCGCTCGTGCCGCTGGTCAGCACGATCTGCGTCGGTTCGCCGGCGGTCGCGCAGCTCGCGAGCGCGAGCGCGCCGAGCAAGGCGGCCAGCTTGCGGCGGCGTAAGAATGCGATCGCCGCGGCGGCGACGAGGCCGATCGCGATGCCCGCCGCACCCGGCGTCGCATCGATCGAGATCGTGAGCGAATCATCGGCGAACGTGCAGGTCGCGCCATCGGGCAAACCCGAGCACGCGTACGTGACGCCGCCGCGGAAGCCCGAGTGCGACAGCGCGATCGTCGTTTGCTCGCCGCGCGCGAGCGAGACGTCGGCCTCGGCGAGCGCCAGCGACGGCCGCGCGACATCGAGATGGAATGCACCACCCGGCCAGCTCGCGACGAACGCCGCGATGTCAAGCGAGCCCCACCCGGTCACGACGTCGTAGCCGGGCGCGATCGCGAATCCTGCGAGCCCGCCGGTCAACGACTGCGTTCCCGGCGTGCTGTTGTTGCACGTGCCCGGCGTCAGGGCGCTGCAGCTCGCGGCGCCGCTCGTCGCCGCATCGACGTCGTGGAACGCGCCGACGCCCGCGTACGCGAGCCGATAGATTTCGGCGTTCGCGCCGCCCTGGCGCGCGCCGGTCGCCTGATCGACGATCGCCATCACGCCGGCCATCGCGGGCGCGGCCGCCGACGTGCCGTAGAAGAAGCCGCCGCCGCCATCGGCGGTGACGAAGCCGTAGTAGCCGTCGTGCGCGGACGCGGCGAACGCGACGTCGGGCGACATCCGCAGCGCACCCGGCGGCGCGACCGGCGCCTGATACGACGGCAGCGCGACGACCGCGCTGAAGCCACCGCCGCTCGCCGCCGCGACGGTGTTGCTCGGCGTGCCGGGCTCGTTCCACGCGCCTTCGGGGATGTAGCCGACCGCGCTGCCATTCGCGCTCCAATCGGCATCGCCATCGTGGAGCGTGGTGCCGCCGACGCACGTCACCGCGCCGCTCGAGCAGTACGCGTTGACGTCGCGCGTCTGCGACTGCGGCGGGCGCGCGAGCTGCTCGTCGCACATCGCGGCGCCCGCATCGCCCGACGACGCGACGATCGTCTGGCCCTGCGCGGCGGCTTGCTCGAACAATCGCGCCAAGGCGTTCGTCCACCCGCCGGCGCTGGCTTCGCACTGCGCGAAGCTGATCGACAGCACGTTCGCCTGCACGTCGGCGCCGTAGTGATCGATCGCGAAGATCAGCGCGATCTCGAGCCCGTCTTCACCGGTCGTCGACTTGCTGACGATCAGCTCGATCGCGGCGCCGGGTGCGGTCGCGCTCGCGCGTTCGACGTCGAGCGTCGCTTCGAATTGATCCGGCATGCCGGCGGCCGAGCGACACGACGTCGCGCCGCACGCCGATCCGGGATCGGGGCCGGCGAGGATCACCGTTGGCGTCGCGATCGCGAAGTTGGTGCTCTCCGCGTACTGCGCGAGATCGCCGGCGTAGACGCGCGCGCGGCCGATGATGCCGATCGTCTGACCCGCGCCGGTGTAGCCCGCGGCCCATAGCGGCGACAGGTCATAGATGGCCGCGAAGTCGTACGGTCCGATGTAGTGGCCGCCGCCGCTCGCACCGAGCGCGGGCGCCGCTTCGAAATGATGTTGCGGTCGCGCAGTCGATTCGACGAGGCCGGTGATGCCCGCGACGAACGGCACGAGCTCCGCCGGCACGCTCGGCTCGCGATCGATCGAGAGTCGAGACTCGCCGGCGACGGCGTAGCGATGAAATTCGACGCCGAACGCGCTGCTCGCGACGTCGGTCGTGCCCGACACCTCGACGAACATGCGCGCGGTCGCGACGCGGCGAACGGTGAAGCCACGGCCCGCGAGCCAGCCGGTCAGCTGCGCGAGCTCGGCATCGCTCGCGCCGAAGCGCGCGCCGATCTGCGCGGGCGTGAGCCACTCGTGAAAGTGCGGCGAGCCCGGCGTGTCTTGGTCGCGGCGAAACGCGGCGAACGCACGCTCGCGCTCGGCCGATCGCGCGAGCCACAACGTGACGTGCTCGAGCGGCTCGTCGGCGACGCGGCCGAGATCCGCATCCACGTTCGCCCACGCCGGATGCACGGCCGGCGCTGCGTGCGCCGACGCCGCGACGCATGTAGCCACCACGACCACCATCGCCCGCGCATTCGCCCCCGGCACGAACACTCATACGTCCGAGCCCGCCCGGAGTTGAGTATGCGATCGGCTATTTCCGGCGGCGGCGCAGAACAATGCCGAACAACGCGATGCCGATCACGGCGGTTGGCGCACCTTTGCCGCTCGCGTCGCAGCAACCACCACTGCTGCTGCCCGGCACGCACGCGCCGTCGGCGCCATCCGCGATACACGTGAACCCACCCGGGCACGTGCTGTCGTTCCCGGTCGTACACGCCATCGAGCACAGCTGACCTTCGTTGCTCGTCGAGACGCAGTCGACCGAGTTGCAGTCGGCGTTCGAGCCGCACGACGAGCCCAAGCCGCCCGGCGAGTACGGATCGAGGATGCACTGCGACTCGAAGCACTCGTAGCCGCTGCCGCAGTCGGAGTCCGACGTGCACGTGTCGAGCGACGGGATGATCGACGTCAGGAACGATTTTTCGAAGTCGGTGCGCGTGTCGGCGCCGAACGCTTCGCAGTTCTGATCGCCGAACGACGTCACGCCGACCTCGTACGTATCGCCGTTGATCTGCGCGAACGACGGGCCGCCCGAGTCGCCCTCGCACTTGCCCTTGCCGTTGGTCTGGTTGAAGCACAAGAACATCGTGTCCGGCACACCGACGAGCGCGCCGCACGCCGTCGTGGTCTGTGCGACATCGTAGAGCGTGCCGACGACGCCGCCCGTCGTGCTGGTCTCGCCGTAGCCGACTTGCGTGACCGCCAAGGCCGACGACGGTGCGGCGGTCGCATCGAAGTTGAGCTTCACCGGTGTGACGCCCTGCACCGGCTGCGCGAGGTGGATGAGCCCGATGTCGTGGCCCATCGCGATCTCGTCGCTCGTCGTGCCGGCGAACATCGGATCGTACATCGAGTCCTGCGCGACGAGGCCATCGTTCCCCGACGGCGCCGGAAAGATCGTGAGCGAGCCGACGTAGATCCGCAGCGCGTTGGTGATATCGCCTTGCGAGCCGACGCCCGCTTCCGCCGGATACACGCAGTGCGCGGCCGTCATCACCCACTCGTCGGTGATCAACGTGCCGGTGCAGATCGCGACGCCGCTCGACGTCGTGAGCACGATGCCGACGACGTTAGGAAATTCGCCCTGCGTGGCGGGCATGCCGCCGACGATCGGATCCGGGGCAGCCGCGACGGGAAGTGCGACCAACAGCGAGAGCAAGATCAAGCGACGCATGGCGATCGAGCATCGGCGATTTCGCCGATCACCTCTAGCGCTTTCGCGCCCAGGTTCCCGACGAGCCGCCTCGCTTTTCGTCGAGGCGAATCTCCCCGATCACCATTTCGCGATCGATGGCTTTGCACATATCGTAGATGGTCAATGCCGCGGCGCTCACCGCCGCGAGCGCTTCCATCTCGACGCCCGTGCGATCGAATGCGTTCACGGTCGCCGTGATCTCGATCGCATTCGCCACGACGCGAAGCTCCACCGCGATACCGGTCAGCCGTAACGGATGGCACAGCGGGATCAGCTCCGACGCGCGCTTGGCTGCTTGAATGCCGGCGAGTCGCGCGACACCGAGCACGTCACCTTTGCCGATCTTGCCCGCGCGCACGAGCTTCGCCGTCGCCGGCGCCACCGCGATGCGCCCGCTCGCGATCGCTGTACGCGCGGTCTCGGGCTTGGCGCCGACCGGCACCATGTGCGCGGCGCCGGCTGGATCGAAGTGCGTGAGTCGCTTCTTCGTCATCTCGACCGCGCTTCCGCGTCCGTCACTCGACGGTAACGGACTTCGCGAGGTTGCGCGGCTGGTCGACGTCGGTGCCTTTGCCGTCGGCGACGTAGTAGCTGAGGAGTTGCAGCGGCAGCACGGTCAAGATCGGCTGCAGCTCGAGCGCGGTATCCGGAACGAGCACGACCTCGTCCGCGTGGCTGCCGATCTCGTTGTCGCCTTTGGTCGCGACCGCGAGCACTTTGCCTTGCCGCGCGCGCACCTCGGCCAGGTTCGAGATGACCTTCTCGTAGTGCGGCCCGCGCGGCACGAGCACGATCACCGGCAAGGTCTCGTCGATCAGCGCGATCGGGCCGTGCTTCATCTCGCCCGCGGCATAGCCCTCGGCGTGGATGTACGAAATCTCTTTGAGCTTGAGCGCGCCCTCGAGCGCGATCGGGTACTGCGAGCCCCGGCCGAGGAACAGAAAGCCGTGCGAGTTGCCGTAGCGGCGCGCGAGCACTTGCAGCTGCGCGCCGGTCTCGACGACATCGCGCATCTTCTGCGGCAGCTGGACGAGCTCGCCGATCAACGCGCGTGCCTTCTCGGCCGACAGCGCCTTCGTGCGGCGACCGAGGTGAATCGCGAGCATCGCCATCGCGACGAGCTGCGTCGTGAACGCCTTCGTCGAAGCGACGCCGATCTCGGGACCGGCGTGCGTGTAGAACGCGTGGTCGGCGAGCCGCGGGATCGACGACTCGAGGACGTTCGAGATCGCGAGCACGGTCGCGCCCTTCTTCTTCGCCTCGCGCACGGCTTCCATCGTGTCGAGCGTCTCGCCCGATTGGCTGACCGCGATGACGAGGTCGCCCGGCCCGATGATGGGATCGCGATAGCGAAACTCGCTGGCGAGATCGACCTCGACCGGAATGCGCGCGAGCGCTTCGACGAGGAACTCGCCGACCAGCGACGCGTGATACGACGTGCCGCACGCGATGAACACGATGCGCTTGATCTTCGCGACGTCGAGGTCGATGCCGTCGAGCGTGATGTCGTCGCGCTCGAGATCGACGCGGCCGGTGAGCGTGTCGGCGACCGCACGCGGCTGCTCGTGGATCTCCTTGAGCATGAAGTGCTTGAAGCCACCCTTTTCGGCCTGCATCGCCGACCAGGTGATGAGCTTCGGCTCTTTGACCTTCACGTTGCCGTCGAAGTCGGTGATCACGACGCCGTCGCGCGTGATCGTGACGATCTCGCCTTCGTCGACGAAGATGACCTTGCGGGTCTCCGACAGGATCGCGGTGACATCCGACGCGACGAAGTTCTCGCCCTCGCCGAGGCCGACCACGAGCGGCGACGAGTTCTTCGCGGCGACCAGCGTGCCCGGCTCCTTGTCGCTCATCACCACGAACGCGTAGCTGCCGCGCACTTTCGCGAGCGCGGCGCGCACCGCGCTCGTGAGGTTGGCTTGGGCTTGCGTTGCGAGCTCGCGCGAAACCAGGTGCGCGAAGATCTCGGTGTCGGTCTCCGACGAGAACTGCGCGCCGGCGGAGGCGAGCTCGGCGCGCAGCGCCAAGTGGTTCTCGATGATGCCGTTGTGGATGACGCTGATCGGGCCCACTTTGTGTGGGTGCGAGTTCTCGTCTGAGGGCCGGCCGTGCGTGGCCCACCGCGTGTGACCGATGCCGACCGTGCCCGGCGCAGGCTCGCGGGCGAGCTTGTCTTCGAGGCCGACCAGCTTGCCGCGACAGCGCACGACGCGCGACTCCCCGTTGTTGAACACGCTGACGCCGGCGGAATCGTAGCCGCGGTACTCGAGCTTCTTGAGCCCGCCGACGAGCAGAGGCGTCGCTTGACGCCCGCCGATGTAACCAATAATGCCGCACATGGCTATTTGCCAGCGGGCTTCGGTGCAGGAGCGGTGCCGGAAGTTGACGTTGCCGGCGCCGGCGCCGGCGCGGGTGTCGCCGCGCTGCCCGCATCGCTATCGGATGCGTCATCCTCGTCGATGCCGGTGATGTCGCTGATATCCGGCGCGACGTACGGCGTGACGGGCGAGTCGACGCGCATCTGACCGTGCGTGCCGCACGCGGTGAACATCCCGACCAAGATCACGAGGAGAAGTGCGCGCTTCATCGGTCACAAGCTATCACATGCTCGACGATGGCGGCGTTGACGGCCGCGGCGGCCGTGATCGGGCCCATGTGGCCGAGCTCGGGGAAGATGCGCAACGTCGCGTGCGGCAACGTCACAGCGAGCGCGTCGAGCACGCGGCGCTCCGGCGCCGGCGTCTTGCCGCCGCCGAGCAAGAGCGTCGGCTGGAGGATCTCCGCGTAGCGCGCGCCGGTCCGGTCGGCCATCAAGGTGCGCACCTCTTCGGACAGCTTCCAGCCGACGTCGCGAAACGCGGCCTGCGTGTCGGCCGGCAGCTTCTGCCACGCGCCCGGCCCGTTCCACCAGTCGACGAACGCGGCGAGCCACACGTCCGGCTGATCGAGCTCGAACGGCGCGAACGCCGGCACCGGTTCGTCGAGAATGCCGAACGCGACCGGCTCGTAGAGTGACAGCGACCGCACGCGATCGGGATGCGCCAGCGCGAGCTGCAACCCGATCAGGCCGCCGTAGCTGTGCCCGACGATATGCATCGGCTCCGTCATCAGCTCGGCTGCGAGCTCGATATCGGTTTGAAAATGAAACGGCGTGCCGGCCGGCCAGCGCGGCCGCGCGCCGTAGCCGGTGAGATCGGGCGCGACCACGCGATGGGTCGGCGCGAGCGCTTCGCCGAGCTTGCGCCACTGGCGCGACGTGAAGCCGCCGCTATGAAGCAGGAGGACGGTCATAGCAACGGTCTACACCGTCGTGAGAGCATCGCGAAATGAAGGGGCCGCTCGTCACCGCGATCGTCGCGGTCTCCGTCACCGCGCTCGCGGGCTCGGTCGATCTCAAGCACGTCTGGGCGTGGAAGGACGCCGGCAACTGCAACGCGTTGGTCCGCGGCGACGGCTCGTACTGCAACAGCGAAGACTGCAAAGCGGTCGTCCGCCACGACGTCTCGTACTGCAAGAGCGACGACTGCAAGGCGGTCGTCCGCGACGACGTCTCGTACTGCAAGAGCGACGACTGCAAGGCGATCGTCCGAGGCGACGTCTCGTACTGCACGACAAACGACTGCAAGGGAATCGTCCGAGGCGACTACAGCTACTGCGACTCGTCGCAATGCAAAGCGATCGTCCGAGCCGACTCCTCGTACTGTCAGTGATCAGACCCGGACGCGCAGCGTCTCGTAGACCTCGGCGAATTCAAACCCGCTGATCCGGCCCATCGCGCGGGCCAGATCGCGCGACGAGTCGAGGTCGAGCTTGGCGAGCTGCGACTTGTGGCAGCCGATCGCGCCGACCTTCGCGTCGATGTAGCCGGTGATGTCGGCGAAGCAGTTGCCGAACGTGCGCGACTGCGCGTTCATCTCGGGGCTCGACAAGAACGCGAGCAAGTCGCACGGCGTGCGGCGCAGCGCCGAGACGGTCGCGCGGTTGACCAGGCCGTGGTCCCAGTGTAGGTCGTTCGCGGAGTGCGTGATGACGAGATCCGGCCGCACGTCGCCGACGAGTTGATCCATCCGCCGCACCAGCTCGTGCATCGGGATGTCCTCGACGCGGCACGGCTTGTCGTCGGAGAGCACGAACAGCTCGGCGTCGAGCACGTCGGCGGCCGCCTTCGCTTCGGCGCGGCGCTCGTCGGAGCGATTCGGGATCGAGACGATCGCCATCGTGACCTCGGCGCCTTGCGCCGACAGTCGCGCGAGCAACCCGCCTGCGCCGACCTCGAGATCGTCGGGGTGCGCGCCGAACGCGAGCACGCGCCCGCCGTGCTCTTGCAGGATGCGATTCATGCCGCCCTCCCGGGCATCGACAGGTTTCTCGCAGGATGGCTGCGCGTGAACATGATGTCGCGGCTGGTGTCGCCGCAGTTGAACAGCAGATCGAAGAAGCCGAGGTGCGAGACGAACTCGCCGCCGCGTTGCGCGTGGATCGGATGCGCGAAGCACTGCCAGATCACGCCGAACCCGCTGCGGCCGAGTCGTTCGCTGTCGAGATAGTCGGCCGAGCCGCCGCCGCCGGTGAGGTACGCGCGCGCGCCGACCTTGCGGCACAGGTCCAAGATGCGCTCGGTCTTCTGGCCCGCAAGCCCGAGCGACGACGCGAGCACGATCGGCGTGGCGATGTCGAACCAGTCGCGCGCCAGGCCGAGCACGTGCAGATCCAGCGCGAGCAGCGAGATCCACGGCCGCTCGTAGATGTCGCGAATCGCATCGGCGTACTTCGCGAAATACGGCGCGCGGCGATAGCTGTGCTCGATCGTCAGCCACGTGCGGCGCTGCCAGTGCTGTCTCGGCGATCCCGAATTATCGATCTGCTTGTCGCGAATTCGATCGGCTTGCGAGCCGCGTTCGAGCGGCACGGTCAGCCACGCGGCGCCCGACGGCAGCTTCAGGCGCTGGCGATTCTGGAAGTTCTGCGCTTCGTACTGCAGATCATCCATCACGACGAACAGATCGGCTTTGGCCATCTTGTCGAGATAGCCGAGCCACGGCAGGTAATGCGGTTGATGCGCGGCGACGATCAACGTGAGCTCGCTTTCACGGCGGTGTTGTGGCCGCGCGTCTCCCAGCTCGAGCTATCGAGAGTGAACAGCCCGAGCGGCGTGAGCAGGAGATACGCGACCGGCATGAGCACCGCCATCGGCATGAACGCGATCGGGTGGACGCGCAGCCAGGGCGGCAGCGCGCGGACCGACGGCGAGAAGTAATAGACGAGCGAGAACCCGCCGATCAGCACGACATGCGTGAGCGCGAGCGAGAAGAACTTACCGCTCTCGATGTGCGTGACGATCACGAATGGATAGACCAGCACGAGCAGCAGCATCGACAGGTACTGCAGCGTCAACAACGGATGCAGCTTCCAGGCGTCGCCGAGCCCGATGATGAAGTCGGCGATGTTCGAGCGCTTCCAGCGCAGCTGCTGGTTGAAGTACGCGCGCAGGTTCGGCGCCGCCTTCGTGAAGCAGAAGGCGTCCATCGTCATCCGCGTCTTGTAGCCGTGCTTGACGATCTGGTGCGTGAGGAAGCGATCCTCGCCGTACTTGATCGGCACGCCGAGCAGATTGCGGTCTTCGAGCACCGGCTCGAGCTCGACCAGCACGCTCCTGCGATACGCGGTCAGGCATCCCGACAAGCACATCACTTGATCGAGTGCGCGTTCGAGGTTCTTCAGGTGCTCTTGGCCGAAGTAGTACTTGATCGTCTGGAGCTTGGTGAGCCAGTTCTGATTCGGGTTCGAGACGTGAATGCGGCCGCCGACCGCCGCGATCTCCGGCGTGGTGAAGCGCGCGACCAGCTCGCGCAGCGCGGTCGGGAACACGAGCACGTCGGAGTCGACCGACAGGATGATCTCGGCGGTCGACGCACGCACGGCGGCGTTGATGCCCTTGCGCTTGCCGACGTTCACCGGATTGCGCAACACGCGCACGTTGCGCAGCTCCGTCGCGGCCTTGCACGCCCAGTAATACGAGTCGTCGGTCGAGCGATCGTCGACGACGATCACCTCGAGCTTGTCCTGCGGATACTCGAGCATGCCGAAGCTCTTGATCGTGTCGTAGATCGACGGGCCCTCGTTGAACAGCGGCACGACGATCGTCACCGTCGGCTCGTAGCCGGCGATCTTCGGATCGAGTCGCTTGCCGCGAAGCAGCGTCAGGTAAAGCCCGAACACGTAGCGGTTCAGGAACACGATGAAGATGAACAAGTAGATCGGAAACGACGCCACGAATTCTCGTCTGTGTATCCAGCAAGACACGAGCCGCGATGTTTGCGCGAATCGCGCACGAGCGAACGTGCAGAGTTGCGATCGAGATCGACGGTAGTGCGATCGAGATGGGGACTGCTGTACTCCCCGATCGGGAATGCGACTCCCAGCGATCGCGCTCGCGTTGCCATGCGATCGCAGAGCTACACGCGCGCCGCATTGGGCGCCGTCTTGCAGCGTGTGCTGCGCCGCATGGTGCCGCGCAAATCTCAGCCACGGATCGTCGGCATGCCACGGATCGTCGGCGACTCGCGCGGAGAGGACACGATTCCCGTCGAGAGAATTCCGAGGGCGCCTGCACAATTCGCGCAGCGACGCGCAGTCGCGGTGCCCGAAAGACTGCCGGCGCCGGTGATTCCGTTTGCCCGACCGCGCGCGATCGCGGCGATGCCGGCGACGTTCAGACCGGCGCCGAGTGCTCGGCCGCGGACGCCGACGCCGATGCCGATCGTGCTCAGGCCGGCGCCACCGCCGTTGCCACCACCGCTCGTGATCGCGCCGTCACCGCCGCCGCGTCCAACTGCAGTGCCGCTCACACCAGTTGCAGTCAGCGACAGCACCGTGCAAGCGCCGCCGGTGCCGAGTCTCGTCGTCGTCGGCAAGCCGATCCCGAGCCTGTCGCGCTGGGCTGCGTTCGAGAAGATCGGCCTGGTCGCCGACAAGCTCGATCCGAAAACGCTGCAGAAGCACGCCGTCACCGCGTACCGCTTGCTCGGCTTCGGCATCCTCACGGTCATCGTGTTCGTGCTCGTCGGCTACATCGCGACGACCACGTTCTTCTATATGAGCGATCGCTGGATCGTCCCGCAGGCGCTGTCGCCGACCGACGACAAGGTGCTCGCGCTCGAAGGCGAGCTCGCCGAGCGCCAGAACCAGCGCGATCAGCTCGCCGGCATGCTCGACGACGCCGAACGCCAGATCGCGGTGCAGCAGGCGTTTCAAGCCGAGTTCGCCAAGGCGATCGCCAGCGATCTCGACGATCGACGCAGCGCGCTCGCGAAGATGCACGAGCTCGCGACCAACGCAGCCTCGACGCGCGTCCAGATCCGCAAGTCCAACAACGCGTTCGCATCGGCGTCGCAAACGCGCATGGCGCAGGAGTATCAGGCCGGTCTCATCGATCGCACTGCCATGCTCAGTGGAAAGTTCCAATTAGCGCAGATCACGAATAGCAATCTATCGCTGGTCGAGCGGCAAGCCGAATACGAAACACGTGCGGCCGATCTCGAAGCGCAGACGCGCTCGCTCGAGGCCCTGCTCGCGAACAAGGCGAGCGGCGTGCCGATGACGTACGACGTGCTCAAGATCAAGCAGGAATACGAGGCGTCACGGCTCGCCACGCAAAAGGCGCTCGAGACGCGCGACACGCTCAAGACCGCACTCGCCCGCCAGGACAAGCTCGTCGAGACGCTGCAGCACACGTCGTACTTGCGCGCGATGACCGACCACGCGCAGATCGCGTTCGTGCCGTACGACAACCTCGGCAAGATCAGCAAGGGCGCCCAGCTCTACGGCTGCAAGCTCGGGATGATCTTTTGCCACAAGGTCGGCACCGTCGTCGAAGTCCTGCCCGGCGAGGTGCAGTTCAAGCATCCGCAGCGCGACAAGATGCTGCGCGGCCAGATGGTCGAGCTCAAGCTCGCCGATGCAGCGGCGGCGACCGACGACGTGCTGTTCGTCGGCGGGAAGCCGCTGCTGTTGTGAAATTCGCAGTCATCGCGATCGCGCTATTCGCGAGCACCGCGCGCGCCGACGATTACTGCGACTTCGTGCAGAACGTCGCCGATGCAACCGCGGCGACGCAACTCGCGCCGCAGCTGATCGGCTTGTTCGGCTACGTCGAGCAATCGCCGTCGCAGGTCAACCCGTCGCAAACCAGCAACCTTCGATTCATCGCCGGTATCAACTATCGGCTCACCGGCATCTACGAAGGCTACGCGACGAAGTCGAAGGCCGATGCCGATTGCCGGCGCCATCGCGCACTCGACGACGTGCGCGGCGAGACCGCGGTGCGCGCGTTCGCGGCGAAGGCAAAGGTCCTCGACGCCGAGCTCGCGCAAGCCGATCAGATCCTCGAGGTCGTGCAGGCCGACTACGACGCGCGGCGCACGACGGCGCAAGAAACCACGGCGCTGCGGCTGCGCGTCGACGAGCTGCGCGAGCTCGACGCCGAAACCCACCAGCAGCTCGCCGCCCTGCCGTCGTCCGGCGATCACCCGCTCGGCTCGGCGCTCGCGTCGTATCAGCAAGCCGATGCCGACATGGAAGTCGCCGACGCGAAGCTGCGCCGCGCGCAGCTCGTCGATCTCAGCGTGCGCGCAGGCGTCGACGAGTTCCTCGATTCGACCGCGAACCCCGCGCCGTACTTCGCCGTGGTTCAGGCCACCGTCAGCTTCGGCGCGCTGTGGCAGGGCCGCGCGAACGAGCGAGCCGCCGCCGCGCGCAAGCGGCTCGTCGCATCCGGCCGCGATCCGCTCGGTATCGACGCGACGCTCGAACGAGTCGAGACCACGATCGCGATCGAGACCAAGCGCGCCGAAGATACCGACGCGCTCGTCGCCGAGCTCGAGCGCCAGCTCGCCTCGCTCGATCGGATCGGCGGCGATGACAGCAAGCGCTATCGCCAGACCGTGTGGTTCGACTACGCGAAGGCGAAAGCCGATCAAGCGTACTACGCCGCGCACCTCGCCAGCCTCCACGAGGTGCTTGGAGGCTCGCCGTGACCAAGCGCCTGCTCGATCTCTCCCTGAGTCTCGCCGTGACCGCGTGCAGCTCGAGCCTCGCCGCGCCGATCGATCGCGCGCCATCCGTCGACGTCGCGCCAGTCGCGCAGCTCTGCGTCACGCACGGCGCGATCGAGAACCGCGCGATCGCCGAGCCGACGGTGCGTGCGTTCGCGCAGGACGCCGGCGGCGACGCGGCCGAGCTCGCGTTCACGTACCGCGGCGATTCGCAGACCGGCCGCGCGCTCGCGAACGGCCAGCTGCGCCGCCAAGTCGGCCTCAAGCTCCGCGCCGAGAACGGCTGCAACGTCGTCTACGTGATGTGGCGCCTCGATCCCAAGCCCAAGCTCGACGTCTCGGTGAAGAGCAACCCGGGCAAGCGCACGCACGAGGACTGCGGCGCCGACGGCTACATACGGGTCAAACCACTGCGCGCGCTCGCCGTGCCGGGATTCGGACCGGGCGAGGCGCACACCTTGCGCGCCGAGATTCTCGGCGACGAGCTCACCGCGTGGATCGACGGCCGCGTCGCGTGGCACGGCACCCTGCCCGACGAAGCGCGCGTGCTCGCCGGGCCGGCTGGTCTGCGCAGCGACAACGTGATGCTCGACGGGGTCGCGCTCTCGGCGTCGCGCGGCCACCCGTTGACGCCGGCGTGCAAGCGCTCGGAACGCGAAGACTAGATCGCGGTTCGAGCTCGCGCGTTCGATCAGGTATGAAGCTCGTCGTGGCCGTCGCCGCGCTCGTCGTTCACCTCGTCGACCCCGACGTCGCGATTCACTCGGCGGCCGTCTACGCGATCGACAATGCGAACACGCGGTTCCAGGTGATGCTGCGCACCGACTCGACGCACGATCAGTTCCCGACGCTCGAGCTCGGCGTTCGCAAGCTCAAGACCAACGGCTACGGCGGCGACTCCACCGGCACGTTCGTCGACCTCGAAGTCGGTCGCGCCGACGCCGCGGCGATCGCGGCGGCGTTCGCCGTGCCGCTCCACGAACGCGCGCGACTCGATGCGGGCATGCGCTACACGTGGCGGTTTCCGACGGCGATCGGCAAAGGCGCGCCGGCGATCGTCACGCTCGTCGCGACCAACACCGGCACCGCGCCGGTCGGGTTCGAGATCGGCGGCCGCCAACGCGGCCCGCGCGACAACCGCTTCGCGTTCACCGCCGCGCGCGACGGTGTGGCACTGCCGATCACCGACGCGCCCGATTTCGGCGGCCTGTCGTACTTCAAACGCCTCGGTCCCGGCGAGTCAGCCGAAGTCTCCGCCGATCTGCGCGGCTGGATCGCGCTCGACCGCCCGGGCCGCTACGCGATCACCGCGACGCACGAGACCGACCTGTCGAAGGGCGGCGAGATGCCGAGTTATCCCGACGGCGCCGCCGACGTCTGGACGATCGCCCCGAGCGGCCAAGCTGCCATCGTCGTGCGATAGCCATGTATAGTTCGGGCATGGCCGAAACGGCGATGCCAAGCTCGCAGCGGCTGCTCTCGATCATCGAGCTGCAGAACGTGATCGCCGCCGCGGCATTCAACACCGACGAGATCATGCGCCTCGTCGCCGAGCGCGCGGTCGGCCTCGCCGATGCTGCCTCCGCCACGGTCGAGCTCGTCGAGGGCGACGATGTGGTCTGCCGCGCGTCGTCGGGCGCGACCCACCAGCTCGGCCTGCGTCGCTCGCAAAAGTCCACGTTCAGCGGCCGTTGCGTGACCGAGCGCAAGCCCGTGCGCTCGCCCGATGGCAAACAGATCTGCGTGCCTCTCATCCACGGCGAGCACGTCGTCGGCGTGCTCGGCTCGTCGCGCACGGCGGGCGAGTTCGCCGCCGAGGACACCGAGATCCTGCGGCTGCTCGCACAGATCATCGCGATCCCGCTCCACAAGACGCGCAGCTTCCCGCGCCCGCGCTACGACAACACGCACGATGCGCTCACCGGTCTGCTCAATCGCCGCGCGTTCGAGGAGCGCGTCGGCGTCGAGCTCGCGCGGCACAAGCGCTACCAGCAATCGTTCAGCCTCGCGCTCCTCGATCTCGACGGCTTCAACACCGCCAACGATCGTTTCGGCGAAGCGGGCGGCGACGAGCTGCTCCGCACGATCGGCACGATCCTCGGCAAGCACACGCGCGTGATGGACGCGTGCTTCCGGCTCGGCGGCGACGAGTTCGCGATCGTGATGCCCGGCACCGCGTTCGAAGGCGCGCGAATCGTCGTCGAGCGCTGCCGCACGCACATCGCCGAAGCGAACCTGCTCGAGGGCACGGTCACCGCATCGGTCGGAATCGTCGAAGCGACCGAAGCCGACGAAGCACTCGACAGCCTCGCCGAGCGAGCCGACGCCGCGCTGCGTGCCGACAAAGCCGCGCGCAAGACGGCCTGAGCCCTACTTCGCGTTGCACTCCGCGCGCAGCACCGGCAGCGCCTGGCGATAGACCGCGGGCTGCAGCGTATCGGCGCACACGGCCGCTGCATCGTGCTTGCGGCCGCGTGCGCGCAGCTCGCGGATCAACGCGGCGCGCTCCGGGTAATCCCACGCGAACGACGGATTCGCGACGAGCTCGCCCAAGATCGCCGCGGCCTTCGAGTGATCGCCCGCGAGCTCGGCAACGCTCGCGTCCGCGATCTGCGCGTCGCGCTCCGACGCGCCGTCGCGAACGATCAGGCTCGCATCGCCGACGACCGCCGCCGCGAGGCTCGCGAGCCGGTGATAGCCGCGCGCCGGCTCCAGCTTCGACTGGTCGGCCAGCAACGCGACCAGCTCGCGGGTCTCGGGCACCATGCGCGCGCTGACCACGACCTCGCCGAGCGCCTCGAGCTGGTAGAACGCGCGGCCCGTCAGGCGGCCGGCATCGCGATCCGCGAGCACGTCGCGCCACGCCGCCGCGAATTCGTCGCGCGCGACCGCGAGCTTGCCCGCCTCGATCTCACCGGCGAGGCGATATATGATCGCGTCGAGGCCACCGCCGAGATCCGCAGGCAGCGGCTCGCCGAGCACGATCTTCGCCCACAGGTTGAACGGAGACGCGGTGCCCGCCGCGACGTCCTTGTAATGACGCTGCGAGAACTCGATCCACGCGGGACTCTCGTTGGCGAGGCCGATGAAGAAGCTCGCCGCTTCGGCGTCGCGCCGCGCGATCGCGTACTGCCAGGGATGGACCGTCGCGGGCCTGAAATGCGAGTCCTCGTCGAGCGTGCGCTTGAAATCGCCGAACGCCGCCGCAAATCGACCGTCGTGCCAGTTCGCTTCGCCCAGATAATACAGGACCTCGCGGCGAGCGACGCGCGTCTTCGCGTTGGCCTCCAACGGCTCGAGTACTTCGCGCGCGCCGCGAAAGTCATGATGGAGATACAACAGCGAACCGCGCATCAGCTCGCGCTGCGTGCCGGCAGGTGCGAGCGCGAGCGCGCGATCGGTCGCGGCCACCACGAGGTCCTCCCGCGCATCGTTCCAGCCGAGCGCGAGGGCGAGCTCGTGCCACGCATCGAACGAGCTCGGATCGGCATCGACGGCCTGCTCGAGATACGCGCGCGCCGCGGTGAATTGGCCGGCCTCGAGTAGCGGATGACCGAGCTGGAAGAACACCTCCGCACGCAACTTGCTCGGCGCACCGAGCCGCGCGTCGGGCGCGATCGCACGGCCGATACCGCCGGCGACATCGTCGAGCAGCTGCGAGATCTGCGGCGATGATTTATCGGCCGCGACGCTCGCGACATGCGCGCCGGTCTTGGCATCGACGAGCTCGAACGCGCCATGCAGCTGCGTGCCGACCTCTTTGATCGCGCCCGTGAGCACGTAGCTCGCATCGACCGCGGCGACCGCGGTGCGCCGATCGACCTCCGCGTCGATCGCGAAGCCTTTGAGATGGACGCCCTCGACCTGCGTCAACAGATTCGCGAGCTCGTTCGCGATCACCGCGCCGCTCGGCGGCTCGCTGCCGTAGCTCGGAACGTCGATCGCAAAGGGCGCGACGGCGATCGACGTCACCACCGCCGCGCCGACCACCACCGGCGGCTGCGCGACGTGGTCTGGCTCGTGACGCGTGAGCCGCCACGCGCCGACCGCGACCGCGAGCGCGAGCGCGAGCAGCGCGATCGGAATCGCGACCACGGGCCAGCGCCGGCGCGCACGCGGCGGCTCCGCCGTGTCCTCTCGAACCAGCCGTCGCGCGATCTCGTCGAGCGACGGCCGCGCTTCCGGATCGCGCTGGAGCAACCGCTGCACGAAATCGCCGAGCTTGTCATCGAGCACCGGCGGTGGCCCGTCGATCATCTGCGCCATCACCTCGGTCAACATCCGGCCCTCGTACGGCCGGCTCCCGCCGAGGCACTCGTAGAGCACGATTCCCAGGCTGTAGATGTCGCTCGCCTCGGTCGATCGCTCGCCGAGCAATACCTCCGGCGCCATGTACGCCGGCGTCCCGAACATCGTCTGCGTGCCTGCGCTCACGATCGTGTCGGTGCCGTTATCCGGCGGCAACGTCTTGCGCAAAATCTCCACGACCTCCGACGCCGTGATCGCGCGTGCACGCGGCGCATCGTGCGCATGCTCGAGCCGGCGCGCGATTCCGAAGTCGACGACCTTCACCTCGCCCGCAGCACCAACGACGATGTTCTCCGGCTTGATGTCGCGATGCAGGATCCCCGCGCGATGCGCGGCCGCGACCGCCAACGCGACTTTCGCGCAGATCGCGAGCAGCTCGCGCCGTTCCACGCCGTCTAGCAACAACCGGCGCAACGACCGGCCGGCCAGATACTCCATCGTGATGAAGTCCTGACCCTCGTGCTCGCCGATCTCGTAGACCGTGACGATTCCCGGGTGATTCAACGCCGCGAGGGACTTCGCTTCGTCGCGCAACGTGCTCTGGGTCGCGTCGCGCCGCAGCAGCTTCAACGCGACATCGCGCTCGAGCGTCGGATCGCGCGCCAGAAAGACCTGGCCCATCCCGCCGTTGCCGAGCAGGCGCACGACCTGGTAGCGCCCGATCGTACCCACTGCTTCCGACTCTATCAGGCGGTCACGATCGGCCGCGTCGACGGGAGCGCACGACAGCGCTTGACTTGCCGCGGTCGGGTCGCTAGAAATGCCGCCTGCCATTGCGGGAGTAACTCAGTGGTAGAGTGCAACCTTGCCAAGGTTGACGTCGAGGGTTCGAATCCCTTCTCCCGCTCTACTTAACTAGCTGAATTCATTCTGGATTCTGGCAGTGAAATGGTGCTCGGGCCCAGCTTGGGCCCAGAGCGTGCGCTGAGCATCGCGAGGATCCGCGCGTTCGGATCGCTTTCGATCATTCCTGCGGAGACCAGCTCCGGTGGGATCGATCGATGCCGCTCCGCGACGTGCACGTAGCCCATCGTTTCATCGATGCGCTTGTGACCCATCCACTCCATCAACTGCCATGGGTTCACGCCGAACCGAGCCGCGTGCGTGCCGAACGTGTGACGCAAGATGTGCCACCCGCGCGCCGGCAGTCCTGCACGATCGCAGAACCGATAGGTCGCGTGTGATGTCTGCGCGTCGCGAAACGGCGTGTGCTCTTTGTTCAGCTCGCCGTGACTGTCGTACTCGCCCTTGTCCTCGTTGTGCAGCACGAAGCCTTCGCGCACGGGCTGGCCCTTGAGATCGCGAACGCCGTCATCGACCGGCAACGCCAGCAGTGCCGCGACGAGCGTGCTCGTCATCGGCACCGAGCGGCGTGTCCGGCCCTTCGGTGTTCCCGTGATCCCATTGCCGGCCTGACGGTTGACCGTCAGGTACCCGTTCACGAAATCGATGTCCTCGCGCCATCGCAGCGCGCGAATCTCACCGACGCGCAACCCCGCTTCGCCCGCGAGACACGCCGCCGCATACCAGTACGGCGACTCGAGACGCGCGGCGGCGAGGAGCTTTGCGTACTCCTCGAACGTCCACGCTTCGATCTCCGGACGATCGACCTTACGCAGCCGAATCCGGGGCATCTTCTCGATCAGCTCGACCTCCACCGCGTAGCGGAGGGACTTGCTGAGATGAGCCATCACGTTGTTGATGCTCTTGTCGGCGAGCTTCTTCTCGACGAGGCGAGCGCGGAGCTGTTGGATCTGCTCCACGCCGATCTCATCGAGTCGTAGCTTTCCGAACGCGGGACCGAGATACATCTTGTAGGAGCTGAGCTTGGACAGCCGCTCGGAGTGCTTATTCCGCTCTCCGATCACCCATTCCTTCCAGAACCGTCCGTTGAACCATTCCTCGTACGTCGGTGCCTGCGCCTTCTTCGGCTGTTCCGGAACGGGACGCAGAGCCGAGGCAATCGCCTCGCGCTCCGCCCGATCACTTGCAGCCTTCGTGTTCTCGTAACTCGGGGCCGAGCCTTTGAGCCTCACGTGCGTTCCGTCGGGAAGACGGATCCTCACGCGATAGCGCCAACGCCCATCAGGATGTTGCTTCGACGACATCGTCAGATGCCTTTCCTGATCCGCACCGCTTTGCATTCGCCTAGCCACGATACAACCTGCGACCGCGAGAAAACAATCCGACGCCCGAGGCGACGATGCGGGATCAGACCGCGCATCGCGTACGCGTAGACCGTCTTGCGGTTCACGCCGAGAAACGTCGCGAGCTGTTCGGCGCGCATGCATTCCGGTTCGGACGCGACCGGCAAAGATGGGAAGACTTCGGCGGCGGCGATCATCGTGAGCCTCCGAGCACCGGCGCGGGAACGAGGTGGAACTTGAGCGGCTCGACGCGGGCGACCTCCGCGCCGGCCGGCAGCGCCGAGCGGAGCTTGGCGATCGCGAGATCGAGCAGCTGATCGGCGGGAACGCCGCGAAGCGTTCCGATGACGCTAGCGATCGCCGACGGGTTCATGGGCGCCGCGCTGACCATCGGTTCGCCGGCCCTGCCCTCGAGCGTCGCAAGGATCGTTCGACAGGCGGTAATGCCGGCGACGCGTGCTTCGTGCGTCGCGTCGGTGGCGACCGCGGCTCGAATGGACTCGATGACGTTCTCCATGACTACGCCGCCTCTTTCTGCGCCGTCGGGGGCGCGGGCGTGAAGTGGTCGTAGTGCTCGACGAGTTTCCAGTCGGCGAGGTGCGCGCGCGGATCAACGGGCACGAAGCGGTGTGAGCGATCGCTCTCCCACAGCTCGAAGTAGAGCCGCTTGAACGCGTTCGGTGCCGGCGCGCCGACGTAGCCGATCGCGTCTCCAGCGCGCACGTGCTGCTCGCGCGCGCGATAGAGGTCGGTTCGGATCGCAACGAGCGCTTCGAGGTTCGCGTAGTGCGACGCCCAGCCGTTGCCGTGGTCGATGATGATTCCGAAGCCATGACCGAGCCGGCCGGCGAACGTGACCACGCCGTCGCCGATCGCGAGTGAGGGCGTCATCGCCGGCAGGACGTGCATCGCGGTGCCGTTCGGCGTGTTGGGCGGGCAGCTGGCGCGGGCGTCGTTGGCATCGGCGCGCGCGTACGCGAGCTCGATGCCGCGCTGCTTCGACTCGGGGGC
>DATBAS010000145.1:0-40491 GCA_036271395.1 Kofleriaceae bacterium
CTTGCTGCGCAGGCTCTGCGCTTCCGTCGGCGGAATGCCGGTGACGCCCCAGATCGAGCCGAAGATCACGGCTTGGCCGAGCAGCGCGAGCAGGCCCCACGGCGCGAACGCGAGGCCGTAGATCGCGTAGCCGATCCACACACACCACTCGAAGAAGTAGTTGGGGTGCCGCGACCAGCCCCATAAGCCGACGTCGCACACGCGGCCGCGATTCGCCGCCTCGCGCTTCCATCGCGCGAGCTGTGCGTCGGCGATGGTCTCGCCGATCACGCCGCCCATCGCGATCAGCGCACCGATCGCGCGCAGTGCGGTCGCGCCGCCGCCATCCCACGGCGTCGTGACGAACGGCACGACGAACGCCGTCGACAACAGCGCGGTGAGCGCGGCCTGGGCCTGGAAGAACCCGAAAAACCGTCGCGACGCGGCGGGCCCCCAGCGCGAGCGCAGGTCGTGGTATCGGCCTTCTTCGGGTCCGGTCGCGGCGCCGCGAACGACGAGGTAGCCGGCGAGCCGCGTGCTCCACGCCACGACGACGAGCCCGATCGGCACGAACGCGCCGCGCGGCGCATCGGCGGTGAGCGCGAACACGCCGACGATCGGCGTGAAGCACGCGGCCCAGCCGATGTCGACGATGCCGGCGTTCTTGGTGCGCTCGGCGACGAGCCACAGTGCGAGCTGCACGCTCGCGCACAAGAGCCACGCTTCGAGCAGCTTGAACGCGAGCGCGCCGATCACGCGTTGCTCCTCGGAAACACGATCACGAACGAGCGCTCGCCGCGCTTCCACACGCGCAGCGTGCTCGCGCGATCTTGGGTCAGCGGATACCACGCCTGCTTGCCGAGCGTGTCGTCGTGATCGGCGAGCTCGGGCACGATGAGATCGATCTCGACGAAGTGATCGTGCGTGATCGCGTCGACGCGCGCGGCGTAGCTCCAATCGGCGACACCCTCGGCGGGAAAGCGATCGTTGTGCAGCGCGCCGCCGTAGAGCGCGATCCACGGCTTGTGATCGGCCTCGCGATCGCGGTGCGCGACGGCTTCACTCGCGATGCGGCCGAGCTCGTTGGTGGTGAGTGTCAGCATCGCAGGCACGTCCATGGGTTTGCCCGCCGGAGCGATCTTCGCGTAGTCGGCGCACGTCACGCGCATCGCGTGCGGCTGGATCCCGACCGCACGCGCGGCATCGGCGAGCGCGGCGATGTCGTTCTTGGTCGCGACCGGGTGCTTCATCTCGGAATCGATCTGCGCGCTCGCGGTCGTCGCGGTTTGCTCGCAGCCCTTGTCGATCAGCCAGGTCTCGATCACGAGGTCCGAGAGCTTGGCTTGGATCGCGGGCAGACCGTCGGCCGTGAACCGCGCGAGCGTGGTGCGAACCTGCGCGCGATCGGTGCGCGCGTGGAGCTCGCCGAAGCCGATCACGCGCGCGTCGGCGGGAATCGTCGCGGTGAGCGCGCTCGCGAGGTCGGGGTACGAAATCGTCGCGACCGCAGCGCTCCCGGCGTCGCGAGGCGTGCTCACCGCGGCAGGTTGCGGCGGTGGTGGCGCGGGCTGCGCAGCGTTGCCGCACGCGACCAGCGGAACGAGGGCGGCGAGCCTCACCCCGCGACGATACCGCGTTATGTTCCGCGCCATGGCCCCCAGCGTCACCGAGCTGCGCACGATCCCGCTGTTCCAGGGCTTCGGAGATGCGGAGCTCGCCGAGATCGGGGCTCGCTTCGAGCGCGTCGACGCCGGTGCCACATCGCTGTTCGACGTCGGCGAAGCGGCGGCGACGCTCTACGTGCTGACGCACGGCGAGGTCGTGCTCGACCGGCCCGGCGATGACGTGTTCCGGCTGCGGCCGCCGGCGTTGATCGGCGAGCTCGGCGCGCTCACCGGCCTGCCGCGGTCGACGCGCGCGACGGTGACCGCGGGCTCGGTCATGTGGTCGCTCGACGCGCGGGCGCTGCAGGCGTTTCTCGCCGACCATCAAGAGCTCGCCGTGCGGTTCCTCGTCAACTTGCTCGGCGTCGTCGCCGACAAGGTTCATCGCGATCAGGGCCGGCTCGCCGACATGCGCGGCAACTTGATGCGCACGCAGAAAGAGCTCAAGCGGTTGCGCGAGCTCGTGCTCGAGGCCGCGGAGACGCCGGTCTCGGCGCCGGTGCACGACACGCTCGACAAGCTGATCACGCACAATCGCCGCGTGAACTATCGCGTCGAGCCGCCGGCCGCGCTCGCGGCGAGCGTGCGCTTCGATGCCGGCGACGCGCCGATCGCCGACGTGTCGCGCACGCACGTCACGGTCACGCTGCCGACCGATCCGCCGGCCGTGGGCTCTTGGGTCACCGGCGTCGCGAACCTCGCGGGCACCGAGATTCCGATCTCCGGCCGCGTCCACCGCACGACCGGCAAAAAGATGACGCTCGAGCTCGACCTGATGATCGACGAGTTCTCCGCGGCGCTCGAGGGCTACCTCACGCGCGCGCAGCTGCTCGACATTCTCTGCTGACCCTTGCTCGTCAGTCGAACCAGGCCGCGGGGACGTGATTCTGCAGGCACGTGATCGTGTGCGTGCGCCACGGTCGCGAGCGTTTCGCGACCTCGGGCGCGGCCGCCGTGCCGCGTGCGAGCCCTTCATCGGCCGACCACCGCGCGCGATGGCCCGGCGCGAGGCCGTGCAAGCCGCTCTGATGAAAGCCGATGACGTGCGTGTGACCGGCGACGCGCGCGCCGCTCCAATCGGCGAGCCGCATCGCGAAGTCACGACCGGCATCGGCGCCGAACGTCTCGCACGTGCGAAACCAGATCAGCGCGTTCGGCGCGAGCCGTTCGCGCACGGCGTCGAGTGCGGCGCGAAGGCGATGGTTCGGGGACAGTGCGTCGGCGTCGAGCACGTCGTCGCGGTCGATCAGCGCGCGGCCCCAGCGGCCGTGTCCCCAATATTGGATCTCGGCGATCGGCTCGTCGCACGACGCGAGCCAGCCGAGCGCGCCTTCCCAGCTGCCGACGCCACGCGCGGCATCGATGCGGCGCCGTGCGCGATACAACCGAGCACCCGCGCGCCACGCGAGCGACAAGCGCGGGCAGGTTCGATCGAAGACGAGCAGTCTCAGCGCGACGACACTTTGTCGGCGGGCTTGTCGATCGGCTTCGTCTGCGCGGGCGCCGGCGCTGGCTTCGTCGTCGCCGTCGTCGCCGGCTTCTTCGCGTCGGTCTTGTCGCTGGCCGTCTTCGTCTGCGGCGCGGCTTCGTCGTGGTTCGGGCACGCGAGCACGGGCGTGGCGAGCAGCGCGGTCGACGCGAGCGCGAGCACGATCACGATCTTCTTCATCGTCATGGCCGAAAGCCTACTCGTACTTGTTCAGGTTGTCGCGCAGGAACTGGCGGATGCCCCGCATGTGCTCGTCGGCGCCGTCGCGGATGTCGGTCTTGCCGGGCGTGAACACGCCGGGATGCGAATCGGCATACTCCGAAATCGGATCCTTGCCGCCGCCGAGTGCGAGCAACGACTCGCTGGTCGTGCACATGTTCGGATCTTGCGGGAACTCGCTGAGATCGATCGTCGGCAGCGTGATCGGCTGCGCCCAGTCGCCCTTCGCGAGGCGATCCATGTCGATGCAGTCCGACAGGTCGTTCGCCGCCATCGTGCGCGAGTTGAGCGACGGCAACCCGAACGTGTTCTCGATGTGCTTGAGCGCCGACGTGTGATCGTACACGACCGAGCTGACGTAGCTCTGCTTGACGTACGGCCCGACGACGACCGTCGGCACGCGGAAGCCACATTGATCGAAACCTGGCACCGCGTCCGGGAAGTTCATCGCGGTGTCATCGGCGGTCGTCGGCGGGCTGACGTGATCGAAGAAGCCGCCGTTCTCGTCGTACGTGATGACGAGCATGCAGTTCTTCCACTGCGGCGACTTCGCGAGCGCGGTGTACACCGCCGCGATCAGCTGCTGGCCGTTGATCGGGTGGATCGGCGGGTGATCGTCGTCGAGATAGAAGTACGGATCGATATAGACGACCGGCGGCAGCACGCCCGCCGCGGCATCTTTGAAGAACTGGCCGGCCTGGCTCTGGTAGTCGCCGAAGCGGCGGATGTTACCGGTGCCGTCGTTGGGGCCGAGATCGAGCTGATACGGACCGGGATTGCCGAGCAGCGACAACACGGCGAGCGAGCCGTAGTAGTACGCCCAATCGACGTTCGCGTCGTGCAGGCTGTTGTAGATCGTCGGCACCGGCACGCCGTTGGAAAACGCATCGAGGATCGCCGCGTTCGCGCTTTCGGTCGCGCTCGGATCGGGACCGATGCCGAACGAAGTCGCGCAGTGCCAGTACGCGCGGTTCGGCAGCGTCGGCCCGAGCAGCGAGCAGAACCAGCGATCGCACGAGGTGTACGCGTCGGCGAGCGCCCACGTGATCGGCAGCTCCGTCGACGTGAGGTACTGCAGCACGCTCTGATCAGTCGTCGAGTCCGACGTCTGGAACTGTTTGAGGAAGCCGTCGCAGGCGCCCATGTTCCAGCTGTCGTGCAGCTCGTCCCAACCGTGCGGCGGATCGACGACGCAGAGCTGGTTCACGGTCGGCTCGAACGGCGCGACGACGGTGCCGGTGAGATCCGTATTCGTGTACGTCGTCGGGAAGCCGTCGCCGCCTTTGCCCATCATCGCGCGCGCGCCGAGGTAGTGATCGTACGAGCGGTTCTCGAGCATCATGTAGACCCACGTCGTGATGCCGACCGGACCGTTGTCGTCGGATTTGCACGCCGGCAGGTACTTCGCCATCGCAGCGGCCCCGGCGAATTGGCCGATCCGCTTGATCGCATCGCGTCGATTGATCATGCGGCGCAGTATCGCTCAGATTCGCGTCGCAACCCAGCCAACACCGACGGCGAAGCCGAGCAGGGCGCCCAGCCCCGAGGCCGACGCGATGATCAGGATCCGTGTGACGGGATTCTTGAAAAATCCCTTCACGGTCTGGGTGTCGTCGGGGAGCCGTTCACAATCGACCACCGACGGTTTGCGGCGCCACGCCTCGACGATCCCGACCACGACGGCGGTCCGGACCAGCGGGTACACCCGAGCGATCGGCGACGCCAACATGGCGGAGATCACAGAAAACGGCGAACCTCCGGCAACGGCCGTAAACAGGCCCGCGCCGATCGAGGTCGGGATGATCCACGCGAGCATCGTCCGGGCGAACGTCTCCGGATCCTGCGCGCGCGCGAACCACGCGAGCAGCGCGAGAAAACCGATCGGCACCAGCCACTTCGCGATCCGCCACCACAACGGCGGCGGCGGTACGAGCTCGAGGTTCGCGCGATCGATCGGCTTGTCGAGCTGCTGCGTCATGCCGGGCACGTGCGCCGCGCCGACGACCGCGACGACCGTGCGCTTGCCTTCGCCGGCGTCGCGCATCTTGCTCGCGAGATACTGATCACGCTCGTCGACGAGCGGCCCCTTGATCTCGGGCACCTGCCGGCCGAGCTCCGCGAGCATTTCGGACAGCGCCGCCTGCTCCTTCATGCCTTCGACCGATTCGTGCGTGATCGGATCGGCGTTCGGATCGCCGTCGTCGCCGCCGATCAGCGAGAACAGCAGCCTCGCGCGGCGCCACATCCCCAAGTTGCGCCACGTGCGCTTGAGCGTGATGTTGATGTCGCGATCGATCAGCTCGACCGGAATGCCGCGCTTCGCGGCCGTCTTCGTCGCGGTGACCAGCTCGGCGCCGGGCTGCACGCCGAGGCTCTTGCCGATGCGGCGCTGGTAGCTCGACAGCGCCAGGTGAGCGAGCAAGTACAGGGTGCGGCCTTCGCGCACGACCTTGAACACGTCGAGGTCGCGAAACGCACTGTCCTTGGTCAGCGCGTCGTAGCGCGCCTGATCGAGCTCGACGCACACGACGTCGGGATGGACCGAATCGATCGTCGTGCGCACGTCGTCGACGGACTTTTGCGACACGTGCGCCGTGCCGACCACGTAAAACGTCGTATCGCCGCGAGTCAGCGTGGTCACCGACGACGGCAGCGTTGCCGATGGCTCGGGCGGTAGCTCGGTAACAGGCTCGGGCGCGCCGTCCATGCCCCGCTCATACCACATGCTATGCAGCGTCATGGCCGAGATTCCCGAAGCCGAGCGCACCGCGATCGAAGCCGCCGCGTTCCGCCGCCTGGTCGAGCATTTTCGCGAGCGCACCGACGTGCAAAACCTCGACGTGATGAACCTCGCGGGGTTCTGCCGCAACTGCCTGTCGAAGTGGTATCGCGCGGCGGCCGCCGAGCGCGGCGTCGAGCTGTCGGATCCCGAGGCGCGCGAAGTGATCTACGGCATGCCCTACGACGACTGGAAGGCGAAGTTTCAGAAGTAAAAACCGTGGGCGTGAGCGTGGGCGACTCCGAGAATGTGCCGGGCGCATTTCAGCGGTGATTTGATTTCGGCGACGCCCACGCCAACGCTTACCTGACCAAGACGAGCATCTCGGTCTCCATGATGTCCTCGGCCCACCGCCGCTTGTAGTCCATCTCGGTGCCGAGGTCGTAGCGCAGCACGCCTTCGGCGCAGAGCTCGCGGATCTGCTCGAGCTGCAGCAGGCTGCCGATGCCGAGCTGCGCGACGTCGGCGTCGTACGAGAACTGCAATCCACGATACTCGCCGGCCATCACCGCGCCCAAGATGTAGCCGACGTCGCGGTCGCCGACGCGCGCGAAGATCGTGCGCTGCTGGCCGAGCCGGCACAGCCGCGGCAGCATCGCGGCGTAGAACGCGCGCATCGGGCCGGCCGCGATGCCGACGCCATCGCGCGACTTCCAGCTCGCGGCTTCGACGCGCTGGATCCGATCGTACAGCGCGTCGGCGTCGAGCTCGCCGGCGCGGACGATCTCGAACGTCGCGCTCGCGGCGGCGGCAGCGCGCGCCGACTTGCGCATCGACTTGCGAAACTCGCGCGTGCGCCGGCTCAAGAAGCCATCGATCCCGCCGTCGAGGCTCGCGACGTGACGGATCGTCGGTTGGCCGCGCCGGCGCTCCCACCGCGGCGGCAGTGTGGCGTCGAGGGCACGGCGTTGCGGCCCTGAGACAGTGAGGCCCGAAAGAATCGCGAGCTGCCAGTCACGCCGCTCGGCAAGCACCGGCACGATCTCCTCGACCAGCGCGGCCGCGTCGGCGCCGATCAGCGGCGACGCGAGCCCCCACGCGAGCTCGACCGGCTCGATGTATGGAAACCCGGCCGGATGCACGCCACGCATCGCGGCAAAGTAGCCGTGTTGTCCTCGGAACGAGAACGGCGCGCGTGGCGGCATCAGCGCGCCGGCAGCCGCCAGCACCCACGCGGTCGAGCTGCAAAACCGATCGATCGCCGGGGTGCGCGCGACCTCGTGATCGAAGTCGTCCGCGATCGCGGCGAGGTCGACCGGTTCCACGCTGCTAGTCTGCCATGCGACCCGAGGCGCTGTGACACGCGGGCCGCGCACGGTTTCTGCAATAATGGGCCGGATGCGATTTCTCGCCACCGCGCTGGCCGTCTCGCTCGTCGGCGGCTGCTCGACGACGACGTATCGGATCTCGAACGCCGAGCTGCAACGGCTCGCGCAGGTGCCGCCCGCGCAACGCGGCGATCGCGTCCGCGTCACCCAGCAGCTCAGCGACGCCGATCTCGGCCCGCGCGAGGCGGTATCCGGTGACACGCAGATCGTGCTGCTGCCGCCGCTGATCGTCGTCGACGATCATCGCCGTCACGACGGCTGGGGGCGCGGCGCGAGCTTCGGCAACGGTCCGAACCTGGGTGGCGGCGGGCCGCGCGCGGTCGCGCCTCACGGCGGCGGTGGCGGCGGTTTGCACGGCCTTTCCGGCGGCGGTGGCGACGGCAAAGGCGTGGCGATCGCGGTGCTCATCGTCGCGCTCGTCGCCGTCGTCGCGGTCGGCGCGGTCGAAGGCTCGCGCTACGAGGGCGACGTCAAGCTGCACCCGATGCACCCGCTGTGGCTGTTCGGCAAGGACGGCACCATCGCGCATATGCCGCTCGCGTATCTCGATCCCGAGTCGGCCGCGTTCAGCAGCTACGCGTACGTGCGCAGCGACGAAGGCCCGTGGACGCCGCTCGGCCGCGCGCCGCTCGATCGGCAAGGCTTCACCTACGCCGTGTTGTTCGGCACCGGCTCGTTCGCGTCGGCCGACGGCAGCAAGAAGCTCGGCACCGCGACGACGATCCAGCTCGGCTACTACATCACGCAGCAAGTCGGCATCGTCGGCTCGATGTATTTCGGCTGGCGCGACAACAACGAAGCGCAGACGCTGTTCGAGTCGCGCTACACGCTCGAGGCGCAGGGCTATCCCGTCGCCGTCGGTCCCTTGCACCTCGGGCTGTACGGAGGCGGCGGCGGCGCGTATCGCTACGAGGATGGCGTGCCGAACGGCGATTCCGGCGGCTGGGCGGTGATGGGCGGCGCGCTCGGCCAGCTCGACATCAACACGCGGCTCGCGATCACCGCGCGGCTCGGCCAGACCTACGCGCACGGCGAGCGCATGACCGACGCGCTGCTCGGCATCAGCGTCTATTGATCAGCGCGCGCCGCGCGACGCGTCGCGATCACCGACGCCAGCACGCCGACGGCGATGATCCCGGCGATCGTCGCGAGCGTGATCACGTGTGGCACGTAGTAACCGAGCGGCGACGCGATCATCTTCGCGCCGATCGCGACGAGCAGCACGCCGAGCGCGAGCTTGAGGTACTTGAACTTCGCCATCGCACCGGCGAGCACGAAGTACAGCGAGCGCAGCCCCATGATCGCGAACACGTTCGACGTGATCATGATGAACGTGTCCTGGCTGACCGACAGCACCGCCGGGATCGAGTCCATCGCGAACACGATGTCGGTGAGCTCGATGACGATCAGGCAGATCGCGACGGTCGTCAGCGCGCGCCGGCCGTCGACGCGCACGCTGAACTTGCCGCCGTGATCGCCGTCGACCACGCGAATGAAGCGGCGCACGAGCCGCACGACCGCGTTCTTGCTCGCCGGATCTTCCTCTTCGTCATCGTCGCCCTTGAGCAGCTTGATGCCCTGCCACGCGAGGTAGCCGCCGAAGATGTAGAAGACCCAGTCGAACCTCGCGGCGATCCACGCGCCGCCGCCGAGCATCGCGACGCGAAACCCGATCGCGCCGAGAATTCCCCAGAACAACACGCGGTGCTGGTACTTCGCCGGCATCCGAAAGTTGTGGAACACGAGCGACATCACGAAGATGTTGTCGATCGACAGCGCCTGCTCGAGCAGGTACGCCGAGACGTACGTGATCGCGGCGTCGCTGCCGTTGGCGTGATGCGAGAGCGAGTGCAGCTCGACGCCCGCGAGGTGGTACTCGTAGATCACGTAGACCACGCCGGTGAACGACAGGCCGAGCGCGACCCACGCGGCGGTCCAGCCGACCGCAGCGCGCAGCGACATCTCCTTCGCGCGGCGATGGATCACGCCGAGGTCGAGAAACAACAGCAACGCGACCAGCGCGAAGAATCCGAGCCAGAACCATGTCATCGGCGCGATACAGCAGCAACCATGCCCGCGCCGGGCCCTCAGTGCAACGTCGCGAGCAGTTTCTCGGCGTCGCCGGCCGACCGGCGCAGGCCAAGCTTCGAGAACACGGCGATCGCGTCGCGCAGCATGTCCTTGCCGTCGGCGAGCGCGCCGGTTTCGGCCTTGTAGCGGCCGTACGCGAACAGCGCCTTGCCGAGCGCGGCTTCGTTGCCGATCGCGCGCAGCACCTCGAGCGCCTGCTTGTACGCGACGGCGGCGTCGCGGCTGGGATCGTCGCCGTCGCGCGAGTCGCCGGCATCGTAGAGGCTCGTCGACAGCACGTCGCCGAGCGTCAGGTACGCGCGGGCTTCTTGCTCGCGCTGGCCCGAGCGTTTCGCGACGTCGAGCGCGCGCTCGGCGAGCTCGCGGGCGGTCTGCGTGGCGCCCGACAGCGACTCGAGCACGGCCAAGTGCCGGCACGCTTCGCTCTCGAGCCCGCGATCTTCGATGTCCTCGATGATCTCGAGCGCGTCGTCGAGCCGGCTGCGCGCCTCTTCGAGCTTGCCGTCGGCGAGCGCGAGCTCACCGAGGTTCGTCAGCACCAGCGCCGCGAGCGGCAGCGCGCCGATCGCTTCGGCCTCGGGTAGCGCGGCGAGCCAACCGGTGCGCGCGTCCGCGATGTCGCCGAGCTCGAACGCGAGCGCGGCCAGGTTGTTCTGCGACACGATCTGGCCCCAACGATCTCCCGATTGTCGGCGCAGCTCGAGCGCTTCTTTGTGGCAGGTGAGCGCGGCTTCGTAACGGCCGCGATCGGCCTGAACATCACCGAGCCGCGACAGCGAAGTGGCGATCGCACGCGCGTCGCCGTGCTTGCCGCGGCGCGCGAGCGCTTCGGTGATCTTGGCGTAGGCTTCGTCGTAGCGGCCGAGCATCTGCAGCGTCTTGCCGACGTCGTCGAGCGAGCTCGCGATGCCGCGCGAATCGCCGGTGCCGCGGAACAGCTCGTGGCCGCGCTCGAGGTATTCGAGCGCGAGCTTGAGATCGCCCTTGCGGCGCCACACGCGGCCCATCTTGTTGAACGCGACGGCGGCTTTGGTCTTGGTCGCCGCGACCCACGACAGCCGCAGCATGCGCTCGAACGCGCCGAGCGCCGCCTCGAAGTCGCCGATCAGCTCGTAGACCGAGCCGAGGTCGTGCCAGAGGTGCAGGCGAGCCGCGAGATCTTGATTGCCGATGCAGGCGAGCGCCTTGTCGAACAGCCGGATCGCTTTTTCGTTCTGATATTCGGCGCGCGCGGCCTCGGCGGCGCGGCGGAACCGCGTCGCGGCTTCGCGCGCTTCGCCGGCGAGCGCGAGATGCCGGCCGACTTCTTCTTGTGCGCCGGGCGAGCGGCCTTCGGGGTGCAATTCGAGCCAGCGCGCGACGACGGCGTGATACGCGCGGCGCTTGCTCTCGTCGATGCCGGTGTAGACCAGCTCGCGCAGTTTCGGGTACGCGAAGCGAAGCTCGCGCTCGCCCGCGACTTGCGACTGCGGCAGCTCGATCAGCCACTCGCGCAGCGCGAGCTTGGTCGCAGCATCGACGACCGTCACGCGCGAGTGATCGCCCGACGCGGCGATCTGCGCGAGCGTCGGGCCATCGGGATCTTCCGAGCCCTGGCCGGCGCGCTCGAGCGCGAGGATCGCATCGAGCCACGACGTCTCGCCGACGACCGCCGCCATCTCGAGCACGCGGCGCTCGGCGGGCTCCATCACGGCGAGGCGCGCGGCGACGAGGTCGTCGTACGTCTTCGGCAGCTTGATCGACGCGAGCTTCGCCGCATCGATGCGCCACATCATGCCCTCGCGGACGATCACGTCGCTCTCGAGCAAGAACCGCACGAGCTCGTGGATCGAGCGCGGCGTCGAGTTCGTGGTGCGGACGTGCATGACGAGCCGCTGCGGCACGTCGTGGAGCTGCTTGCACAGCTCGCGGAGCAGCTCCTCGGCCTCGTTCGGCGGCAGCGCGGTCAGCTCGATCTTCGTCGGCGCGACCTCGCCATCGCCGAACGACGCGTGGCGTTCCCACAGCGCGTGCGATGCGGTGCCGATGATGGCGCAGCGCGAATCGCGCATGCCGGCGGCGAGAAACTGCAGGAAGTTGATCGTGTCGGTCTGGCACTGCTCGAGGTTCTCGACCGCGATCAGCAGCGGCTGGAGCTCGGCATCGGCGCTGAACAAACGCTTGAGCGCGAGCCACAGCCGCGCCTCGAGCCGCTGCGCCGAGTCGAGCAGCGGCGCCACGACCGGCGAGTCTTCGAACGGCACGCGGAGCAGGTGCGCGATCAGGTGCGAGATCTCGGCGACGCGCGCGGCCGGCACGACCTTGGCGACGCCGGCGCTGATCTTGTCGCGGCTCTTTGCCGGCTCTTCGCCCAGCACGATGTTGAAGCGCGCGGTGAGCGCGCGAGCGATCGGGCCATACGCGTGCGTGTTCTCGTCCGCGATGCCCGACAGCACCATCAACGTGGGATTCGCGGCGCGCGTGCGCGCGATCAGCTCCGCCATCATCCGGCTCTTGCCCATGCCCGGATCGGCGACCACCACGGCGAACGCCAGCGAGCCGACCGCGAACGCGCGATCGACCAGCTGTTGGAGCTGCTGCATCGGCGCGCTCCGACCAGTGAACTTCGGTCGCAGATCGTACGTCGCGGTCGTGATGAGCGTCTCCGCGCCTTCGCCGAAGTCGACCGACTCGTGCTCGTCGGTCCACGCGCCTTCGTCAAACGGCGTGGTCGGCGGCGGTGGCGTGGGCCGGTCCCACGTCAACGGCGCCATGTTTTGCGTCCTCCCGACGCCCATAACTGATGGAATTTGCATGAAGAGTTCACAGGTCTTACGCGCGCGTTAACAATCGGAAACGCGCGGACCCTAATGTGGTGGGATGTGGTTGTCAACCAACATCCGAGCTGCACTCACTGTAAGGCAGATCTTGTTAGCCGCTGGTCGGAGGCGGCTTGCCTCACTAAGGGGAGTCGCCGGATTTCGACTCGGAGCTCGCCGTCTTGGTTCGCTTCGCGCACCGATCCGGCAGCTTCGCTTTGTAGTCGGCCGTGCGCTTCGCGACCTCGTCCGGCACCGGCCGCAGCGTCTTCTTGTCGTTCTTGATGAAGTAGTGGAGCGACACCGGCCAGATCGGCTCTTGCTTCGCCGCGAGCCGGCGGCAGTTCTCCGCTTCGAGATCGTCGAAGACGCCGGCGATGATCTTTGCCGTGATCGGCCGGATGTCGTGCATCAGCACGATGCCGCCGTTCTGATCGAGGATCATCTTCAAGACTTTCTTGCGGAGCTTGTCGGGGTCGTGCGCCTTCCAGTCGAGCGTATCGATCGACCAGATCACCTCGGTGACGCCGAGCTGCGTGAGCCGGTGCCGTCCCGCGCCCGACAGCGAGCCGTACGGCGGGCGAAACAACCCGATCGGATGGTTCGCCCACTTCGCGAGCGTGCGAAACGATGCGTCGATCTCCTTCGCGATCGTGTCGCCGGTCGCGTTCTTCAAATTTCTGTGCGTGACCGAGTGGCTGCCGACCGTGAAGCCGTCGGCCAGCTCGCGCGCGAGCACGGCGCGGGATTTCTCGCCGCCGAGCCGCTGCGTGACGATGAAGAACGTCGCGGGGATATCGTACTTGTCGAGCGCGTCGATCACGTCGGGCGACGTTTGCGGGCTCGGCCCATCGTCGAACGTGAACGCGACGAGCCCGTGAACTTCTTCGCCGTCGACCCGCAGCGGCGATTTGCCGAGCACCGGATCGTCCGTGAGCGACGTCAGCGCCACCGGATCATCTGCCAGCGCGGTCGCGCATAACAGCATCACGATCGCGAGCCACCGCACTCGTGAAAGCTAGCACGCGCGGTAAGCTGCTGCGTGGTGCGCGTCGTCTCGACCTCGCCGTTGCCGGTCGCCGATTCGCGCGTCGTAGCGCCGGAACAATTCATCGGCGTCGCGCGTTGCGATCTGATCGATGCCGACGCGCTGATCTGCCTGTTGCTCGACCGCATCGATCAGAGCGTGCTCGCGCGCGCGCCCAAGCTGCGCATCGTCGCGAGCTGCGCGGTCGGCTACGACAACGTCGACGTCGCGGCGTGCACGGCGGCCGGCGTCGCGGTCACGAATACGCCCGACGTGCTCACCGAAGCGACCGCCGAATTCGCGTGGGCGCTGATCTTGGCAGCGGCGCGCCGGTTGCCGGAAGGCGAGGCGCTCGCGCGGTCGGGCGCGTGGCCGGGTTGGCGCCTCGATCAGCTGCTCGGCATCGAGCTGACCGGGAAGACGCTCGGCATCGTCGGGATGGGCCGGATCGGCCGAGCGGTCGCGCGCAGAGCCGATGCGTTCGGCATGCATGTCATTGCCGCCGGGTCGCGCGACGACGTCGATCGACTGTTCGCCGAGGCCGACGTCGTCAGCCTGCATTGCCCGCTGACGCCGGCGACGCGCGGCATGGTCGACGCCGCGCGGCTGGCGCGGATGAAGCCGACCGCGATCTTGGTCAACACCGCGCGTGGCGCCCTCGTCGAGGCCGGGGCACTCGCCGACGCCCTGCACGCCGGCCGGCTGTTCGCCGCGGCGCTCGACGTCTACGCGCACGAGCCCGAGATCGATCGCGGGCTGCTCGACTGTCCGCGGCTGGTCTTGGCGCCGCACATCGGATCGGCTACCACCGAGACCAGGACCAAGATGGCGCAGCTGTGCATCGACGCGGTGACCGACGTGCTCGCCGGCCGGCGGCCGCGACACCTGGTCAACCCCGAGGTCGTGATTCGCCATGGCTGAAGCGCACGTCCTGGTCGTCACCAGCGCCGGCTCGGCGGCGTGCGTCGTCGTGCCGGTGCTCGCCGCGATCGAAGCGGCCGGCATGCGCGTGCGCGCGATCGATGTCGGCGGGGCAGGCGGCGGCGGTGGCGGCATGACCGATCGCGTCCGCCGCGCGCTGCTCGGCGAAGGCGCCGAGCGCAAGCTGCGCCGCGAGCTCGAGGCGAGCCCGCCCGACGTCACCGTGGTGTTCGATCCGCACGCCGCGCTCGCGCTCACCGTCGCGCGCGATCAGGCGACGAACCCCGCGCCGGTGATCGCGGTGGTCGGCGAGCTCGAGCCGGCCGCGGCCTGGGCGCAGACCGACGCGGATCGCTTCGTGGCCGTCGACGAGCTCGCCGCGGTCGCGCTCGCCGACGCGGGCGTCGAAGGCGATCGCATCCTGGTGACCGGCGCGATCGGCGAGCGCGCGTTCGCCGAGGCGGGCGCGCAAGATCGCGTCGCGTTGCGGGCGCGGTTCAAGCTCGGCGGCCGAGTCGCGCTCGTCGAGGTCGCCGGGATGGGCGCCGAGCTCGCCGGCCAGCTCGCGCTGCAGCTGTCGCTGCTCGACGGCGACGATCAGGTCACGTTCTTGTTCGACGCCGGCGCCGACGTCGAAGCCGCCGCGGTGCTGCGCCGGCAAGTGCCGACGCTCGGCTTGCGCGCGAAGCTGTTCGGCGCGACCGGCGACGCGGCGCTGCTCTGGCGCGCGGCCGACGTGCTCGTCGCCCGGCCGCGGCCCGACGTGGTTTCACGCGCGTTGCTCGTCGGCGGCAAGCTGGTCGCGCTGATCGACGATCTGATTCCGGACGGCGCGAAGCTCGCGGCGGCGCTGGAAGCGCGCAAGCGCGCGACGGCGGCGCGCGGCCTGTTGTTGCTCGCATCGGCATTGGACGGCGCGTTTCGCGGCGCGCCGCCGAGCCCGCACGACGACGGCGCCGATCACGTCGCCGACATCGTCGCCGCGGTCGCCGGCGACAAGCGCGCCGTCATCGACGAGCGCCGAACCGTCGCGCAGGCGCAGACACGCGATCGCGTCCGCGCGGCGAGCGCGGCGGCCAACGCGGCCGCGCAAACGACCGCGATGCCGGGCGAGCTCGAGGATCTCGGTGGCGATACGGCGGGCGCCGCCGACACGTCGTCGGTCCCCGACAAGGCCGAGCTCGAGCGCTTGCGCGGCGAGGTCGCGCGTCGGGTCGCCGAAATGACGAAGTCGATGGCGGCGGCGCGCGATGCGGCCACCGAGCTCGCCGACAAGGCGAAGGGCGCGACGGCGCGCGGAGCCGCCGACGAAGCAGCGCAGCTCGACCGCAAGGCCGATGCCGAGCGCGCGCGCATGCACGGCATGCTGGCCGAGCTCGCGACGCTCGAAGCCGAGGTCAAAGAGCTCGAGCGCGCGATCGAACGGGTCGGCGATCTGCCGCCGTCGCCACCGCCGAAGCCGTCCGCGCCGCCGCGAAGCTCGATCGACGACCAACTCGCGCAGATGAAGCGCGGCACCGGACCCGTGCCGCCGCGCGCCGCGCCCGCGGCGAAGAAATCCGCGTCGACGGTCGACGACGAGCTCGCCGCGCTCAAGGCGAAGATGGCGCAAAACGCCGGCGCGCCGCCCAAAAAGAAGTGACGACGTGAGCGTTCCCGATCACACCGCCGTGCGCGTCGCGCTGTGGCGCGCGCTCCACGTCCTCGTCGAAGCGCCGCCGCACGTGCTGGATGACGAGCTCGGCTTGCAGCTCGCCGCGCCCGACGACGGTTGGCGCGATCGGCCCGACATGGCCGCCGATCGCACGCGCACGATGCGCGCGGGGATCGTCGCACGCGCGCGCTTCGTCGAAGATCTGGTGATCGATTCCGGGGTCGCGCAATACGTGCTGCTCGGCGCCGGGCTCGATACGTTCGCGCAGCGCCGTGCCGAGACCGGCGTGCGCGTGTTCGAGATCGATCAGCCCGCCACGCAGCTGTGGAAACGGCGCCGGCTCGACGAGCTCGGCCTCGCGCTGCCGACGTTCGTGCCGGTCGACTTCGAACGCGACACGTGGTTGGAGCGGTTGATCGCCGCCGGGTTCGATCCCGCAACGCCCGCGGTCGTCGCATCGACCGGCGTCAGCATGTATCTGGCGCGCGACACCAACGCGAAGACGCTGCGCGACGTCGCGGCCGCGCTCGCACCGGGCTCGACGTTCGCGATGACGTTCATGATCCCGATCGAGCTCGTGTCGGATCCCGAAGAGCGCACCATCCGCGGGTTCGCCGAGCAGGGCGCCGCGAAATCGGGCACGCCGTTCATCAGCTTCTACGCCGCCGACGAGATCACGGCCGCGGCGCGCGAAGCCGGGTTTGCGCGCGCGATCGCGATCACCGCCGATGACTACGTCGCTCGCTACTTCGCGCAGCGCAGCGACGGTCTGCGACCGGCGATGTCGGAGCAGTTGCTCGTCGCGACGACCTAGCGGCCGTAGCGATCTTGCAAGCGCACGACGTCGTCGAGCTCGGGCGTCGACACTTCCAGGATCTGCGTGTCGTCGATCGCGATCATGCGGTGGCGCAACCCAGGTGTGATGTGAAACGGCTCGCCCGGCGCGAGCTCGCGCGTGCTCGGCGATTCGCCATCGGTGAAGAACTCGAACGACAGCCGGCCGGAGAGCACCATGATCGTCTCGTCTTTGACGCGGTGATACTGCAGCGACAGCGCTTCGCCGGCGCGCACGTGCAGGATCTTGCCGACGTAGCGATCCGTCTTCGCCCAGATCAGCTCGTGGCCCCACGGCTTCTGCACGATTTCTGACATCGTTATTTGGTCGGTGCAGGCGCTGGCGCGGCAGCGCTACCGGTCGACCCGGTGTCTTGAATCGGCTGGGTCGTCGGCATCTGGATCTTCGGGTGCGCGCCCGGAATCTCTTCTTTGCGATCGACTTTGCCGTCGAAGTTGTCGTCGTAGAGGATCTCGATCAGCTGGCCGTCGCGATATTGCTCCCACACGTCGGGCTTGCCATCGCCGTTGCGATCGCGCCGGATGCTCGTGAGCTGGCCGGCGCTGTCGTAGATCTCCTGGACATCGAACTTGCCGTCGAAGTCGGTGTCGCGCTCGACCTCGGCCTTGAGCCCGGTCTTCGGATCGAAGATCGCGGACATGTCCCATTTGCCGTCGTAGTCGAAGTCGGCCTTCTCGTAGAGCGGCATGCCCTTGCGGTTGTAGGCGACGACCCAGTCTTTGCGGCCATCGTGATCGAAGTCGACCTGCTTGCAGGTCATGAACTCGACCTTGGTGCCGCCTTCGTCTTCGGTCTTGTAGAGCCGCCACACGTCGGGGCGGTTATCGTGGTTGAGGTCGTAGGTGACGACGTTCTTGCCCGCGGTATCGCAGAGCGTCGGATCGACCTTCGGGATACTGGCGTCGGACAGATCCTTCGGCGTCGTGTCCTTGTTCCCGTTGTGACAGGCGGCCAGGGAGATGGCGCACAACGCAGCGAGTTTCGGGAGCTTCGCCATTAGCCAGAGCCTAGTCGGGCTCCTCAGGTGATGCAACGTTGACCCCCAGCATATGGTCACGTAGGGTCACACTGCCTTGGCGCGCAAGAAGATCTCGACGACGGTGTACATCACACCCGAGCAAGACGCGCAGCTCAAAGCGCTGCACGAGCGCACCCGCGTGCCCGTGGCCGAGTACATCCGGCAAGGTATCGATCTCGTGCTCGACAGGTACCGCGATCAGCTCCCCGGGCAAGTAGACCTGCGGCTTGGGTCACGCTAACAACCCGCTGCCCTCCAAGTGTCGTTTCCCGCCGATCGCATCCGTAACTTCTCGATCATCGCGCACATCGATCACGGCAAGACCACGCTCGCCGATCGGATCCTCGAAGCGTGCGGCGCGGTCACCGCGCGCGAGGCGCAAGATCAGATGCTCGACTCGATGGACCTCGAGCGCGAGCGCGGGATCACGATCAAGGCGCAGGCCGTCCAGCTCCACTACAAAGCCGACGACGGCCTCGTCTACCAGTTCCACTTGATCGACACGCCGGGCCACGTCGACTTTCACTACGAGGTCTCGCGCTCGCTCGCCGCGTGCGAAGGCGCGTTGCTCGTCGTCGATGCCGCGCAGGGCGTCGAAGCGCAGACGCTCGCGAACGTCTACGTCGCGCTCGACAACAACCTCGACATCGTGCCCGTGCTCAACAAGATCGATCTGCCGGTCGCGCGGCCCGATTGGGTCAAGCAGCAGATCGAAGACACGATCGGCCTCGACGCCAAAGACGCGCTGCTCGTCTCGGCGAAGACCGGCGAGGGCATTCACGAGATGCTCGAGGCGATCGTCGATCGCATTCCGCCGCCCGTGGCCGACCGCGAGGCGCCGCTGTCGGCGCTGATCTTCGACAGCTGGTACGACACGTATCGCGGCGTCGTCGTGCTCGTGCGGGTGATGTCGGGCCGGATCGCGAAGGGCACGAAGCTCCTCTTCATGGCGACCGACGTCACGTACGACTGCACGATGACGGCGGTGCGCAAGCCGGTCTCGGTCGAGGTCGACGAGCTCGAGGCCGGTCAGGTCGGCATCGTCGCCGGCGCGATCAAGGACATCGCGCACGCGCGCGTCGGCGACACGATCACCGACGCCGATCGACCCACGAATGCACCGCTACCCGGCTTCAAGACGGTCAAGCCGATGGTGTTCGCCGGGCTGTTCCCGGTCGACGCGGCGGACTATCAAGATCTCAAAGACGCGCTCGGCAAGCTCGTGCTCAACGACGCGAGCGTGACGTACGAGCCCGAGACGTCGAGTGCGCTCGGCTTCGGCTTTCGCACCGGCTTTCTCGGCCTGCTCCACATGGAGATCATCCAGGAGCGGCTCGAGCGCGAGTTCAACCTCAACCTCATCGTGACCGCGCCGAGCGTGCGTTACCGCGTCCGCATGAACGGCGGCGAGGTCGTCGAGCTCGACAACCCTGCCAAAGTTCCGGATCAGGGCAAGTACGAGGCGATCGAAGAGCCGATCATCACGGCGACGGTGCACCTGCCGCAGGAATACGTCGGCGCGATCATGCAGCTGTGCCAGGAGCGCCGCGGCGTGCAGCAGGGCATGCACTACGATCCGAGCGGTCGCGTTCGCGTGCTCTACGAGATGCCACTGGCGGAAGTGGTGTTCGGGTTCTACGATCGGCTCAAGACGATGTCGCGCGGCTACGCGTCTCTCGACTACGAGCCGGCCGGCTATCGCGAGGCGGATCTGATCCGGCTCGACGTGCTGGTCAACGGCGAGCGCGTCGATGCGCTGTCGATCGTCTCGCACCGCGACAGCGCGTATCATCGCGGCGTCGAGCTGTGCTCGAAGATGAAGGACGTGGTGCCGCGCCAGATGTTCGACGTCGCGATCCAGGCCGCGATCGGCAGCCGCGTGATCTCGCGAACGACGGTGAAGGCGATCCGCAAGGACGTCACCGCGAAGTGCTACGGCGGCGACATCACGCGTAAGAAAAAGCTGCTCGAGAAACAGAAAGAGGGCAAGCGGCGGATGAAGTCGGTCGGCTCGGTCGAGCTGCCGCAGGAGGCGTTCTTGACCATCCTCAAGGTGGATTGATCGTGCGTGCGAGCTTTCTCGATTTTCGTGTCCGCAAAGAAGCGCGTCACCTCGTGCGCGAGGCGCGCGCCGCGCTCGCCGTCAAGCGCGGGCTCAAGAGCAAGAGCGGCGGCGAGCTCGAGCCCGTCGCGGTCGCGATGGACGAGGCGCTGCGCGGCGACGATCGCCTGCGCGTGCGCCGCCAGCTGCCGCAGCTCGACGCGCTCGTCGACGAGCTGGTCCGCCGGCCCGCGAAGTCGACGCTGCGCGACTACGTCGAGTCGATCGGCGCCGCGATCTTGATCGCGCTCGCGCTGCGCGCGTTCGTCGTCGAGGCGTTCAAGATCCCGTCGTCGTCGATGTATCCGACGCTCGAGATCGGCGACCACATCTTCGTCAACAAGTTCATCTACGGCGTGCGCATCCCGTGGACGACCACGAAGCTGTTCGAGCTGCGCGGCCCGCATCGCGGCGAGGTGATCGTCTTCATCTATCCGTGCGATCCGGATCGCGACTACATCAAGCGCGTGATCGCGACCGCGGGTGAAACGGTCGAGACCCGCTGCGGTGTGCTTTATGTCGACGGCGTCGCCGTGCCGGATGTCCCGGTCGATCAGGAACAATATCGTGACTACGACGAGGATCACGAGCTCTGGAACGACTACCTGACCACGGTGGCCCGCTATCACGAGACGATCCCAGGTCGCTCGTACAACGTGTTCGGCAACCCGAACCGCGACGACCAAACCACGGTGCGCAACTTCCCGAACAGCCTGCAGTCGATCCCGGCGTGCGGCAAGACGACATCACCGCCGCAGGTGTTCGGTCGCGTCGAGCCCGACGCGACGAAGCTCGACGCGTGCGGCAAAGAAGGCTTCCACTACATCGTGCCGCCGGGTCACATCTTCGCGATGGGCGACAACCGCGACAACTCGAACGATTCGCGCGTGTGGGGCTCGGTCCCGCTCGACAACGTCAAAGGCAAGGCGCTGTTCATCTGGCTGTCGTACGGCCAGCTCGATCGCAAAGAGTGGAAGACCTTCATCCGCTTCGCGCGGATCGGGAACTTCGTCGATTAACCGCCGCTACGGCTTCGCGTGCGGCATCGCGAGCTTCGCGAAGCAGGTCTTGAGCGCGTCGTTGACCGCCGTTTCGGCCGCGCCGTCCCACGCGTAGTTGCGATCGGTGTCGCGCACTTTCATGCCGATCTCTTGCTTGACCGTGGCTTGACCGTCGCCCGTGAAGCCCATCGTGCGGCCCGGAATCGTCTCGCCGAGCACGTGGATGCCGACGTGGACGACCTCGCGCTGCGTGTTCGACTTGCCCTCCATCGGCTGGAGCTCCTCGGACGCGTCGGTGATCTCGACGGTGACGAGGTAGCTGCCGCTGATGCCTTTTTGGGTGAGGTAGCGGCGATAAGCATCCGATTTCGTCGCGGGATCGGGCGCGCCCTCGAGGTTGGTGACGAGCTGCGGGTTCGCGTCCAGCGCCTTCTTGAACTGCGCCTCGACGCGCTCCTGCGCGATCTTGGCGACGTCGGCTTTCACCTCGGGCTTCGGCGTCACCGCGGTGAGCTCGAAGTGGTACTTCTTCGCCGGGCCCGCGACCGCGGTCGCAGCAAGGAGGGCGATGACGAACAAGCTCTTCATGGCGGGCATCATGCCCTGTAAACGGCGTGCTAGCGTTTCGATTCATGCATCGCCCGCGTTGGCACGACGTCGCGATCATCGTGGCCATGCTCGCGCTGGTCGCGACCGGCGTGTGGGCGCTGTGGTGGGATGACGTGCGGGGTGTTCTGCATCTGAAGCCGGTTGTGGAGCCGCCCGGATCCGCGGCGCCTCCGAGCAATGAGCTACCCCGAACTTGACCGTGATTGTCGAAGGTTAGTACCGTTCGGGTGGGGAAGAGCTCCTCCGCGGCCTCAGGAGAAAATGTTCACTATCCTCATCCAGGAAAAAGGCGGCGAGCAGCGCCGCATGGGCTTCAACAAACCTGAAGTCACGATCGGCCGCGTTCAAGGCAACGACATCGTGTTGCCGAAGGGCAACGTCTCGAAGCGTCACGCGCGCATCGTGCTCAAAGACGGCAAGTTCATCATCGTCGATCTGAAGAGCACGAACGGCACGTACGTCAACGGTCGCAAGATCACGAGCCCGCTCGTCGTCAAAGATTCGGACAAGATCTACATCGGTGATTTCATCGTCGGAGTCGACGAGTCGGCGACCGGCGAGCCCGACGGCGCGTCGGAAACGACCGCGCCACCGCCGGGAGCGGAGCGCATCGCGCAGGGCAGTCCGGATGCGCGGCCGCCGCGCCCCACCGAGCTCGCGCCGCAGCCGATGCCCGTGCCGGGGATGAGTGGAAATATGAGCTCGCCGTTGAGCGGTGGCGCGCTCGGCGATTCGTCGCCGCCATCGCCGCCATCGTCGCGTCCCGGACCACCACGTCCGGCGCCGAGCCCCAGCCGCGATCTCGGTGCGTCGCGCGAGCCGATGCAACCGCGCGAGCCGATGCAGCCGCGCGAAGCTCCCGCGCCCGGCACGATGCCGCCGATCGGTGCGCCGCCGCCGCGCAGCGGTCGACCCGGCGGCACGATGCCGCCGCCGATGGCGCCGATCCCGCCGATGGCGTCGCCGCAGCCGGCGTCGACCATGGCCGACCCGCATTTCCCGCCGCCGCAGCGTGCGGAGACGCGCCAACCGCCGCCGCCGCCCGAAATGCGTGAACCGCGCGAGCCGCAATCGCCGATGGCGATGCCGCCGACGCCGGCCGCGACGCCGTCGTACACGCCGCCGTTGCCGGCGAGCTCGTCGGTGCCGGCGCATCCGAGCCCGCCCGCACCGGTCGTGCCGCTCGCGCAAGCCAACCAGGCGAGGGCCGCGCGTTCGGTCCAGGCCGTGCCGCTCGCGAAGAAGATCGCGAACCGGCCGCTATCGGCGCTCGGCAAGCGCGGCGTCCAGCTCGAGCCGCTCGATCCGAAAGTCGTCAAGATGCTCGACCTCCAGTCGAACATCCTCGAGCGGCTGCGCGCGAAGCTCGACCTCGACAAGGTGCCGATGGATCGGCTCCACGAAGAGGAGCTGTGGCAAAAGGCCGAGCGCGCGACGATCGATCTCGTCGAGACGCTCGAGACCTCGGGCGAGCTGCCCAAGTACATCGATCAAGACGCGCTGATCAAAGAGACGCTCAACGAAGCGCTCGCGCTCGGCCCGCTCGAAGATCTGTTCGCCGATGAAGCGATCGACGAGATCTTGATCGATCGGCGAGACCGCCTCGTCGTCGGCAAGAACGGCGTGATGCGCGGCTCGGGCAAGGCGTTCTCGACCGACGACGTGTTCGAGCGCGTGGTCAAGCGGCTCGTCCACGAGGCCGGTGCGACGATCGACGAGTCACGCCCGGTCGTCGATCTGCGTATGCACGATGGCACACGGCTCACCGCCGCGGTCTCGCCGGTCGCGGCGCGCGGCGCGGTGCTCGCGCTCAAGAAGCCGGCCGCGGCGATGCCGCAGCTGTCGGAGCTCGTCGCGCAAGGCACGCTGAGCTCGGGCATGGCCGACTTGCTGACGACGTCGATCCAGGCGCGCCGCAACATCTTGGTCTGCGGCGGCAACGGCTCGGGCAAGACGTCGATCGTCGCGGCGCTCGCCGCGGCATCGCCGGTGGGCGAGCGCGTGGTCTCGATCGAAGACGTCGGCGAGCTCGCGATCGCGCGCGATGAATGGGTCCAGCTCGAGGCGCGTCCGGCCACCGACAAGGACGCGGTCGACGTTGCGGCGCTGCTCGAGATGGCGCTGCGGCTATCGCCGGATCGGCTCGTCGTGGGCGAGGTTCGCGGGCGCGAAGCGTTGCCGCTCGTGCACGCGCTCAACGCGCAGGTCGACGGCGCCGTCGTCGCCGCGACGGGCGAGGGCGCCAACGCGGTGCTCGGCCGCATCGCAACTCTCGCGCGCTCGCTCGGTGGCGCGCCCGACGGCGGTTCCGCGATTCGCGAGCTCGTCGCGACCGCGTTCGAGCTGGTCGTCCACGTCGTGCGCCACAACGACGGCGCGATCAAGATCCATTCGATCGACGAGATCGTCGGCGTGACCGAGTCTTCGTTCGAGACGCAGACCGTGTTCACGTGGAACGGCTCGGCGTTCGCGCCGACCGGTGCCGTGCCGCGGTTCTATGCCGAGCTCGAGGCGCGCGGGATCGCGGCCAACCAGGCCGTCTTCCGCGGGTAACCGCGTTCTTGCACGATCCTACCAATCACGGAGGGATTTGCTTGCGCGGAGTCGGTTGGCGCGCTCGACTGTTTGCATGCACGCGCTCCGGGAGCTTCGCGATGTGGTGGAACGTCACGTCGGTCGTGGCACGTTCGCGACCACCGAGCACGACGAGCTCGGGCTGAAGTTAGTCGCGGTGCGCGAGCCGCAGAGGCAGCTCGTGCATCAGGTCTACGAGCGCGTGTTCGGCATCGTCGTGCACGGCGAGAAGCGCATCGAGCTCGGCGATCAACGGTTCAACTGCCGCGCCGGATCGCTGCTGATCTCCGCCGTCGAGCTGCCGGTCGGGATCCAGATCGCGCACGCCAGTCGCGACCAGCCGTTCCTCGCGTTGGCGATGAGCCTGCGGCCAAAACAAGTCGCGACGCTGTTACTCGACGCGGCGACCGCCGATCGCATGCCGGTCGAGACAGCCGGCATGGGAATTTGCGACGCGTCGCCAGACCTGATCGAAGCCGTGGTCCGCTACGTCCGGCTGCTCGACCAGCCGCGCGATCTGGCGGTGCTCGCGCCGCTCGTCGAGCGCGAGATCTTGTGGCGGGTGTTGTGCAGCGAGCAGGGCCATCGCCTGCGTCTGCTCGGGCTCGCCGACAGCCGGCTCTCGCAGATCGGTCGCGCGATGCGATGGATGCGCGAGCACTACCGCGAAACGTTGCGCATCGACCAGCTCGCGCGGATCGCCGCGATGAGCGTGACGTCGTTCCATCGCCACTTTCGCGCGGTCGCGTTGATGAGCCCGCTGCAATATCAGAAGCAGATCCGGCTCCAAGAGGCGCGCGCGTCGCTGCTCGCGGGCGCCGACGACGTCGCGCGGGTCGGTCACGCGGTCGGCTACGACAGCCCGTCGCAGTTCAGCCGCGAGTACAAGCGCGCGTACGGCTCGCCGCCGGGACAAGACGCACGCGCGGGACGGTTGCTGATCGCGCGCGGCGCTCACGCCGTCGGATCGATGACGGCGCCGTTTATCGTGCCTTCGACCGCTTCGAGGTAGTAGCCGGCGAGCGTCGCGGCGGGCATGCCGGGCGAGCTGTCGAGGCCCATCTTGTCCATCGTCTCTTTGACCCAACCCGGCGACACCGCGTTGATCCGCGTGCCGCGCGGCATGTCGAGCGCGGCGGCGGGAACCAGGCCTTCGAGCCCCGCGGCCATCATCGTGACCGCGGCCGTGCCGGGCAGCGGATGACGCGCGAGCGTACCGGTCGTCAGCGTGATCGAGCCACCGTCGCGCACGTGCGTGCGGCACAGCCGGACGAGATCGAGCTGGCTGCGTAGCGCACCGAACAGGATCTGCATGTGCTCGTCGTCGAGCTGCTCGATCGGCCCGAACATGCGCTGCCAGCGCGCGGGCGTGCCGGTCGCGCACGACACGACCGCGTCGATGGCGTGCACCTCGGCGAACAACCGCTCGAGCGACGCCGGATCTTCGACGTCGACGCGCGTCGCGCTCGTACGCGAGGCACGCACGACCTCGTGGCGGCTCGCGAGCGCATCGGCGACGGCCGATCCGATGACGCCGGTCGCGCCGATCACGACGATCTTCACGACACCGTTCCGTCGAAGTAGGTGCCGCGCTCGAGATCGTCGAGCAGGCCGACGTGGGTCGGCGTCCAGCCGAGCACCGCGCGCGTCTTCGCGTTCGACGTCGCCGCATCGACCGCGAGCACGTGGCCGATGAAGCCGAGCGTCGCGCCGGCCTCTTCGGCGGTCACCGAGACGGCCGGCACGCTCAAGCGCCGCGCGATGACCTCGGCGATCGCACGTACGGGGATACCTTCGTCCGCCACGCCGTGGAAGCGCGCGCCGGCCGCACCGCGCTCGAGCGCGAGCCGGAACAGCGTCGCGGCATCGAAGCGATGCACGCCGGGCCAGCGATTCTGGCCATCGCCGACGTAGATCGCGCGGGCTTGCTTGCGCGCCGTCGCGATCAGCGCGGGCACGAAGCCGTGATCGCCATCGCCGTGCACCGACGGTGCGAGCCGCACGCAGCTCGCGCGCACGCCCTTCGCCGCGAACGGCAGCGCCGTCTGCTCGGATTTGCGCGGGAATCCGTCGCTCGGCACGTCGTCTTCGACGCCCGGCTTGCTCGCCAATCCGAGCACGCCCGACGTGACGACGAGCGGCTTGTTCGTGCCCGCGAGCACGTTGCCGAGCGTCTCGATCGCGAGCTTGTCGGCCTCGCAGCTCGCCGCGAAGTTCGCGAAGTCGTGGATGAACGCGGTGTGAATGACGCCCTCCGACGCGGCGGCACCGCGCTTCAAGCTGTCGAGATCGTCGAGCTCGCCGCGGAGCACGTCCGCGCCCGCGGCGGCGACGATCTTCGCACCCGCGTCGGAGCGCGCGAGCCCGACGACGTGATGGCCCGCGCCGACGAGCTCGCGCACGGTGGCAGAGCCGATGAAACCCGAAGCACCTGTGACGAAGACCTTCATGCTCGCCAGCGTAGCCACTCGCCGCGCCGCGCCCTAGAACGCGGGCGCCAAACTCTTGCACGATCGCACCAGCCGCGGACTACGTCAGCCGCTTCGCGAGATCGAGGACCTCGAGATCGCGAGGCCACACCGCGCGCAAAAGATCGAGCAAGCCCTTGGCGCTTGCCATGTCGCCGGCATCGAGCCGTTCGCGCGCGCCTTCGATCTGCGCGCGCTTGAGCCCGGGCGCGAGCAGCGACGCCTTCGTCGCGGCTTCGGCGCGGATGAGCTCGTCGCCTGCGCGCACCGCGAGCCGCGCGAGCTGCGCCCAGAAGTAGCCGGCCTGCGCGTGCTGCACGCCCTCGGCGGCTTCGGCGCCCATGCGCGCTTCGTCGAGCGCGTTGCGGCCTTCGCCGAGCCGCTCCGAGACGCGCGCGAGGTCGAGCCATGCCCACGTGAAGATCGGATCGTCGGCGACGACTTGCTCGAGCTCGTCGCGCGCGGAGACGTCGGCGCCTTGATCGAGCAGGACCTGCGCGAGGCGCCAGCGCGGACCGGGCGCGGCCGCATCGCGCTTGAGCTGCGCGCGCAACTGCTGCTCGCGCACCGCCGTCACGAGCTCGCCGTCCTCGTCGAACACGTCGTCGGCGTACTCGCCGTCGCCGTCGTAGATCATCGCGAGCGCGTCGAGCTCGCCGGCGAGCCAGCGATCGAGTCGCGTGCCGTCGACCACGTCGTCGTCGATCGACTCGTCGGTGCGCCAGATCCGGCCTTTCGGATCGATCGCGATCGCGTCGCCATCGAGCGTCGCGAATCGCCAGCGCGCGCGAGCGAGATCGAGCTCGACGTCGGTCGGCGGCACGATCTCGAGCGCGCCGACGAACAGCCGCGCGCCGCCGCATCGCGCGTACAGCTCGATCAGCGGCTCGGGTGCGCCTTCGGGGAGCTCGGCGGGCTCGTCGAGATCGTGGAGGCCGAATTGCGCGTCGCCGAGCGCGGCGAACACGCGGTCGAGATCGCCTGCATCGCCTTTGCGCCGGCGCGCCATGTCACTTCGTGGTCAGCGGCAGCGCGCCGATCGCGACGAGCGGCTCGCCCGCGAGATCGACGCCGCGATACAGCGCGACCACGCGCGCGCCGCTGGTGGGCGCCGCGACCTGCGCGAGCGTCTCCATCCCGGGCTTGATCGTGAACGTGCCGATCGATCGGCGCACGCCGCGCTCGTCCTCGACGAGTAGCTCGAGCGTGCCGGCGCCGAGCCCCTTGGCCGACACCGTGATCTGCGAGCTGACCGCGACCGCGAGCTCGCCGCGCAGCAAGAAATCGAGTAGACCCTGCTCGTACGACGTGACCTCGGGCAGGATCTTCGCGAGCTGCTCGAGCATGCAGTCGTCGTCGATGGCGAACCGCACGACCGAGTCATCGTCGACGCGGTAGCGCGCGAGGCACGTGCCGTCCTTGGCGCGCAACGTCGCGGGCTCGCGGTTCGCCGCCATCAGGTTGAGCTTGGGTGGCAACGCCGGCAGCGGCTTGGCCAGCTGTGGGTGCGGATCGTCGATCGCGCGCGTCGGCGCGGGCAGCGTGTTCGGCGAGAAGAAGTTGGCTGCGACCTCGTCGGCGAGGCCGCTGCCGTCGCGCGCCGTGAAGTAGTCGCGCAGGTGCGTCCGCGTGATCACTCGCGATGCGGCGGGCACGCCGAGCCGGCCGTAGACCAACGCGGCCATCCGCTCGAGCCGCGAGCCGCGATCATCGGCGCCGCCGCCGAGCCGCTCGAGCAGTGACTTCGCGTCGCCGCGGACGCGCGCCGGCACGCCCATGTCGCCGAGCACGTGCATCACCGCACCGGCGGCGATCAACGCGCCGGCCATCGCGCGCGAGCGCTCGCCCGGCGTCGGCGCGGTCACGGCCTTCGCGTACTCGTCGTAAAAGCCGCTGACGTTGAACGGGTTCTTCGGATCGACGACCCAATCGGGCGCGGGCACACCGTGCTCGGGGAGATCGACGCCATCGACGACGTCGCCGAGCGAGCGCGCTGGATGCTCGAAGCCTTTGCCCGTCGACGGGTCGTAGAAGTGGTTCGCCGCGAATTGCACGGGAACGTCGGCGATCGCGGCGCCGGCGGCGATCCACGCGAGCGCGGTTTGCCGGCCGCGCGCGTCGGGCACGGCGCCGTGGCTCGGCGACAGCAAGTGCAGATCGGCGATCAGCGCGGGCGCGTCGGCCGGCGGGATCGTGAGCGGCTCGAACAATCCGCCGCTGAATCCGAGCGCGACGAGCCGCTTGTGCAGCCGCGAACCGAGCGCGGCCTGCTCGGCGAGGCCGACCTGCGTGGTCTGCGCTTCCCAGGCGCCGGCGCTCGACGCGGCGAGCACGATCGCGAGCACGCCGATCCAGCGGGTCATGCGCTGGATCATGGCGTCGCGCCTCCCAGCCCGATCGGCAGGAAGTTCTTGAGCTTGGTGTAGACGCTGGTCGCGAGCGCGGCCGAATCGTCGGCGCTCGTGCACTGGCTCACGCCGCACGTGATCAGCACGACGACGCCGCGCGGCACGTCCAAGAAGCCGACGCCGCGGATGTCGTTTTCGGTCGCTTGAAACGATCGCGTGGCGAGCTCGTCTTTCTCGACGATGCCGGGCAGCTGCGTCAGCAGCTCGTCGTAGCGCTCTTGCGCCTTCGCGGGATCGAGCCGCCACACGCGGATCGCGACGTCCCACGTCTCGCCGCGGCCGAGCGCCTTGAAGTGCTGCGACGAGTACGTCGCGGTATCGGGCTCGTCCGAGAGCGGGCCGGTCTCGAACTGGCCGTCGAACCGCGTGCGCGCCTTGATGTCGGTTTCGGTCAGCAGCTGCGCGGCGACGACGTATGGACCTTCGCCGCGGCCCGGCCGCAGATCGCCTTCGCTCGATCGCGTGCCTTCGAGCTCCGCGCTCGCATCGGCGAGCTCCCACGAGGTCAGCGCGGCGACCGCCGTGCCGCCGCCGACGAAGCGCAGGTGGCGCGCGTGCGACAGCTCGTTGCGCCAGCGCTCGAGCAGGACTTGGTTATCGACCTGCGCGAAGTCCATACGCGGGCCGAGATCGGTGAATCGCCGGTCGCTGCGATACGCGATGAAGCCGCGCTTGTAGACGAGCAGCGTGAACTCGGTGACGCGCGCGCCGGCCGGCGTCGCCGCCGGCTCGAGCTTCGGCACGTGGTAGTTGCCGCCCGTGTCGGTCGAGCCGACGTATTCCTTGGCGCCGGCGGGCTCTGCGAGCCCGGTGCCGCGCTCGAACGTCCACGCGGCGTAGATCAGCGCGCCGGCGATCGGCGCGTGCGTCGTGGCATCGACGACGCGGCCCGAAAACGGCCCGCGCAACGAGCCGGGCTCCGCGGCATCGGGGCGCCAGCGAAACGGCGCGGTGCGCATTTCCGGTCCGGCACACGCAGCCATCGCGGCGATGCACAAGGCAAAGCAAAGACCGATTCGGAGCTTGGCCACGAAATTCGCGGCCGGTCTTAGCAAGACGCTTCGTGCGTTGCAAACCCGCCCGGCGCCATTCCCGTCCGCCGACGTTTTAGCCAAACTCGGGGTGGACGCATGAGGTGTGTTGTTTGTGGCCACGAAAGCCCGCCGGGGTCGTCGTTCTGCTTGAACTGCGGTAGCGCCCTTGCGCCAGCCGTCCAACAGACTCCCGTGCCCGTGGCAGGGTTGCCCATCTTCTGTTCCGCGTGCCACGGCGAGAACCCGCCCGGCATGAAGTTCTGCCGCGCGTGCGGCACGCAGCTGGCCGCGCCGAGCGCGCAGACGCCGATCCCGTTGACGCCGCTGCCGGCCGCGCCGACGACGGCGTCGGGCACGCCGGCGCCGATCTCGGCAGCGCGTGCGGCGCCGAGCACGATCATCTGTCCGCGCTGCGGCACGTCGACGCCGACGGGCTTCGCGTACTGCCAGCAGTGCGGCCTGCACATCCAACCGATCGCACCGACGGATCCGGGCCAGGTCGGCGTGGTCGTGCGCATGCGGCCGCCGTCGGCGGCGCCGCCGGTGGGATCGGTGAACGTCGACGCCCACAGCGCGACGATGGCGCAGCCCGATTCCGCGCTGCGCCCGTCGGCGCAGCAGCTCGCGAAGCCGGCGCCGATGGAGATCGCGGCGACGCGGGTGCCATCGAGCAGTCCATCGTGGGGCAGCGCCGTGCTGGTCAACCGCGACGGCAGCGACGGCCAACGCTTCGCGCTGACGTCCGACGACACCGTGCTCGGCCGCACCGGCGCCGACATCGCGTTCGACGACGATCGCTTCTTGGCGCGTCAACACGCGCGGCTCGAGCGCACGACCGATGGCGCCGTGCGCATCCACGCGCTCGACACGCTCAACGGCGTGTTCAAGAAGACCGACGCGCCGGTCGAGCTCGTCGACGGCGCGGTCGTGCTCGTCGGCCGCGAGGTGCTGCGCTTCGAGAAGGTCACGCCCGACGAGAAGGCCGTGCATCCGCTCGTGCGTCACGGCGTGGCGCTGTTCGGCTCGCCGCCGCGCGAGCCGTGGGGCCGCCTCATGCAGATCGTGCCGTCGGGTGGCTACCGCGATGTCCGCCACCTGGTCACCGACGAGATCGTGCTCGGCCGCGAAGAGGGCGACATCGTGTTTCGCGACGACGCGTTCATGTCGCGCCGCCACGCCGCGATCACGCTCGACGCGCGTCGAGGCGTCGCGTCGATCACCGATCTCGGCAGCTCGAACGGCACGTTCGTGCGCATCTCGGGACCGACGACGCTCAAGCACGGCGATCACGTGCGGCTCGGCGATCAGTTGCTCCGCGTCGAGCTGTCGCGGTGACCGATCGCCGCGACCCGCTCGACATCGCGGTCGCCGCTGCCAGCGACGTCGGCCAGGTTCGCGAGCACAACGAAGATAGCTTGCTCGTCGGCGATCTCGACGCCGGCGAGCTCGTCGAGCTCGGCGACGAACCGTGGAAGCGCGCGGCCGATCGCGGCCCGCTGCTGGTCGTGTGCGATGGCATGGGCGGCGTCGAAGGTGGCGAGGTCGCATCGCAGCTCGCCGCCGAAGTCATCTGGCGCGAGATGAAGGCCACGCCGGCGACGCGCGATGCCGAAGTGTTCGCGCGCTTGCTCCGCCGCGCGACGCGTGTCGCCAACCACGACGTCCACGCGATGGCCAAGCGCGAGCCCGGCTTGCGCGGCATGGGCACGACGGTCTCGGCGGCCGGCATCGTCGGGGCTCGGCTCGTGATCGCCACCGTCGGCGATTCGCGCGCGTACGTGCTGCGCGACGGCGCGCTCGTCCAGGTGACGCGCGATCAATCGCTCGCGTTTGCGCTGCTCGCGGCTGGCCACGATCCGGACGAAGCGGCGAACGCCGGCTCGGCGATCCTGCAGGCACTCGGCGTCGGCGACGACGTCGAGCCATCGCTGTCGATCATCGAGCTGCGCCGCGGCGATCGCGTGCTGTTGTGCAGCGACGGTCTGCACGGGCTCGTCGGCGATCCGGCGCTCGCCGTGCTGATGTCGGAGCCGCACACGGTCGGCGAATCCGTGATGCTGCTCGTCACCGCCGCGCGCGCCGCCGGCGGCAGCGACAACATCACCGCGGTCGTCGCCGACGTCGCCGGCGATCGGCTCGCGCCACCGCTCGGTGAGGACGATCTGCCGAAGTTTCGCGAGTTCGATCCGCAGAAAGAAGGCGATCCGGCGCTGACCTCGACGTCGTACGTCGCGCGACGGCTCGCCGCGCGGATCGGCTTGCCGCAGCCCGAATTCCCGCCGACGATCCCGGTCACCGGCCAGCACGCCGTGCTGCGCTCGCAGGTCGGGATTCGCGTGCCGGCGACCGCGCTGCCGATCGAGGACATCGAAGGTCCGGCGCGCGCGGCGCTCGCACAGCGCGAGCGAGTGCCGGTTTGGCTGATCGTCGCGATCGCTGGGTTGGCGTGCGCGTTCGCGTGGGTGCTCGGAGGTAGGTAGAATGTGCTCGTGCGCGTGGTGATCGACCACATCGCGGGAACGCGGCGCGGTCAGCGTCAAGAGCTGCCCGCACCCGGCCCTTCGGGAGAACAAGGCGGCGGGCGAGTGCGATTCGGTCGCCATCCCGACTGCGAGGTCGCGTTCGATCCGCACCGCGACATCGACGCGAGCTCGCGTCACGCCGAGCTCCGCAGCGTCGGCTCGGGCTGGGTGCTCGTCGACCTCGGCAGCTCGAACGGCACCTACGTCGGTGGTCATCGCGTCACCGAAGCGCCGGTCGCGAGCGACGTTCCGTTCGACCTCGAGTTCGGCCCGGGCGGTCCGCGCGTCCGCCTGTTCGTCGGCGACGACGCCGCGATCCGCCGGCTGGCCCCGCCGGCGCTCGCCACGACCCGCCCGACCTGGCTGGTGCCGGCGATCGCAGGCGCGGTGCTCGTGGTTCTCCTCGTGGTCCTGCTGTCGCGCTGCTAGTTTTGGCGAAACGGGACGTGCGGACCTGTGGATCTTCTGAGAGAATTCGCGTTGGATGAACTGCCCGCAGTGTAGTTCACCGCTCGAGCAAACCGCTCGCTTCTGCGGTGTGTGTGGCTACCGGCTACAGGCCGCGCAGCCGCAGGCGAAACCGCAATCGCCGATGCACCTCGCCCCAGCGCCGGCCGTTGGACCACTGCCGGCGCCGCCGAAGGTCGCGGCGGCACCGCAGAACCAAGCGCCGGCCAAGCCCAAGCCGAAGCCAGCGCCGTACATCCCGAAGAAGCCGCCCGGCGACGAGATCTATCTCAACCAGGTCCTCAACAACCGCTTCAAGGTCGAGTCGAAGATCGGCGAGGGCGGCTTCGGTGCGGTGTATCGCGGGACGCAGCTCGCGACCGGGCGCAAGGTCGCGCTCAAGCTACTGCACCCCGAGATGACGAAGGACGAGAACCTCGTCGCGCGGTTCCGCCGCGAGGGCATGGTGCTGTGCAACCTGCGCGACGCGCACACGATCACGACGTACGATTTCGATCAGACGCCCGACGGCACGCTCTACATCGCGATGGAGCTGCTCGAGGGCAAGAGCCTGCACCAGGTCTTCCACGAGCAAGCGCCGCTCGAGTGGAAGCGCATCTTCAAGATCTTGATCGAGATGTGCAGCTCGCTCGCCGAGGCGCACGCGCAGGGGATCGTGCATCGCGATCTCAAGCCCGAGAACGTCTATCTCGAGACCCGGCCCGGCAACCCCGAGTTCGTCAAGATCCTCGACTTCGGCATCGCGAAAGTCATGCGCGGCGACTCGATCGATCCGCAGTCACCGCAGCTCACGGCGACCGGCCAGACGCTGGGCACGCTCGAATACATGTCGCCCGAGCAGCTGATGGGCAAGCAGCTCGACGGCCGCAGCGATGTCTATGCGCTCGGCGTCGTCGCGTACGAGACCATCACCGGCCGCTTGCCGTTTCCCGATGCGAAGGGTCCGGCGGGCCTGATCACCGCGCAGCTCAAGCAGACGCCGCTGCCACCCTCGCAGGCGAACCCGAAAGCGAACCTACCGCTGGCCGCTGATCGCGCGATCTTGAAGGCGCTCGAGAAGGACAAGAACAACCGGCACGCCGACGTGACGGCGATGGCGGCCGCGCTGCAAGAAGTGCTCGATCACGCGCGCGATCAATCGAACCCGAACGTGATCGCGGCGGGAGCGGGTCGGAGCATGGGCAGCATGGACATGCTCGAGACGCGCAAAGGCGAGATGCCGCACGTCCTCCCGCCGTCGATGCCCGACCGGATGGTCACGCCACAATCGCTGCAGCCGCTCGGGCCGATGCCGACGCCGAACCCGATGCAGATGCAGATGCGTCCGCAAACGCCGGGCTTCGGCGCGCCGATGTACGCGCCGCCGAACGGCCCGAACGGCTCGATGGCGATGCAGCCGCCGCTCGTGTATCCGCAGGCGCCGCCGATGTACACGAATCCGCCTGCGCGCACGTCGTCGACGAAGTGGCTGTGGTGGATCATCGGGCTGCTCGCGCTCGGCGCCGCGGCCGGTGCGATCTTGGCGCTCGCGATGCGCTACGTCTAACGCCGTCGGCGGTGCGCCCGGCGTTCGCGAGGCGGCTAACGAGCGAGCAGCGCGTGCGCGCGCTCTTCGCCGCTCGGATCGTCGGCACCGCCGTCGAGCCATTGCTGGAACAGCGCGTGCGCCGTCTGCGCATCGCCGCGCTCTTGCGCCGCGACCGCGCAGAGCTCGAGCGCTTCGGGCAGGGCGGGCACGCGCGCGCGGGCGCGATCGCAGGCCTCGAGTGCGTGGACGCGATCGCCGTCGTGCAGCGCGAGCCGCGCGGCGCGTAGATCGGCGCGAGCGAGCGCCAGCGTGCGCGCGCGATCCGGATCGGCCGTCGGATCGGCGATGACGTCGGATGCCGGCGCTGCGCGATCGCCGTCGCCGCGTAGCTCGTGACGCAAATCGAACGCGCGCATGCGCCCGTCTGCGGTCGGATCGGCGACCCACAGCTCGAGCGTCGCCGGATCGATGATCGCGGTCTGGATCGCGCGGCCATCGTCGATCGTGCCGCGATGGCCGGGAGGCCGTGGGCTGTCGTCGACGCCGCGTTGATCGCGCAGCACCTGTGCGAACGCGGCGACGTCGGCGAACGGCGCGCGCACGAGCCGCGCGGCCCGCTCGACGCGACCGGGCGCGAACATTCGCTTCGCGCGATCGTTTTCAGGATCCGAGGCGAGCGCATTCGTCGTGAGCACGTCGCCGACGACCGGCAGCTTCGGCGACTTCTCGACGATCGCCTTGCTCGGCGTGCGCTCGACGACGAGCCACTTGTTCGAGCTGCCGTCGGCGAGCACGAAGATCGCAGCACCGAGCGTCGGCGTTTGCTCGACGAGCTTGACCGCGTCGTCGAGCGTCTTGGCCTGCTCGAGCACGGCGCGCGCGAGCAGCGCCGTCGGCCGGCCGACGCGCGTGGGCCGCACCTCGCTGGTCCGCGCCGGATCGACCATCACCGCGATCCCTTCGGCGTTCACGCCGGTCACGACGCCGAGCTGGCCGGGCCACCCGACCCCCGCCCACGCGATGCGGCCGTCTGGATGCGCGATGGTGACGACGGGCGTTTCGGCATCGCCGCCGTCGGCGAGGCCGGGCAGGGCGAACGTTCGGCCGAGCCACATGTGCGATGCCGCCGACTGCTGGCCGACGATGGTCAGGCTGCGCGCGAGCCCGACGCGCTCCGCGCTCGACGCCGCCGGCACACCGACATCGAGCACTGCTTGGTCGCGCAGCAGATCGTCGAACGCGAGCGTCACGCCGCTCGCCGCGGCGCCACGCGTCATCCCGGCGACCATCCGCAGATCCGCTTCGCCCAAGCCGTCGTCGATGAACCGCCATCGCCACGCGAGCCGCATGGCATGGGTCGCATGCCCCATCAGCCCATCGTCGGTGATCGTTGCTTCGATCGACGGACGCGCTGCGTCGACGGTCGCCGAAAGCAGCGGCGCCAACAAGCGGCCGTGAGCGGCGCCGATCGCGTGCGCGTCACCGCTCGTCCGCAACACCGCGATTCCGCCGACCTGCTCGAGCGAGCTGGCGCCGAACGTCAGCGCCGATCGCGCTCCCGGCGAGGTGGCCAGACCGATCTCGCCGCGGACCTCTCCGCCGGGAACTTCGTAGACCACCGAGCGCTTGTAAATGAACCACGCGACGACCACGGCGACGCCGATCATCGCGATCGCGATCCCGGCGGCGCGCAGCGGCCGTGGCAACGCCGCCGAGCGCCGAGCGCCGATAACCAAGTCTGGCATCCGGCCCTGGTACTACCATCTGCGTTGACCGATCGAAGCGCGGTTGCTAGCCTCGATGACGGCTCGTCGTGCTGTCCGGTTTTTCGCCCGCGAGCGTCCTGGCCACCGCCGAGCCGATGTTGCTCGCGGTGGTCGCGCTGCTCGTGCTCGTGATCTTCGGGCTGGTCGGCATGTTCTTCGTCGTGCGCCGGCGCAGCCGCATCGTCGAGAAGCTGACCGAGTCCGTACGCGCGTCGCCCGCGCCGGCGCCGCCCGCAGCACCCCCGCCGCGGCCACGCCCGCGCCCGCACACGACCTCGCGGTCGTCGGGCGGCGGCGGTCTCGCGATCGCGACCTCGGCGGCGACGGTGACGGTGTCGAGCGCGATGGTCTGCCCGACGTGCCGCACCGAGTTTTCGGGGATGACGTACTGCACGCGCGACGCTCGCCGGCTGGTGCCGCCCGAGGAGATGCTCGGCGGGCCGTTGCGGACCGCGAACCGCGCGCTCGCCGGTCTAGGCCTTTCGGGCAAGAGCGCCGGCCTGGTGTGCATGGCATGCCGGCGCGCCTACGAGCCGGGCCTGCGCAGCTGTCCGCACGACGGCACCGAGCTCGTGCCATTTCCCGTCTACAACGCGACGCGCCCGCGGCGCCGCGGCGCGACCGAGCCGGCCGGCGTGGTCGCGAGGATCTGCCCGGTGTGCGCGACGAGGTACGATCTCAACGCGCGCTTCTGCGGCCACGACGCCGGCGAGCTCGTCGTCATCAATTAAAGCGGCGCCTCAGATCGCTTCGCAGAACTCGATGCGGCGCGGCACTTTGTACGGCGCCAGGTTGCGCGCGCAGTGATCGATGATCTCTTCGGCGCCGCACTTTTGCTTCATGACCACGCGCGCGACGACCATCGCGCCCGCCATCGGATCGGTGACGACCGTCGCCTGCGCGGCTTTGATCTTCGGGAACGCCTCGAGGCAACCCTCGACCTCGCCGAGCGCGACGCGCTTGCCGTCGACCTTGACGACGTCGTCCTCGCGTCCGGTGATGACGAGGCGACCGGTCTTGTCGAGCTTGCCGAGATCACCGGTGCGCAGCCAGCCCTGTTTGTCGATCGAGCCGATCGCGACCATCCCCGAGGCGCGCGAGCTCGGTGCCTTGTCCTCGTCGAACGGGCCGATCGACTTCGGCGATAGCGTCTTGCTCTTGACCCAGATCAGGCCCTCTTTGGCGGCCTTGCCGTCGGAGCCGGTGACCTTGACCTCGACGCCTTCGATCGGCTTGCCGACCGTCGTCGGATATTTGCCGGTGTCCTCGAGCGCGACGGTCGCCGCTTCGGTCGAGTGGTAACACGACAGCACGCGCACGCCGTATTCGTCGAAGAATCCGTCCGCGACCGTTTGATCGAGGCGCGAGCCGGCCGCGAGATAGCGCGGCTTCACGATGTCGAGCTTCTTCGCCGTCGGCATCTTCATCAAATCGGCGTACATCGCCGGCGTGCCGGGCAGCACGTCGACGTCGTGCTCGCGGATCAGCTTGCCGATGCGCCGCGCCGACACTTCTTCTTCGAGGTACATCGTGCAGCCGAGCTTGAGCGTCGGCAGGAAGCCGAGGTCCCAGCCGTACGCGTGGAACAGCGGCACGCCGACGAGGACCTTGGTCTGAGTGGTCATCTCGAGCGCGGCGATCGCGTGGTCGACGCCGGCGATCGTGTTCTTGTCGGTGCGCAGCACGCCTTTCGGATCGCCGAGCGAGTCGGCGGTGAACAGCACGGCGATCGGATCGACGCCGTGATCGGGCGGCGATCGCTTGTAGACCGCGCAGGTCAGCAGCGTGCCCTGCAAGCGGCGACGAACTTCGGCGGCATCGGCGTTCGGCGTCGTGGTGATGCCGGGCTGCGGCGCGGTCGGCCGCTGCACGCGCGAGCGTGGCAACGTGCTCGGCGGCACCGGCGCGCTGGTACCGTTCGCGGCGATCGAGCCTTCGCTGCCGCGCGGCCGCGTGACCAGCGCGCGCAGCGGTGCGGCGGCCAGGATCAGCTCGAGCTCGCGGCCGCCGGTCGTCGGATCGATCGGCACGATCGCGGCCTCGAGCTTGGACAGCGCGAGCGCCAGGATCACGAAGTCGGGCACGTTGCCGAGCATCAGCCCGACCCACGCGCCCTCCTTGATGCCCATGCTCTTGAACTCTTGCGCGCGCCGGTCGACGCGGTGGAGCAGTCCACGCCACGACAGGTAGTTGTCGCGATAGACGACGGCTTTGTTATTGCCCTGAGCCTTCGCGGCCTTCTTGAGCCAGTCGTAGAGGAGCGTCATCGAGGTTGGCCAAGCGTCTGCACAGACGCTGGCCGCAGGACTGTAGCAGGCGAACCCCGCCTGCTCAACGCGCGACGGGGTCCCTTGCTCGGGATCCAGGCTTGATTTGATCCGGGATCCGGGGCACGAAACGAGGCGAATGAGCGGAACGAGCGCGGCAACGCGGCCCGAGCCCGACGCCGGCCAGGACCTGGCCGAGGCCGAAGGCTGGGCGCTGCTCGACGGGCTGCGCCGCAGGCTCGACGAACAAGGCGCCCAGACCCGCAAAACGGCCGCCCAGGTCCAGCAGCTCGCCGACTCGATCGGCGCCCTCGTCGCCGCGCAGCGCCGGCGGTCGCGCTCGCTAAACCTCAACTCGTACGTCGCCTACGTGATTTTCACCGTCTTGTTGGGCGGTGCGTTCTATTTCCTCTACGAGAGCCGCGCGCGGGATCTGGTCGCGGCGCGCGATCGTGCGGCGACAGAGCGCGATACCGCGGCTCGGGGCCTCAGTGACGCGACCGGCAAGCTCGCGGCCCGCGATGCCGCCGACGCCAAGGCGGTCGATGCCTGGCAGCTGCTCGAGGCCGGCAAGCGCGACGCCGCGGCCAAGCGTCTTGCCGAGCTCGCGAACGCGCCGCTGCCCAAGCTCGAGCGCGACATGCTCGCGGCGCGCGCGAAGCAAGCCGAGCTCGTCCAGGTCGACGCCGCGCTCAAATCGGCCGGGATCGCGTACCGCACCGGGAAATTCGCAGAGGCGGCGACGACGCTCGAGGCCGCGCTGACGCTGCAAGGCGCCGCGCCGCGGCTCGGCGACGTGCACTTGCAGCTCGCGCTCTCGCAGCTCAAGCTCGGCGTCCTCGACAAGGCCGTCGTGCACTTGCAAGCCGCGGTCGATGCCGGCGTTGCCGACGAAGATGCGCGCTTCCAGCTCGCCGGCGCGCTCGATCGCCTCGGCCAGTGGGGCAAGGCGCGCGTCGAGTACGACAAGTTCGCGACCGCGCATCCGCAGTCGGCGTGGGCGGTGCCGGCGTTGCGGCGCAGCGCTCAGCTCGCCCACATGCCCGCGCTGGCGCCGTGGATCACGCAGCCCGGTCAGCCGAAGCCGGCACCGGCACCGGTACCGGCGCCGGCCGCGGCGCCGCCTGCAACTGGCTCCGACGGCTCCGCCGCGCCGTGACCGCGCTGCTCGCGACGCCGCGCGTGCCGTTCGCGGCGACGATCGGCTTGCTCGACGATCGCGTGCGGGCGCGCATCGCCGGCATCTCGCATCGCGCCGACGATTCGCGTTGCCCCAAGCACGATCAGCTCGCGCACCTGCGCGTCGCACACGTGACGTTCACGGGCGAGGTCGGCGAGGGCGAGCTGATCGTCGCGGCCGCGCTCGCGCCGCGCGCGCTCGAGCTGTTTCGCCGGCTCTACGCGATCGGGTTTCCGATCCGTCGGCTCGCGCTCGTCGACGAGTTCGGCGCGTCCGACGACGCGTCGATGGCGGCCGATAACTCGTCGGCGTTCAACTTTCGCGTCGTCGCAGGCACGAACGTGCTGTCGCAGCATGCGCTCGGCCGCGCGATCGATCTCAACCCGGTCGAGAACCCGTGGCGCCGCGCGGATCGGATCGATCCGCCGGCGGGCGAAGCGTTCGCCGATCGCACGGTCGTCCGGCCGGGCATGATCGTACGGCCGGGTCCGGTCGTCGCGGCGCTCGACGAGCTCGGCTGGGAATGGGGCGGCGATTGGCGCCACGCGCGCGACGATCACCACGTCGTGTGGTCGCGGCCGCTTTGACGCCAGAGCTCACGACTACGACAACGCGAGGTCAACACCGGCGAGCTCTGCGTTTATCTTAGTGCACGCGACCGACGCGCTCCCACGACGGACCGTGCTCGCCGTTCGACAACCAGATGCCGAGCACGCGGCCCTTCACGTGGCCGATCGGCACC
>DATBAS010000146.1:0-62903 GCA_036271395.1 Kofleriaceae bacterium
CGCGCAGATCGCGCGCGAATATCACCGCGCGCAGGCCGATCACAAGAAGCTCGTGATCTACGTCGGCGCGCCGTGGTGCGAGCCGTGCCAGCGGTTTCACGAGGCCGCCGCGGCCGGCAAGCTCGATTCGATGTTCGGCGATCTGCGCCTGCTCGTGTTCGACAACGACCGCGACGGCGAGAGCTTGGTCGGCGCCGGTTACAGCTCGCAGCTGATCCCGCTGTTCGCGCTGCCCAAGCCGGATGGCACGTCGAGCAAGCAGCAGATCGAGGGCTCGGTCAAAGGCGCCGATGCCGTGCAGCAGATCGCGCCGCGGCTACAGAAGCTCGTCGGCGCCGGAACCTGAGTCAGGGCACGACGAACACGACGTTCGCGACGTGCGCGGTCATGTCCGGGATCACCATCACGCCGGTTTGCGCCGAGCCCATCGACAATAGCGTGTTCGATCCATCGTAGAGCCCGAACGTGAGGTCGTAGCTCGCCGTCGGCAGCGAGCCGCTGACCGCGATGCCGAGCGAGCACGCGAACGTCTGGCCGAACTGCTCGCCGGTGACTTCTTGCGTGATCGCGACGACGACGGACTGCGCATTCGCGGAGCCGCAGGTCGTCGCCGAGCCGGCGCTATCGACGAGCGACCAGCTGAGCGCGAGCGTCCCTGGATCTTGCGGCGGCTGTTTGGCCGGCGCGTCCGGGAATCCGCCACCGCCGCCGCATCCGAACAACGCGGCGACGGCGAGCTGAGTTATTGCGATCCGACTGGCCAACTACGTGTGAATCAGCCGGCCGAGCCGACGGCGCACTGGACCGACTCGGTCGTGCCGGACGCAGCCGGAGTCGAGCGATAGAAGTTGATCTCGTAGCCGGTATCCGGCGCCGGACAGCCCGACGGGTTGTTGTCCGACCACCAGCATGGCAGCGTCTGGCTCGGGTCCGGGCACGGCGCGGTGTTGCACATCGCGGCTCCGTTCGCCGAGTTGGTCATCTTGCACGCCGGCATCAACGTCTCGGTCTGATCCGAGCCGCCGATGTTGAGCACGTCGTTGACGGTGCACTGCAGCTGAACACCCGGGTCGTTCGGATCGGAGTCGCGCGTGTCGAGCGTGCCTTCGAGGCACGGGCTGATCGCGTTGAACAGCGTATTACCGATGTCGGTAAGTGCATCACCGTAATTGGGCTGGCAAATATTATAGAACTTGCCGCGGTCGCCATACGCGCTCAGGAATGCCGCGAGCCGGACCGCCGGACGGCCGATCGCGGCGCCGTCGGCGAGCGTCGTCGAGCAAGATGGCAACAGCGCCGGATTTTGCGTCTGGCTCTCGCTAGTGAAGGTCACGCTTCCGATGCCGATCGTATTGGCGCCAGCGCCGTAGGTGATGTTCGCGGCCTGCGGCGGGTTGTCGGCGGTCAGGAACGGCGGCGGCGGCGGCGCGGCGATGATCGCGACAACGGTTCGCGCTGGGTCCTTCACGCTGGCGAGAAACGACGAATAGTACGCCGGGTCCTGCAGATACGAATCGGTGCGCGGCACGCAGTTCGTGTAAAACGCCGAGCCCGATCCGGCCGTGATCTGCTGATCGCAGTTGTAGGAGAACATCGGCTGGACACGAAAATCGCTCAACCCGCCGACGCTGGCGGCAGGCAGCGAGAACACCGCGTTGCCGGCGGAGCCGTCCTTGATCGAGGCATCATCTTCATCGGTGAGGATGATGACGGCGAGATAGGCGGGCGGGCGGATGAAGCCGGCGTTCATCGCGTTCGTCGTGCCGTCGAGCGCGCGCTTCATCGCCTCGAGCTCGGCCTCGAAGCCGCATCCGCCCGTGCCAACGCTTGCGATCGACGCGAAGGCGGCCGATAGGTCACCGCCCGAGTAGTTCGTCTGGCGCGGTGCGCCGCTCCCCGCAGCGGTCGCGATGTCGCTGATGTAGCGACCGGTCACCGCCGAGCCCTCTTGAAGTAGGCCGTTCTGGCTCGTGTTGGGCGATGGGCAACCCGTTGGGGACAGCGCCGCCGCCGCAGTGCCGTCGTCGACCGACGACGTGACGACACCGATGTGCAGGTTCGGGCGCCCCGTCGGGAACGCGTCGAGCGCCGTGACGAAGTTCGTGAAGTTCATCTGGAACAGCGCCTGCTTGTCCGACGTCGACGACGAGTTGTCGATCACGAACAAGATGTCGATGTCGGCGCTGACCGGAATCTCTTTGGTCGTCGCGCCCTGCGGCAGCGTGTTGACCTCGGACACCGCGCGGTCGGGACAGCCCGCGATGAGACCGAGGCTACCGAGAGCGATCAGATCAAGTACGTGTCGACGCATGGGCATACCTCCAGCAAGATAGCGGCCACGTTTGGCAGGGCGAACTATCCGATTTCACAAACGCGGCTGTCAACCGAGTTGGCGACAAGCCAATCGTAGATCGTTCGGCGATCGCGCAGCAAAGGGAATGTCGCCCCCTGATTCTGCTCACATCGCGCAAATTGGACGGACCTACATGCCGATCGCCGCGCGAACGCGGTCGAGCGTGGTCCGCGCCGTGGCCCGCGCTTTCTTCGCGCCGGCGGCGAGCTGCGCGTCGATCTTCGCCGGATCGGCGATCAGCGCGTCGTAGCGGGTGCGTGCGTCGGCGAGCTCGCGATCGAGCCGCTCGGCGAGCAGCTTCTTCGCATCGCCCCAGCCGATGCCGGCGCGGAAGCGATCGGCGAGCGCGCGCGATTCGTCGGGCGTCGCGACGGCGCGGTAAATCTTGAAGATGGTGGAGTCGTCGGGGTTCTTCGGCGCTTCGGGCGGCGTCGAGTCGGTGACGATGCGGCCGATCGCCTTCGCGAGCTGCTTGGGCGGCGCGAACAGCGGCAGCGTGTTGTCGTAGCTCTTGCTCATCTTGCGGCCGTCGACGCCGGGCACGACCTCGGTGTTCGCGTCGATCTTCGGCCGCGGCAGGCGCAGCACTTCGCGGCCGACCACGTGGTTGATCCGCTGCGCGATGTCGCGCGCGATCTCGATGTGCTGGACCTGATCTTTGCCGACCGGCACGACGTCGACGTCGAACGCCAAGATGTCGGCGGCCATCAAGATCGGATAGCAGTACAGGCCCATCGAGATGCCGGCATCGGGCTCTTGGGGATTCGCGGCGATGTCGACAGCGGCCTTGTAGGCGTGCGCCTTGTTCATCCAGCCCTTCGACGTGAAGCACGTGAGGATCCACGTCAGCTCGAAGATCTCTGGCACATCGGACTGGCGATAGAACGTGACGCGCTCGGGGTCGAGGCCGAACGCGAGCCACGTCGCCGCGACCTCGCGCGTGAGCTCGGCGAGGCGCTTGGCGTCTTGCAGCGAGATCAGCGCGTGATAGTCGGCGATGAAGTACATCGCGTCGTTGCCGGCATCGGCGAGCTGTAACGCGGGACGGATCGCGCCGAGCAAGTTGCCGACGTGCGGCATGCCCGTCGGCTTGATTCCAGTCAGTACGCGCTCGGTCATGGCGCGCGCACTCTAGCGCTTTTGCGGCTCACTGCTGAGGCGCGAGCTCGGTTTCGGTGAGCACGCCCGAACCGACGGGGACCGTGTGGCGCGCGAACCCCGAGCCCGGCGTGCTGCCTTGGACGATCACGTTGGGCTGATCGATGTTGGTGACAAGCGCCGCCGCGTACAGCCCCTCGGTCGCCGTCAACGTCGGATCGGGCTCGTCGCTGCCGTCGAGATAGATCACGTCGCCCGGCGTCGTGTTGATCGAGACACCCGGCACACCCTCCTCCAAACAGTCGACCGCGCTGATGATCATCTGCTGCGTGTCCGAGCCGACCGTGATGCCGGCACTGGCGAGCTCGGCGATGTCGGACTCCAAGAAAACTTCGGCGGTGACGTGGTAGTTCGCGGTCAGATCGAGCGCGGGAAAAAACACCGACGGGAAGTAGTTGGAGCCGGTGAGCAAGAACGACACTTGATCGCCCGAGCCCGCGATCGGCAGCGTGCCCGAGAACGTCCCGCTGCCGTCGGTCATCGCCGTGAAGCCGTTCGGCATCGCCTGGACTTGGATGTCCCTCACGGCGCCGTTGAACGGCATGTCCTGGTGGAGCGGATTGGTGATCGTGCCGGTCACCGTGATCTCGTTCGGGATCCCGCGCGTGTTCGGGCAATACAGGTTGTTGAACGTCTTGTCGTCGGGGATCGCGCACGCCGACGCGATCGCGAGCACGAGTACGGTGCGCATCAGAACCGCCCCACCGCGGCGAGCCCGACGGTGCCGCCGAGCGTCGGAACGATCGACACGCGCTCGGTCGCCGTGACGCCGCCGACGAGCCACCAGATCGCGGCGGTCGCGAGCGCGGCACCACCGACACCGAACGCGAGATCGGCAACGAGCGCTTCGGCATGCGCCTGCTTGCTTTGGCTCACCGCGTTCGCGTCGTCGCACGTCGGACCCGGACAGACCAAATTCGCGCTGTTGGTCGCCGATGTCGAAGCGATCCCCAACCCGGCACCGGCGCCGAGCGCGACGACGCCCGCGATCGCGAGCACGATCGGTGCTTTGCGCACGTGCGTTTCGACGTGCGTCGGCGGTGGGCGCTGCGTGACCGGCGGTGCCGTCGTCGTCGCAGCAGCGCCGTCGCGCGCGGTCGCTTGCTTGTCGAGCATCGGCACGCGCACGTGCTCGTCCTTCGCGGCCACGTCGATCGTCTTCGTCCACGGCGCATAGCCATCGGCAGCCGCGCCGATCTCGTAGCTGTCGGGATCGACCGGCTCGCTCTGATTCCACAGCGCCTCGTCGAGCAGCTTGCCATTGCGCGTGATCTCGAGCCCCGGCACTTTGCGATCGTCGGCCACGTCGATCTCGAGGTGGACCAGCTTCGGCGCGAGCGCGTCGACGTGCTGTTTCGCTTCTGCCGCGCGCGGGTGATCGTGGACGCGCTTCGCCGTCGCGAGCGCGCGCTTGTACGCTCCCCACGCGCTCGCCGTTCGGCCGAGCTCTTCGTAGCACTTGCCGAGGTTGAGCTCGGTGCCGACCGCCGCCTCGAGCTTCTCGCTCGCGTCGAAGCGCTTGCACGCCGCGACGAAGTCGCCCTGCTTCATCAGCTTGCGACCGTCGTCGAACTGCGCCTCGGCATCCGCGTTCTGCGCGCGCACCGGCGCGGCGAACATCGACACGAGCGCGATGACGCTAGCCGCCGCCGCGATCCTCATACAAGTCACTCGACGAGGGTTTGGGTTTCACAGTCGCGCGATGTGGTGCAGTTGGTTTCGGCGCGACGGCCGGCGTCGCGACCCCGGCATCGATCGCAGGCGTTGGTGCCGCGATCGGCGGCGGCGCCGGCGGCAGCGTTGGCGGAGGTTGTACCGGCATCGTCACGCTCCGCGCGGCTTGCGCCGGCTCGATGATGTGCGGGCCGCCCGACGCGGTGATGACCGCGAGCCCGACACCGGCGCCGATCGCGAGCGCGCCGCCCGCGAGCCACCACACGATGCGCCGGCGCGGCGATGCGAACGACCGTGCACGCGCCAGCGACTGGCCCGTCGAGCTGCCGAGCGTCGTGTGCGCGAACGATGGCTTCGGCTGCGCCGTGTGCGCGCGCTGCAGCGTGGGGACCGCGCTCGCGAGGAGCGCATCACAGGCGGCCTGGAGCTCGGACATCGAGCCGAAGCGATCGCTCGGCCGCTTCGCGAGGCAGCGCGCGATGATCGGATCGAGCTCGGGCGGCAGATGCGGCGCGATCTGCGTGACCAAGGGCGGCTCGTCGCGCAAGTGCGCCGAGATGATCGCGTACATGCTCGGCAGATCGAACACGGGCCGGCCGGTCAGCATCTGGAACAGCACGCAGCCGAGCGAGTAGATGTCGGCGCGAAAATCGACGGTGTGCCCGGCGGCTTGCTCGGGCGACATGAACACCGGCGTGCCGATCACCTGGCCGGTCTTCGTGATCCCGCGATTCGCCGGATCGTCGTCGCCGAGCTTCGCGATGCCGAAGTCGAGGATCTTGGCGCGCTCGCCGCCCGGGGCTTCCGGATCGCGGACGAGGAACAAGTTGTCGGGCTTGAGATCGCGGTGAACGATGCCGGCGGCGTGCGCGGCCGCGAGCGAGCTGGCGACCTGCCGTGTGATGCGCAGCGCCTCGGCGGGCGTCAGCGTGACGAGCCGATGCAGCCGCGCGGCGACCGATTCGCCGTCGAGGAACTCCATCACGATGAACGCGATCTGCTCGGCGGTGAAGCCGAAGTCGTAGATCTGGACGATGCCCGGGTCCGACACGATCGACGTCGCGCGCGCTTCGTGGAAGAACCGATCGACGTTCTTGCGCTGCGCCGACAGCTCGGGGAGCAGCACTTTGATCGCGGCGTGCCGTCCGATCAGCGTGTGCTCGCCGAGGTACACCGCGCCCATCCCGCCGGCGCCGATCTGGCGCACCACGCGGTAGGGGCCGAATGTCGCGCCGGCACTCACGCCAGCACGATATCAGAGTCAGTCGTACCGCAGGCCTTCGACCGGTGTCAGCGACGCCGCGCTCTGCGATGGAAATAGCGTTGCGACCAAGCTGATGAAAAGCGTGATGCCGACTACGACCACAACTTCGAGAGGAACGACCGAGATCGGCAGCTTGTCGATCAGATAGACCTTCGGATCCAGGTGATAGCCGTAGCGGTTGACGACGAAGCACGTCACCAGGCCGATCGCGAGGCCGACGAATGTACCGACGCCGCCGATCGCGAGGCCCAGCACCAAGAAAATGCGCGCGACCGCACCCGACGTCGAGCCCATCGATTTCATGATCGCGATCTCGCGGGTCTTGTCGGTGACCATCATCGTCAGCGCCGAAACCATGTTCACCGTCGCGACGATGATGATGAGCGTGAGGATGATGACGAGCGCGAGCTTCTGGAGCTTGAGCGCGGTGAACAGGTTGTCGTTGAGCTGATACCAATCCTCGACGGTGTACGGCGCGCCGCCGAGCGCTTCTTCGAGGTGCTCCGCGATCTCCTTCGCGCGATCGATGTTCTTGATCTTCATCTCGACGCCCATGACCTGGTCGCCGCGTCCGACGAGATCCTGCGAATCCTTGAGCGAGACGTACATCAGGCGGCGGTCGTACTCGTCGAAGCCGCTGTAGAAGATGCCGGCCACGCGGAACTTGCGGCTGTGCGGCGCGGTCGAGCGCGTGCTCGCGTTGTCCCAGTCCATGTTCAGCTGCGGCACCACGACGGTCACATCGCTGCCGAGCTTCGCCTTGAGCTTGGCGGCGAGCACTTGGCCCATGATGATCGGCGGCGGTTGGCCGGGTGCCGTCGGGGCCCCGAGCGCGTCGATCGAGCCTTCGATCATGTGGCTGTCGAGATCGAGCACGCTGCGTACGAGCTTCGGATCGACGCCCTTGATCGCGACGCCCGCGAGCTCGCCGGTGCCGCGCGTCACCAACATCTCGGTGAAGTTGAACGGCTGCACCGCGAGGACGTCGGGATCGATCTTCTTCGCCTTGTCCATCACGTCGCGGTACTCGGCGAACGTGGTCTGCGACTTGAGGATGATCACGTGCGCGTTGACGCCGAGCACTTTGTCTTCGAACTGCTGCTGGAAGCCGGTCGTCACGGCGAGCACGATCGTCAGCGCGGCCACGCCGAACGCGACGCCGAGCACCGATACGCTGGTGAACACGGTGAACACGGCGAGCAGCGCGCAGACCGCCGTCGAGATCAAGCCGAGGAGCAGCGCGCTCACGCCGACCGCCCCGCCGACTCCCGTGATCATCAAGATCAGGCCGATGATGCCGATGCCGGCGGAGATCGCCGCGGCGTACAACATGATGCGGTCGCGCCGGCCGCTGTAGAGGTAGCGCCAGCCGACGCGCAGATCGACCATGCCGAACTGCGCGAGCGAGCGCAGCCCGCGAAACAGCCACCGCAGCCCGAAAAACAGCAGCAAGCCGAGCAACACGACGCCGGCGCCACCGAGCAGGCCAAGGAGGATCCAGAGCAACACGGGCGCACTGTAGTCGACACGGCTTGTTCCCGCGAGGTTGCGCGCGGGAGTAACAAACAGTCTTGACTGACTGTTTCTTGGGCGGTACATGATCCGCGGATGGCTGAGCTCGCCAAAGCGCTGCGACCGCCACGAACGCAAGCGCAGCGCCGCGACGAAACGCGCCGCGCGCTGCTCGATGCCGCGGTCGAGAGTCTGATCGAGGTCGGCTTCGCACGCACGACCACGCTCGAAGTGCAGCGCCGCGCCAACGCGTCGCGCGGCGCGCTGTTGCACCATTTTCCGTCGAAGACCGAGCTCCTGGTCGCCGCGGTCGATCACCTCGCCGAGATGCGCGCCCGCGAGCTCAAGGTGCTCGCGGCCGGCTTGCCCGACGAGCGCGCCGGCCAATCCCGCACCGACGCCGTGCTCGAGCTGCTGTGGCAATGCTTCTCGGGCACGTTCTTTCAGGTCGCGATGGAGCTGCGCACGGCGGCGCGCACCGATGCCGAATTGCGGACGGTGCTCGTCGCGGCCGAGCGCGCGCTGCGCGATCGCATCATCGCGCAAGCTCGCGCACTGTTCGGCGGCGAGGTGGCCGGCCATCCCGGGCTCGAGCGCGCGCTCGACTTCACGCTGCAATTCATGATCGGCGCCGCGATGACCGCGGTGCTGCACAAGGACGACGCGCATCGCCTGCGCGGTCTGATCGACGATTTCAAGGGCCTGTTTCCGGCGGTGCTCGCAGCCGCCACAACCAAGCGCGGGAAAAAATCGACCAAGTGAGCGATTTGGCGCGGGCGACTTTGCCGCGCCGCGAACGAGGAGAAGACATGAGTGATTTGAGATTCGATGGAAAAGTCGCGATCGTGACCGGCGCCGGCGGCGGCCTCGGCCGCTCGCACGCGTTGTTGCTCGCATCGCGCGGCGCGAAAGTCGTCGTCAACGATCTCGGCGGTAGCTTCACCGGCGAAGGCAAATCCGCCGGCGCGGCCGACAAGGTCGTCGCGGAGATCAAAGAAAAAGGCGGCGAAGCCGTCGCCAACTACAACTCCGTCGAGGACGGCGATCAGATCGTCAAGACCGCGATCGACACGTGGGGCAAGATCGACATCGTCGTCAACAACGCCGGGATCTTGCGCGACGTCTCGTTCGCGAAGATGACGCAGGCCGATTGGGACTTGGTTTACAAGGTCCACGTCTTGGGCACGTTCAAGGTCACGCACGCCGCGTGGCCGTACATGCGCGACGCCGGCTACGGCCGCATCATCAACACGTCGTCGGCGGCCGGCATCTACGGCAACTTCGGCCAGGCCAATTATTCGATGGCCAAGCTGGGCATCCACGGCTTCACGCAGACGCTCGCCGCCGAAGGCAAGAAGCGCAACGTGCTCGCGAACACGATCGCGCCGATCGCCGGCTCGCGCATGACCGAGACGGTGCTGCCGAAAGAATTGCTCGAAGCGCTCAAGCCCGAGTACGTCTCGGCGCTCGTCGCGAAGCTCGCGCACGACGCGACGGAAGACACCGGCGGCCTCTACGAGGTCGGCGGCGGGTTCTACGCGAAGCTGCGCTGGGAGCGCGCCGCCGGCAAGATGTTCCGGCTCGGCCGCAACGTCACGCCCGAGGATGTCGACTCGAGCTGGAAGGCGATCACGTCGTTCGACGCCAAGACCGAGCATCCGGCATCGGTCGCCGAGTCGATGGGCCCGATCATGGCGAACGTCGAGGCCGGCCCGAGCAAGGGCGGCAACCAGTTCATCGATGTCGATGCCGCGCTCGGCTACAAGTATCCCGAGCAGACCTCGACGTATGACGAGCGCGACGTCGCGCTCTACGCGCTCGGCGTCGGCGCCGCGAAGGATCCGTCGAACGAGGCCGATCTCGCGCTGGTCTACGAGATGAGCGGCAAGGGCATGAAGGTCCTGCCGAGCTTCGGCGTGATCCCGGCGATCAACATGGTGTTCTCGATGGCGCGCAGTGGCGTGCAGGCGCCGGGCCTCAACTTCGGCTTCGACCGCATCTTGCACGGCGAGCAGTACACCGAGCTCAAGCGGCCGCTGCCGACGCACGCAAAGCTGACGACGAAGGGCACGGTCAAGACCATCTACGACAAGGGCAAGGGCGCCGTCGTCGGAACCGAGTTCGTGACCTACGACGAGAACGGCGACGAGCTGATCAAGAACGAGGTCACCACGTTCGTGCGCGGCGCCGGTGGTTGGGGCGGCGATCGCGGGCCTTCGGCCGAGGTCAACGTTCCGCCCGATCGCAAGCCCGACAAGACGTTCGAGCAGAAGACCGATGACAACCAGGCGCTGCTCTATCGCTTGAGCGGCGACTGGAATCCGTTACATGCCGATCCCAGCTTCGCGAAGAACTTCGGGTTCGCCAAGCCGATCTTGCACGGCCTCGCGACGTTCGGCTTCGCGACGCGCGCGGTCGTCAACGCGTTCGCGCCCGAGCAAGACCCGCGCTACGTGAAGAGCATCCGCGTGCGGTTCGCGTCGACGGTGTTGCCGGGCGAAACGATCATCACCGAGATGTGGAAGGACGGCGACAAGGTCATCTTCCGCTGCACCGATAAAGAAAAAGGCGAAGTCTGCATCTCGAACGCGGCGATCGAATTCTGGAAAGAATTGCCGAAGCCGAAGGCGAAAGTCGCGGCGACAGCTCCGGCCGCGTCGGCAGCGGTGCCGAACAGCGGCGATATCTTCCGCGCGATCGGCACGTTCGTCGGTGGCAATCCGGCGACCGCCGAGAAGGTCAAGACGACGTTCCTGTTCAAGCTGAGCGCGCCGGAGAGCGCGTGGACGATCGATCTGTCGACGCCGCCGGGCACCGTGAGTGAAGGCGCGGTCGGCAAGCCTGCGTGCACGCTCGAGATGAGCGACGCCGACTTCATGGCGATGGCGACCGGTCAAGCCGACGCGATGAAGCTGTTCTCGACCGGCAAGCTCAAGATCGCCGGCGACGTGATGGCGTCGCAGAAGCTCGGCTTCTTGAAGAAGCTGACGCCGGAGATGGTGATGGCCGAGACCAAGCGGCGCACGGGTGGCGCGGCAGCCGGCGCGGCCGTGCCGCCGACCGCCGCCGCGTACACGCCGACGGTCGAGGACGCGTTCGAGGTGTTCGCCGAGGTGCTCAAGCAGAACCCGGAGATCGCGGCGAAGGTCGGCGTGGTCTACGGCTTCAAGGTCGGCGACAAGCGCTACATCCTCGATCTCAAGAACGGTGCCGGGGGCGTCTCGCAAGGAGAAGCCGGCGCCGAGTGCACGCTCGAGCTTGCCGAGAGCGACTTCTTGGATCTGACGCAGGGCAAAGCCGATCCGATGAAGCTGTTCACGACCGGCAAGCTCAAGATCAGCGGCAACGTGATGGCGTCGCAGAAGCTGCAGGCGCTGTTCAAGATCGATCCGAGCAAGGCGATCGAGGTGGTGATGGCGCGTCGCGGCGGTGCCGCGCCGGCTGCGAAGGCGGCGGCATCGGCGGCACCGGCTCCGGCGAACGCCGCCGCGGGTCCCGCACACGCGCCGGCGTTCTTCGCCGCGATCGACAAGCGGCTCACCGACAACAAGAACCTCGCGAGCGAGATTCGCGCGACGATCCACTTCAAGGTCACCGATCCACCGGCGGAGCACACGCTTCACGCCGCGGGCGGTGTCACGACCACCGCGACGCTCACGATCAAAGATGCAGATTTGCCGGCGCTCGCGGCCGGAAACGTCAAGAGCCTCTATCAACACGGCCAGCTGCGCGTCGACGGGGATGTCTCCGTCGCGCATCGCCTGGGCTTCCTCAAAGGAGTGATCTAAATGCCACGCAAGGTAAACGTCATCGGCGTCGGAATGGTTCCATTCCAGAAGCCCGGCAAGAGCGAGGAGTACTACGTGATGGCGACGAAGGCCGGCACCGCCGCGCTCGCCGACGCGAAGGTTCCGTACAACGAAGTGCAGCAGGCGTACGCCGGCTACGTCTACGGCGACTCGACGTGCGGCCAGCGCGCGATCTACCAGCTCGGCCTCACCGGCATCCCGGTGTTCAACGTCAACAACAACTGCTCGACCGGTAGCTCGGCGCTGATGCTCGGCGCGCAGGCGGTCGGCGGCGGCATCGCCGAGTGCGTGCTCGTCGTCGGGTTCGAGCAGATGGAAGCCGGCGCGCTCAAGGCGAAGTGGGACGATCGCGCGAACCCGCTCGACAAGTTCGTCAACGTGATGAACGAAGAGCAGGGCTTCAACAGCGCGCCTCCCGCCGCGCAGATGTTCGGCGGCGCGGGCCGCGAGTACCGCTGGAAATACGGCACGAAGAAGGAGACGTTCGGCAAGATCGCCGAGAAGGCGCGCAAGCACGCGTCGAAGAACCCGTACGCGCTGTTCAAAGAGACGTACTCGCTCGACGAGATCATGGCGTCGCCCGAAGTCTTCGATCCGCTGACGCGCTACCAGTGCTGCCCGCCGACCTGCGGCGCCGCCGCCGCCGTGCTGTGCAGCGACGAGTTCGCGAAGAAGCACGCGATCTCGAACCCGGTCTACATCGCCGGCCAAGTCATGACGACCGACTTCCCATCGAGCTTCGAAGAGCACTCGATGATCAAGATGGTCGGCTACGACATGGCGAAATCCGCGGCGAAGAAGCTCTACGAGCAGACCGGCATCGGCCCCGACGACGTCGACGTGGTCGAGCTCCACGATTGCTTCACCGCGAACGAGCTGCTCACGTACGAAGCGCTCGGCTTGTGCAAGGAAGGCGAAGCCGAGAAGTTCATCTGGGACGGCAACAACACGTACGGGGGCGAGTACGTCACGAACCCGTCGGGCGGCCTGCTGTCGAAGGGCCATCCGCTCGGCGCGACCGGCCTCGCGCAGTGCACCGAGCTCGTGTGGCACCTGCGCGGCCAAGCCGAGCAACGCCAGGTCGAGGGCGCAAAGATCGCGCTGCAGCACAACCTCGGGTTGGGCGGCGCGTGCGTGATGACGATGTATCGCCGCGATTAGTCGGCGACGAGGCAGAGCTCGAGCTGGTTGATCACGAGGCTGTCGGAGGATGGCCCGGCTTTGATGCGGATCAGCAGATTCGCGTCGCCGGCATCGACCGCCGATGTGATGTCGGCCGAGTACCAGACGTACGGCGGGACGTTCGAGACGAAGTCGGTATCGGTCGTGCCGGTGTCTTGCAGCGTCTGCCAGTTGAAGCTGCCGTTGGTGTCGACGTCGAAGCTGCGGCCGAGCATCGAGAGCGTCGCGGAGCTGATCGAGCTGATGCCGACGGTCGAGAGCTGCATGTCGATGAAGTCGTCGTCGTCGAGCGCGACGCCGCCGGCGCCGAGGAACTGGTCGGTGTATGTCGGCTCGAAGCCGATCTCGTAGCCGTAGGCGCCGACGGTTGCGGAGTGAGATGGCGTGCCGTCGACGTCGTATTGGACGTAGGCCTCGCCGTTGCCGTCGATCCACGTGATGCGGATGGCGGTTGCGCCGGGAGAGCCGCTTGCGCAGGGACCGCCGGTGATCACGCCGCTGCCGATTCCGGATCCGCTGCCGCTACCGGATCCGCTGCCGATTCCGCTTCCGCTTCCGGATCCGCTCCCGCTACCGCTACCGCTACCGATTCCGCTTCCGGATCCGCTACCGCTACCGCTACCGGTTCCGCTGTCGATCGACCCGTCGCCGATCGTTCCCGCGTCCATGCCACCGGTGTCGCCGTGCTGCTTCGCGCATGCGGCCATCGCCACGATCAGGAGCGCGCTCGATTTCACGCGCGCGTCATAGCACCGGGTCGCGCGCGGTTCGACGAATATTTCCGACGCCGGCAGCTCGTACAAGTCGATGCGGCCGAACCGCTGCCAGTCGACCACGAGCAACTGCGTGCGCGGCGATGCCACCGGCAGCGGCTCGTAGCCGGTCGGCGCGCGAAACCGCACGCGCTGCGCCCAGCCACCGAATGCCATGCCCGACGCGTACGGATCGAGCTTCGCAGCGAGCGTTTGCGTGCTGCGCGAGTCTTCGCGATGGCGGCGCCAATTGTTGAGCACGTATGCGAGCGCGTGCCGCGCATGCCACGCCGTCTTGATCTGCGTCGCGTGATAGCGATACGCAAACACTTTGCCGGGGCCGCGCTGGATCGCGCGCGCCGCGTTGATCGTTGCCGTGAACGCCTGAGGGTCGCAGCGAAACCGAATCGTCGTCCGCTGGGCACGGTCGTCGCGATGCTCGTCCACGGCTCGACGAGCTCGCCGCGCTCGCCTGCTGGTCGGTGCCGCCGACGTACATGCCGGGCTGTGCCGGCGTCATCCGCCGCGCAGCTTACTCGTCGTCGGGAAACACGTTGTCGGGATCGTAGCTCTGGTCCTTCGGCGGCGGCTCGAGTTGCGCGAGATCGATGCGGCCGTACCATTCGTTCGAGTACGTCGAGCCGGTTGCCGAATCGATGCGAAGCCGCAGCTTCGTCGCGAAGTCGCCGTCGTAGTGCGGCGCGACGAGCTCCCACAATTTGCCCGGCGGGAGCGCCATCCGGTGATAGCTGTTGCCGCACCAGCTATTCGGCAGCTGCTCGATCGGCTTCCACGCGCCGGATGGATCGATCGCTTCGCTCACCATCGCGAGTGCCGAGTCGGTCGCCGGGAACACGATCGGTGCGGCGCTCGCGTTCGCGACGATCACGCGAAATCCGTCGAAGTGGCCGAATGCGCGCGGCTGACCGGCGAGCGCGAGCACGACGAGCTTGGTGCCGAGCGACGCGGCGTCGTTGTAGCTCGCGAGCGGCTTGGCCGTGTTGTGCGACTCGTAGTTGCCGCCGCTGTGGTCTTCTGGCGGCGATGGCGCGAACGCGTGGTAACGCGTCATCAGCGGGTGATCGACGCGGACCGGGTGCGCGTAGTGCGGCGCGGTCGGCTCGTTCTTGACGACCTTCGACGGTCGCGCCGGCGCCGGCGAGCATGCGACCAGCACGACGAGCAGCGCCGCTTTCACGCGGACACAACGCGCGGGTGCGCGTGACTGTTCGCAAAATCCGAACACTGGGTTCGCGAAATTTCGACTACTAACGCACCTCCGACGAGCGCACGCTCGGCGCATGACGATCCAGCGGCATCACCACATCACGTTGTGCGTCGGAACGGCTCAAGAAGACTACGACTTCCACACCAAGGTGCTGTCGCTCAAGAGCGTGAAGAAGACCGCGCTGTACGACGGCGACGTGCCGGTCTATCACCTCTATTACGGCAACGATCTGGGCGAAGAGAGCACGCTCGTCACGTGCTTCCCGATGCGCCAGTCGGGCCGCAAGGCGCGACGCGGCACCGGCCAGACGCGGACGCTCGCGCTGTCGATCCCGGTGTCGGCGGTTGGCTTCTGGGCCGATCGGCTGACCAAGCACGGGCTCGCGATCACGCACAGCGAGCGGTTCGGCGAGCCGGTGATCGGCTTTCACCACCCGTGCGGGATCGATTACGAGCTCGCGGGCATCGCCGACGATGCGCGCAAGCCATATTCGAACGGCGAGGTCCCGGCCGAGCTGGCGATCCGCGGCACGCACGGCATCACCGTGAGCGTGCGCGACACCGAGTCATCCGAGGAGTTCATGGCACTCGGTTGGAACGGCACGCGCGTCGGCAGCGACGGCGCGTACACGCGATATCACGTCGGCAAAGGTGGCACGGGCGCGATCGTCGACCTCTTGCGCGAGCCGGATCTCGCGCCCGCGTCGTGGCTCTACGGCGAAGGCATCGTGCATCACTGCGCGTTCCAGGTCGCGAACCGCGACGTGCAGGACAAGGTGAAGTTTCACCTCGAAGGCATCGGGCTCACCGACACGTCCGAGCGCAAGGACCGCGGCTACTTCGAATCGATCTACGTGCGCACGCCGGCCGGCGCGATGTTCGAGGCGACGGTGAGCAAGCCCGAAGGCATGCTGATCGACGAGCCCTACGAAGCGATGGGCAAATCGTTCCAGGTCCCGCCGATCTTCGCCGGCAAGCGCGCCGAGATCTTGGCGTACCTCGAGCCGCTGCACTACTGACGTGCTCGCCGAGAATCCGCACCTCGCATCGCCGGTCGTCTACGCCGGCGCGCCGATCGAGCACGCGCGCGTGATCGCGCTGCTCTTGCACGGCCGCGATCAAGATCCGGCGACGATGGACGAAGCGGTGGTGCGGCGGATCGCGCTACCGGGCGTCGCGTACGTCGCGCCGGCCGCGGCCGATCGCAGCTGGTATCCCGCCGGGTTCATGGCGCCGATCGCCGACAACGAGCCGAGGCTCGGCTATGCGCTCGAGCGAATCGCATTGCTCGCCGACGAGCTCGCGACGCCGCACGTCGTGATCGGGTTCTCGCAGGGCGCATGCCTCGCCTGCGAGCACGTGTATCGCAACCGCGGTCGCACGACCGCGCTGATCGCATTCACCGGCGGCTTGATCGGCCCACCCGGCATCACGTGGCGCAGCGGCGACGAGCTGCGCGATCTGCGGGCGCTGGTTGCCGGCAGCGTGGTCGATCCGTGGGTGCCGGTCGGCCGCATGCGCGAGACCGCCGACGCGTTCGCGCGGCTCGGCGCGCGCGTGACCACGCAATTTTACCGCGGCGAAGGCCACGCCGTGAGCGATCCCGAGATCGCACATGCGCGCGTGCTGCTCGAGGAGCTCGGCGCGTGAAGTTCGTCTACACCGCGTCGCAGGCACGCGTCGTGTTCGGCGCCGGCTCGCGCGCACAGCTCGCGAGCGAGGTCGGCAAGCTCGGCATCGCGCGCGCGCTCGTGATCTCGTCGCCGGGCCAGGCATCCGCAGCGGGCGAGCTCGCCACCGCGATCGCCGGCGCGACGACCTATCCGCACGCGGTCGTGCACGTGCCGGTCGCGATCGCCGAGACCGCACGCGCACACGCGACGAAGCTCGATTGCGACGGTTACGTCGCGTACGGTGGCGGCTCGGCGATCGGCCTTGCCAAGGCGCTCGCGGTCGCGACCGGCCACCCGATCATCGCGATGCCGACCACATACTCGGGCTCCGAGGCGACGCCGGTCTACGGGCTCACCGAAGCCGGCGTCAAGCGCACCGCGCGCGACGCTCGCGTGCAGCCGCGCGTGGTGATCTACGACCCCGAGCTCTACGCACAGCTGCCGATCAAGATCGCCGGGCCGAGCGCGATCAACGCGATCGCACACGCGGTCGAGGCGTTGTATGCCGCCGACGGCAACCCGGCGATCGACGCGCTCGCCGAATCGGCCGTACGTTCGCTCGCGGCCGCGGCGCCGCGCCTGCACGACGCCGAGTCGCGCGAAGCTGCCGTCGCCGGTGCGTGGCTCGCCGGCACGTGCCTGGCGGCGGTCTCGATGGCGCTGCATCACAAGCTCTGCCACGCGCTCGGCGGCGCGTTCGATCTGCCGCACGCCGAGACCCACGCGATCGTGTTGCCCTACGCGCTCGCCTACAACGCGGCTTCAGTCCCGCGCGCGATGGCCGCGCTCGGCCGCGCGCTCGACACGACCGATCCGGCCGGCGCGCTGTTCGAGTTGCGCGCAGCGCTCGGCGCGCCCGGCTCGCTCGCCGAGCTCGGCGTCCCGCACGGCGGCCTCGACGCGATCGTCGACCTCACGCTCGCGACGCCGTATCAAAACCCGAGGCCGCTCGAGCGCGCGCCATTGCGAGCGCTGCTCGAAGCGGCCTTCGACGGACGCCATCCGTAAGCTTACGGCGTGCAGTCGAGCGCGATCGTGCCGCTCAGGTTCAGCGAGCTCGACCACGCCGCCGTGGCAGTGCCGTCGAACGTGACGCTCAGCGTCGAGCCGCCGAGGAACTTGTGCGCCATCGTGCCAGTCGGGCACGCCGCGCCGCAGCGCATGAGGTCGACCGTGTTCGCGCGCTCCGCCGTCGCGACCGGGCTGGTCAAGTCCGTCGACCACGAGCCCGAGATCGAGCGGCAGGCCGAGGTCGGATCCCACGTCACCGTGTACGCGCCGTTGTGATCGATCGCGTTGCCGCGCGGGCCGGTGCCCGTGCCGTTCGCGGTCACGCTGAGCGTCTTCATCGTGCCGCTCTCCGAGAGCGTGCCGTCGGCGGTGAAGTCGAGCGTCGCGGCGTTGACCTCGAGATCGTTCGCGGTCGCGTGGACGGCGAGCGCGCCTTGCGCGTTGATGCTGATCGTCAGATCGAGCTCGCCGGTGACATGCACGAGGCCGTATGGCCCGGTGCAATCGTTGTACGTGACGGTCACGTTCGCGCCGCTCGCGGTCGCGACGGCGCACGCGCCGGTCCACTTCGCGGCGAGGTTCGCGGCGATCGTCGATGCCGCCGACGCCGCGTCGACGCTCGCGGTGACCGTGCCCGATGCGTCGACCGATGCCGTCATGATGTCGGCTTCGTCGCCGACCGCTTCTTGCGAGTCCGCGGCGGCGGCGGCCGAATCGGGGCTATCCGAGGTGTCTTTGCGCATGCACGCGACCAGCGACGACGACGACAGCAGGAGCACGACGAGTTTCTTCATGCCGGCTGATAGAGCAACCGCGATGCCGAGCGTAACGTGCCGATTTCGCGTTGCCGCCGGTACGCCGACGTTCCGGCGCTCGAAACCCGGCGGTACGCCTACATCCCGGCGACGAGCTCGATGCGATTGCCGAACGGATCGCGCGTGTGACCGCGTCGTACACCGGGTTGATCGTGCGCTTCGATGAATTCGCAGCCGGCAGCCGCGAGCGTCGCCTCGAGCGCCGCGAGATCGTCGACCACGAGCGCCGGGTGCATCTTCGCCGATGGCCGCATGTCGGGCTCGATGCCGAGGTGGATGCCTTCGGCGAACCACATGCCGCCGCGTGCGCGCATCGCCTCGGGTTTGGGCACCTCGTGCAAGCCGAGCACAGCGATGTAGAACGCGCGCGCGAGGTCCTCGCCGCCCGGCGGGATCGCGAGCTGAACGTGATCGATGCGCACGATCATTTGCCGCTCCAGCTCGGCGCGCGCTTGGCCAAGAACGCGGCGATGCCTTCCTTGGCGTCGTCGGTCGCGAGCACGCGACCGAGCTCGCCTTGGAGAAACCGCAGCTGCGGCTCGAGCTCCATGTCTTGCGAACGATAGAACGCGCGTAAGCCGAGCTGCATCACGATCGGGCTCTTCGCCGCGAGCTCGGTCGCGAGCGCCAGCGTCGCGGCTTCGAGCTGATCGTGCGGCACGACGCGCGTGACCAAGCCGCACGCGAGCGCGTCGGCGGCCGACAGCTTCGCGCCGGTCAACATCATCTCGAGCACGCGCTTGCGGCCGACCGAGCGCGTGAGCTCCGCCGTGATCATCATCGGCCACAAGCCGACCGCGATCTCCGTCGTGCCGAAGGTCGCGGTGTCGGAAGCCACCACGAGATCGCACGCGACCATGAGGCCCAAGCCGCCGGCCAGCGCCGGGCCGTTGACCATCGCGATGATCGGCTTGCCCAGCTCGTGCATCGCGACGAGCAAGTCGACGAGCGTCGCCGGCGGATGCTCGCTCGCCGCCTGCATGCCGGCGAGATCGCCGCCGGCGGAGAAGACTTTGCCCGCCCCGGTCAGCACGACGACGTTGCCACGCGTCGCGTGCAGCGCCGCGACGAGCTCGCCGCACATCGCGGGACTGATCGGGTTGCGTTTGTCGGGCTGGTTCAGCGTGATGCGCGCGACCGGACCTGAATCGTCGACGGCGATCGTGCGGTACTCGGCCATGCCGCTGTGTATCACGTCGCCCGTGTTACGCTGCTTCCGCGATGCGACGCGGCCTGGGTCTGGCGATGCTGTTGTGCGCGAGCACGGCCAGCGCCGATTCGAACGACCTCGTGCTGTCGAAGCTCGGCACGATGACGCCCGGCGGCACCTACGTCGGCGATTCGGTCGCGTTCCGTTCGCTCGCTTCGCAGCTCGGCGTCGTGCTCGCGCCGCACTTGCTGACGCCCGCCGATACCGTCGGCATCGATGGCTTCCAGCTCAGCGTCGATTATTCGAACACGTCGATCGATCAGAGCGCCGCATACTGGCGGGCCCTCGAGGGACCGGTGCCGTCGTCGATGTCGACCGTCGGCTTCTTCGTGCGCAAGGGGCTGTGGTTCCCGCTGCCGTCGTTCGAGGTCGGCGCCGGCGCGATCCACTTGCTCGATTCGCAAGCGTGGGCCGTGCAGCTGTACGCGAAGATCGCGCTGCACGAGGGTTACGACGACCTGCCGCTGCCGAGCTTGGCCGTGCGCGGCTCGGTCTCGCGCCTGATCGATCAGCGCCAGCTCGATCTCACCGTCGCGTCGATCGACGTCTCGGCGAGCAAGCACATCGGCATCGGCGGCACGTGGAGCCTCGATCCGTACGTCGGCTGGGACTTCTTGCTGATCGTGCCGCGCTCGGAGGTCATCGATCCGACGCCGAACACCGATCCGCTGCAGACGCCGAGCGCGATCATGACGAACTTCACGTTCCTCGACGAGTCGAACATCTTTCGCAACAAGATCTTCCTCGGCGCGAAGGCGAAGTTCGACGTCGTCGAGCTCACGCTCGAAGGCGCGCTCGTGCTGCCGGGCAACTCGGTCGACGATCAGCCCGGCGCGACGAGCTCGTGCCAGCCGATGACGACGGTCGCGGTGTGCAACACCAAGGACACCGCGGCGCTGCAGCGCAGCATCGCGCTCAACGCGGGATTCGAATTCTGATGGTGACCGACAAGCGCGCGCGATTTCGCCAGCTGCATGACAGCGGCTGCTTCGTGATCCCGAATCCGTGGGACGTCGGCAGCGCGCGCATGCTGCAACACCTCGGGTTCGCCGCACTCGCGACGACGAGCGCGGGGTTCGCGTGGAGCCGGGGCCAGGCCGACAACGCCGTGACGCTCGCGCAGGTGCTCGATCATCTCCACACGCTGTGCGCCTCGGTCGATCTGCCGATCAACGCCGACTTCGAATCGGGGTTCGCGCGCGAGCCCGACGGTGTCGCGCGCAACGTCGGCGCCGCGATCGAGACCGGCATCGCCGGCTTGTCGATCGAGGATCGCGACATCGCCGCGCCGTTCGCGCTGTTCGACACGAAGCTCGCGGTCGATCGGATCCGCGCGGCGCGCGCCGAGATCGATCGCCGCGATGCGAACGTGATCCTCGTCGCGCGCACCGAGGGACTGTTGGGCGATCCGGCGGCCGTGACCGCTGCGATCGACAAGCTTGTGGCGTTCGCCGATGCCGGCGCCGATTGTCTGTTCGCTCCGGGCGTCAGCGCCGCCGACGACATCGCGGCGATGGTGCGCGCCGTCGCGCCCAAGCCGCTCAACGTCGTGATGATGCGGCCCGGGACCAGCGTCCGCGCGCTCGCCGATCTCGGCGTGCGGCGGATCAGCATCGGCGGTGCGCTCGCCCGCGTGGCGTGGGCGGCGATGACCGCTGCGGCGAAGCAGATGCTGGCCGGCTCGTTCGAAGGACTCGCCGGTGGCATGCCCGGCTCGGAGCTCAATCGGATCTTTTCGTGACGACGAGCTTCTAAACACTCGCGCAACACATCTTCACGCGACCGTCCGCACGTTGCGGTCATGAAGATCAAGCTCGTCCTGGTCGCGATGCTCGGGCTCGCGGCATGCGGCCCGGCGCTGCAAGCACAGCCCTGCTATCCGGCCGGCCACGTCATCGACGTCGACGGCTATCAGTACGTCGACCGCGGCGTCTATACCGGCGCGGCGCCCGACGACACGCTCATCCCGCAAGACGACCCGCCGGTCGGCGACCTTCGGCTCGGGGTGGAGCTCGAGCAAGCGCAACAGGAGCAAACGCAGCCGCAACGCATGTTCACGAATGCCGACGCACGGTGAACGCATGTCGAAGCTCGCAATCCTCGCAGTCCTCGCAGCCATGCTCACCACCGCATGCGTCGCACCCGAGCCGTATCACTACGGCTATCACCACCGTTACTGGCGTCACGCCTACTGGCGCCACGGCTACTGGCTCAACGGCGCGTGGGTCAACAGCAACATCTATGTCGATCCCAACGCGGGATTGCCATCCGGCGTGACGATCCCCGACACCGACGCCAGCGGGAACTACATCGCGCCCGGTGTCGACGCCAACGGGAACTACGTCTCGCCGGGCGTGGCGACCGCGAACGGCGCCGTCGTCACGCCGCCGAGCTCCGTGCAGCCGGCGGCGCCGAACACCGCATCGGGGGTCGCGCCGTGACTACTCGGGCTTGGTGACGGGACCCGTCGCCGGCGCGACCGGCGCCGCGTCGGCATCGTGCGTCTTCGCTTTGCCGCGACGCGCGCGCGGCGTCTTGTGAAACTGTTCGTCGGCGCGCTTGCTGCGCGACGGATCGGTGACCTCGTAGACGACGATCGTCTGCCCGGGCTCGAGCGTGGTGTCGTACGAGATTTGGTTGATCCGCGCGAGATCGTGCGAGCCCATGCCGAATCGCTTCGCGACGTCGGCGAGCTTTTCCTTGCCCGACGCGACGTAGCTGGTGCGCACGCGGCCGGCGCGTTGCTCGGCGAGATCGAGGTGCTCTTGCGAGCCGCGCGTGACGATCACGAGATCGGCCTCGTCGAGCAGCGACACGTGATGCTTGGCGGCGTCGAAGCCGGGCTTGACCCACGCGACCAGCACCATCTTCGGATGCAGCTTGCCGGCATCGTCGAGCCCGTTCCACGTCAAGAGGTCATCGGGATCGACGGCGAGCGCGCTCGCGACGCCGGCAACAACGTCGCCTGCGACGACGCGATAGAACACGCGCGTGCGATTCGGCACCGCCGCGGCTTTGTCGGGCAACGCGACGATCAGTTGCTCGCCGTCTTTCGCGTCGACGCCCGAGCCGAGCAGCTTGGCCTTCGCCTTCGCCTTGTTCTTCGCGCGATCGGCTTCGGAAATGCGCGGTACGACCAGCAGCGTGCCGCCGTCGAGATCGGCTTCGTGATCGACGCCGTTGAGCTTCTTGAGCTGCGACAGCGACATCCCGAACGTCGTCGCGACGTCCTCGAGCCGCTCGCCGTGCGCGAGCACGTACGCGTCGTAGCCGCTCCAGTCCGATTGCAGATCGGCCAGCTTCTTCGCGAAGTCGGCTTTCGCGCCGATCGGCACGCGTACGGCGTAGCCGATCTCGCCCGGCGGCGTGCGGCCGTTCTTGAGCTGCGGGTTGAGCCGCTTGATGTCGGCTTCGTTCGCGTTCGCCGCGCGCGCGATCACCGCGAACGACACCGACGCCGGCACGCTGACTTCTTCGAACGTCTCCGGCGCCGATTCTTTGATCGCGTCGTAGCCGAACGCGGCGCGGTTGTGGCCGACGATCGCCGCGGCGATCACCTTGGGCGTGTACAGGCACGTCTCCCACGGCAGCCCGTTCTCGTAGTCGCACAGCTTGTAAAAATCGTTCGTGTTGTAGCGCGCGATCGAGTGCAGCACGGCGCCGTAGCCGGCGTTGAACGCCGCGAGCGCGATCTGCCAGTCGCCGAAGCGCTCGTGCAGATCCTGCCAGTAGTCCATCATCGCGATCGTCGAGCGCAGCGGATCCTTGCGCTCGTCGACCCAGTGATCGATGCGCAGGCCGTAGATGTGCCCGTTGTCGTGCATGAACTGCCACAGCCCGAGCGCGCCGGCGTACGACGTATCGTCGGGGTCGTACGACGACTCGATCATCGCGTCGTAGAGCAAGTCCTCGGGCAGGTGCGCCGCGCGCAGGTGCGAGACGATCAGCTCGCGATAGCGGCCCTGTGCTTCGAGCCAGCTCTTCATGATCGAGTGGCCGCGCGGATCGTCTTTGTAGAACATCAAGTAGTCGACGAGCCGCTGCGACCACACGACCGGCAAGTCCGGCATCTCGAGCTTGTCGAGCCACGGCTGATCGGGCCGCAATTCGCTCGGCCGCCGGACGCGCTTGGCCGGAGTTGATTCGAGGTGCGAGCTCGGCGCCGCGCGCTCGTCGAGCCACGGGTTTTGACCGGGCTTGGGAAACGCCTCGAGCTCGAACGCGTGCAAGACCTCTTTCGGCTTGCCGCACGACTCGCTCGGATTACAGCCGCGAATGCTGCGCCGCTGGTCGAGATCCTGATTCAGCGATGGCTCCGCGGCGTGAATCGGCGGGGCAACCTGCACTCCGGCGTGCACCGTCGCATCTTCGATGATCGGCTCGATCGGCGTCGCGGAGCCGGTCGCCGGAGGCGGATCGGCGTACGCGGTTCCGAGGCTCGCCGCGAGCACGAGGGCAACCAGCCGCATGAACGGGAACATAGAGGTCACCGACGGAGTTGACCAACTTTCTTAGGGAAGTTTTCAGGCTGTTTTTCAGCGGGGCGGGCAAACGGTGCTAGAGTCGCTAAACCTAGGAGGCTTTCATGCCCGGAATGGGCGAGCTCATCGTCATCCTGTTGATCGTTTTGGTTGTATTCGGTGCCAACAAGCTGCCGGGTATTGGCGACGCCCTCGGTCGCTCCATCAAGAATTTCAAGAAAGCCTCGAACGTCGAAGAGGACGAGCCGAAGGCCGCTGCCAAGCAGGTCGCCGGCAAGGCGCCGTCGCAGATCGAAGAAGGCGAAGCGTCGGCTACCGACGACGGCGAGTGGGAAGAGGTCGTCGTCCGCCGCAAGAAGAAAGTTCAGTCGTAGCTCGGTGTTCGGCCGGCCACACGAGCCGGCCTAGGCGCGCGGCCGCGACGTCAGGTTCGCGAGAACCTCGGTCGCGTGGCGCCGCAGCGGCTCCGGCAGCGATGCATCGCCCGCGAGCTCGACCAGCTCCGGCGAGCGCAGCGTCGTCGCGATGCGGATCGCGTCGCCGAGCGGCGTCGACGGGTTCAGCACCAGCGCGCGCTTGACCGCATGACGCACCGACCACCGCGGGTGGCTCGCGATCAGCGCGAGCGAGTCGGGAACACCGGGCCGGGCCGACGCCATCTTCACGACGTCTTGCTCGGTGATGTGCGGGTTGTCGAGCACGATCGTCACGACCTGCGGGTGCGGATCGCGCACGAGCAACGTGAGCTTCTCGCGGCGATGCGTGCGCGCGAGGGCCTTGCGCTCGCCGAGCGTCATCGGCCGATCGGTCGGGCGGAGCGCTCGCTCCGGCCCGAGCTGCTTCCTGAGCGCCGGCGACAGCTGATGTTTCGGCGATGCGACCAAGAACAACCGCGCGATCGCCGGCAGATTCCGCGCGACCGCAGCTTCGTACAGCCGCTGGCGCGTCGCGTACGCCAGCGCCGGGTCGGCGAGCGCATGGGTGAACGTCTCGAGCATCTCGATCGCATCGGCATCGTCGACGCTGTGGGCGCGTGCGATGATCGATGCGAGCGCAAGGGCCCAGCTATCGGGCTCGCCTTCGCTGAGCGCTTCGACGAGCGCGAGCGTTCGGATCCGAACGTCTCGTATGGCCCGCATCTTGGCGATGATCCCGTCGGGGCCCACACGATCAGTGTGACACGTTGAGGCATTGGCGCGGTGCGTGATAACGTTGGAATCACTCGGAGAAGCCATGTCGGAAACGCGGATCATCAAGCGGTACGCGAACCGCAAGCTCTACGACACGGAGCACAGCCGCTACGTCACCCTCGATCAGATCAGCGAAATGATCCGAGCGGGCGACGACGTCAAAATCGTCGATAACAAGACGAAAGAAGATCTGACGACCGTCACGCTCGCGCAGATCATCTTCGAAGAAGAGAAAAAGCAGCGCAGCTTCCTGCCGCTCGGCGCGATGCGAAACATCATCCAGAGCGGCGGCCAGTGGTTCGCGGAAGCGCAGCGTCGCGTGCAGAGCATCCTGCCGGGCAAGCGCGGCGAACACGACGAGCTGCCGGCCGATCACGCCGACGAGCCGGCGCCGCACGAAGAAGACGAAGCCGCCGCGAAGAAGCGCAGCCTCGCCGTGCTGCGCGAGTGGGTCGATCAGTCGAAGCATCGACTCGACGATTGGCAGCGCCAGGTCGACGGCAAGATCCGCGGCGCGATCGAAGGCATCCAGCACTCGATCAACCCGTGGGCCGGCGTTCAAAAAGACGTCCGCTCGCTCGCGGATCGCATCGCCGAGCTCGAGTCGAAGCTCAGCGAGCTCGAGCAACACGAGAAGTAGCCGCTCTACTCGAGATCTTTGCTCATCGCTTGCGTCTGCCCGCCGGTGACCGTCACGGGGAACGTGTAGCGATCGTCGCCCATGATGAACGTGATCTTGTGCTTGCCCGGCGCGAGCGAGAGCGCGTGGCCGTTGATCGGCGTCGACATGCCGGTATCGACACCATCGACGGCGATCTTCGCCGAGGGCTTGCTCGTGATCGTCAGATAGCCTTTGTCGCTCGGCGTCGCGACCGGCTTCGGCGTCTCGACCTTCGTGATCGCCGGCGTCGGCTTGACGGTCGGCGTCGGCGTCGGCTTCGCGACCGTCGCGTCGCTCGTGGTGGTCGGCACGGTCGGCACGGTCGGCACGGTCGGCACGGTCGCCGCACTGCCGGTGACCGTGGCGGCGGGAACGGGCGTCGCGCTGGCCGCCGAGCCGGCGTTGCTGCCGATCGCGGGCGTTGGCGTGACCGCCGGCGTGGTTGCCGCCGAGCCGGCGTCGCTGCCGGCTGCCGCTGCCGCCGAGCCGGCGTCGCTGCCGACGGGCGCCGCCTGGATGTCGCATTTCAGCGTGGTCGTCTTGCCGGCCTCGAGCTTGACCGGCTCCTCGCACTTCACGCCGTTGGGCCCGACGAGCGCGACGTGACGCGGACCCGCGCTGACCGGGATCTCGAGCCCATCGGCGACCCAGCCGATCTCTTTGTCGTCGACGAACAAGTCGGCGCGCACGCCTTTGGTCATCGACAGCTTGATCGTCGCGATCGTGGATGGCGGCGGCGGTGCTTCGCTCTTGTCGAGGATGACGAACTTGACGACGAAGAACCCGCCGAGCACGACGGCTGCGATCGCGACGCCGATCGCGATGTCGCGGACGAGCGTGGAGCGCTTGCCGTCGGCGGCGACGCCTTCGAGGTGCGGTGTCGCCGGGCCACCCGCGTAGCCGTAGCCCTGCTGCTGGCCGTACGGCATCTGCTGCATCGACGGATTGCTCGGATACTGCGGATACGCGGGATACGGCTGACTGTTGCCGTGCTGCGGCGGTTGGGGCGCCTGCATCGGGCCGGTCGGATGATACGGATACGGCCCGCTCGTCGGAGCCGACATACCGAGCACGGTCTTGCTCGACGGTTGGCTCGTCGCAAACGCACCCGGCGTGCCGTTCGCGACGCCGCCGGGATCCGAGCCCATCGCGCCGGGCTGCATCTGCTGCGGATAGCCGTAGGCCGGATTCGTCGGGTACTGCTGCGGCACGCCGGTCGGCGGCGACGCTTGGCCGTAGACCATCTGCTGCGGTCCGCTCTGCGATGGCAACGGCGGTGGCGGCGGCGCGTTCGACATCGGCGGCATCGGGCGATTCGCCGGCGACATCTGCGCGAGCTCGACGGGACGTTGCATCGTCGGCGCGCGTTGCGCCGCGACGCGGCCGCTCTGTGACGCCGGACCCGCGGCCATCGGCATCTGCGGCATCGCAGGACCGCGACCGATCGGCGTGAGCGGCTGTAACGTGCCACCGCCGTTTGGCGTCAGCGTCGGCGCCTGCGTGTCGTCGCCGAAGATCTCGGTCGGCGCTTCTTCGCCGAAGTCTTCGATGTCGGCGGTCGCCGGGTCGTTCTGCGTCTGTGCCCGCGACGGCGGACCGACCTCGGGCGCGGCACCGGCCGCTTGCTCGATGTCGTCGAAGTTCGGGCCGCCGAGCGTGGTCGCGTCGCCTTCAGGAGCCCCCGCCTCGCCGAGGTGCGAGACGACGTCGCGATCGGCCTCCGCCGATGGCAAGCCGCCGATCAGGCCATCGCGGCCGACGCGCTTGTACTGCTCGAGCTGCGCGCGCTCGCGATCGATCTCTTGCGCGAACAGCTCCTTGAGCCAGCTCGACAAGGTCTTCGCCGTGAACACGACGTCTTGGCCCATCAAGTACTGCTGCAGGTCGGCCAGCATCTCGCTGCACCACTGATAGCGATCGTCGACGTCCTTCGCGAGCGCCTTGAGGATCACGCGCTCGACCGCTTCGGGAATCGCCGGGTTCACCGAGCGCGGTGTCGCGATGTCGACGTTGCGGACCTTCTCGAGCGTCGAGAAATCGGTCTCGCCCATGAACAGGCGCTCGCCGGTCAGGCACTCGTAGAGCATCGTGCCGAGCGCGAAGATGTCGCTGCGCCGATCGAGCGGCAGGCCGCGCACTTGCTCGGGCGACATGTAGCCGAACTTGCCCTTGAGCACGCCGGCCATCGTTCGCGAGTTGCGGCTCGTCGCCTTGGCGATGCCGAAGTCGATGACCTTGACCTCGCCTTCGTACGACACGAGCACGTTCTGCGGCGAGCAGTCGCGATGGACGATCTCGAGCGGCCGGCCGTGCGCGTCGCGCTTGCGATGCGCGTAGTCGAGGCCTTCGAGCACTTTGGCGATGCTGAAGCACGCCATCGGCACCGGCATTTGCTGCTTGGCTTTGCGCAGCCGGTTCTGGATCTGGAGCAGATCCTTGCCCCAGATGTACTCCATCGCGATGAAGTGCGAGCCGTCGATGCGGCCGAGCTCGAAGATCTGGCAGATGTTCGCGTGCGCGAGCTGACCCGCGATCTTCGCTTCATCGATGAACATCTTGATGAAGTCGCGGTCCTCGCCCATCGTCGGCAAGATCCGCTTGATCGCGATGATCTTCTCGAAGCCCTCGACGCCGTAGGACTTCGCTTTGAAGACCTCGGCCATGCCGCCGACGCTGATGCGATCGAGCAGTAAGTATTTCCCGAACGGAACGGGCTGCCTCACCGGATCACGAGCGTAGCATACGTAGCGGTCAACTCACCGCGGTCTAGCGGCGACATTTACATGGCTGTTCGAGCAATCAGTGGTGGCTCGACCATGGGTGATTGCCCACAACCGAGCTCGGATCAGAAACTTCCGGCGATCCCGACGGTCGCACCGCCGGATTCGGGCATGACGTAGAGCTGACTGCGCGCGCGATAGTTCGCGACACCGTCGTACACGCCGTACAAGTAGGTGCCGATCAGCGCGACGCCGGCGACGATGTTGACGACCTCGAGTCGCTGCGCGGCGCTGAAGTGATTCGCGCCCGAGCGATCGCAGGTGTCGCCGCCGTCGTGGCACCACGACCGCAGCACGAAGTACGTCGTGATGTTCGCGGCCGCGAACGCGCCGAGCAAGCCGGTGATGACCCAGCCCTTGGTGCGATCGCCGTTCTGAAACTGCGCGAACGGCGGCAACAGCGTCAGCACCGCGTAGCGCTTGGGCAGCCGTCGCAGCTCGGGCGCGTGGCGCGCGTGAACGTCGTCGAAGAACGTGATCGCCTCGGGCGGATACAGCGCCGGATCCAAGTGGCCATCGGGATCGAGCCGCAGATACATGACGAAGTCGCGCTCGGCGACATCCTTGCGGTTCTCGAAGAACGCGGCGAGCCCGTGCAGGCGAAATGCTTCGGCGCGATCGGCGGTGCCGGGCGAGCTCATCACCGGCACCGTCAGCGCCGTGACTCGCGCCCAATCGCCGGCACCGGCGGCGGCGTTCGCGTCGTGGAGCGCGCTCGCCGGATCGAGGCCGGGTTGCGCGGACGCGACGCGCGCGGCGATCGCGACGATGATCAGACCTCTCAGTGCCACGCCGAGACCTTGCGCAGCTTCGGCTCGGCGATCCACAAGATCTCGCGCGCGACGAGCTCGGCGAGCTTGTCGCGTGCACCGAGGACGGTATCGGTCGCGAGCACGCGATCGAACACCAGCTTCGTGCCGTTCGCGATGCGCATGCGAACGCGCGCGTACGCCGATGGCTGCTTACCGACCGGGAGATCCTCGGCGGTGTAACTGACGATGTCGAGCGCGATGCCGATCTCGGCGTTCGCGGCGGCGACGGCCTTCGTATCCGCCGCGCCGAGCTGGAGCGCGTGATGGCCGCGCTTGGCGAACCCGTCGAGCGCACTCGCGAGCGCGTCGTGCAGCGCGGACTTGCTCGGCGCGAGCGCGACGATCGCGATCGGCAACGCGGCGACGTGCGCCGGCGGCGGCGTCGACTCGACCGGCTTCGTCGGTTGCGGCTCCGCGCTCAGCTGCGCGAGCCGATGCTGCACGGCGGGCAACACCTGGCTCGACAGCTGGCTCGCCGCGCTGTCGAGTGTCGAGATCGAGGTCGCGCTGACGTGCACCGTATCGAGCACGCTGCCGGTCGCGCGATCGCGAATGCGCGCGTCGAGCTCGACCGCTTGACCCTTGCCGCTCGCGATCGTGCCGTCGACGATCAGCCGCGCGCGGTCGGGCACCGCCATCTTCGGCCCGACGACGACGACGTCGATGCCGCCGGCGACGAGCGCGCGCGCGACCTCGCTCGCGACCGGCTGGCCGTAGATCTCGAGCTTGGCTTCGGCATCGAGCGGCAGCAGCGCGACGCTCACCGGATCGGCGCGCACGCTCGTCGCGGCGCACGCGATGGCGAGAGCGATGGCGATGCGCACGATCGAATCCTACATCGAGCCGGGGTCGGAGACGGTGAGGACGTAGCCGCCGTGCGTGTCGGTGGCCGCCTGCGCGATCGGTCGATCGGCGGCGACGCCGGTGCACGACGCGCACAGCAGCTCGACGGCTGCACCCGGCACGACGCCGCCGCCGTCGACGCTGACCGTGCCGGTGATCGCGAGCCCGGCGGCGAGCGCGATCGAGCCGATCGACGCGACGTTCTGCTCGGCGAACGGCGCCGCGCGTGGATCGCCGACGCGCACGTCGTAGCTGCCGCCGGCCGCGAGCGCGATCGAGAAGCTGCCGTCGGCGCCCGTCATCACGTCGACCGGCGTCAACGTCGCGGCGGCGAGCAACCCGACCGGCGTCGCTTCGATGCGGACGTTCGCGAGCGGCGTGCCGCCGAGCGTGACGGTACCGGTGTTCACGACCTCGGCCGGCGCGACGATCGGCTGCGCCGCGCATGTCGACGTGTCGAGCGCCGCGACGGCGACGTCGTTCGCCGCGAGCTGCACGACCGCGTGCAGCCCGGTCGCGCGCGGCACCGGCAACGATGGCAACACGCCGCTGGCGTTCGCGGTCGCGGCTGCGAACACACTGCCGGTCGCGGCGACGCCACCGATCGTACCCGCGGTGCTCGCCGCGCCGACGATCGTGACCTGCGCCCCGGCTTGGCCGACGCCGCCGCGCTGAACGGAATCGCCGCCGAGATCGCACGGCGTTGCCGCGCCGTAGACGATCTGCAGCGGCGTGGAGAGATCGAATGTCGAGGTCGCGGCCAAGCGCGCGAGCCCGCTCGTCGGCGGCGGCACCACGGTCGCGGTGATCTGCGAGCCCGCCGTAAACGTGGCGAGCGCGGTGAACGAGCCATCGGCGGCCGTCGTCGCGATCGTCGACGGCAGATCGCCGCTCGCGAGCTCCACCTGCGCGTCGGCCAAGCCACCGCCGCCGGGCGCGAGCACGCTGCCGGTGATCGCCTGGCCCGCATCGAGCGCGAAGCTCGCCGGCATCGGATACGTCCACGCGAACGAGCGCGGCGCGAGCCCGGAGACTTCCGGCACGACGTTGACGACGTACATCACGCCGATCGCGGTGCGCACCGTGAACGCACCGGTCATCGCGGCGTACGCCTCGATCGCCGGGCCGCCCGAGCTCGGCACGAATTGGATGTACGCGGGCACGCCGGCGGCGCCGTTCGCGATCGCGCCGGTCACGGGCTCGCCCGGCTCGAGCTCGACATCGCGCTCGGCGGGCGTACCCGCGTGCACCACGAGCGCGGCCTCGAACGGCGGCGCGACGTCGCTCCCGGTCACGACGCGCAGCCGATACAGCGCATCCGGGCCGGTCGCGTCGATCACCGGCACGTCGACCTGCCCTTGCGCGCATGACGACGTGAAGTCGCCCAACGTCACGGTCAGCGCGTACGTGCCGGCCGTGGTCGCGTCGAACCCGATCGCCGAACCGTCGGCCGCCTCGTATTCGGTCCACGCCGAGCCGTCGAGCGTCCACGCATACGTCGGCACGCCGTCGGCGCCGCTCACGACCGCGCTCGCGTGCACGTGGTCGCCGACCTGCGGCGTCGTCGGCGTGTACGCGATCGAGACCTGACAGCCGGCGCCGCCGTCCAACAGGCCACCGCCGTCCGATGCCGGGAGCGCATCGGTGGTCTCCGACGCGTTCGCCCCGAAGCTGCACGCAGCCAGCGCGATCGACGCGAGCGCTGCGAGCCGCGTCATTGCATCTCCACGCGCCACGTCAGGCGCTGCATGCATTGGTTCGCGCCGATCGAGCAGGTCGGATCGTCGTCGTCGCACGCGACCGGCGTGTTCGTGCGGTCGTAGATCTGCACGCGCAGCTCGACGATATCGCCCGGCTGGTAGCTCGCCGGATCGAGCGCGACGCCGGCGCCGGCCGCCGACAGCGCCTCGCGCGTCGTCGCGCCAGGCGGCAGCAGCGACCACGCGAACGTCGTCGTGCCGAGGACCGGATCGCTCGGCACCGGCGGATACGGATCGAGATCGTCGTCGACGACGAGCACTTGAAACAGCGTCGGCGCGTCGATCGGCAGCACGTCGCCGGTCGGCGGCGTCGCCGGCGCCCACGTCGCGAGGCACGGCGGCTCGTCGGGCGTGATCACGAGCATCAGCGACTGCATCGCCGCGGAGCCGCTGGGATCGGTTGCGGTGGCCTGCACGTTCCAGTTACCGACGACGTCGGGCACGAGCGTCGTGCCGAGCTGGAGCTGATTGGTGTCGCTGCCGATCGGCTGCGAGGTCTCGGTCGTGAGCGGCTCGCTCCCGGTCGGCGACGACGCGGTCCACGCCACCGCCACGCTCGCCGCGGGATCGTCGGGATCGCCGACGCGCGCGAAGATCGGCAGCGCGATGTTCACGACGTAGCCCTCGCGCGGCTGCGCGCTGAGCGCGAGCACGGGCGGCGCATCGGCGACCGTGATGATGAGCTCCTGCCCCGGCTGCGCCGCCGCACCGAGCGAGTCCACGGCCTCGAGCGTGACGTACATCGCGCCGACCGGTGTCGCGCCATCGTGGCGATAGTCGGGCGTGGAGAAGCTGAACAGCGCGTTCGTGCCCGAGGCGATCGAGCTCGAATCGCAGCCCGGCCGGGAGCCATCCGGCGCGGGCGTCGCGTCGGTGCACGCGTACGCCTCCCAGCTCACCGACACGCCATCGCCGTCGGGATCGTCGGTGATCGCGTTGAGGTTCACGATATCGCCGCGGAACACCTGGGAGCCCGAGAGCTGCTCGATCTCGACGGACGGTCGCTGGTTGATCGGATCGGTGTAGAAGCAGCCGCCGAGCCCCAAGCCGACGCAGACCGCCGCGCTGATCGCGATCGTTCGCACGCTCCGCACGATTTGCAACGACCCTGCCATTCGCAAGCCTTTGGATGATCACACGGGCGGCGGACGTCGAGGCGGCAATCGCGACACCGATGTCGCGATCGGCCGGGCACGTCGCCGAGATCAGCGCACCGCGTAGCAGTCGAGCGCCGGTTGGTCGCGCACGACACAGGCCTCGCGGATCGTCGTGTACTTGTCGGCGCCGTGCGCGACGAGGTGGTGGGTGTCGGCCTTGAGCACGAGGTGCCCACCCGGCGCGATGTGTACGCCGTCGATCGTCGCGTCGATCTCCGACGTCACAGTCACGTCGCCGAGCACGTTGCCCGATACGTTCGTCGTGCCGCCCGCGACCACCTCGACGCTGCGAGTCCAGCCGTGCCTCATCCCCTGTTGCTCGCAGGTGACCTCGTGATGACCGGCGATCACGCGAATCTGCAGCGCCGGGCCCGGATTCCATCGCTGCGCCGCGCCGTGATCGATCGAGACGTCGCACCAATGATCGCTCGTGACCGCGATCGTGCCAAATGCTGGCGGCGTCACGCCGCTATCCGGCGCCGGAACGGTCTCGGCGATACCGGCGTCGAGCGCGATCGACGCGACCGCGATCACGGCGGCATCGCGGCTCGTGTCGGACGCGTGGCTGTGGCCGGCCGGCGTCCGAACCTCGGACGTTCGCGCGTCCGCGGTCCGGGTCGCGACGTCACTCGCGTCGGCCGCCGCGTCGCGGAATGAATGTTCATTCCGGACGTCGTCGATGGAATTCGAGCTGGCGATCATCGCCGGTGCGGCACCGTCCGGCGCGCCGGTCGAGCCAACCCCGCCGCGCGAGCGCAGCGCGATCGCGACACCGCCGGCCACACCGCCGAGCGCGATGGCCGCGAGCGCGCCGATCGCGAGGCTCCGCCTACGGTAACGCGCGCGTCCACCTTCGGTCACGCGGCGGACCAGCGTCGCGACGCCCGGATCATCGGGCCCGAGCGCGCTCGCACGCGCGGCGATCGCCGTCGCGCGCGGCAACTTCGAGTCCGCGAGCGCGCGCTCACCGGCGGCGATCAGCGCGGTGACCACGCCTGGAGTCTTCGCGGCGATGAACGCGGCAGGATCGGCGAAATAGGCGGCGAGCTCCTCGGCCGGCTCGCCGAAGCCGCCGGTCGCGGCAAGCGCGCGCAGCTCGACGGCCAGCGACTTGGCGCTGTCGGGACGCGCGTCCGGGTCGAGCGCCATCATGCGATCGATCGCGTGCGACAGCTCGGGTCCGACCTCGGCGCGTCGCTTGACCGCGGGCTCGAGTGCGCCGGCTTGCAGTTGCGCGAGGACCTTGGCCTGCGAGCCCGTGAACGGCAGCGTGCCGGTCGCGAGCTGATACAGCGTCGCGCCGAGCGAGTAGAGATCGCTCTTCGCCGTCGCGGTGTCGCCGATCGCCTGTTCCGGGCTCATGTACGCCGGCGTGCCGAGCACGGCGCCGGTGCGCGTGACGAGCGAATCCTCGGTCTCGAGCCGCGCGACGCCAAAATCGGCGAGCAGCACGCGGCCATCGGTCGAGACCAGCACGTTCGACGGTTTGACGTCGCGATGGATGATGCCGGCTTGATGCGCGGCGGCGAGCGCGTCGGCGAGCAACGCGCCGATGCAGGTGACGACCTCGGCGAACATCGGCCCGCGCTGCTCGATCTCGGCGAGCAATGCCCGGCCGCGGATGAGCTCCATGACGATGAACGGCGGGTCGTCGTCGCCCGCGTCGCCGGCCTCGTCCGATCCGCCGACGTCGTAGATGCGCAGGATGTTCTTGTGCTCGAGCGTCGCCGCGGCGCGCGCTTCGCGCTGGAAGCGGCGCACGATCTCGGGCCGCTTCGCGAGGTGCGGAAACAGAACTTTGATCGCGACCTCGCGCCGCAGCTCGCGATCGCGCGCGCGGAACACGGTCGCCATGCCGCCCTCGCCGACCTCGTCGCCGAGCTCGTAGCGCCCGACGACATCGCCGGTCTGGACTGCGCGGCGCTTCTTGACCGCGACCTGCGAGTCCGCCGCGGTGTCAGCAAACGGATCGCTGCCGTTACTGCCTGCGTCGCGGCGCCCGGCCATCCCTACTCGGCAGCGTACACGACGTGGCCGGTCTTGCCGGCGGCCTTCGCGGCCTTCATCGCCTTACCGAGCCGGCGACCGAGCTCGTCGGCGCCGTCCTTTTGCGCCAGTCCCTCGGTGTTCGTGATCGCGAGCACGAGCGCGAGCGGTTTCGCATCGCCCGGCAGTGTGGCTTTGTGGTCGTCGAACGCCGATTCGGCGTGGCCGACGAACGCCTCGGAATGCTCGGGCGAGAGCACGCCGATGAAATCGGAGCCGCCGATGTGCCCGATGAACGCGCCGCCGCCGGAGGCTTGGCGCGCCGCCTCGAGCAGCCACTGGCCGAGGTTCTTGACCGTGTCTTCCGAGCGCGCGATGCCGATCGCGTCGGCGTATGCGTCCCAGTTGAGGATGTCGACGTGGACGACCGAGGTCGGCTTGCCGCTCTTGAGCGCGCCCTCGATCTCCTCGTCGATCGCACGCGAGCCGGGCAAATTCGTCGTCGGGTTGCGATCGCGCTCGCGTCGCGACGCGCGGATCAGCGCCTTGCAGCGCGCACCGAACTCGCGCAGGTCGAACGGCTTGGACATGTACGCGTCGGCGCCGGCCTCGAGCCCGGTCACCTCGTTGTCGACGCCGGCGAGCGCGGTGAGCATCAGGATCGGCGTGCGCGACCACATCACGTCGGCCTTGAGCCGGCGCGCGACCTCGTGACCGTCGATGCGGGGCATCATCACGTCGAGCACGAGCAAGTCGGGGTCGTGCGCCTTGACGAGCTTGAGCGCCTCGGCGCCGTCGCGGGCGCGCAGGCACAAGAAGCCCGCATCGCCGAGCGCCATGTTCACCATGTGGGCGATGGCGTCGTCGTCCTCCGCGATCACGATCTTTTTGAGGAGCATCGGATCGTCCCGTTCTTACCACATGCTAAGCCTGGTTACGTGCCCGAGCGAGCGGCTAACGCCTCGATGAGGACCGATCCTAAGGGGCTCGATCCGGCGGTCGAGACCACCACGCTCGACAATGGCCTGGCGATCACGACGGTCGCCCTGCCCCATCTGCACACCGCCGTGTGCGGCATGTTCGTCAAGGTCGGCGCGAGGTTCGAGGCTGCCGACGACAACGGGCTGTCGCATTTCACCGAGCACATGCTGTTTCGCGGGACCGAGCGCTACCCGACCTCGCTCGCGCTCAACACCGCCGTCGAGGAGCTCGGCTCGACGCTCCACGCCGAGACCGGCCGCGACTACAGCCTGTTCCAGCTCGCGCTCGAGCCCGAGCTGGTCGGCGACGCGGTCGCGCTGCTCGGCGAGCTGCTATCGCGCCCGCGGTTCGACGACATCGAGCTCGAGCGCGAGCTCATCCTCGAGGAGATCAACGAGGACTACGACGAAGAAGGCGTCGAGATCAACGCCGACGACATCGGCCGCGGGCTCGTCTTCGGCGAACATCCGCTCGGCCAGCGCATCATCGGGCCGCGCGGCAACGTCGAGCGGTTCGGGCTCGCCGACGTGCGCCGCCACTTCGACGCGTACTACGGCGCGAAGAACGCGAACCTGTGCGTCGCCGGACCGGTCGTGCATGCCGAGGTCGTCACGCGCGCGCAGAAGACGCTCGCCGCGATGCCGGCGGGCGTACGGGCGGTCGTGCCCTCGGCGCCGCCGCCTCATGTCGGGCCGCAGCTGCACCACGTGCCCGACGCCGGCTCGCAGACCTCGCTCGCGATCCTGTTTCGCGCCATCCCCGAGCTCGATCCGGCCTACGTCGCGCTCGTCGCGTTGCTGCGCATCCTCGACGACGGCATGTCGACGCGGCTGCACTACACGCTCGCCGACCAAAAGGGCCTCGCGTACTCGATCCACGCCGCGATCGAACCGCTCGCCGATACCGCGCTGTTCGAGATCGCCGGCCAAACCGCGAACGCCAAGGTGCCCGCGCTCGTGCGCGAGCTGCTCGCCGTGCTCGACGGGCTACGCGAAGGCAAGATCGAGCCCGACGAGCTCGCGAAAGCGCGCACGCGGTATCGCTACGAGACGCTCGCGTCGATCGACGACGCCGCCGCGATGGCCGGCTGGTTCGGCGGCACCGCGCTCTACTACGAGCCGCCGACGCTGTCGCATCGCCTGGCGCAGATGGCGAGCGTCGGCGTCGACGATCTCGTGCGCGTCGCGCGCCAGGTCATCGCGCCCGAGCACCTGGCGATCGCCGCCGTCGGCACGTTGTCACGCGCACGGCTCGGCGAGCTGCGCTCGGTCGTCAACGACTGGAAGTGATCGTCGCGCTTGGAAGTGGCACGTGGCGGCGATCGAGCTCGTGGAGCTGTTCGCGCAGCGCCGCCCTGCGACGAACGGTCTGGACGATCGAGCCGAACACACCGAGCGCGAGCGGGATCGAGATGTAAATGAACCCGTGCATCGCCAGGTATACGATGCCGGCCGCAAACGCGGCGGCGACGACCGCCAACACGATCAGCGCGGCGCGCGTCTTTCGCAGCTTCCCGCGCAGCTCCAGCCGCACGGCCTCGTAGTCGCGGCGAAACGCGAGGCCGCAGCCGTCGCACTGCCACGCGTCGGGATCGCGCGGCAAGAAGCATTGCGGGCACGCGTTCGTCGACACGCCTCAGTGTACGAGAAATCGCGGCTTGACATCGTTATTGTACGTATCACACTAAGGCGATGCGGTATCGCCACGTCATCGTGCTCACCGGCGCCGGTCTGTCGCGCGCGGCCGGCCTCGCGACGTATCGCGGCCCCGGCGGGTTGTGGAGCGACCCTTCGCTCGCAGAGCTGTCACACGTCGACGCGCTCCGCACGAAACGCACCGCCGCGACCGACATGTTCTGGGCGATGCGCAACGCCGTCGTGCATTGCGAGCCGACCGCAGCGCATCGCAGGCTCGCCGCATTCGAAGCGAACGCGCCGGGCGACATGATGATCGTCACGCAAAACGTCGACGGCTTGCACCAGCGCGCGGGGTCGAAGACCGTCGTCGAGTATCACGGCCACTTGCGCACGTGGCGCTGCGAGCGTTGCGCGAGCTCGCTCGAGCCACCCGATGGCGACGCGCCGATGTGCTGCGGCGAACGGATGCGACCGAACGCGGTGCTGTTCGGAGAGCTGATTCCGGCGGCCGCCGAGCACGCCGTCACGCGCGCGCTGCGCGATTGCGATCTGTTCGTCGCGATCGGCACGTCGGGCACGGTGGGCCTGCCGCCGGGTTCGTGAAATCGGCGCGCTATAGCGGCGCGCACACGATGCTGCTCAACCTCGAGATCGATCACGAAGCCGTCGGTGAGCTCGACGAGTGCCGCGAAGGCCCCGCCGACGAGCTCGTCGCGAGCGTATTCGCTTAGCCGAGCTTGCCGACGACGAGGTTGAGCGCGAGCGCGACGATCACCGTGTTGTACGCGAACGAGATCAGCGCGTGCGCGAGCACCGTGCGTCGGATCAGCCGATCCGAGACCGTCGCGTCGCTGACCTGAAAGCACATGCCGATCGTGAACGCGAAGTACATGAAGTCGCGATCGTCGGGCTTCGCGCCGCCGGGAAACTCGATGCCGCCTTCGGGATCGTTCGGCATGACGCGATAATAGAGGTGCGCGTAGCGCAGCGTGAAGCCGACGTGCGTGACGAACCACGACAGCAACACCGACGCGACGCACAGCGCGAGCACGACGTCGCTGACGTGGCGCGCGACCACGGTCGCGGCGAACAGCGAGAACGCGCTGCCCGCGATCACGAGCATCCACACGGCGGTGCGGCCTGGATCGCGTGCCGCCGCGCGCCGTGCGGTTTCAGCCTGCTTCGAGTGAAAGATCACCCACAGCGCGACGACGAGCAGCGCGAACGCGCCGAACGTCCACGTCGCGAGCACGCGCTCGACGGTCGGCAAGCTCGCCGGCAGCACGAACCACGTAGCGATGCCGACGACCGCCGCGTAGATCAGGCGCTGGCGCGCACCGCGGGGATCGAGTGGGCCGTGTGCCGCGCGCGGTCCTGATTTCGCCGCGTGCTTGGCCACGAGCTAGCGCGTCGCGCTCGGACCGAATCCGCCGCGGCCGCGCCGGCGCCGCCGGCCCCGACCATCGCCGCCGGCGTTGTTGTTGTTATTGTGCTGGGTGGGCGCGCCGCCGTTGCCGTTGCCGCGTCCTTCTTCGCGACGCTCGCGTTGCGCGCGCTCGCGCGGCGAGATCGACGGCGGGATCACGTTCATCGGCACGCGCGATTCGTACGGATGGCCCTCGACGACGGGGATGTCCTGGCGCGTGAGCTTGATGATGTTGCGCCAATCGGCGCGCTCGTCGGCCTCGACGAACGTCAGCGCCATGCCCGACGCGCCGGCGCGTGCGGTGCGGCCGATGCGGTGCACGTACGTCTCCGGAACTTCCGGCACGTCGAAGTTGACGACGTGCGTGACGTCGTCGATGTCGATACCGCGCGCGGCGATGTCGGTCGCGACGAGCACGCGGACCTTGCCGGCCTTGAAGTTCGCGAGCGCGCGTTCGCGAGCGCCTTGTGACTTGTTGCCGTGGATCGCCTCGGCGCCGACGTGCTGCTTGACCAGATGCTCGGCGATGCGGTTCGCGCCGTGCTTCGTGCGCGAGAACACGAGCACGCGCTTCATGTCGCTGTCGCGCAGCACGTCGACGAGCAGGGCACGCTTGTCGCCCTTTTCGACGAAGAACACTTCTTGCTCGACCTTTTCGGCGGTCGTCGCCGGTGGTACGACCGCGACCGTCTCGGGCTGATGCAGCAACCGATCGGCGAGCTCTTGCGCTTCGCGCGGCATCGTCGCCGAGAAGAACAGCGTCTGGCGGCGCGACGGCAACAGGCCGATCACGCGCTTGACGTCGTGGATGAAGCCCATGTCGAGCATGCGGTCGGCTTCGTCGAGCACGAACACTTCGAGCCCGCGCAGATCGACGAGACCTTGGCCGGCGAGATCGAGCAAGCGGCCCGGCGTCGCGACGAGGATGTCGATGCCGTTCCTGAGCGCCTGCTTCTGCGATTCCATGCCGACGCCGCCGAAGATCACCGTGTAACGCAGCTGCAGGTGCTTGCCGTAGGTCGCGAAGCTTTCGCCGATCTGAGCGGCGAGCTCGCGCGTCGGCGTGAGCACGAGGCAGCGCGTCTGACGGTGACCGCGATTGGGCGCGGTCTCGGCGAGCCGTTGCAAGATCGGCAGGGCGAACGCGGCGGTCTTGCCGGTGCCGGTTTGTGCGAGACCTAACAAATCGCGCCCGGCTAGCACGTGCGGGATGGCCTTCACCTGGATCGGTGTCGGCGTGGTGTAGCCCTCCGACGCGACCGCTTGCGCGATCGGGCGGATCAGGCCGAGCTCCGAAAAGTTCATCGGGGGCGACATAGCACCCCCGACACCTGGCGTAAACCGAGCTGTTTACTTTGCTAGCTCGCGGTCGACCGTGCCCTTGACGGCGCCGTCGAAGCCTTCGCCGCTGGGACCGCGTTTGCGCAGGTATTCCTCGCGCTGTTTCGCGACGTCGACCATCTCCTTCTGCGCCTGAGCGCGTTGCTGGGCGCGCTCGTCGATCGTCTTCTTGAGCTCCGCTTTCGACATTCCGCGCAGATCTGCAGGCAGCTTGTCGTCGTCGAGCGAGCCGACCGCCGTGCCACCGGTCGCGATCCCTTCGGTGATGTCTTCGATCGCGCGCGGCGCGCCTGGCTTCGCGGCGTAGTACGTCGCGCGGTCGGCTTTCGAGGCCGGCGGCGCGGCCGCAGTCGCCGCCATCTTCGCAGCGTAAACCTTATGAACCGCCGGCGCGCCGTAGATCACCGTCGTGGAATCGATCGTGCGCGACAGGTCGGCGAGCTTCGCGTCGTACGGCGTCGCGACTTGCTGCACGCCACCATCCTCGGCGATCGACGAGAACTCGCCGTCGCCGAGCGCCGCGATCTGCTTCCACGCGATCGCCGTGTCCTCGGCATTGCCGCAGCGAACCGTGTTGAGGATGATCTGGCGATCGTGCGCGTCACGCGCGCTGACCTCGAACCGCGGCACGTCGTTGCGGCTCGCCGGCGGCGCATCACCGACGAGGAAGATCATTTTCTTGGCGTCGTCGCGCCAAGCCATCTTGTGCACGCTGTCCCACAGCGCGGCATCGACATCCTCGGGCTCGTCGCCGCCGCCGGCCGCGATGTAGCCCGACAGCTCGGTGAACACGGCGTCGAGGTCGGTGGTCAGCGGCAGATCTTTGGTGACGTATTCGTCGCCGAGATCGCGATACGCGACCAAGCCGACCCGCAGATCGACATCGGGATCGACCTGGCGAATGTGCGACGCGATCGACCACACGGTGCGCTTCGCGCCGTCGAGCAAGCCGCCCATCGAGCCCGTCGTGTCGACCGCGAACACGAGATCGACCCGGTGCGCCGACGGCGGGGTTGGTAGCGGCTCGACCAAACTGTGTGATTGCCAGGGCTTGAGCCAGAGCGCCAGCGCGATCGTCGCAACGGCAGCCGTGGTAATTCCATACGTTGCGATGCGCTGGCGTTCGATCATGCGCCTATCGACGCGCGAGCCCCGACGGCGATCTAATGACGAGCTAGCAGCCGGGGAAGCACGCCACGCCCAGCGTTTCGGCCGCCTTGGCGCGCGTCGCGGTCGCGAGCTCGAGCACTTTGCTCGCGGTCGCGAGGGCCAGCGCCTGCTGCTCGGCGGTGCGCGCGTACTTCGCGAGCAACCGCTTGCCGAGCTCGTGATGCGCGCGCTCGTCGGGCTGGATGTACTCGCGATAGATGCGAACGGTCTCGTCGTCGCCGCGCTTGGCGCAATACGCCATGAAGCCTTCGTTGACCGCGTACGCGACGGCCTCGAGCGCATAGAGCCCACCGGCGATCCGCTCGATCGTGCCGTCGAGCGAGCGCAGATATTCGAACAGCGCGTTCGGCGCGGGCGGCGCGAACGCGGCGACGTCGAAGCCGAGCGTGGCGAGCCGGTCGGCAACGAGCTGGAAGTGACCCGCCTCGTCGCCGGCTTGGCGCGCGAACGCGAGCTTGACGTCGAGCTCGCGCGTCGTCGGCATCCAGCGTGCCGCGAGCTCGCTCACGTTGATCTCGTTCGCGAGCGCGATCTGCAGCAAGCGCTGCGAGTCGGCATCGCCATCGTGCGAGGCCGGTAACAACGACCGAACGTCGAGCTCGCCAGGGAAGGTCTCCATCCGGCGACTTTTTCACGCAACCGCGGCGCGCGCACGCCGATACGCCGGCCATGCGTCTTACTCCGCAAGCATTCACCGATCTCGTGATCGCGCTACCCGTCGCGATCGTCGCGATCTTCGGCCTCGTCGCCGCCGCGATCGCGGGCCGTAAGGGTCGCAGCCCCGGCGCGTGGTTTGCGATCGGCCTGCTGGTGCCGCTGCTCGGCGTCGTGATCGTCGCGGCGCTCGACCCCGCGCCGCCGCGTGACCGGCCGGCGTTCTGGAAACCGGCGGCGTAGGAAGTCGTGCGTTTCGGCGCAACCGCAGCGCCGGCGTGCCGATACATCCCGCGAAGGAGAACATCATGAATTTCGGAATCGCAATCACGATCATGCTCGTCGGCGCGCTCGCGTCGGGTCTCGTCGCCGTGAACAAGGGCCGCAGCGGAGCCGTGTGGGCGTTACTCGGCGCGCTGTTTCCGCTGATCGCGTTGATCGCGATCTTGGTCGTGCGCCCCAGGCCCGACGAGCTCGCCCTATGACCGCCCGAGCGTGATTTGCCGTCACGCATCGGCGGCAAGCGACATTCATCGCCGCGGTGTGCGGTGACCGCTTTATACTGGGCGGGTGTCGCAAGCCGCTACCGACGAGGGTGAAGCCTCGCCCGATCCGGCACCCGACACGCCGACGACGTTCGACAGCGTGATCAAGCGCATCGCGAACGTCGATGCACCGCCGCCGCTGGTCACCGGGCAAGTGCTCGGCGAGACCTACGAGCTGCTCGAGCGGCTCGGCGGTGGCGGCATGGGCATCGTGTTTCGCGCGCGCGATCGCCGGCTCGGCCGCGACGTCGCGGTCAAAGTGCTGCGCGCCGCGAGCGCCGACGATCACGTGCGCAAGCTGTTCGAGCGCGAAGCGCGCGCGACCGCTCAACTCCTGCATCCGAATATCGTCACGCTGCATCACGTCGGCGAGCACGACGGTCAGCCGTACATCGTGCTCGAGCTGCTCGTCGGCGAGACGCTCGCCGCTCGGATCGCTCGACGCGGATCGATGACCGTCGGCGATACCGCGCCGATCGGCGACGGCGTGCTGGCGGCGCTCGCGTTCGCGCACGAGCGCGGCGTGCTGCACCGCGATCTCAAGCCCAACAACGTGTTCGTCACCGTCGACGAGCGCGTCAAGGTGCTCGACTTTGGCGTCGCACTGTCGCTCGACACCGATCCGGGGCCGGTCACGCGCTCGGCCGGCACGCCCGGCTACATGGCTCCCGAGCAGCGCGACGGCGGCGCGCAAGACGCGCGCACCGATGTGTGGGCCGCCGCGCTCGTATTCGTCGAGTGCTTGTTAGGGCGACGGCCCGATCCGCACGAGGCGGCGTCGCTCGTCGACAAGCTCGCCGTGCCGCGCGCGGTGCGCGACGTGCTCGCGCGCGGCCTGTCGCAAGATCCCGATGCTCGCCCACCGTCGGCGAGCGAGCTGCGCGCGGATCTCGCCCACGCGACCGGGTTCAAGGCGCTGCCATTGTTCCGCCGCTTCCCGTGGCGGTGGGCATTCGTGACGAGCCTCGTCGCGATCGCGGTGCTGGTGGTCTTGCTCGTGCGGCCGCACGAGCGTCTGACCGCGACCGTGAAAGGCTCCGAGGTCAACGACCGCACGTTCCACCTCAACTTCGGCACGATGCGTATCTTCGTCGACCCGAACGGCGATGCGTACGGCGTGTTCGATCATCAGGGCGGCATCCAGCTCGGCAAGTTCGCGCACGGCCACTGGACCGGTTGGTGGTGCCAGCTGCCGACGCGCAGGCCGCCCGACGACGCCGGCCCGTTCGATCTGCACTTCGTCCGCGGCGAAGGCCGCATCTTGATCGAAGGCGAATACAAATACGGCGACGGCCGCGCCGCCGAATGGCGCAAGGACTTCTACGGCGTCGAGATCGACGGATCGGCGCCGTACGAGCTCGAGCAGCGCATGCAGCACCACGAGCTATGTCCGCAGTAACGCCCGATCCGGCGCGCGACGATCGCGAAGTCGGGCTACGCGACCTGCTCGCACGCGGCGACGTCGACGGCGCCACCGAGCGCACGATCCGCACGTACGGCCCCGAGCTCGTCGGCTGGTTGTGCTCGACGCTGCCGAGCGAAGCCGATGCCTACGATGCGTTCTCGTGGCTGTGCGAGCAGCTGTGGCGCAGCCTGCGCGGCTTCGACGGCCGCTGCTCGATCCGCACGTGGTGCTACATGCTCGGCCGTGCCGCGGCATCGCGCGTGCGTAGCGCGCCGCGCCACCAGCGCGAGGTGCTCGTCTCGGAGCTGCCGTCGATCGTGCATGCGTGCGACGACGTCTGGAACACGACGAAGGCCGGCGCGCGCCGCGCCGAAGATGTCTACGCGCAACTGCGCCGCGAGCTCGGCGACGAGGATCAGACGCTGCTGGTGCTGCGCGTCGATCGCGGGCTCAACTGGGCGGAGATCGCGCTCGTGTTGCTCGGCGAGCAAGCCGAAGCCGATGCGGTGAAGAAGAAGGCGGCGACGCTGCGCAAGCAGTTCGAGCGCTTGAAGGAGCGGCTCAAGGAGCTGGCGGCGGAGCGCCTGAAAGATTGATCATCCCGGCGATCGGCCCGGCACACTCGACGGCAACATCCCGACGAGCGCCTGATCGAACTGTGTCACGAAGTCGAGATACCCGCCCGATTCCACCTTTTCGATCTCGGCGTCGTAGTGGGCATTCTCGGTCTGAACGTACGTGCCGACTCGTGCGACCGCGAACACGTAGTGATCGACCTCGGCGACTTCTTGTTCCTGTCGCGGCGTCTGCTTCTGCACTTGTCCCGGTTGCGGTAATGCGCCGCCGTTCATCCAATCCGCATTCCCACCCGCCGCTTTCCCCGCTGCGGTCAGCAGCTGTTGATGAAAGACCTGCCAGGGATCGAGCTTCTTCAACAGAGTCTTCGCCGATTGCAGATCGACCAAGTATTTCGCGAGCAGCGGTTTCATCGCGTTCGTAGCGTCACTCGCGAGCTTGAACGACGCGACCTGTTTGTATTTCTGCGAAATATAGATACCGAGCGTCACGCGCGTTTGGTCGATGTCGTCCTGGAGCAACTTGATCTTGGCATTCGACGCCTGCACGCGGAGCGCAGCCGCGTTTGCGTGCGAAGTGGCCGTGCGAACGCGGGCGAGCACTTCGGTCGTCTTGGCATTCTGAATCTTCGCTTCGAGATCCCGAATCTTCGTTTGCACGTTGTTGATTTGTGTTTCGTATTTCGCATCGACATCTTTGTCGACCCAGCCCTTGTACGCACCCATGATCAACGCCGAAGCGAGCTTCTCCGCGGGACCTTCAGCAGCTTCTGGTTGGCCGGTGGCGACCGCAGCGGCCAATTTGGCGGCGTTGGCGATCAGCTCGGGGATCTTTTCGAGGTCCGCCTTCGCGGCCGCCTTCTCGGTGTTTAGTTGTGTTAGGTAAGCCGCCTGTTTTTGTTTGTCGGCGTCGGCCTGTTGTTGGTCGCCGGCGGCTGCCGCGCTGATCGCTTCGTCGGTTGCCGCACTGACGTCATCGAGCGCAGCCGCCTTCGCGGCGAATTCCGTCTTGATCAGATTGCTTTGCGTGTTGATGTGCGTGACCTGCGTCTGGACCGTCGTATCGGTTTTAACGATCTGCTCGATCTGTCCTTGCTCTTTCGCGAACGCCTCACCCAAGCGCTGCTTGTAGTTGTCGTGCGTGTGCTGCACGAGTGCGAGATCTGAACCGATCTTCGGATTAATCGAATTCTCGATCGTACTCTCTACCTGAGGAACACTATTGATCCACGCGGTGAACGACGGCCAGTCGACTGATTTCTTCCAGTCGTTCGATGCGCCGAATGCTTGTTGTCCGATCGCAATCGAATTGAGCGCGCTCGCATCGGCGGGATCGATCGGCGTCGGCGTGGGCCGCAGAAATTGATCGGAATCGCCGCTGACCGGCGATTGTGCGGACCCCGCGACTGGCACTGTTTGCGGACCTCCGACGGCGACTTGCGTATTGGTCGTCGGTGCAACACCGCCGTTCGACGCCCCGCCGTTCTGGGTCTGCGTCGTTCCGGCCTGTGCCTGGCCGAGCGCGACCAAGTCGGGAAAGAAGTCGCGATAGACCCGACGCTGGACCCCGCCGAACCCGCTGATGCTCGCTTGTCCACCACTCACCATCGCATCCGCCGCACGATCGGCCTCGTGCTCCGCCGCATCTTGCGGCCCACTCACTTCGAGCTTGTTCTGCCGCGTCGCAGTCCCGCCCTGCTGCTGTACCGTGTGCGCGACCTCGTGCGCGAGCAAATGCTCGCCCGCCGAGCTCGATGGATTGTAGTGCCCGGCGCCGAAGTGAATATCCTGGCCCATCGTGTACGCCTTCGCGCCGACGGCATGCGCCGCATGCTGCGACTCGCCGCCGGTGTGCACGCGCACGCTCGAGAGATCGGCGCCGAGCGACGATTCGAACTTGCGCTGGATCGCGCCGGGCAACGATTGGCCACTCGACGACGATGCCGTCGCGATCGCCGAATCGGCACCTTCGCCGACGCCGTTCGCGTCGCGCTCGGCTTTGCGTTGGATCAGGCCGCTGATGACGGGCTTGTCGGGCGCCTCGAGCTTCGCCGACAAGCTGCTGCGGCCCGGCGCGAGGTCGATGTCGACGTGCGGCGGGACCTGGGCCTGGTTCGATGCGTGATCAAGCTCTCGTTCTTGCGCCATGGCTCCTCAATCGATCGCACCACCACTGGACAGCTTGCCGAGCTCGGCAAACTCGAGCGCGACGGCACGCTCGAGGTGGTGCTGGTGCAGGACGGCCTCTTCGCGGGCGGCGAGAAACGCAGCGCGCAAGCACGCGTTGCGGATGTAGCCGCCCGAAAGCTGATATTTGCGGGCGAGCGCATCGAGCGCGAACTCGCCGGCTTTCGGGAGCTCGGGCGGCAGGTGGGCGCGCCACAGCTGCTCGCGCGTTTCCTCGTCGGGAAACGGAAACGATACGCGGAACGACAGTCGCCGCTTGAACGCGGGATCGATCGAACCGCCGGCGTTCGTCGTCAGCACGGCAATGCCTTCGAACGCGTCGAGGCGCTGCAACAAGTAGTTGACCTCGAGGTTCGCGTAGCGATCGTTGCTCGATCGCACTTCGGTGCGGCGCGCGAAGAGCGAGTCGGCCTCGTCGAACAACAAGATGACCTGGCCATCCTCGGCGGTGTCGAAGATCGTCGCGAGGTTGCGCTCGGTCTCGCCGATCCACTTCGACATCACTTTCGAGAGATCGACTTGGTACAGCTCGAGCCCGAGCTCGCGCGCGACCACGCCGGCCACGAGCGTCTTGCCCGTGCCGGGTTGGCCCTGAAACAACGCGGTCAACCCGCGCGAGGTCGCCATCGTGCGGCCCATACCCCAATCCTCGAACACGGTGCGGCGATGGCGGACGCGCGCCACGAGCTCGCGCAGCGAATCGAGGATGTCGGGCGGCAGCACGACCTCGTTCCACGCCGCGAGTCGATCGACGCGGCGCGCGAACTGGCCGAGCCGTGCGTCGCGGGTCCGGCGCACGAACGCGTCGATCGCGGGAGTCGCCGGAGCGCTGCCGATCGCGGCGGCGACCGCGCGGCGGATCACGCCCGGGCCGACGCGATAGCGTGCGGCGAGCACGTCGGGATCGGCGTCGAGCTTCGCGGCCGCGAGGCGAGCTTGCCAGACCGCGCGGCGTGCGGTTTCGGGCATCACCGGTACATCGATCGCGACGTGGCCCGCGACGAACGGGATCGGCGCATCGGCGGCGAGCACGACGGCGAGCGGGCCCGGATGCGCGCGAAGCACCTCGGCAGCGACGTCGCGACCCGCGCGCTCTTCGAACGCGATCTGATCGAGCTCGACCACACACGGCAACAAGCCGGCGAGCTGAGCACGGCGAAGCGAGCGCGCGAGCTCGACGACGAACGCCTCGGCGTTGCGCGGCAATGACGCGGCCGCGATCATCGCGACGTCGTAGCCGGCGGGGTCCGCGAGCACGGCGAGCAACGCGCGCCGGCCGCTGCCGGCGACACCGCGGATCGCGAGGCACAGCGGGCTCGGAGTCGGCGCCGCGAGCACTTCGCACGCACGCTCGACCACGCCGGCCGGCATGTCGAGCTCGTCGATCGCGGTGTCGGCTGCACGGATGGTCGTCGCGGCGCCGAGCTCGGGCGGTTCGGCGCGCAAGCGATCGAGGATCACCGAATCGATCGACAGCTCGGCGAAAGGCCGTGCGCGCTTCGTCGAGACCTGGACGATGCCGAGGCGGACGAGCGGCGCGCGCGGATCGAGCTCGGCTGCGAGGTCATAGCGATCGTGGCGAGTCGCGAGCACTTGCTGTACGAGCAGCTCGTCGACGATCGGCCGCGCGCTGTCGTTCGCGAAAATCCCGTAGAGCCGCGCGATCTCGCCGTGCAGGGAGGCGGCGGCAACGACGAGCAAGATGTCGGCGGCACGCGGCGCCAGCGACAGCTCCGCGATCAACGCGCCGATCGGTGTCGCGAGCGAGCGAGCATCGGGATCGGCGGCGACGTCGCGCTCGTGGATCGCGAGCTCCTCGCGTGCCGCCGCGACGTGATCGGTGGCGAAGCCGCCGCCGAGCCCGAGGATCGCCGAGACTTCGAGCTCGTACGGATGGCGGCCTTCGTTGCCGTAGCCGAGCCGGCGCGTATCCCACGCGGTCGCGATCGCGCACAATGCATGCAGCGAGATGCCGCGCAGCTCGCGCTCGAGTGACCGGCGCGCGAGCGCGCGATCGACCGCGGCGAGTCGCACGCGCGGCTGCAGCGCGTGCAACGGACCCGGCGTCGCGAATGCAACCGCGACCGGCGACGGCGCGGGCGCGGATGCCGGCGCCGGCGTAGCGACGGCTTGGACGACAGCTTCGCTCGCCTCGACGACCTCGACGGCAACCAGCTTGCGCGCGAGCTGCTCGGCGAGCACGAGCACCTCGAGATCTCCGCGCTCGGTTTGCACGACGAGCTTCGTCGCGTCGGGATCGAGCGCGGCATCGACGACGTCTTCGCCATAGTCGAAGCTGCCGAGCGTGCGGCCGGCGCGCAGATCGATCAGCGCGAACGTGCGGGGCGAAACCTGCACGATCGCGTGGCTGCGTCCCGTCGCGAGCCGCACGCGCGAGCCGGCGAGCCCGACGCGCTGGCCGAGCTGGCCGCTCGCGACCGAGCCGATGACGAGCATGCGCGCCGCTTCGGTCGACGTCGCGAGCACGAGCGTCTTGCCGTCGAGCATCACCGCGCCGGCGGCAACCGTGGTGCCCGGTGGCAACGCGATCGTCGCGCCGGTCGGCAGCGTCACGCGCGAGCCACGCACGCCGACGTGGCGCCGGCCGGTGATCGGAATCGTCAGCTCGTCGGCGAGCGGAACCTCGACGAGCTCGCCGAAATCGTCGACGAGCGCGACGCCGCCGTACAGCGCCGCCGGCGCACCACACGGCGCGGGCTCGAGCGGAGCCGCCGCGCTCGCCGGCAACACCGACTCGCCGAGCACGCGCGCGTTGAAGTCACAGCGAATCAATCGCTCGTCGCGCGTCGCGATCCACACCTGATCGCCCGCCACACACGCCGCTCTCGCCGCCGCCGTAATTCGCGCAACGCCACCACCACCGACGTCGACGATCGCAACGGCGTCGGCTTCCACGACCACTAACGTTCGCCCCCTGCGATCGAACCAAACCCTCTCCCCAACGAGCGAACCCAGCGATCCGACCATCCACACGGGTAGTGCCGCCAGCCCCGTCGATGTGACGCGCGATTTTTCGCGCGTGCTATTGCGCGGTTACGCTGATTGCCACGGTTCGCCGTGCATCGATCGGACGGCAGACTTTGCTGCCGCACAACCAGAACCGCACGTGGAGCTTCAGCGTGAAGTCGCCGGCGGCTTCCGCGTGAAGTGGCACCGCGAACCGCGGCGCGTCGGCGTCGGGATCGACGGCGTCGGTGCGCGACAGCCGGCGGCGCTTGAGCGACACGCCGCCCTCGGGTGCGAGATCGAGCACGAGCCCGGCATCTTTCGAGATCGTCTGGCCGCGATCGAGCGAAATCTCGATCGGCAACGTCCCGGTGTTGCCACTCGCGACCTCGACGCGCTCGGGCACGTGAAGCTCCCAACCGGGTCCGGCGGCGGCGGGCACGGCCGACGCAGCGATGCCGACGATCGCGAGCGCGAGCTTCACAGGATTTGCGTCGCGAGCTCCGCGAGCTCCGAACGCTCGCCCTTCGTCAGGATCACGTGGCCCGCGATCATCTCGTTCTTGAACCGCTCGGCGACCGTTGTGAGGCCGTTGTTCGACGAGTCCAGGTACGGATGGTCGATCTGATACGGATCGCCGGTCAGGATGATCTTCGTGCCTTCACCGGCGCGCGTGATGATCGTCTTGACCTCGTGCGGCGTGAGGTTCTGCGCTTCGTCGACGATCATGTAGACGTTCGGCAGCGAGCGGCCGCGGATGTACGTCAACGGCTCGATCTCGACGAAGCCCATGTCGACGAGCTCGGCGTAGCTGCGGCCGTCTTTCTTGTCGGTCTTGTTGAGCCCGAGCAAGAGCTCGAGGTTGTCGTAGATCGGCTGCATCCACGGATTGAGCTTCTCTTCGATGTCGCCCGGCAAGTAGCCGATGTCGCGGCCGAGCGGAAAGATCGGGCGCGACACGAGCAGCTTCGAGAACACCTGCTCCTCGGTGACTTTTTGCAAGCCCGCCGCGATCGCGAGCAGCGTCTTGCCGGTGCCGGCCTTGCCGACGAGCGTGACGAGCTTGATGTCGTCGTTGAGCAAGAGATCGAGCGCGAAGTGCTGCTCGCGATTACGCGGCTTGATCCCCCACACGCCCTCGCGCAGCTTCTTGACGGGCACGGCTTTGCCGGCGGTCTTGTCCCACCGCGTGAGCGCCGACTTGCCGGAGTCGTCCTTGAGCGTGAGGAATTCGTTCGCGTAGAGGTTTGGCGCGTCGACGACGACGCTGTTCTGCGCGTAGAACGTGTCGATCGTGCCGGACGGCACGAGCAGCTCGCGATTGCCGGAATAGAGCTCTTCGACCGAGACCGACTCGGGTTCGTAATCGACGGTCTGCAGGCCGAGCGCGTCGCCACGGACGCGCATGTTGACGTCCTTGGTGACGAGGATCGCCGGAACCTTCGGATCCGCGTCGCGGACCTCGAGCGCGATCTCGAGGATGCGCTGGTCCATCGATCGCGAGTCGTAGCTCGGGTTCTTGATCGGATTCTTCGACAGCGCGACCCGCACCGTGCCGCCCGTCGCCATCTTCTGCGGCTGCGACAACCCGCCCGGCATGCTGCGATGCTCGTCGAGCAGGCGCGCGATCTGACGCGCGTTGCGCCCGAGCTCCGACTGGTCCTTCTTGAATGTATCGATCTCTTCGATCACGTAGATCGGGATCACGACGTTGTTGTCGGCGAACGCGTAGAGCGCGCGCGCGTCGTGAAGCAGCACGTTCGTATCTAGGACGTAGTTCTTGACCGCCACATCGGGACCATCCCGTCGTCGGCAACCGGTGTCAACCGCCAGAGCCACGCAGCGGAGATCGGATCGGCAGGTGATGCGGGCCGAACATACGGTGGCGGTCGAGCGCGACGTGTGCGTCGGTGCAGGCGGCCTGGACATCGGCGCGATCGGCCGGCGCGACGTTCGTGTAGTACATGCGCGCGCGCATCGCATCGTGGATGCCGCACGCCGAGATCGCGCACGCCTTCGCGCCGATCGTCGCGACGGTGTGGTTCAGGCACTGCGCGACCGCGTTCGCCCAGTGATGTTGGGCGAATTCGTCGTCGAGCCGCGCCAGCTGGTCGCCGTCGGAGCCCGCGTTGCCGGCTCCTGCCACGTCTGGAACCGCGCTCGATCCATCGGCGAGTGAATCTCTCGGCGAGTCGCTCGTCGAACTACTTCGCGCCGCCGCGCTCGCGGGCGCCGGCGCGCTCGATCGCGCTTCGGTTTGGTTTAACGGTTCGGCCGAGGGACGAGTCATGACGGCCAACACGATCGCGGCGATGACAACCACGACCGCACCGACGCTGATAGCGATCATCCGGCGCGACATATGTTCGATTGTGAACCTGCACGATTTCGTGCGGTCTGACGTTTGACCTAGCCTACACGAGCTTGCCAACCTGCACCTTGCACTAACTCAGGAGAGGGAATTATGTCGAAGATGAAACTGATCATGATCACGGCCGTTCTCGCGTTCGGCGGCGGCATCCTCGCGGCCGGCCCGTTGCGCGGTCACCCGAACCTCGAAGCCGCGCGCAACGATCTCAACGGCGCGTGGGAGCACATCACTCGTGCTCAGTCGGCGAACGAGTACGACATGGGCGGCCACGCCGCGAAGGCGAAAGAGCTGATCGGCAGTGCGAAGGAAGAAGTTCGCATGGCCGCCGAAGCTGCCAACCACTGAGGTCATGACGGCGCGGATCCGCTGCACGATCGTCGCAATGCTCCTCGCGAGCATGGCGACGGGCTGCTTAGTCGAGACGCGCCATCGGCCGTGTCGCACCGATTGCTGGTGGGATCACGGCCGGCGGATTTGCGAGAAGCGCTGCCGGTGACCGAACGAGGGGTCGTTCGCTGGGGGCGCGTGATCGCGCACGCTATTGCGGCGCTGATTTCTGGCGTCGTGCTCGGCGCCGTCGCGGTCGCGTCGTTCTCTTCGACCTCGCCTTACGAGGCCGGCCGGACCGGCGGGACCGTCGGCTTCATTGCGGCGTTCGCGACCGGCGTCGCGAGCTATCTCGTGCAAGCGAAAGCTCGACGATCGGCAATCGTCGGCTGGACGCTCGCGGCGATCGGCGCCGGTGTCGCGCTCGACGTGCTCCCTCGAGCGCGCAGCGTTGACGAGCTCGTGCCGGCGAGCATGCCGAGCGAGCCGTCGAGCAAGTTCACCGACGCCGATCGTGCGCCGATGATCGAGGACTTCGCACCGCCGCGACCGACGCGACTCCGGCACCCGACGTTCGGGTTCTCCGTGCTCGAGCCGCCGAGCGTGAAGCCGCGAGCCGCACTCGCTCGTGGCGTCGCGAAGTCGTTCGACGACATCGATGCGTACGGCTTTCGCGACGATCCCGGCTACTCCGCGCTCATCGTCGCCATCACGCCCGACACCAGCGACGCGCTCGGCAAGACTCTCGATGCGTTCGTCGGCAACCTGAGCGATGGCCCAGGGTACACCTCCAATCTCATCGATCACGAAGTCGGATCAGAAGACGCGCACGCGTTGCTCGTGACGACGAAAGGCATCTACATGCGCGTTGTCGTCCATCCGTTGGCGACGAGTCGCGGTCTGTATTTCGTGACGCTGATGACCGTAGCGACCGATATCGGTGCGATGACCGACATCCTCGCGAGCTATCGCGTCGATTAGCTCGCCTTCTTGCTCTTCGCGGCCAGCGCCTCGGCCCACGTGATCACGCGGTTTCGACCGGTGTGCTTCGCGTGATAGAGCGCGATGTCGGCGCGCTCGATGAGCGTCGCGCGATCCTTGCCATCTTCGGGGAACGCGGCAATCCCGATCGACTCGGTGACCGACAGCGCGCCCTTTTCGGTCTCGACGACCGCCTTCGCGATCTCGCTGCGAATTCGCTCGGCGACGGCCTTCGCCTGCGTGACGTCGACGTTGTCGAGTAGCACCGCGAACTCTTCGCCACCGTAGCGCGCCGGCACGTCGATCTTGCGCGGCACTTCCTGCAGCACTTTGGCCACGCGCCGCAGCACTTCGTCGCCGATCGGGTGGCCGTAGTTGTCGTTCACGTTCTTGAAGTGGTCGATGTCGCAGAGCAGCAGCGCGACCTTGTGGCCATGGCGTTGCGCGCGCTGCAAGAGATCCTCGAATCGCGATTGGAACGTGCGGTGATTCGTCAGGCCGGTGAGCCCGTCGGTCGTCGCCATCGTCTCCATCTTCTTGTAGAGAAAGCCGTTCTGCAGCGCGATGGCGACCTGGTTCGCGATCACGGCGAGCATCTCGCGCACGTCTTTGCCGAACCGCTTCTCGCTGCGCGACAGCAGCGTGAGCGTGCCGATCGCTTCATCGGCGGAGAGCAGCGGCAACACGAGCAGGCTCTTCGCATCGTCGAGCTTGATCTTGCGCGTAAAGATCGGCGCCGACACCTCGCGCGCGTCGTCGTATCGGCCACCCGACGGCAAGTAGTGCCGGTTCTTGACGACCATCGACGCGAGCCCGGCGTTGTCCTTGAACTCGAGGCCTTCGAGCTGCGCGCGGTCGACAAGGCCTTCGCCGTGCTCGCCGATTCGCACCGCCGCGACGCGGTGACGCGCGCGTTCTTTCTCGTAGAGCGCGATCGCCGCGGCGTCGAAGTCGACGATCGCCGCGCATGCATCGAACGCGTGCTCCATCACCTGCTCCGGCGTCAGCGCGCGGCCGAGCAATGCGGTCGCTTGATAGAACCGCTCGTGCTCGTACTTGGCGCGTTCGACGGCGCGAAACACCTGCTCGGCCTGCACGACGCGCAAGACTTGGCCACCGGCATCGAGCAGGAGATCTCGATCGGCTTCGGCGAACGCCGCGTCGCGGTCGGCAGCCAAGATGCCGCGCAGGTGCGAGCCTTCGAGGATCGGCACCGCGACGAGCGCCACGCCCGCGCGTTGACCGGCGTAGTACGGGATCTGGCTCGGCTTCGTCGCGCCGACGATCAGCGGCTGGCGATCGCGCAACACCGCGCCGAGCACGCCTGCGTTCGGCAGCCGCGGCACTTCGGTGATGTCATCCGCATCGGACACGATCTCCTTGAGCTTGACGCGCTCGCCGTCGTCTTCGACCCACAACAACGCGACGGTGCGCGCGCCGAGCGAGCGCTTCAATGTGGCGAGCACCCAGCTCGTCGCGTCGCCGATCATGCCGACCCCGCCGATCGCGAGCAGGCGCTCCTCTTCGTCGCGGGTGCGCGGCGCGCGCGAGCCCGGTCCGAGCGCGGCGGCGATCAGCCGATAGTCACGAGCGCTCTCGCGCAGCGCCAACAGCTCTTCGTCGAGCCGTTTCGCGCGGCGCTTGCGATACCGCGCGGTGAGCCCGCGCAAGAGCACCGCGTGCGCGGCGGCCGCGCCGACGAGATAGATTGCGTGCAATCCAATTGTGCACAATGCAATTTCGTCGATGCCGGTGCGAACGAGCAACGCGGCCTCGAGGAACAGCGCGGCGCCGAGCGTCGCGATCGCGCCCGGGCGCGCCATCACCGTCGACGCGAATGCGACCAGCGCGTAGAGCAGCGGATATGCGGGCGAGCGCTGGCCACCGGTCAACGCGATGATCACGTGGGCGCCGGCAACGAGCGCGAGCGCGAGCTCGATGTCGGCGAGATCCTCGGCCGCCGACAGCCACATCGACACGCGCTGCGCACGCGCCGACGGCGCCGAGAACTGGACGCGACGGATCACCGCGACGATCGCGAGGGCGAGCGCCGCGACCGCGACCATCGCTTGAGGTAGTGGCACGTGCGCGCCGAGCAGCGACGCGCCATCGACGCCGCCGACCGCGACGACCACGCACGCGAGCGCGCCGGCGAACGCGCCGACCGAGACCTTGCCGGCGCGGCGCACCGCGCGCCGCATCCGCGTCGTCGCCGTCGACTTCACGGCGTGGGCTCCACGCGCAACACGACTTCGTCGGGATAGACCATGCCGAGATCGGCGCGCGCGCGATCCTCGATCGCGCCGACGTCGGTGCGCAGCGCCTCGACCTCGCGCGCGAGCGCGGCATTGCCGGCGACCAGTGCGCGCGCTTCGTCTTCGAGCACGTGGAGCTGCGCGTCGAGCATCGCCGCGCGCGGATCGCGACGCAGTGCCTCGCCCGGCAAGTAGCCGATCGCGATCGCGACGACGAGCGCGAGACCGAGCCGAGCGGACCAGCGCCGCAGCGCGGGCGCGACGTGAGTGTCGGCAACGATCTTCACCGTATGCCCGACGTTAGGGGCGCCGCGCCGCGCGGGCCATTTTTTGGCGAGCCCGGAATGTGATGAAGTTTCGGCCGCCTATGTGTACGCTGCGCGCACATGAAGGGGCTCGCTTTGGCGATCGCGCTGATCGCCGTAACCGCGTCATGCGGTAACACCAAGAACGCCAACATCACGTGTGGCACCGGCACGATGGGCACGCTGTCGATGGCGGCGCCTGTCGCGGTCACGGCGTCGTCGGGCGACGATCTCGTCGGCGCGCAGATCGCCGCCGACGCGCACACGACCATCCCGTCGGCCGATCTCACGATCGCGTGCTCGCCCGACATCGCGCCCGATGGCTACGTCGCGCTCGGCCCTGCCGTCGCGTTCGGCGCCGAAGGCACGTGGTCGGATCGCGCGTTCTTGTTGACGCTGCCGTACAAGGCGGCGCGCTTGCCCGATGGGGCCGATCGCCGCCACGTGCGGATCGTCGCGCAGCACCCTAACGGCCAGCCGTATTTTCCGCCGGTGTCGAACCGCTTGATCGACGACGACGACACGTACGCGTCGCGCGTGACCTTCGACAGCGGCGAGCTCACGACGTATCAAGTCGTCGCCGCGATGGACGCCGGCGCGCCGCGGACCGAGACGTTCGCGTTCAACGCGATCATGGGCGTATCGATGGGCGGCAATGCGTCGATGGCGATCGCGCTGCGCCACCCCGACAAGTTCGACGCGTTCGCCGACATGGGCGGCGAGCCCGGCCCGTCGATGACGTACACGTTGAACATGGTCTACAACTACGTCTACGGCGGGTTCTGCGACGCCGCGTCCGACAAGCTCGGCCAGCTCTGCCCGAACACGGCGCAGTGGCCCGAGCAATACGAAACCGCCGAGGACTTCGAGCATCTGCTCTATCAAGCCGGCAGCGGCGTCGGCCTGACGCTGGATCGAACCTTCTACATGCAGGGTACGCGCGACATCGCGCGCGCGTTTGGTAACCCCGCGCTCTACAACTCGGAGAGCGCGTACGCACCACCCGGCGTCGGCTCCGACTACCTCGCGGAACCCGCCGCGACGCGCTGCGGCTCCGGCGGCGAGGTCGCGCTCGACAACTTCTACGACGCGCGCTTCAACCCCACCGGATCGGCGTCGGTGATCACGTTCTGCGACGGCGGCGATTCAGCAGCGCTCGGCTTGGGCGTCTTCGATCCGAGCCTGCCGCAGACCGATCCCGCCGAGATCACGCTCGCGGTCGACCTCAATGGCAACGGCAAGCGCGACCCCGGCGAGCCGCTCGTCACGCAGGCGTCCGAGCCGTACTCCGACGTCGGCAGCGATGGCCTCGCCGATGTCGACGAGCCCGGCTACGACCCGGTTACGAATCCCGATCCGGACGGCGACGACTATCACTATCTCCGCAACCCGAACGGCACCGAAGGCAATGGCACGTGGGATCCGGGCGAGCCGTACTCCGACTACGGGCTCGATGGCATCCAGAACACCTGCCAAGCCACCAGCGGCTCGGGCTGCTACGACTACGGCGAAGGCAACGGCAAGTGGGATCTCTCGCCGAGCATTGCCGCATGGTACGCGAACGACTTCGTCGCCGAGGTCGGCGCGCTCACCGACGCGCAACGCACACACATGGGCATGTGGTTCGACGCCGGCATCCGCGACTTCTTGAACAACTCGGTCTCGACGAACCAAGCGATCGGCCAAGCGCTCGCGAAGTACCAGTTGCCGTTCATGGTCTACGACAACTTCGGCGGCCTGCAGACCGGCGCGAACGAGGCCACGTACGACTTCACGCAGGTGCCATGGGCCGAGATGCCGAAGAACGGCTACCTGCGCTACGGCAATCCCGACGCATCTGCCGACGAGATCGCCGATGGCGATGGTCGCCACGTCGGCACCGCGAACGAGATCATCTATCGCATCGAGAGTGCGTTCGCGTACCTCAATCAGTATCTGCCCGATGGCGATCTCTCCGACACGCTCGACGGCGGCCAGGCGCTGATGGGCCAGACGTTCATGTCACCATCGACGGGTCGCACGGTCTCGTTCGCGATGTTCCTGCCGCCCGGCTATTCGACGTCGACTGGCACGTACCCGGTCGTCTATGTCCTGCACGGCTATGGCCAGAAGCCCGATGATCTCGTGTCGGTCGCATCGATCGTCGCGAACTACATGATCTCGACGGAGCCGCTGGCGACGCGCATGCAGAAGTTCATCATGGTGTTCCCCGACGGCGAATGCGAGCCCGGCTCGCCCGGCGTGCCCGTGACCGGCGGCGGCGACGGCTGCGAGCAAGGCACGTTCTTCCTCGATTCACCCGATGGCCAAGCGAAGGGCGAGACCGAGATCCTCGAGCTGATGGATTACATCGGCTCCAACTACCGCACGAAGCAGCCGGCGACGGCGATGGTCACTGACTGACGAGCGTCAGCGAGCCCGGCCCGCGCGCCCACACGCGATCGAACTGATCGGTCGCGACGTCGAGCACGCTGTTCTCGGCCAGCCCGCGGCGCGTATCGACACGGCGCAGCTTCTTGCCGTCCCACGCCGCGATGCCGCGCTCGGTCGCCATCCAGATCTGGCCATTCTTCGTCGCCACGAGATCATTGATCTCGAACTGCAGCGCCGGCGGATAGCTCCAGCCGTGGCCGTCGAACACCATCGCGCCCGCGCCGGTCGCGACGATCACGCTGCCATCTTGCGCGACGGTGATCGCGCGCGCGAGCTCGCTACGCAAGCCATCGGCCTCGGTCCAAACTTTGAGCGCACCGTTCGCGAGCCGCGCGACGCCCTCATCGGTCGCGAGCCACGCGACATCGCCGCGCACGTCGGCGTCGACGGTGCCGATCGGAATCGGCAGCATTTTCGTTTTGGTCGCGACGCCGTTCGTTTCGCGCTGATACGCGACGGTGCCCGCACCGATGTCGACGATCGCGATGCCGAACGGCCGCCGCTCGGCGCCGTCGCGATAACGCAGGCCGAGCCACAACACGCCGGGCGACGCGAATCGCGCGAAGCTGATCTCCGGCGCATCTCCCGGTGTCGTCAGATCGATTTTCGGAATCGGCGTCCACGTCGCGCCGTCGATGCGCGACATGCGGATGTCATGCTCGGCCGGCGCACGGTGCAGCGCGTAGATCGCGCCCGACGACGGATCGCGCGCGACCGCGACGACGATCTGATCCGGCCCCGCGGCGCTCAAGCGATCGCCCGTCCAGTGCCACGCTTGCCGCGCGCCGGTCGCGAGCCAACAATCGGTCGGCTTGTTCGTGCACGCGACCGACAGCGAGCTCGCATCTTCGAACATCTGCTTGCGCCGTAGCCAATCGAGCGGATGCGGATCGCCCGCTCGATAGCGTGCGGTTCCCAGGTCGCGAGTGCCGATCAACAGCTTGTCGTCGATCGCGCCCATCGCCGTCGCGCCGGGCGGCAACACCAAGTCGATCGGATCGATCTCCCAATCATTGGTGTCCGCGCTGCCGCTCGGCACCAAGCGCACGCCGTCGCGCGCGAGCGGCCTCGGCCCCGGCGTCGCAGGCGAGATCCGATACACGCGACCACCGCCCATCAAGATGATCGAGTCGCCGTGCTCGGTCACCGCGTCCCACGTGATATCCGGCAGCGTTCGATAGCTCGTCCACTGCAGCTGCTTGCCGACGGCGATGCGCTCGTGACCATCCGCGTCGGTGCCGATCGCGAGCACGCGATCGCCGGGTGCGAGCGCGAGCAAGCGCGGCTCGGCGATCTCGCAGCCCTGCACCGGTCCGATCTTGACGATGTCGCCGTTCGGCTTGCGGCCGTACAAGCCGCCTTTCGCGGCGACCCACAACCAGCCCGAACGATCGCGCACGAGCGCGCGCACGGCGTCTTTGATCGGCAGCGACAACCAGCCACCCTTGTCGCTCGCAAACACGAGCCCCTTGGTCGTGCCCATCCACACGCCGCCCTCGGCCGCCGACGCCATGCTCGCTCCGTCTTTCGCGAGCTCGGTGTAGTCGATGCCCATCGCGGCCGGCGGCGGCGCGACGTCGGTATAGATCTCGGAGCTCGCATCGTAGTGGCCCAAACCACCGTCGGTGAGCACCCACAACCATTTGCGATCCAAGTCGGGCGCGAGCGCCGTCACGTGGTCGCCCGACAAGCCGTGATCGGCCGTCATCACCATCACCTGACCCGATTCATCCCAGCGCTGCAGCGAATCATCCGTCGCGACGAACAAGTACCGCCCGGCCGTATCGATCGACTTCACCGGCGACGGCTCGGTGAACACGCGGACCCGAACTTTTCCAGACGCGACCGACGGGATTGGAGTCGGTGGCCCCGGCGGCGGACATGCCGCGACCAGCAGCACGGTCGCCCCGAGGCCGAGCCATCGCAACATCACGTCCGTCGAGGGTAGAGCAAATGGGCTAACCTCACCACATGGCACGGCAACGACGTGGTCCAGAGCTGCGCGGCACGCTCGGGACTCTCCTTAGGACCACCCTCGCGCAAGCCGGCAACCTGCGCGACGTGCTCGAACGCGGCGCTCGCGAAGGCCGCTCCCGCGTCGAGGATGTGCTCGCAACTCGCCGCCGAACCGATGCGCTCGCCGAGCTCGGCGAGATCGTGCTCGATCTCATTCGCCGCGGCGAAGTCGACGTCGACGAGCTGCCCGAAGCTCGCGACATCGTCCAACATCTCGACGAGCTCGACGCGGGTTCCGATGACGACGACCGCGACCGGCCGCGCCAGATCCGCAAGCGCTTCGACACACGCCCATCGACCGATCGCGAAGCCGACGGCACCGCATCATCGACCACGTGGGCGCCGCCGAACCGACCGCGCGGCAAATCTGCGGAACGCGTGTGGCGCCCGAACGCCGACGCGATTCCGACCCCGGCGATCGCAAAACGATCCGGCGGCATCCGCTTCGAGGACAACGATGATGACCTCGCCGAGTACATGCATCCCGACGACGTGCCGAAGAAGCCGGACCCTTGACATAGATGAGGGCGACCGGTAAGAACCGGCCCTCGGTTCGGGGATATAGCTCAGCTGGGAGAGCGCGTGAATGGCATTCACGAGGTCAGGGGTTCGATCCCCCTTATCTCCACGAAAAGACAAGCGAAAACGGCTGGCTTTCCAGGCCGACCGTGTCTGAGAAACGGTTGAGAAACGGTTGGGTTGGCTCAGTTAGGCCGCTTCTCGAGCATCGCCTGGCCGCGAGCGCGCGCGCCGGCATCGACCGCTCCCGGCGCCGCGTAGGCCGTCGCGCTGGTTCGTTGCTCCTCGTGGCCGAGATGGGCCGCCACGACGTCGCCGACCACGCCTTGCTCGTACGCGATCGTCGCGAGCAGACCGCGCATCGCGTGCGCTGTCACCTTCGGAACCTTCGCGAGCCCACAGATCCGCTTCACGTTCTTGCGCACCCAATCGCGCCAGTGCGCGCCGCCGTCCGCGTTCGGGAACAGGTACGCCGCGCCGTCGCGATCTTTCACGCACGCGGCAAGCGACTCGCGCAGCACGGCCGGAACGCGCAGCCGCCGCCGACCGGCGTCTTCGAGCACAATCGTCATTAGCGCGAGCCAATTGCTGCCTACTCGCGTGTTGCGGATGTTTGTAAGGACGCTAGAAGATGGAGAGGCCAACATACAGCAGATCACCGGTGATGAGGCGATTCGATCCTTTCTGGGCCAATAGGAGCGTTCCCATGGAACAGCGTGATCTGTCGTCAGTCGTGTCGCTAATCGGACACATAGCAACACGCGAGTTTGGAATAACAGTCGACAGTGCTGAGGCGGAGCAGATGCTACGGGCAATCTTGTTTGAGCCCCGTAACCTCTGGAGGATTGCGCACGCCGGTTTGGTGACAAACAATGAAGCTGCCAACGTCGTCGCTGGGCACGTTCAAACGTGGTTGATGAATCAGACTGGTCAATGGCGCGATGTGGACCTGGCGAAGTGGGAAAGCTTCGTGAAGGACGTTGAAGCGCTATTTTCTGCGCCACCGTTATAGAGTCGGCGATCTTGCTGCTGATGACTCTTCTGCAAGTCCGCCGAGCGCATTTGTCGGTATCACGCTTGGAACGCATTACGTCAACATATTGTCGCGATGTACGTACTATGTCAGTCAGTTCGCGGCCTTGGTCAGCTTGTGTCGTCCCATTAGCGATATGCCAATTTCTTCGAATGGGCATCAGATCGCGGACATTGCGTACACCGCGAACCTGCCGTCAACCCGAGTGCGAAAGAACAGCCGTTCCGCAGATTCCTCGTCGGAGATCGCTCCGACGCGGAACATCAGCCGTCACAACACCGCGAAATTCCAGCATCCAACAGAAATGGCATTCACGAGGTCAGGGGTTCGATCCCCCTTATCTCCACCACCTAACCAGTGACGATCCTTGAGGATCGATCACCTGGTTCTGCGTTTGAAGAGACCACCAATCGCTTGCGATCTTCGTCGGTCGTGGCGCGCTTGCGCCACGGCCGATTCAGCGCG
>DATBAS010000147.1:0-76182 GCA_036271395.1 Kofleriaceae bacterium
CAGCCAGATCAAGCCATGGCGCTCGGCGACCGGCAGCGCGCGCAAGTCGCGATGCTCGCAGCCGGCGAACGCTTCGGCATGCGGCACGTGAACGAGCGCGCCGGCGAGGTCGTATGTCCACCCGTGATACGGGCAGACGAATGCCTTGACCGTGCCGGGCTTGTCGCACAGGCGCATCGCGCGATGCCGGCACGAGTTCGCGAACGCGCGTACGACGCCATCGGCGCCGCGCACGACCGGCGCCGGAGTGCCGACGCCGTCGACCGGCGCGCTCGATCCCGGTGCGAGTGCCGTCGACGCGAGCACCGGCCGCGGCGATGCGAACACGGCGAGCTCGCGCGCGAACCGCTGTGGGTCGCGATAGCGCGATGCCGGCACCGTGAATGGCGGCGAATCGACATCGGGCCCGCGCGTCCGGAGCGCTTCGAGCAAACGAGCGTGCACCGTTGGCTGCATTTTGTTCGTATACGAGATATATGTCTCGTATGCAAGATGATCGTCTAGAGGCGTCGCTGTCGCACGCGCTCGTGCGGCTGTTTCGCCTCCAGAATCGGCTGTATAGCCGCGCGCTGCGCGAGGTCGGCTTGTCGGCCGAGCAGGCGCACTTGTTGTCGGTGCTGTGGGAGCGCGGCGCGATGACGATGGGCGCGTTGCAGAAGCAGCTCGCGCTGTCGAGCGCGACCCTCACCGGCGCGATCGATCGGATGGAAGCCGATGGACTCGTGCGGCGCGTGCCCTCGCCCGACGACAAACGCGCCTTCGTGCTCGAAGCGCGCACGAGCGCGAAGCGGCGCGCACAGATCGAAGCCGCGATCGACGCCGGCGAAGTGCGCTGCTTTCGCGCGCTCGGTAAGCGCGACCGCGGCGAGTTACTCCGCCTGCTCGCGGCGTGTGCGACCGACCTCGAGCCCGACGCCGCCGCGCGCTAGTCGGAGACGATCACGATCCAGACCGCACCGCGGCCGTGCTCGCGATCCGTGCCTTGCGCGACGCCGGCTCCAAACGCGGTCGCAGCCGGGTTGTGCAGCAGCTTGCCGACGTTGTCATCCTCGGCGAGCACGGCGACATCTGGGATCCGTGCGACGCTCGTGATGCCCGACGGCGCCCAGCTGAGCACGACGGCGCGAACGTCGTCGGGCGAGCCACCGGTCGCGAGTTGGTCGGCGGCGGCTTGCGCGGCGAAGCGAAAGTTGTCGGGCTGCCGGCGCTTGGTTTCGAGGCTCGCGCTGGAGTGCATCGGGACGAGCACGGCCGCGATCCGTTTCACGAGCTCCCGCGGATCGACCGCCGGCGGCACACGTACGGTGATCACGGTCGCGCCGACGTGACCGAGCTCGTCGGTCTTGACGGCGATGCCGACGTGCGTGGCAGTCGGCGACAAGATGTTTGCGCGCTGCACCATATCGCCGAGCCAGTACTGCAATGCCGCGACTAGGTCGGGCGCGATCGCGCTATCGATGCGGATGTCGTCGTACGCGAGCGTACCGAAGTCGTACTTCTGCGTCGGGTCGTGAGCGACGAGCGCGACCTGATCGCACCACGCGAGCGGCGCGACGCCGGCCGATCCGCGCTCGCGATTGATCGCGTCGAGCAGCTCGCGCTCGCTCGGCTGCGCCGTGACAAGCGCGTAACCCGGCGCCGGCGGCGCCTCGCGCGGCATCGTCTTGACGAACGTGTTCGGCTGGCAGGCAGCGAGCACGACGATCGTGATGATTCCGCGCATCGCTCAATCGAAGCTAACGCATTTGTAGCAGCCGGTGACGACGACATAGAGCTGGCCGTCGCCGTGGCTACGATCGGGGCCCTGCGCGATGCCGACGCCGAAGCCTCGGACGTACGGGCTCTTGCCCACGAGCGCGCGAAGATCCGCGCGGCTCACGAGCCGGCTGGGATCCGGCATCGTCGTCGCGAACACGGCGGTGCCGGCACCACCGGGCGCGTTGGCGACGTAATCGTCGTAGATGTCGCGATGCGGCTTGTGCACGGCGAGCCCTTCGGCGATCAGCTGCGCGGCGTTGTCGAGCGCCCAGATTTCATCGCGGTGATAGCCCCAATCGTCGACCGCGATCGCGTCGGCGATCCGGTGCTTGAGCTGGGTCACGCCGGCGAGCGGCGGCGGCTCGCGCACGGTAACGGCGACGGCCATCATGTTGTCGGGGCCATCGGGCACAACGGCAACGCCGAGGTGCGTCGCATCCGACATCAAGTTTGCCCGCCGGTCAGCATCGCCGAGCCAGTACGTGATCGCGTTGCTCGGTGTCTGCGTGAGCGCGAGATCGAGCCGGATGTCGGAATATACGAGCCCGGCGAAGTCGAACTTCATCTTCGGATCGTGCGCGACAAACGACGCCTCGTCGCTCCACGCGAGCGGAGCGAGCCCGGCGTCACGGCGCGCGCCGTTGATCGCCGCGAACAGCTCGTGCTCGCTCGCGGTCGCAGCCTGCTGCGAATAGCGCGGCGCGCTGGGCGGCGGCGATGCCGGGAACGGATCGCGAAACAACGGCTGCGACCACGTCGAGCAGCCGGCCGCGAAGCTGAACGCGACGAGATAGCTTGCCTGCATGAGCCCATGGTCGTGGGTCTCGCGACATGCGTCGATGAAGCTTCGTTTGCGAAGCGATGAAGCTCGCGTTACGAACGAGCGACCGATCCGGCAGCTCCGAACGGGTGAGCGCCTGCTTCAGATCCCCCGACGGCGCCGGAGCTTCGATCGCGCGACCTTGCCCGACTTGCGCACGCTCGCGCGCAAGGGCGTGCACGGGCGAAGGTTGCTTCGAGCTCGGCGAGCGAGCGCTTGCGAACGCATCACATCATCGTTGCACGACGGACGAAGTCGTCGATCAGCGCGCGCGCGATGCTGAGCTTCGGCGGCACCTGCGGCAGCGCGTCGGGAGCGAACCATTGCGCGTCGAAGATCTCGCTCGGATCCGGCGCGAGCTCGCCGCTCGCCCAGTTCGCGGTGAACCCGACCATCAGCGAGCCCGTGAACGGCCACGGCTGGCTGCCGAAATACGCGACGTCGCGGATCGCGATGCCGGCTTCTTCGTGGACCTCGCGCGCGACGCATTCTTCGAGCGTCTCGCCGAGCTCGACGAAGCCGGCGAGCGTCGAGTAGAACGGCATCTGCGTGCGCGCATTGCGGGCGAGCAGTGCCCGGCCATCGCGCTCGACGAGCGTGATGATCGCCGGCGAGATCCGCGGATATGCGACGAAGCCGCATGCGCTGCACGTGCGTGCGCGCTCGGTCGCAGACCGCACCGTCTGGCTGCCGCAGCGGCCGCAATGGCGGTGATCGCGATCCCACGCGAGGATGCCGAGCGCGCGCCCGGCGACCGCGAACTCGTCGTCGGAGATCACACCGAACAACTGGCGAAGCGGCGTTGCATCCGCATCGCGCTCGACGCCGCGCGCGAAGCACGGTTCGCCGTCGAGCACGCCGAGGAACAGATCGTCGTCGAGGATTTCGGCATCGGGGGCGATGCGCAGCGCTTGGCCCGCGAGCACGAACAAGCGACCGTGCCGATGATCGCTCAGCTCTGGCGAGGTCACGCCGGGTTCGAACACCATGCTCCGCGAATACCACGTGCGGTCGGCGCGCGCATCGTTCGCATAGCCGCGCGATCGATCGTTGCGTCGCTACGAATCGCGGTCCGCGACGCGCAAGTGATCGGCCCACGCGTCGCGGCCGCGCACGAAGAACGACGGTAGCTGCGCGAGTAGGCGGCGACGCACGTCGGCATCGGCGAGCTCGGCCGGCAGCAACGGATCGATGTTGACGAGACGGATCACGTCGCGGCCGACGAGCCAGAACGCCTTGCACGCCTCGACCGGATCGCGCGGCGCTCGCTGTAGCAGAGCATCCATCCGCACGCACGCGCTCGCGAGCCGGCTCGTGTGCTCGTTGATCCGCCACGATCCGAGCGGCGGCGCGAACCCGAGCTCGGTCGCACGCAGTAGATCGATCGACGCGCTCGCGCCGAGGCTCATCAGATCGGTTTCGATCTCGGCGAGCGAGGCTCGTAGATTTGCCGGTCGCATGAACGCGTCGCGGCGCAGCTCGCGAAACCCGCGGTGCCGGAGCGCGCGCTCGGTGTGACCGCGCAGCGCGCGTTTCGAGCGCGGCACCGCGTGCACGAGCGCGACGAGCCAGCCGCCATCCCACGGCCGCGTGCGCGCCTCGACCGTACGCCAGCGCTCGACGTCTCGCGCCCATTGACTTCTTCGTGTCAAGCGCCAACGACTGCGCTCGGGATTTTCGATCAGACCGGCCGCCGCGAGCCGCGTCAGCGCGACGCGCACCGCGACCGGCTTGAACCGCATCACGGCGCATGCATCGAGCAGCGCCGAGGTCGGCAACCCGTCATCGCGCGACAGCACCGCCAAGGTGTCGAGGAGCAGCTCGCGCGGGGTCGCTTTTGTTACCTTCGCCGCCACCAATGCAGAGCATCACATACGGCGTGACCGGCCGCGTCGCCACGATCACGTTGAATCGACCCGATCGGCTGAACGCGATCGACGAGCACATGCCCGGTGAGCTCGCCGACGCGGTCGCGCTCGCGAACCGCGACCGCGACGTCCACGTGATCGTCCTCACCGGCGCCGGTCGCGCGTTTTGCGCCGGCTACGACCTGGTCGATTACGCGCAAGCGCCCGGCGCGAACGCCGGCGTGCAGGACATGCCGTGGGATCCGATGATCGACTTCGCGATGATGAACGCGAACACGCAGCGGTTCATGTCGCTGTGGCGCTCGTACAAGCCGACGATCGCAAAAGTTCGCGGCCATGCCGTCGCCGGCGGCAGCGACATCGCGCTCTCCTGCGATCTCGTCGTGATGGCCGAGGACGCGAAGATCGGCTATCCGCCGGCGCGCGTGTGGGGCGTGCCGACGACCGCGATGTGGGTCTATCGACTCGGCGCCGAGCGCGCGAAGCGGCTGTTGCTGACCGGCGACTTGATCGATGGCCGCGAAGCATTGGCGATGGGGCTCGTCGGCGGCTGCGTCCCAGACGGCGAGCTCGACGCCGAGGTCGATCGGCTCGCGCAGCGTATGGCCGGCGTGCCGCAAAACCAGCTGATGATGAACAAGCTGATGATCAACGCCGCCTACGACAACATGGGGCTCGCGTCGACTCAGATGTTCGCCACGCTGTTCGACGGCATCGCGCGCCACACGCCCGAAGGCATGTGGTTCAAGCAACGCGCCGAGCAGGTCGGCTTCAAGCAAGCGGTGCAGGAGCGCGACTCCGGCGCGCCGATCGCACCCGGCGCGTCGAAGCGCTAGGCCCGCATTTAAACGTACGTACGTACATGCCGGAACGTACGTACGTACATGCCGGAACGTACGTACGTACATGGCGGTACGTACGTACGTACATGCCGGAACGTACGTACGTACATGGCGGATCGCGGCGCAGCGGCGATCTAACGCCGCAGCACCTTGAAGGCGAGGTCGCGCGTGCCGAGCGAGCGCGAGGCCGCCATCCACAACAGCATCAGCGGCTCGAGAAAGCGCGCGTTCTCGAGCGGGCCGGCATCGATCGCCTCGAAGCCGATGTCGCCGACGAGCTGCCCCACGGTGGCGCGCGCCGCCGCGTCGTCGCCGCAGTGGAAATTCGATGCCTGGACGCCATCGTAAACCGGATCGCGCAGGTTCTCGGCGCCCTGCGCGTTGAACGACTTCACGACGCGCGCCTTCGGGATGCGCTTCTGCAGCTCCTCGGCCGCAGAGGTCGTGTGGCCGTACTTGAGGTGCATGCCGGGCACGACGGCGTTCGTGCAATCGATGACGATCTTGCCCGCGAGATCGCCCACACTTGCGAGCACGTCGTCGAGCGCACCGTACGGCATCGCGAGCGCGACCACGTCGGCGGCGCGCACGGCGTCGGCGATCGTCGCCGATTTCGCGCCGGTCTCGGCGAGTCGCACCTTCAGGTCGGGATCACCTGGCTCGCGCGCGCCGAACACGACCGCGTGGCCCTTCGCCGCCCACGCTCGCCCCAAACCGCCGCCGATATGTCCGCTTCCGATGATCGCGATGTGCATGCGATGCTCGTTAGCATCGATGTCGTCGCGCAGCTGGCTCGCTCTCGTGACATTCGCATGCGCGGCGTGCGCGGCGAAGACGGCACCTGGCTGGATGGCGAGCCAACCCGACGGCGCGAGCCTCGACGCGCTGACGCTCCCGGGCACGCACGACACGATGGCGCTGTACGAGCCGGCGGCCGGCACCGCGCAGGCGCAGACGATGAACCTCGCCGACCAGTACGCGGCCGGCATTCGCTACGTCGACATCCGCTGCGTCGATGTCGATGATTCGTTCGGCATCTATCACGGCCCGGAATACGAGAAGGCATCGTTCGACGACGTCATCGCTACGACACTGCAGTTCCTCGACGATCATCCGACGGAGACGATCGTGATGAGCGTCAAGCAAGAGGCCGACAACAACGGCGCGACGCAGAGCTTCGAAGCGACATTCGACGGCTACGTCGCAGAGCAGCCAGATCGTTGGTACACCAATGATTCCGTGCCGACGCTCGGCGAAGCACGCGGCAATATCGTGCTGTTGCGCCGGTTCGACGCGGTGATGACGCCGCTCGGGATCGACGGCTCGACGTGGGCCGACAACACGACGTTCACGCTGACGAACGCGGATTCGACGCTGCGCATCGAAGACAACTACATCGTGGCAGACCCGGCGACGAAGTGGATGCAGATCACATCGCTGTTCGACGAGGCCAAGGCCGGCGACCCGGCCACGCTGTATCTGACGTACACGAGCGGCTACGAGCTGGTCGGCGTGCTCGACAACATCCCGGATGTGTCGATGCCGATCGATCAGATGCTCGACACCTACTTCGCCGATCCCGCGAACGCGCACGCGCACCTCGGCGTGGTGGCGATGGATATGGTCACCGCCGATCGGGTAGGTACGCTTGCTGCTTTCAACGCCCAGTAAGCTTTCACGGGCACGCGTGCTGCAGTTATGGTCACCACGTGCTGCCGGTGCTCGCTTCCCGCTTCGAACGCGTGCGCGCTCGCACGATGGGCTTGTGCGCACCGCTATCCGCCGAGGACGCGCAGCTGCAGTCGATGGCGGACGCGAGCCCGGCGAAGTGGCACCTCGCGCACACATCGTGGTTCTTCGAGACGTTCGCGCTCGCTCCGATCGGCACCGCGCCCGTCGATCCGGCGTACGCGTTCCTATTCAACAGCTACTACGAAGCTGCCGGCCCGCGCGTGCAGCGCGATCGCCGCGGCCTGGTGTCGCGACCGTCGCTCGCCGAAGTGCACGCGTATCGCGGCGAAATCGATCGGCGCGTGCTCGGCGCGATCGTCGAAGGTCGGCTCGCCGGCGTCGAAGGCGTGATCGAGCTCGGCCTGCATCACGAGCAGCAACATCAAGAGCTGATCTTGACCGACATCAAACACGCGCTCGGCACGCAGCCAACGCGGCCTGCGTATCGCAGCGAGTTGGTGCGCGAGCCCCAGCGCGCCGAGCCGTTGACGTTCGCGCCGCACGATGGCGGCGTCGTGCAGATCGGTGCCGGCGATGACGGCTTCGCGTTCGACAACGAGCGGCCACGTCACCGCGTGTTTCTCGAGCCGTTCGAGCTCGCGTCGCGCTGCGTGACCAATCGCGAGGTGCAGGCGTTCATCGCCGATGGCGGCTATCACACCGCCGAGCTCTGGCTCTCCGACGGTTGGGCAACCGCCCAGCGCGAACGCTGGACCGCGCCGCTATATTGGGACGACGACGGCGCGCTCTACGACCTCGCCGGCGTGCGCGCGATCGACCCCGACGAGACCGCGTGTCACTTGTCGTACTACGAGGCCGATGCGATCGCGCGGTGGGCCGGCGCGCGCTTGCCGACCGAAGCCGAGTGGGAGCAATCGCCGCTCGCCGAGCACAGCGACGTGCTTGCAGATGAACGGCTGCATCCGGGCGCGGTCTGGCAATGGACGCAGACTGCCTACTCCGCGTATCCGGGCTACCGACCACTCGCCGGTGCACTCGGCGAGTACAACGGCAAGTTCATGTCGGGCCAGATGGTGCTGCGCGGCGGCTCGTGCTTCACGCCGCCGGGACACATGCGCCCGAGCTACCGAAACTTTTTTCCGCCCCACGCGCGCTGGCAAATGACCGGCGTGCGCTTCGCGCGCGACCTAACGAGCAGGAGCTAGGAGAGGCTATGGTGCAGACAACTCGATCGCTGGCGACAACCGAACGCCCCGCCGACGACATCCTCGACGGCATGCGCGGCAATCCCAAACGCCTGCCGTGCCGGCTGCTCTACGACGAGCACGGCGCGAAGTTGTTCGAACAGATCTGCACGCTCGACGCGTATTACCCGACGCGCACCGAGATCGCGTTGCTCCGCGCAAACTTGATGACGATCGCGCATCACGTCGGGCCACACGCGCGCGTGATCGAGCCCGGCAGCGGCGAGGGCATCAAGACACGCGAGCTGTTGCACGCACTCGAATCACCGTCGAGCTACGTGCCGATCGACGTCTCGCGCGAGCAGCTCGTGCGTACCGCCGCGGCGCTGCGCGCCCTGCACACCGGCCTCGACGTGCAGCCCGTCGTCGCCGACTACACGCAGCCGTTCGAGCTCCCCACGCCGCAGCACGATTGGAAGAACACGCTCGTGTTCTTCCCGGGCTCGACGATCGGTAACTTCGAGCCGAGCGAGGCTCGCGAGTTCCTGGCGCGGTTCGCGACGCTCGCAGGTCCGCACGGCCTGCTCTTACTCGGCGCGGATGCGACGCGCGATCCATCGACGCTGCTCCGCGCGTACGACGACGAGCTCGGCGTGACCGCGGCGTTCGACAAGAACGTGCTCGCCCACGTCAACCGCATCCACGACGGCACGTTCGAGCTCGACGCGTTCGAGCATCGCGCGGTGTGGAACGCGCGGGCATCGCGCGTCGAGATGCACCTCGTCAGCACGCGCCAGCAACTCGTCCGGCTCGGCCACGACGTCGTCTCGCTGAGGGCGGGCGAATCGATCATCACGGAGCACTGCTACAAGCACGCGCCGCACGCGATGCAGGCGCTGCTCGCATCGGCGGGCTGGCGCTGCCGCCAGATCTTCACCGCGACCGATTATCCGATGCGCCTGTGGTTGTGCGAAGTCGCCTAATTGGCTACAAGCGCCGCCTTCGCCGATCGAAGTCGCTCTAGCATGTACGTACGTACGTACAGCTGGGCGGAGCTCGCATCAGCTCGGCATCGTCAGCCCGCGAGCCAACGTGCGATCTCGCGCCGGTCGCGCAGCGTGACGACCGTGCGTCCATGCGCGAAGTTGCCGATCTGCTCGAGCACGTTCGGCCGATGGTGATCGTGATAGCGCCAGAGCCAGCGCACGAGCTCGATGCCGAGCCGTTCCGGGCAACCGTCGGCGACGTCGACGCGCATGCCGCCTCGTAACCTGCGTCGCACCACACCGCGACGGGCAGGCCGGTGATGGCCGCGAGCTGTATCGCGAGCCAGGACTTCCGGCGCCACCGGGCCGACGATCATCACGCGCTGCACGACTCAGTGCTTGCTCAGCCGCGTGATCGCGCTGGCTGCCGCGTCGCGCAGCTGAGGCATCAGGCGCGCCGCGACGTGCTCCGGCATGCCGTGGTCGTCGTGGACGATCACGTACGGCTTGGCGAGCTCACCGACGTCGACCGAGCCGATGCGAGCTCGATACGCTTCGAACCGCGGACCGGTCATGCCGCGCCGGTGGGCGAGCTCGAGGGCGAGGCGCGCTTCGGGCGGACTGCCCACGCACTCGAACGGCGAGTGCTCGGCGAGCCCGAGCAGCTCGTCGAACCACCGCGCGTTCTCGGCGCGCTCGATCAGCGGCGCACCGAACGTCGTGGCGACGACGTCGGCCGGCAGATGCGCCGAGAACTGCAGCCACACGTACGCGCACTTCGCGCACGTGCCGCACCACGGCTTTCGCACGTTGCACGAGTGCGTGAGCGCCGCCATCGCCGAGTCGCGCGACAGCAGCTCGAAGATCACCTCGTCGCTGATCGGCTGGAGCACGCTGAAGTAGCGCACGCCTTCGAGCAGGTGCGCACCGACGTAGTGGTCGAGCAGCGATTCGGCTTCCCAGCCTTTGCCCCACTGGTGGTTCACCTCTTCGCCAGTCGCATCCCAGATCAAGTTGCCCGTGTTCGCGCTGTGCTCGTGGCCGACGACGAGCCCGCGATAACCGCGCGCGAGCGCGAGCGGCAGCGCGGCGAACACCGACGCCGGCGTCTCGGCGGCGAGCAGCGAAGTCACGCCGAGCGACGGCCGCAGCCTCGCGACCGGCGAATCCATGAAGTCGTCGTAGATCCACTGCCGCTCGGCACGCACGCGCGCAGTCGCGCCGGCGACGCGATCGAGCAGCGCGTGCTGCGGCTCGGCCGCGCCGTAGATCGAGTGGCTGTAGCCGAGCGTCGCGAACGGCAGAGCCGCGCGCTCGAGCAGGCGCAATGACACGAGGCTGTCTTTGCCGCCGCCGCAAAATGCGAGCAGCTCGGGCGAGCCGGATTTCGTCGCGACCGCACGCACGCTCGGCTGTACCGGATCGACGAAGCGCGGGCCGTGATAGTCGGACAGCCTGTGCTCCCATCGCCATTGCGCCCACACGCGGCGAAACACGGTCGACCACAGCTCTTGCAACTCGCTTGTCAAGTGCCGTGCATAGCGGCCGAGCGAGATCGCATCGGGCCGCAAGCTCGCCACCGCGTTGAGCTGAAACAGCGCGACGTGGACGCAGAGCCGCTCGACGAGCTCCTCGCCGTGCTCGCGTGCGAGCTCGTGCAGATCGAGATCCTCGTACCAGACGGTGACGTGAAACCTGAGATCCTCGATCGAGCAGGTCGCGACGATGCATTCGCGTGCGCGATGAACGTCGGTGAGCTCGAGCACGCGCATGCGCGCAAGGTAACCTAGCCGGCATGCCCGCGCACCTCTACCTGCTTCGCCACGGCGCCACCGAATGGAGCGAGCTCGGCAAGCACACGAGCCATACCGATCTACCGCTCGTCGCGCTCGGCGAGCGCCAAGCGGCGGCGTGGCGCGCCGCGCTCGCGAAGCCGGTGTTCGAGCGCGTGCTGACCAGCCCGCTCGTTCGTGCGCGGCGCACCGCCGCGCTCGCCGGCTTCGCGGCGGCGGAGCCCACGGCGCTGCTCACCGAAGTCGACTACGGCCGCGACGAAGGCCGCACGCGCGACGAGATCCGCGCCGACCGACCGGGCTGGGACTTCTTCACGCACGGCGGCGACGGCGGTGAATCGCTCGAGCACGCGGCGGCGCGAGCGCGCGAGCTGTTCGATCAGCTCGCCGGGACCCGCGGCGATGTGCTCTTGGTCTCGCACGGCCACTTCTTACGCGTGCTGAGCGCGACGTACGTCGGCGAAGCGCCGGCGTGGGGTGCTCACCTCGCGATCGGCGCGGGCAGCGTCTCGATCTTGGGCGGCGAGCACGGCGTGCCCGCGATCGCGAGCTGGAACCTCAGCGCTCCCACGTGAGCCACAGCGACTCGCCTTCCCACTCGCGCGGCTGATCGTCGGGCCCGATGTTCTGCGGGATGCGCGGCAGCGTGCCGGCCTCGCCCGGCGGGATCACGAACGCCTCGGGCGAGTACGCCCACGAGCCGAATGGCTCGTGGATGCAGCGCAGCGCACGCGACGATCGGTTGATCACCCAGACGTCGCCGTCGAGGTCGCGCGTGCTCGCGATGTCGCCGAGCGAGACGTCGTGCGCGACGCGCATCGCGCCGCCGCGCTCGGTGATGACCAGCGCGCGATGTGCGATGCGAGTCGAAGCCGCCAGCGCGGCGAGCGAGCCGAGCACGATCACGACCGGCGCGATGCGGGCGATAAATCCGCCGGTGCGGTGATCGCCGATGCGCGCCTCCGGCAACTCCGCACGGCGGCTCGGCCGCGCGCGCAACAACCGGCGCAGTAACACCGTGGCACCGGCCACGACGCCGGCAAACGCCATGCACCGGAGCAGATCGAACGTGGCCGCTCGGATCAGCACGGCTCTAGTTTAGGGCACGCGTCGCGTGCCGGCTACTGCTCTCGCGATGACAGAGCGCGGCGGCGAGTCATCATCTGGGACGTCAGAGCTTGACGGTCTGGTTGCGGCCGGCGTGCTTCGCTGAATACAGCGCCTTGTCGACGCGCTCGACCACGCTCACCGCGTGATCGCCGTCCTTCCACGCGGTCGCGCCGATGCTGATCGTGAACCGCAGCTTCTTGCCCTGATCGATCGTCCAGTCGGTCGCCGCGAGCGCGTCGACGAGATCCTTGGCCTTGGTGTACGCGCTGCGTAGCGTCGCGCCGGGCAGGATCACCGCGAACTCTTCGCCGCCCCAGCGCGCGACGGTGTCGTCCGCGCGCGTGTGATCGCGCAGGAACGTCGCGAGCGCGTGCAGCACGCGGTCGCCGGTCTGGTGGCCGTGTGCGTCGTTGATCTGCTTGAAGTGGTCGACGTCGGCGAGCAGCAACGCGAACGCGGTGCCGCCGGTCGCCGCGAGCTCGCAGCGCCGCGCGAGCTCTTCGTCGAATGCGGTGCGATTTGCCACGTGCGTCAGCTTGTCGAGGCGCGCCGACTTCGCTTCTTTCGCGACTTTGACGCGCAACAGATCGATCTCGCTGCGCAGCGCCGCGGTCGTCGATGATTCTTGTTTTTGCCGCTCGGCGACGGCGTCGCGCAGCGCGGACACCTCGGTCGTGATCGCCGCGCGCACCTTTGCGAGATCGGCGAGCCGCGTCGCGGCTTCGAACTTGGCGCCGTTGTCGAGGATCCTGCGGTGATACGCGGCGGCGCCCGCGGAGACCGCCGCGAGCCCGTCGGAGAGCACCTGGATGATGTTGCGCAGCTCGGCGTCACGCGTCGCCAGGTGTTTGCGCTCGAGCTCGGCGAACTCGAGCGTGTTCTTGCGAATCTCGTGGAGATCCTCGCCGAGATCGGAATGGCCGCCGTTGATCCGGCCGGCGAGCCCGGCGAGCTCGCCCTTGAGCTCGGTCGCGCCGCAGTCTTCGAGATCGAGCACGAGCGCCTGCACGCAGGTCAGCATCGTCGCGGCGATCTCTTCGAGGACGTGGACGCGCGATCGCGACGACGTCAGCTCGACCGACAGCTCGCCGCGCTCGCGGCGCTCGCGCAATCCGGCAAACAGGCTCACATCTACCGAGTCGACCGACGTTTGCAAACGTCGAGGGCCGCGACGCGATACGCCTCGGCCAGCGTCGGAAAGTTGAACACGTTGTCGACAAACGCGTCGACGTCCCAGCCGGCGACGAGCGCGATCTGACCGACGTGGACCAGCTCGGTCGCGCCTTCGCCGACGATTTGTACGCCGAGCACGCGCTTGCCGTCGCCGTCGCACACGAGCTTGAGCAAACCGTCCTCGATCCCGGAGATTTGCCCGCGTGCCAGCTCGGCGAACCGCGCGCGCCCGACGATCGCGCCGCCCTTTTGCTCGCGCGCTTGCGCTTCGGTGAGCCCGACCGTCGCGAGCTCGGGGATCGCGTACACGCCGGCCGGCACCAGATCGGCCGACGCCGGCAACGCGAGCCCGAGCATGTGACACGCCGCGCGCCTGCCCTGCTCCATCGCGGTCGCGGCGAGCGACGGCGGCCCGATCACGTCGCCGATCGCGTAGATGTGGTCGACCTTGGTGCGACAGTTGGCGTCGACGTCGATCAGCCCGCGCAGGTTCGCGATCAAACCGGCGGCGTCGAGCGCGAGGCCCGACACGTTCGCTTCGCGGCCGAGGCAGTACAACAGCTTTTCGGCGCGCACCGTGCGGCCGTCGTCGAGCTGCGTGATCACCTCGTGGCCGTCCCAGACGATGTGCTTCGCGCTACGGCCGCCGTGATAGGTGCCGCCGGCGCGCGCGAACGAACGCGAGACTTCGGCGGTGAGCTCTTCGTCGAGAAAGCCGAGCGGACGCGGCGAACGATCGATCATCGTCACGCTCACGCCGAGCGCGGCGAAGATGCACGCGTACTCGGTCGCGATCACGCCGCTGCCGATCACCGCGAGCGAACGCGGCAGGTACGGCAGCGTCAGGATCGAGTCGCTATCGAGCACGTGCTCGTGATCGATCGGCACGCCGGCCGGATTGCGTGGCCGCGAGCCGGTCGCGATCGCGACGAACCTGGCGTTCGCACGGCGCACGCTGCCGTCGGTGCCGCGCACCTCGACGACGTGCGGCGACACGAACTTGGCGCGGCCGTGCCAGCGCGCGATGCCGTTGCGATCGAGCTGATCGGCGATGATGCGCTGATGTGCGGCGACGACTTCGTCGAGCCGCGTCATCAAGCTCGCGAGCTTCAGCTCCTCGGGCGGCGTCACGTCGAGCACGCCCGCCGAGCGCCGGCGCAACAGGCCGAGTGCGACCGCGGTCTCGCGCAGCGTCTTCGATGGAATCGTGCCGCGATGCACGCACGCGCCGCCGACTTGCGCGCCCTCTTCGATCACGACCACGCTGGCGTTCGCCTTCGCGGCCTGGACCGCGGCCTTCTGGCCGGCCGGGCCGCTGCCGATGACGCAGACATCGAATGCTTGCTCGGTGATCACGCGATCACCTGTGCGGTCTCGAACACCTGCGGCGCGCGCGCGGCAATCGCTTCGAGATCCTCCGGATACATGTTGAGCGCGACGGCGAGCTCCGCCGGCGGGGCCTCTGGTTTGCCGTGCGCGAAATGATCGGCGAGCGCGACGAGCGCCGCGAGCTCGCAGCCGGCGGGTGCGTGGTGCAAGCGCACGGCTTCGGCGACCTTCGCAGGCATCTGCCACTTCACGACGAGCGCGGCGCCGACCTCGGCGTGCTTGGCCTCGACGGCGGCGAGCAGGTCATCTTTGCCGACGTCGGCGCCCGCGAGATCGACGAGCGCCTGCAGCAGCACCGGCTGGCCGAAATCGTGGAACAGGCCGGCCAGGAACGCGATGTCGACGGTCGACCGCCGCAGCCGCGCGATCTCCTGCGCGAACAGCGCGGTCGCGAGCGCGTGCTTGAACGCGGCGCGCAGCTCGGTGTCGTAGCCTTTGACGGAGAACACGCGAGCCTTCGCCGCGATCGCCAGCGCGAGCTGCGAGATCGCCGCAAACCCGAGCCGGCCGATCGCCTGCTGCAGCGACGTGACCTTGACCGACGTCGCGTACACCGGAGACGCGGCGATCTGCATCACGTGCGCGGTCATCGCCGGATCGCGGCGGACGAGCTCGGAGAGCCGCCACGCGTCGCACGTGGGCCGATCGACCATCGCGAGCACCTGCGCGGCGGTCTCCGGCAACAGCGGCAGGGGCAGCTCGCCGCTGGCGACGAGTGTATCGAAGCGGGCCTGGATGGCCGAAGGCAGCATCACGCGCTGAATCGGCCAACCGTGCCAGTTGCGAAGATGTAGGCCGACGCATGCGCTCGTGCGCGATCGCGTACAGCGCAAAACCGATGAGGATTCTCTAAGCTGGTCGGTAATGCGCATTCTGTTGTTCGCGTTCGCGGTCTCCCTGTTCGCGTGCGCGCCGAAGCACGACACCGGCGGCGGCGGCGACGATGCCGGCAGCGACTACACGCTCGAGCTGTCGCCGGCACAGGCGTCGATCACGCTCGCCGCCGCGGCGTCCGGCTACTCCGCGACGCAGGCGTATACGGTCACCGCGCACTATCCCGATCACGACGAAGACGTGACCGCCGCGGCGACAATCACCGCCGACGATCAGACGGTGTCGATCGCGAGCGCGCTCGCGACCGCGACGACCGCGGGAACCTACAACATCTCCGCGGTGCTCGACTCGCAGAGCGCGGCCGCGGTGCTCGACGTCCAGCTCGTCGGTTCGAGCGTCGGCAGCGGCGTCCTGCAGAGCGGGCTCGACGGTTCGCCCGATCCATCGCAGGTGCCGACGATCGCGTATCCGCCGGCGGGCGCGTTGTTCCCGATCAACCTCGCGCCGCTCGAAGTCCACGCGCAGAAGAGCGATCCATCGCAGACGGTCGCTCGCGTGACGTTCACGTCGGGCAGCGATCTGGAGTTCGCGTACTACGCGACCTGCGCGGCATCGCCGAACCCGACGCAATTTCCGAACGCGTGCATCATCACGATCGACCCAGCGTTCGCGAGCCAGCTCGCCGGTGTCAGCGAAGCCGACGACGTTTCGATCACGGTGCGGCTCGCCGCGGCCGATGGCACGATGCTGGGTGAATCGCAGCCGGTCACCGCGGCGTGGTCGAAGACGCCGCTGTCGGGTGGCTTGTACTACTGGACGACGGCCGGTACCGGCGACACGGCGTTCAACACCGCGGTCGCGCGCTACGACTTCGACGGCGATGCATCGAGCCCGGCGATCTATCTATCGAGCGCGAACGCGCCGGCGGTGCCGCAAGGGCAAACCCAATGCATCGGTTGTCACGCGGTCTCGAAAGACGGCACGAAGCTCGCGTTCTCGCTCGGCGGCAGCTTGCCCGGCTACTACTCGCTCTACGACGTCGCGAACGTGACCGCGACCGCGAGCGAATTCAACAGCGCGCCGTTCGCCGAGATGACCACGTTCTCGCCCGACGGTAGCCGCGCGATCACGATGAACTACGGCGACCTGTCGCTGCGCGCCGCCAACGCATCGCTCGGTATGGACACCGACAACTTGTTCCCCGAAGTCCAAGCGGGCTTCGGCAGCGGCGAGAAAGCGAGCCATCCGTTCTGGAGCCCGACCGGCGCGCACATCGCGTTCGTGTCGTGGACGCCGTCGGCGGCCGATATCTCTGCCCAGCACGATACCGGCGACATGGTCCAAGGCGGCCAGATCTGGATCGCGAGCTCCGACGGCACGCAACCGACGGCCGCGGCCGAGCTACTGGTGCCGCGGCAGGCCGGCGTGACGAGCTACTACCCGTCGATCAGCGACGACGATGACTGGGTCGTGTTCGATCAATCGAGCTGTTCGGGCCCCGCGAACTCGAACGCGCAGGGCTGGGGCGCCGGCGCATGCGACGGCTACAACGACATCTCGGCGACGCTGATGCTCGTGCCGACCGGCGGCGGCGCGCCGGTCGAGCTCGTCAACGCCAACGGCAGCGCGAGCCCACTCGTCACCAACTCGTGGCCGCGTTGGAGCCCCGACCACGGCACGTTCCGCGGCAAGGAGCTCTACTGGGTCGCGTTCTCTTCGCGCCGCGCATACGGCCTGTCGCTGCAATCCGGCACCGGCAGCGATACGACAAAGCCGCAGCTGTGGTTCGCCGCGGTCGCGATCGACCCGTCGGCGGCACCGAGCGCCGATCCGAGCTACGCGGCGGTGTGGCTGCCGGGCCAGGATCCGTCGTTCACCGGGCCGCGCGGTAATCACACGCCGGTATGGACGACGAAAGCCGTCACGATCCAGTAAAACCTTGGCGTGAATCACGCCGACAAGGTCGCGCGCGTCGTCGCTCAGCTTCGCGGTCACGATGGCTCGCGCCCGGTGTCACTGCGCAAGAAGGCGGTGTCGCATCAAGTTCCGAAAGCCGGCGATCTGCGCCGCCGCGACGCCAAGATCGACATCAGCGACCTGACCGAGATCCTCGAGATCGATCCCGAGCGCCGGATCTGCGTCGCCGAATCGGGCGTGACGTTCGTCGACCTCGTCGCGGCGACCCTCGCGCATGGCCTGGTGCCGATCGTCGTGCCCGAGCTCAAAGAGATCACGATCGGCGGCGCGGTCGCCGGCTGCTCGATCGAGTCGATGTCGTTCGTGCACGGCGGCTTTCACGATACGTGCCTCGAATACGAAGTCGTCGCGGCGACGGGCGATGTGCTCGTTTGCACGCCCGACAACGCGAATGCGCTCGTGTTCCAGATGGTGCACGGCGCATTCGGCACGCTCGGCATCCTCACGAAGCTGACGTTCAAGCTCGTGCCGGCGAAGCCGTTCGTTCACCTCACGTACGAGAAACACGCGACCCTCGAGGCGTATCAAGCGTCGATTCGCCGTCACTTCGAAGCGCGCGACATCGATTTCATGGACGGCATCATCCATTCGCGCACGCTCTACGTGCTCGCGCTCGGCAACTTCATCGAGCGCGCGCCGTACACCAGCGACTACTCGTGGATGAAAATCTACTATCGGAGCACCGCCGAGCGCGGCGAGGACTTCCTGACCACGCCCGACTACTTCTTTCGCTACGACCGCGGCGTCACCAACGTTCGGCCCAAATCGTGGCTGGGCCGGCTCGTGTTCGGCAAGCTCATGACATCGTCGCAATGGCTCGCGCTCGGCGACAAGCTGAACTGGGCGCTCGCGAAGACCAAGCCGACCGTCACGCTCGATACGTTCGTGCCGTTCTCGAAGGTCGGTGACTTCATGCGCTGGTACGAGCGCGAGCTCGATTTCTTTCCGCTCTGGGTCGTGCCCTATCGCCGCGTCCACGACTACGAATGGCTCAGCGACGATTACTGGAAGCAGCTCGGCGACGACCTGTTCCTCGACATCGCGATCTACGGCATGCGCCAGCGCGGCGAGCGCAACGTGCATCGGATGATCGAAGAGAAGCTGCGCGAGCTCGGCGGGATCAAGACGCTGATCGCGCATAACTACTATCCCGAAGCGGAGTTCTGGCAGATCTTCAATCGTCGCAACTACGACGCGGTGAAGCAGCGCACCGATCCGCGCAACCTGTTTCGCGATCTCTACGCCAAGACGTGCGTCGCCGCGATGGGCAAGTCGTGATCATTCGTGAACCGCGCGACGACGACTTCGCCGCGCTCGCCGCGATCACGAACCATTACATCGCGACCACCGCGATCCACTTCGCCTACGAGCCAATGACCGAAGCCGAGCTGCGCGAACAAGCGAGAGGTCGGTTCCCGTGGCTGGTCGCCGACGATGATGTCGGAGGCGTGATCGGCTACGCCAAAGCCGGCACGTGGCGAGCGCGAGCCGCGTACCAGTGGACCTGCGAGCTCGGCTTGTATGTCGCGCCTGATGCGCGCGGTCGCGGCATCGGCACGCAGCTGTATTCGGCGCTGCTCGATGCCTGCGCCGCGCGCGGCTTCCGGTCCGCTATCGCCGGGATCACGCTACCGAATCCGGCGAGCGTCGCGCTGCACGAACGGCTGGGCTTCGCATCGGTCGGCGTGGTCGCCGAGGCCGGCTTCAAGCTCGGCACCTGGCACGATGTCGCGTTCTTTCAGAAGCGGCTCGGCAGCGTGCGATAACGCCACAGCGTGCGCGGCGTGCGCACGCTTGAACGTCGCCCATCGTTTCATAGACTACCAACCGTGAGCGAGCTGGTTGTACGGCGGCTGCGGGCGGCGACGCTCGATCTGCACGCAGCGGCAGAGCGCCACGTGCGAATCCTCGACGACGACGCGACGATCGCGACGTACGTGCGGTTCCTCGATCGCATGCACGGCGTGCACGTCGCGACCGAAGCCGCGTTCGCCGATCACGCCGAGCTCGCTATCGCCGGCTTCGATGCTGCCGCGCGGTGCAAGTCGGCGCTGATCCGCGCGGATCTTGCACAGCTGCACGCGGTGCCGAACGAATCGCGTTGCGTGATCCCCGATGTCCGCGGGATCGCGCGCGGCCTGGGAGCCGCATACGTGATCGAAGGCTCGACGCTCGGCGGCGCATTCGTGCGCTCTCGGCTCCGGCTTCGCGACGTACCGACCGCGTTCTTGGCCGGCTACGGTAAGGAGACCGGCCCGATGTGGAAGCGATTCGTCGCCGTGCTCGACCAGGCGCGCGTCGATGCCGACCACGCGATCGCCGCCGCGCGCGCGATGTTTCGCTCGCTGATCGATTGGCTCGACGAACCGGCGCGCGAGCCACCGCAGCCGTTTTGCGGACTTCGCGGCGAGGCCGGGCTATGACGCCCGCGATCGACTACGGCCGCTTGACCGAGCGCTTCGTCGCCGCCCAGCTCGCCGGCGACCGCGTCGAGGCGTTGCGCGTCGTCGTCGACGACGGCGTCGTGCGTGGCGCGCGCGTGATCGATCTGCAGGCGCGCGTGATCCGCGCGGCGCAGCACGAGATCGGCCGGCTGTGGCAGCACAACCGCATCACGGTCGCCGACGAGCATCGCGCGACCGGCATCTCGCAGATCGTGATGGCGCGGCTGTTCGAGTTCGTGCAGCCATCGCCGCGCAACGGTAGGTCGGTCGCGGTCGCGTGCGTCGAAGGCGAGCATCACGATTTTCCGGCACGGCTCGTCGCCGACTACCTCGACCATGCCGGCTTCGACGTGCGCTACTACGGAGCTGACTTGCCGACGGATCACTTGCTGCGCAGCCTCGCCGATCATCGCCCGCATGCGCTCGCGCTGTCGGTGACGATGACGCCGAACGTCGGCGCGCTTCGCACCGCGGTCGGCCGCGTGCGTCGCGAGCATCCCGCGCTGCCGATCCTCGTCGGCGGCCACGCTCTCGATTGGTCGCCGCAGCTCGCCGAGCAGCTCGAGATCACCGCGACCGGCGCGACGCCCGACGAAGTCATCCTCGCCGCGCGAACCGCCACGAAGGTCGCATGAGCGAATCGATCGGCCAGCTGCTCACCGCGGCCGCGCAGCGGCTGACCGATCGCGTATTCGACGAGATGTGGGCCGATCCGTTCTGGCAGGCGCGCTTCGGCGCTCGCGGTGCGCGCCACACCAAGCAAGACGGCCACTCTCACATCGAGTACCTGCTGCAAGCGCTCGCCGCCGACGATCATCGCGTGTTCACCACGTACGCGCGCTGGCTACGCGACGTGTTGTGCTCGCGCGGCATGTGCTCGCGCCATCTGGCCGAGAATTTCACGCGGCTCGCCGGGGCCGTCGACGCCGAAGGCTGGCCCGAGCGCGGCCGCGCGATCGCCGTGCTCCACGCCGGCGCACACGCGCTCAACCACACGAGCGGCGATGCCGGCGCGATCGATCTCGCCCGCGCCGAGGTCTCGCGCGCGATCTGCAGCGACGGCCTGCTCGCCGAGCACGTGCTGTCGTATCTCAGCGACGCGCTGGCGTTCACGCAGCCCGCGTGGTTGTCGGGCTACGCGACGTTCGCCGCGAAGTTGCACGGCACCGCGACGACGCGCGGTGTGCTCGAGCGGATCACGCACGAGCTCGGCGCGCGGCTGCCGCAGCTCACGCCCGTTCCCGCCGGCTATCTCGCCGGCGCGGCCGGAGCCCTCGCATGACGATCACCGACCGCACATTCGCCGAGCTGCAAGCCGATAGCCGCGAGCTCTATCTCGCGTGCGACGACGCCGGCACGATCACGTACGCCGACGACCGTGCCGCGCGGTTGCTCGGCCTGCACGCCGGCGAATCACTACGCCGGCACGTCGTCCGGGGCTGCGAGCACAAGGCGATGGCGCTGCTCGACGACAGCCGCACCGCGCGCGTCGATGGCTGCGAGCTCGCGTTCGAAGCGCACGGCAAGACGGTGACCGCGTCGTTCATCGCGGCGCCGTCCTCGCACGGCCGACTCTTGCTCGGCTGCATCATCGGCGATGCGATGGTCGCGGCGCTCGAGCACGTCAACCAGCTCGTCGGCGAGGCCGTCGATCTCAACCGCACCGTGATCCGGCAGCGCAACGAGCTCGTCGCGCGCAACCGCGAGCTCTCGGACTCGCATCAAGGCGTTGTATCGCTGCTCGCGGAGCTGCAGGACCGCGCCGATCAGACGCAGCACGACTCCGAGATCAAAGGCCGGCTCGTCGCGAACCTGTCGCACGAGCTGCGCACGCCGCTGCACTCGATCCTCGGGCTCACCCAGCTGTTGTCGAACGGCGCCGACGGCACGCTCACGGGCGCGCAAGCCAAGCAGGTGCGATTCATTCGGTCGAGCGCCGAAGATCTGCTCGGCCTCGTCAACGACGTGCTCGATCTCGGCAAGCTCGATGCCGATCAACAACAGCTGCGCGTCGAGGGCTTCGACATCCGGAGCTTCTTGGCGTCGCTGCGCGGCGTGCTGCGCCCGCTCGTGCCGGCCGACGTGCCCGTCGAGCTCCAGGTCATCGAGCCGGCCGGCGCGCCGATCGAGGTCGAGACCGATCGCACGAAGCTGTCGCAGATCGTCCGCAACCTGGTCTCGAACGCGATCAAGTTCACCGAGCGCGGCGAGGTGCGCGTGACCGCGGAGCAGGTCGGCGACCGGATCATCTTGCGCGTCGTCGATACCGGCATCGGCATCGCGCCGCGGGATCACGAGCGCATCTTCGAGGAGTACGGCCAGATCGAGAGCCACTTGCAAAGGCGGCTCAAAGGCACCGGGCTCGGGCTACCGCTCGCGCGCAAGCTCGCCGCGCGGCTCGGCGGCATGCTCCATCTCGACAGCGACATCGGCAAGGGCGCGACGTTCACGCTCGACATCCCGGCGCGCCACGAAGAGGCGAAGGAGATGCGCGCGCTCGTCGAGCGCAGCCGGGCGAAGCCGGCCGGCGCGACGTCGATCCTCGTGGTCGAGGACGATCGGCATTCGCTGTTTCTCTACGAGCGCTACCTCGTGATGGCGGGCTTTCACGTGCTGCCCGCGCGCACGATCGCCGATGCGAAAGAGCTGATGAAAGACCACCGCCCCGCGGCGATCGTGCTCGACGTGATGCTCGAGGGCGACTCGTCGTGGAGCTTTCTCGCCGGGATCAAGGACAACCCCGAGACGCGAGACATCCCCGTGCTCGTCGTGACGATCACGAACCGCGAGGACAAGGCGCGCGCGCTCGGCGCCGACGAGTTCTGGCTCAAGCCGATCGATCAAGATCAGCTGCTGCGGAAGTTGAGCGAGCTCGCCGAACGCTCGCCGATGACGCGCGTGCTCGTGATCGATGATGACGACAAGGCGCGTTACATCATCCGCCACCACCTCGAAGGCACGCCGTACAAGCTCTTCGAAGCCTCGAACGGTCCCGATGGCGTGCAGCTTGCACGCGAGCACCATCCGAACGTGATCTTGCTCGACTTCCTACTCGGCGGTTCGACCGCGTTCGACGTGATCGACGATCTCAAAGCGGATCCCGATACGCGCGGCATTCCGGTCGTGGTCGTGACCTCGCACGTGCTCGACGCGATCGAGCAGAAGCGCCTGCTCGCAGAAGCGTCGTCGGTGATCTCGAAACAGAACCTGTCGCGCGAGCTCGCGATCAACCGCATCCGCGACGCGCTGAGCAAGACCGCGGCGGGAGCGCGCACGTGAGCGATCGCGCGATTCGCGTGCTCAACGTCAACGATCGCGAGATCCCGCGATACGTCAACGAAGAGATGCTGCGACGCGAACGCTACGAAGTCACCTCCGTGGCGTTCGGCTACGACGCGCTCGCCGCGGTCGATACCGGCGACTTCGACGTCGCGGTGCTCGACGTCCAGCTCCCCGACGTCGATGGCTTCGAGATCTGCCGCCGCATCAAAGGCAACCCGAAGACCGCGCCGATGATCGTCCTGCTGACCTCGGCGACGTTCGTCGCGACGAAGAACAAGGTGCGCGGCCTCGACGCGGGCGCCGATGGTTATCTCGCGCAGCCGTACGAGGGCGCCGAGCTCGTCGCGACGCTGCGCTCGCTACTCCGCCTGCGCGCTGCCGAGCGCCGCGCACAAGCGCTCGCCGACGAGCTGCGTGCATCGATCCGCGTGCGCGATGAATTCTTGGCGATGCTCGGCCACGAGCTGCGCAACCCGCTCGCCGCCGTGACGAGCGCGCTCGCCGTGATCCAGCGCGACCGCCGGCCGGCGACGCTCGATCATCACCTCAAGGTGCTACACCGCCAATCGGCGACGCTCGATCGCATCGTCGGCGATTTGCTCGACGTCGCGCGGCTGCAGCGCGGCAAGGTCTCGATCGAGCACGCGAGCGTGGACCTGCGCGATCTCGCGCTGCGCTGCACGCAGGCGCTCGCCGAAGAGATCCGGTCTTCCGGCCATCGCCTCGAGCTCGACGTACCCGACGCGCCGATCGTCGTCACCGGCGATCTCGTGCGCCTCGAGCAAGTGATCGCGAACCTCGTCACCAACGCGATCAAGTACACCCCGCACGGTGGCAACATTCGCGTCGGCGTGTCGCGCGCCGGCGGCCACGCATTCCTCGAGGTCACCGATGACGGAATCGGGCTATCGCCCGAGATGCAACAGCACGTGTTCGACGTGTTCGTACAGGGCAAGCAGTCGATCGACCGCTCGCGCGGCGGCCTCGGGCTTGGCCTCGCCGTCGTGCGCCAGCTCGTCGAGCTACACGGCGGCACGGTCTCGGCCGAATCGCCCGGCGAAGGCAAAGGCAGCACGTTCCTCGTCCAGCTGCCGATCGCGCCCGACGAGCAAGAGTTCGTCGCGCCGGTCGAAGAAGATACGATCCCCGGTGTCGAGCCGACCGCGCTGCGCATCGTCTTGATCGAAGACAACGACGACGCGCGCGAGACGCTCGCCGATGCGCTCGGCCAGTTTCACCACCACGTGCAGACCGCACCCGACGGGCTCGCCGGGCTCGATCTCGTGCTGCAGCAGCGGCCCGACGTCGCGCTCGTCGACATCGGCCTGCCCGGCCTCGATGGCTACGAGGTCGCGCGCCAGATCCGCGCGCGGTTGCACGGCGTCGCACCTCGCCTGATCGCGATGACCGGCTACGGCCAGCCCGACGATCGCCAGCGCGCCGCCGACGCCGGGTTCGACATGCACATCGTCAAGCCGGTCTCGCTGAAGCACCTGCGCAAGGTCCTCGCGAACATCGAAGCCCGCCTCGCCTGAGCCTACCGTCCGTGTGCAACCAGCCGTTTGCACCACTTCCACTCGATCGTGCACGTGACAAGCGCCCGTCACACGAGCGCATACTCGGTGCGTGCGTACTTTGGCCGCGGTCGCGTTCATCGTCGCTTGTGGCTCGTCGTCCGGGCCGCCCGAGCCCATGCCCGGCTGCAACCCGCTGATCGGCGACGACTGCGTCACGCCATATCCGACGTCGTTCTTTCAAAGCTCGACCGGCCACGTCGCGATTCCCGACGGCGTGCTGCCGAATCCGCGCGGCATCACGCTGTCACCCGATCGACTGAACACGCACGACGGGTTCTCGCCCTCGACGCCGTTCGTCGTGTACTTCGCGAAGGGCGTCGACGCGTCGCTGTTGCCCGTCGCCGACGCGATCGATCAATCGACCGCATCGACCTCGCACGTGCAGATCTTGGACTTCGCGACCGGCGCGCGCGTGCCGCTGTTCGCCGAGCTCGACGTCAACGCCGGCTCCGGCGAGCGACAGGCGTTGATCATCCATCCGATGGCGCGGCTCGCGCCGTCGACGCGCTACGTGATCGCGCTCGTCGGCCTGAACGATGCGACCGGCACGCCGCTCGAGGCGCCGGGCTTCGCCGCGCTGCGCGACAAGACCACGCTCAACCGCGCGCTCACGCCGCTCGTCGCGAGCTACGAGACCATCTTTGCAATGCTCGAGACCGCCGGCATCACGCGCAGCTCACTCACGCTCGCGTGGGATGTCACCACCGCGAGCGACGTCGACTCGACCGGCCACTTGTTCGCGATGCGCGATCAAGCGCTCGCGATGGTCGACTCGTTGACGTGGACGATCACCAAAGAGACCGATACCGGCAGCGATGCCGAGCGCATCCGCGAGCTCGTCGGCACGTTCGAAGTCCCGTCGTTTCTCACCGACGATTCGGCGACCGGCACGCTGCTTACCGACGGCAGCGGCAACCCGATGCTGCGCGGCTCGCTCGGCAGCGCGAACTTCGTCGTCGAGATTCCGGCGTGCGCGACGACCGCGATGTCGCCGCTGCCCGTGATGGTCTACGGCCACGGCTTGTTCGGCGACGCGGCGAGCGAGCTCGAGACCAGCTATCAGCGCCAGCTCGGCCAGTATCTGTGCATGGTGCAGATCGGCACGAACTGGATCGGACTGTCGTCGGACGATCTGCCGACGATCGCCGGCACCGTGTTTCCCGATTTCAACCAGCTGCACATCATCACCGACCGTTTGCAGCAAGCGCACGTCAACGCACAGGTGCTGACGCGGCTCGTGCTCACGAAGCTGAAGGACGATCCGGCGCTCGCGATCGGCAGCGCGGCCGTGATCGATGGCAGCGCGGCGTACTACTTCGGGATCTCCGACGGCGGCATCCAAGGCGCCACGTACATGGCGCTCGCGCAGGACGTCACGCGCGGCGCGCTCAACGTGCCCGGTGCCGAATGGAGCCTGTTGATGTTTCGCTCGTTCGACTTCTCGCAGCTGCTCGCGCTGCTGAACGTGAACCTGCCCGACCCGCTCGATCAGCAGATCCTCGTCGCGCTGTTCCAGCCCGAGTTCGACTTCACCGATCCGGCTGGGTTCGCTTCGCACGTGGACCTCACGACGAAGCAGCTGTTGTTGCAAGAGGGCATCGGCGACGCGCAGGTCACGAACCTCGCGACGCGCGTGCTGGCGCGCGAGCTCGGCGTCGCCGGCCTCGATCTCGAGCAGCCGGTGTACGGCATCACCGCGCAGATGGCGCCGCTCGCCTCGGCCTACACGCAGTACGACATCACGCCATCGCCGCTGCCGCCGACCGGCGATACACCCTCGGGCAGCGACAACGGCGTCCACGAGACAATTCGCGAGCTCGTGCCCGTCGAGCAGCAGATCAAAGCATTCTTGGCGCCGGGCGGGATGGTCACCGACGTGTGCAGCGGCGCGCCGTGCGTGTGCAACTTCGCGGCGGGCACGTGCGCGATCGCGCCCGGCGTGTAAAGTAGCGCCATGGTCTCGACGATCGACGATCGAGAGTCGCCGCCGCGCGTCGAGCTGCCGCGCATCTACAACGCCGCGGTCGACCTGCTCGATCGCCACGTGATCGAAGGGCGCGGCGATCGCATCGCCGTGATCGACGATCGCGGCAGCCACTCGTACGCCGAGCTCGCCGCACGCGCCGATCGATCTGCAGGCGCGCTCGCCGCGATGGGCGTCGTACCAGAGCAGCGCGTCGCGATCGTGATGCTCGACTCGGCCGATTGGATCGCCGCGTTCTTGGGCGCGATCAAGCTCGGCGCCGTGCCGGTGCCGCTCAACACGAACCTCACCGCCGCCGACTACGCATACATGCTGCGCGACATGCGTGCACGCGCCGTGATCGTGAGCGAGGCGTTGGCGAGCAAGATCTCGCACGACAATCGAGCGACGGATGGCGTTGGCGGCGACTGGCAAGCGCGGGTCGCGAGCGCGGCGCCGATCACGAAGGCCGCGGAGACGACGCCCGACGATGTCGCATTCTGGCTCTACTCGTCGGGCTCGACGGGGAAACCGAAGGGCGCGATGCACCTGCACGGCTCGCCGATCCTGACCGCCGCGCTCTACGCGCGCCCGATCCTCGGCATCCGGCCCGACGATCGCGTGTACTCGGCGGCCAAGCTGTTCTTCGCGTACGGCCTCGGCAACGCGCTGACGTTTCCGTTCTCGGTGGGCGCGACGTCGATCGTGTGCGCCGATCGGCCGAACCCGGCCACCGTGCTGCGCGTGATGCGCGAGCACCGCCCGACGATCTTCGGCGGCGTGCCGACCCTGTTCGCACAGCTGCTCGCCGATCCGATGCTCACGCGCGAGGCGGTCGGGCCGTTGCGCGTGTCGACGTCGGCGGGCGAAGCGCTCCCCAAGCACGTCGGCGAGCGCTGGTGCGAGCGCACCGGCAGCGACATCCTCGACGGCATCGGCTCGACCGAGATGCTGCATATCTTCCTGAGCAATCGGCCCGGCGCGATCGCGTACGGCACGACCGGCACGCCCGTACCCGGCTACGAGCTCGAGCTGCGCGGCGACGCCGGTGAACAGGTCGAAACCGAGGGCGCGCTGTGGGTGCGCGGCCCGACGAGCTGCATCGGCTACTGGAACGATCGCGCGCGCAGCCTGTCGACGTTTCACGGCCCGTGGACGCGCACCGGCGATCAGTACGTGCGCAACGCGGACGGCACGTGGACGTACTCGGGTCGCGCCGACGACATGCTCAAGGTCGGCGGGATCTGGGTGTCGCCGTTCGAGGTCGAATCCGCGCTCGCCGCGCATCCGGCCGTGCTCGAAGCCGCCGTCGTCGGCGCCGAAGACCAAGACGGCCTGATCAAGCCGAAGGCGTTCGTGGTCACGCGGAATGAAGTTGCCGCCGACGAGCTCAAAGCGTTCGTGAAAGATCGCCTCGCGCCGTACAAGTATCCGCGCTGGGTCGAATTCGTGAGCGAGCTGCCGAAGACCGCGACGGGCAAGATCCAGCGCTTCAAGCTGCGCGATGCAACTCGAGCGTAAGTGGATGGGACCGCCGCGCGACGGCGGCCCCGAGCTCGTGCTGCTCCACGAAGGGCTCGGTTCGCTCGCACAATGGCGCGACGTGCCCGATCGGCTCGGCCGGCCCGCGCTGGTCTACTCGCGGCAAGGCTACGGTCAGTCGCCATCGGTCGCGGTGCCGCGCCCGCTGACGTACATGCACGACGAAGCCGCGCGCCTACCCGAGTTGCTCGCGCTCGAGCATGTTCGCGAGCCGATCCTCGTCGGCCACAGCGATGGTGCATCGATCGCGATCATCGCGGCCGGTTCGCACGCGGTGAACCCGCGCGGCCTCGTGCTGATCGCGCCGCACGTGTTCGTCGAGGCCATCTCGATCGAGTCGATCGCGAAGGCACGCGACGCGTATTCCGAGCTGCGCCCCAAGCTCGCGCGCTATCACGCCGACGTCGACGGCGCGTTCTGGGGCTGGAACCGCGCGTGGCTCGATCCCGGCTTTCGCAGCTGGAACATCGAAGCATTTCTCCCGGCGATCACGGCGCCGGTATTGATCGTCCAAGGCGACGCCGACGAGTACGGCACGCTCGCGCAGGTCGATGCGATCCAACGCGCGATACCCACCGCCGAGGCGCTGATCATTCGCGGCGCCGGTCACTCACCGTTTCGCGATCCGTCGGTCGTCGCATCGATCGCGCGCAAGATCGGCCGGATGGTCGAGACCGGCTTGGCGAACAGCAACAGCTGATCCGGATCGTCGAACAGCGCGGCGAAGTCGTCGGGCTCGAACGCGCGCGCGAGCCGCGATGCGTAGGTGTCGTGCAGCACGCGCACGTAGTGCTCGATGTCGTAGTCGCGCCGGTCGTCATCCAGATCCGGAACGTCGCTCCGCTCCGCGAGAACGCCGCTTCGCTCGGCGACCGCGCGATAGACGTGCACGCGATCGCCGGCCGACCACGTCGTGCGCCCGGCGGCGAGCATCGCCTCGTACGAGAGCTCGCGCCGGGACTCGCGGGTCTGCGCGTACTCGGCCGGCGTCTTTGTCAGCTTGACGCGCGATGCCACGTCGAACGTCGTCACGCGGCGCGCGCGCAACGCGGCGATCGCGTCGATGTACACCCGTTGCATCGCGGCGATGTCACCGACGAGCAGCTTGCCGATCGCATCGCGCAAGAACGCTTCGCCAAACGGCTCGGCGCGGCTCGAACGAAACGCGACCCCGCGCAGATGCAATGCGCCGTCGTAGCCGAGCAGCGCGTAGTTCTTCGGCTCGTGCGACAGCATGGCGGCATAGCGGCCTTCGAATTCGAGCTGCACCAGCGGTGGCAGGAGTGCAGCGACCTCGGCGACCGCGCGGCGCTCGTCGACTTCGGTCCACGATTCGGGCACCGCGCCGTAGACGCCGTCGGTGTCCGCTTCGAGCAACGTGATGCCACGCGCCGCCAGCTCCTTGCATAGGAGCGCGAGCACGTCGCGGCCGTGTCGCGTGACCTCGTTCGCCGCGTGCACGTCGGCGAAGCGCGTGAGGCCCGGCGCAGCGAGATAGCCGTACGCCGAGTTGACGACGAGCTTCATCGCCGACGACATCGCCTCGTGGGCATAGCGCTCGCGCGAATTGCTCGCCGCCGCCTTCGCCGCGGCTTTCGCGGCGAGCCGGCGCTCGACGAGCCCATCGACGAGCGCGAGCAACGCGCCGAGCCGATCGCGCGCCGGGCCGATCCGATGGTGGCGCATCAGCGACGGATACAGGCTCGCGACGTCGGCTTTGATCACGCGCGTCGCGACGCCCGCGTTGAACAGGTGCAGCGCGGCACCGCTGTGCGGTGTGCCGTCGCTCGTCGCGTGTGCCGGCAATGCCGCGCCGGCGCGCAAGTACGCGCGGACGAGCAGCGGATCGAGCACGCCGGTCGCCGCACCGGCGTCGACGAGCCGTTCATAGCGCCGAGGCACCATCGTCGCGAGCGCGAACGCCGCGCCGCCGAGCAGCTTCGCGACTTGCGCGACCTCGTCGACATCGGCGCTCGCGTAGCGCCGCACGCGGTCTGGATCGCTGCGATACACGTCGTGGACGCGATCGCCGGGGATGTATTCGCGATCTTCGGCTGCGACGCCGAGCGCGCGCGCGATCGCCTTGAGGCCTTTGCCGTGGTGCGCAAAGTCGCCGCCGCGCAACACGAGATCGAGCGTGTCGACGAGCTCGCGGCCCGGCGCGACGAAGCGGATCTTGCGCTCGCCGCCCGCGACGGCAACGCCGCGGCGCGCGGCGCGCTGGCGCAACGCACCGGCGCGGCCGAGCGCGAGCGAGACGCCGAGGCGCTCGGCGCGCTTGACCAGGAACGGGATGTCGAAGCCGTGCAGGTTGTGATTCTCGATCACGTCGGGATCACTCGCGCGCACGAGCTCGACGAGCCGGCGGATCAACGCCGCTTCATCGGCGTCTTCGAGCAACGTCACGCGCTCGCGGTCGCGCACCGCGATCAAGAAGATGCGGTCGCACTGCGGATCGAGCCCGGTCGTCTCGAGATCGATCTGCATGCGGTGCAGGTCATCGAATTCGAGATCGCGAAAGTACGCGCGGCCGGTCGCGACGAGATATTGCTCGTCGGGAGGTAGTGCGAGCGCGTCGTCGCCGAGCTCGCGCACGTGCGTGACGGCGTGACCGAGCCGCTTGCCGGCGTTGCGCAGCACGACCTGCGTGAGCGCGCCGAGATCGTCCGCGCGCGCGAGAAATCGCAGCTCGCCCTCGCCCGCGAGCTCGCGGACCGCGAGGCCGGCGGCGTCGCTCGCGTGCGCGAGCACGAGCCATGGGCGAAATCGCACGTCTTCGCGAGTCAGCGCGCCGTCGCCGCGCCGCCACACGCTCGCGCGGCCATCGGGCTCGGCCCACACCGACACGATGCCGGGAGTCGGATCCCATCCATTGAGCCACTCGGCACGCACGCGCTAGCAGTATGCTTCGTGCGTGAGCCCGCGGCTCGCCGCGTTGCTGCCCGATCTCGGCAAAGGCGTTCGCGCGGCGATCGCCACCGTCGTGCCGTTCTTGCTCGCGCGGCAGCTGGGTCGTCCCGAGCTCACGTGGGTCGCGCTCGGTGGCTGGCTCGCGTCGCTCGCCGATCCCGGCGGAACGCGGCGCGCGCGCGCGAACGACATGGCCGTCTACCTGGTCGCGAGCACGGCGGCGGTGCTGCTCGGCACGCTCGCGGCCGGCTCGCCGATCGCATCGGTGATCGTCGTCGGCGCGGTCGTCTTCGCCGCCTCGATGGCGCGCGCGTTCGGCGGGATCGCGGCGTCGATCGGCACGACGATCGCGATCGCCGTCGCGATCGCCGCAGAGGCGACGTCGTCGCCGCCGGTCATCGCCGCCGGATTGTTCGCGCTCGGTTCGGCGTGGGCCGTCGCGCTGTCGACGATCATCTGGCCGGTGTGGCCACACCTGCCGCTGCGCGCGCCGACCGCGCAGGTCTACGCCGCGCTCGCCGATTACACCGAGGCGCTCGCCGAGGTCTCGCGCGATCGCGCCGGCGATCCGACGGCGTGGTCGGAGCTCGCACGCGAGCATCAGCGCCGGGTTCGCGCCGCGATCGAAACCGCACGCACCGCGATGGTCGAGCTACGCGCGCGACGCTCCGGCGAGAGCACCGTCGGCGCGAACACGCGCATGATCCTGGGCGAGGCCGAATCCGAGCTGTTCAAGCTGATCGCCTATGCCGACGAGCTCGAGAGCCGCGGCGCCACGACGGCCGATGCGGCGGCACTGGCCGAGCTCGTCACCAGCTATCACGCGATCCGCGACCAGACGCTCAGCCGGCGCGCCGGGACGTGGAAACCCGAGGTGGCGATCGACGCCCCGAGCCGGCTCGCGCGAGAGCTCGTGCGCACGAGCCGGGTGGTCGTCGACGTGTCGCGCGATCTCGACGTGCTACCGATGCCGCCGAACAGCCACATCATCACGCCGCAGGCGGCAACCCAACCGGCCACGACCGCGCGCGACGCGCTGTCGACGGGCTCGCCGATCTTCCATCACGCCGTGCGCGTGACGCTCGCCGGTGTCGTCGCGCTGATCGTCGGGCGCATCGCATCGCCCAGGCACGCCGTATGGGTGTCGATCACGGCGCTCGCCGTGCTGCAGCCGTATCTCGGACCGACGCTGCAGCGCGTCGTCGAGCGCGTCGTCGGCACGGCGCTCGGTTGCGCGATCGCCCTCGCGCTGATCGGCACGATCACCTCGCCGGTCGGCACCGCCCTGGCGATGTTTCCGCTCGCCGTGATCTCCGTGGTCACGCGACCGCGGAGCTACCGCCTGTTCGTGTTGTTCCTCACGCCGGTCTTCTTGCTCGTCGCGGATCGCTGGAGCCCGACGATCGACACGGCGCTCGTCCGCATGCTCGACGTCGCGATCGGCGGCGCGATCGCCGTGCTCGCAGCACTCGTCAAGCCATCGTGGGAGCGCGCGCGGCTGCCCGAAGCGCTCGGCGCCGCGCTCGACGCGACAAGCGCTTACGTGACCTGCAACTTCGACGGCGGTACGCGCGCGCAGCTCGCCGCGTCACGCCGCAGCGTCGGCATCGCGCTCGAGACCGCCGAGTCTTCGCTCGAGCGCATGCTCGCGGAGCCGCGCCGGCTGCAACACGGCGCCGCCGATGCGGTGCTGCTCCTCACGTATGCGCGGCGGCTCTCGGGCTCGCTCACCGCGTTCGACGAATCGCGCGCGGCGCATCCGGCATTGCCTGCGCTCGATCCGACGCTGCGCGACTACGTCATCGCCCAGCTCGACGCCGCGAAGCGCTTCGTCACGACCGGCGAGCGCTCACCATCACGCGACGCGCCCGATGCCGATCCGATGCTCGCGCGACTGGTCCACAACGCCGAGCTCGTCGGCCGCGTCGCGACATCGTCTATGCTCGCCGCATGAAGTCGCTCGCGATGGTTTGGCTGATCGGATGCGCGGGCTCATCACCGCCACCGCCCGTTGCACCGCAGCCGGATCCCACCGCAGCCTGCGACCAAGCGGTCGGCCATCTCGTAGGACAGGTGACGCCGGATCCGCTCGGCGATGACGAACGCGCGCAAATTCGACACGTTTCCGCCCATGTCGTGCAGCATTGCGTCGCCGACGGTTGGTCCGCGACGACGCTGAAGTGCTTGAACGATGCTGCGACGCACGCCGCCGCGCAAGCGTGCGCCGGAACGCTGACGGCGGCGCAGCTCCATGCACTCGGCGACGCCGATGGCCCCAGGCGTAGCGCCGACCCGCACGAGCTCGCGGTGATCGCCGTGAAGCAGTACGCGTTCGAAGCCTATCCGCGGTGGGCCGTCGAGCATCCCGACCAGGCGTGCCCGGGCGCGCTCGCCGAGCTCCGCGAGCTCACGTCGTTCGACAGCGACCTCGACCCTTGGGGGCACCCCTATCGCGTGCTTTGCGGCGCGAGCTTGCCGGCGGGCGTGAAAGGGCTCGGCGTGCAATCGGCAGGTCCCGACGGCCAGCTCGACACCGCCGACGACGTGCGGTCGTGGGACTAGCGCCAGAGCAATGCGAACACCGTTAACATCGCGCCGATCGCGACGAGCGCGATCAAGAACGTCGCGCTGCTCGTGTGCCACGCCTCGGGCTCGCCGAGCCGCAGCACCAGCGGCCCCACGCGCGAGCGCTCGGCGAGATCGCGCGTCGTCGACTTGGCAAAACGTAGATGCGTCACGGTCATCGCTAAATTTTCTCGCGAGCCGCGGTGCGATCGCAAACTTTACGGCCGCGTGCGCAGCGGGCCCGGCGCCGCACAGAGCGGGCAGCCTTCAGCGACCGTCGCGTGATCGCACGCATCGCACGCGAACGCGACGACGTGATAGCCGGGGTCGCCGAACTCGACGAGCGGCACGGGCTTCGGTTGCTCGCCGCCGCCCGCACGCGCGACGGCCGGCACGAGCGCGACCGCGAGCAGCTCGAGCTCGTTGCATTTGGGACAGCGCTTCGGCACCGCGAGCCGGCTCGCCTCGCCGAGCGCGCGCGCGAGCCCGCCCGGCGCGTTGCACCGCGGGCAGATGTCGCTGTCGAATTCGACGTGCTTGCATGCCACGCACGTGATGCGATACGTGCCGTCTACGAACTTCTCGCCGTCGTGCGCCCAGCGGCCCGGCCCGTTCGGATCGGCGAGCATCAGCTGGAGGCTGCGATCGATGAAGCTCGCGATCTCGAGCACGCGGCCACCGCACGCCGCGCAGCCGGTGCGAACGTGTGCTTCGAACGCCGGCTGGTCGAGCTTGCCCATCGCGCGCACGTTACCATCCCTCGATGCGACTCGTAATCCTCGGCGCCGGCGCGATCGGCGGCGCGATCGGCGGTCTGCTCGCGCTCGCCCACCGCGACGTGCTGTTGCTCGCGCGCGGTAGCCAGCTCGACGCGATCCGACGCGATGGCCTGCGGCTCGAACGGCCCGACGGCGCGGTCACGCTGCCGATCGCCGCCCAAGACTCGCGCGAGCCGGTCGACTGGCGCGCCGGCGACGTGCTCGTCATCGCGACCAAGACGCAAGATGTCGGCGCGGCCCTGCGCGACCTCGCCGCGCCGCCCGGCGTGCCGATCGCGTGCGCGACCAACGGCGTCGAGACCGAGCGGATCGCGCTGCGGTTCGCGCGCGACGTCTACGCGATGTCGTTGTTGTTGCCCGCGAGCTTCACGACGCCCGGCATCATCCAGGTGTGGTCGTCGCCATCGCCCGGCGTGATCGATCTCGGGCGCTATCCCGACGGGCCCGGCGATCACGGTCACGCGATCGCGGGCGAGCTCGCGGCCGCCGGCTTCGACTGCGAGGTGCGCTCGTACGTGATGAAGTGGAAGCGCGGCAAGCTGATCTCGAACCTCGCGAACGGCGCGGAAGCGCTGTGCGGGCCGGCCGCGCGGCAATCCGAGCTCGCCGCGCGTGCGCGTGCGGAAGCGCGCGCGTGTTACGAGGCCGCCGGGCTGTCGTGCACCACCGAAGCCGAAGATGCGGCGCGGCGCACCGGCATGCAGTCCATGCCGATCGCCGGCGCGACGCGCGGCGGCGGATCGACCTGGCAGAGCCTCGCGCGCGGAAAATCGCTCGAGGTCGATTATCTCAACGGCGAGATCGCGTTGCTCGGCCGGCTGCACGGCGTCGCGACCCCGATCAATGAAGGCCTGCAGCGCGTCGTCGCCGAGCTCGCGCGTGCCGGCGCCGAGCCCGGCGCGATGGCGATCGCCGAGCTCGAGCGCCGCGTGCTCGCATACGCGGGCAACTCGTAAGCGATCGCCGCGGTCGTATTCGCCGCAATGAACGCGATGCGGACCTGCGTGTTCGCTTCGATTGTCGTCGGCATCGTCGGGACCGCGCGTGCACAAACCGCGCAGGGCTCGGCCGTGCCCGACGGCAGCGGAGCGCCGATCATCACCGCGTCACCTCCCGGCGAGACGCCGCAGACGCCGCCGCCGGTCGCGCCTGCAAAGCCGACCGGCACGTTCTACATCGGCGCGAGCTACGCGACCGACGTCGGCTACAGCGCGACCGCCAGCATCTCACAGTCGAACTTGTTCCACACCGGCAACGCGCTCTCGCTCGACGCGACGGTCGGCCAGCGGCTCCAGCGCTACGACATGAAATTCGTCGATCCGCACCTCGCGAGCGGCCGGATGACGCTGACCGTCGACGTCTATAACGATCGCCGGCTACTCGGCGCGACCGGGATCTGGCGCCAGGCCACCGGCGTCGACGCGACGGTGTCGACGGCGTTCGGCGATCACGTCCACATGTTCTTCGGCTATCGCGTCGAGGACGTGAAGGACACCGGCGTCATCGCGTGGTTTCGCGACGGCGTCGACTACAACTCGCTGAACAACAAGGACGCACCGACGCGCGGCACCAGCGCCGGCGTGACGACGGCCGTCGGCAACGTCGACGGCGGCGATGTCGATCTCATTCGCGTCGATGCGTGGTTCAACACGCACCAGCCCCTCGGTCCGTTCACGTTCCACACCGGCGGGCGGTTCGCCGCGATCGATACCAACACCAGCCTGACCGCCGTTCCGAACACCGAAATGCTGTACTTCGGCGGCCCGACCGACGTGCGCGGGTTTGGCTATGGCGAAGGGCCCGGTGCGGCCGATCCCGGCAACGTGATGGCGACATGGCGCACCGAGCTCGAGCTGCCGATCGCGCACGACGTCTCGGTCCGCGGCTTCTGGGACGTCGGCACGATGATGGATCTGAGCGGCAACGGAATCTTGGCGCAGAGTGTCGGTGGTGGTGTGTTGTGGCGCTCGCCGGTCGGCCCGATCTCGGTCGATTACGCGGTGCCGTTCGTCGGCACGGGCCCGCATTGGCTGTTCGCGTTCGGCCAGACGTTCTAAACAGCCGCCTTGTCCGGTCGAATCACGACCTGCATGTCCACGCAGACTCCCGCTTCGCTCGAGGCCGCGCTTGTCGCTCGCTTGCGCGCGAACCAGCTGCACATCCCGTCGTATCCGGCGGTCGCGACCAAGCTGCAAGAGCTGGTGAGCAAAGGCCGTCGCACCGACGAGCTCGCCGCCGTGGCCGCGAACGATCCGCCGCTGGTCGCCGCGTTGCTCGCGAGCTCGAGCTCGGCCGCGCACGCGCCCGCCGCCGCGCCGGCGAGCTTGTCGGCCGCGATCCAGCGCATCGGCATGCAAGAGCTCGTGCGGCTCGCACTCGAGGCGAGCCTCGGCGCCGTCGCGACCGCACCCGGCCCACTCGCGACGCTACGCCGCGACACCTGGCGCTGCGCGCTGCTGTCGGCCCGCTTGTGCCACGACCTCGCCGCACGCCGCGGCGTCGACGCCGAGGAGGCATACCTCGCCGGCTTGCTCCACGACTTCGGCGCGATCGCGGTTGTCGCCGGGCTCGAAGAATCCGCGAAGCAGATGCCGCTGCCGACGCTGCCCGAGATCACGTGGCGCGCGATCGTCGCGCGCTTGCACGTGCCGTTCGGCGCCGCGATCGCGATGCGCTGGAAGCTACCGCCGGCGATCGCCGCGGTGATCGCGAGCTACGGCCAGCCCGCCGAGATGCCGAAGTCGCCGCTCGTCCAGCTCGTCCAGCTCGTCGACCGCGTGATCGAGAAGCTCGACCGCGCGCCGACGACCGGGATCGCCGCATTGCTCGAGCTACGCGAGCTGTCGACCGACGAGCGCTACGCGATCGGTGCGGCGCTACCCGACGTCGTCGCCCAGATGGCCGCGTATTCCACGTCGACTCCGGCCGCGGCCGCCGCACCGTCGAAGGTCGAAGCCGCAAAGCGCGATGAAGAGGCGTGGCCGGTGTCCTTCGGAGTCGCGCAATCCGGCTCGCTGCAGCTGATGCAAGCCCGCACGATCTCGCCGAGCACGTTCGAGCTCGTCGCGCCTCAACCGCTCACGCCGAACTGGCTCACCGACGTCACGCTGCAATGCGAGCCGGAGCCGATCAAGATGCTGGTCAACGTCAAGTCGTGCGAGCCCGCGAGCGGCGGCACCTACGTGATCGTGCTGCAGCCCTTCGCGCTCGCCGGTCCGGTGAAGCAGCAGTGGTCCAACCTGATCGCGCAAGCTCGGCTCGTGCTCGAAGAGGTCGCATAAGCTGACATATTGTTGTCAATCGCTGCGCCTAACGTAGCGATCATGACGACTCACCAAGGAAGCTGCCACTGCGGCGCGATTCGCTTCGAGACCGATCTCGATCTATCGACCGGCGCGACCCGCTGCAATTGCTCGGTCTGCCAGAAGCTCGGCGTGCTCGGCAAGCAGTGCAAGCCGGGCGAGCTGCGCGTGATATCGGGCGAGTCGAACCTCGCGACCTACGAATGGGGCGGCCGGACTGCGCGGCGCTACTTCTGCACGACGTGTGGCACGCACGTGTTCGCGCGCGGCCACCTCGACGTGCTCGGCGGCGACTACGCGTCGGTCAACATTAGCTGCCTCGACGACGTCGATCCGAATCGCGTGTCGGTCGGCTACTGGGACGGTCGCCACAACAACTGGCAGGCCGGCATGGCGAGCAAACCGTGGCCGGTGTTCACGCCGGAGGCGTGAATCGGTAAGCTCGCCGCGTGAGAGACGCCGACGGATCGATCGAGTGCGACGAGCACGGCGTGTCGCAGGAAGCGTACGCGTGCCGGCACGTGAGCACCGGCGTCGCGTGCGGGTTTCACTCCGACGTGAAGACGTTCGCGAATCCGTGCCCGGATGCATGGTGCGATCTCTGCGACGAAGCACTCGCCGGCGGCAAATGGACGAAGAAGCTCGAGCGCGCGGCGCAGATCCGGATCATGTGTCGCGGCTGCTACGCCGGCGCACGCGCGCGCAACTGCGACGTGCCGCGACTCGCGCGTGGCGCCGCCGCGCGCCTCACCGACGCCGAAGCGCGCAAGCTGTTGCACGAAACCGTGCATAGCGCCCAGGCGATGAACGACGCGGCGGACGCGCGCTGGGGCTTCATCCAGATGGCGCGCTGGGACTTCGACGGCGACGCGAGGACGCTGACGTTTTCGTCGGACGACGCCAGGTCGTCGCGGACGTGCGATCCGTCGGAACATTCGCGATCAAACATGACCAGTTTCAGTGGGAGTGGCAGACCTACGGCGGCGGCAGCGTCGAAGGCCGCGACGTCGCGCGCGTGCGCACGTTCGGCGAGGTGCGCGGCGTCGAGCAGCTCACGACGCCGTATTTCACCCGCGACGAAGCGACGGGTTGGCAGATGACGTCGGTCGACGCCTGCTTGCTCGGTGCCGAGGCGATGTATCGCGCGCCGATGCGCAACTCGACGTCCGAGACGGTCGAGCTGTACGGGTTCATGCTGCTGTCGAACTTTCGCCGGCCCAACTAGCGCGGAGCCCAACACGCGTGCGTGCCGCTCGAGATCCGTGCCGGCAGCGCGACGCACGCGACCGGGCCCGCATCGACGTGCGCCGCATCGAAGACCTGGCACTCCGATCGATCGCGCGCGACATCGGTCGTGAACGTGACGAGATAACCGTGATCTTCGGCCGCGCCGGTCGGCGCCATCGGCGACTCGCTCGCGTAGACGCCGTCCGGAAACTTGTAGCGCTGGGTCGCGCCGGTCTCGAAGTCGTAGCGCACGATGCCGTCGAACAAGAACCAGCCCGCCGGCGCGGTCATCGACCACGCGTAGCGATTGCGCGTGCCGGCGATCGCGACGTTGATCGACGGAAACTCGGTGATGTCGTCGAACAGCTCGTGCTCGGTCGTCGTGCCGGTCGCCAGATCGAAGCGCCAGCGATACGGCCGCGCGCCCATCGCGTGGACGTCGACCATCTTCTTGAGCGCGGCCCACGGCCCGTCGGCGGGATCGGGTTTGGGCATCGGATCGCGCTGCGCGTAGCCGTCGAGCACGATCGCATTGCCATCTTCGTACGCGTTGATGAAGTGCAGCACGTATGTCGGCGCCGCTTCGAACCAGCGCACGTCGCCGCCGTAGCGCGGCACGACCGCGAAGCGCGACGGCAGATCGGGTCGCCAGATCGGCCGGTACGCGCCTTGCGCGAGCAGCTCGGGATTCCAGAACAACGGGAAATCACATAGGATGCTATGCATCTTCGACATCGCCATGTCGTGCGGCAACCGCGGGCCCGGCAGCGGAATCGGCTGGTAGTGCACGAGCTCGGCACCGCGCACCACGCCGTAGTGCATGAACGGCGCGGTCGTCGTGTAGTTGAAGAACACGAGCTCGTCGGGTTTGCTCGGATCGACTTTCGGATGCGCCGAGATGCCGCCGCTCGGCACCCACGGTGCGCGGCCGCGCTGCGCGAGCGTTTCGGGATCGAGCGCGTACGCGTCGCCGCATTGATAGAACGTGGTGAGCGCGGCGCCGGCGTGCACGATGACGTCGGTCGACGACGCGTCTTTCATGCGACCGCGCGCGCCCCAGCCGTCGCGCAGCGACTTGTGCGGCGACTCGATGATGCCGGCCCATTGCGGAGCACCGGCTTCGAGCTCGGCGGCCAAGCCGATCGTGCGGATGAAGCGATTGCGATAGCGCGCGCGGCCATCGCGAAACGCGATCGCGTGGAGCATGCCGTCGCCATCGAACGGGTGATAGCGACCGATCGCCGGCATCACCGGATTCTCGGTGTTGCGCAGGTACGTGCCGGCGAGCTCCGGCGGGATCGCGCCGAACGTGACGTCGAGATCGTCGGCGTCGTACTCGACGAACGTCGGCTGCCACGCGCCCGTGCGATACGGATGGTCGTCGTCGGCGGGCAACCGACTGGCGATGCGCCCTACTTCACGAGCCTGCACGCCGAAACGGTATCAGAGCGCGCGGCGATAGTGAGCGTCGCCGCGCGCGACCGTCTCGACGTACGCGAAACCGTTTTTTTCGAGAATCCGGCGCGATGCCGCGTTGTCGGCGTGCGGTGTCACGCTCACACGCGTGCCGAGCGCGTAGCGTTCGCGCAGCAGATCGAGCAATCGCGTGACCAACGCCGTGCCGACGCCACGACCGATCGCGGTCGGCTCGCCGAGCGTGTAGTCGAAGCCGAGCTCGTCGGACTCGATCGTGTAGTAGCCGCGGTCCTCGCTGCTGTTCCACTCGTACCACTGAGCGAATCCCACCGACTGCTCGCGCTCCGTGACGATCAGCATGTGCACGAGCTCGATCCCTGCGAGCCGCGGCAGATACTTCGCGCGGACGGCATCGAGATCGGGTGTTTCGCGCCACCATCGAAACACGTGAGGCTCGCGAAACCACGCGACGAGCCGCGGCAGGTCTGCCTCGGTCATCGCGCGAACGGCGATCGTCATGCGCCGACGATCAAGCTGACCACGGTCGCCGTGCTGCCGCCGAGATTGAGCGTCTGGATCGCGCGCGCATTTGGAATTTGCGCCGCACCGGCGGTGCCGCGGATCTGGTGCGCGGCGTCGACAACCATCCGCACGCCGGTCGCGCCGACCGGATGACCGCCGCCGATCAAGCCGCCGGTCGAATTGATCGGCGTCGCGCCGGTGCGCTGCGTCTGACCGGATTCGATCGCGCGCTTCGGATCGCCGAGGCCGAGGTGCTCGATCGCGAGATATTCGGTGACGCTGAAGCAGTCGTGCACTTCGTACGCCGCGATGTCGGCGATCGATCGACCGGCGCGCCGCCGCGCATCGGCGACGGCATCGGCCATGTGCGGGAACATCAGCGCGCCGCGGCGCGCGAGCTTCTGCTCGAGCGGCAAGCCGACCGTGCGATGGCCCCAGCCGAGCACGCGCGGCAGCTGATCGAGTGACTCGCCGCGCGATGCCGCCCACGCCTGCGCGAACCGCGGCGAAGCGAGCACGATCGCCGCGCCGCCGTCGGTGACTTGCGCGCAGTCGCTGCGACGCAACCAGCCGTCGACGACCGGATTCTCTTTCGGCTCCGACCACGTGCGCGTCTGTGCGACTTGGTTGCCCTTCGCGTTCGCAAACGCCTTCGCCGCGATCGCGTCCAGGTGCACGCGCGAGAGCCCGTCGCGCTCGTCGATCGCGTCGGCGATGCGCGCGAACATGTGCGGCCACAAGAAGCGCGCGCCATCGCCTTCGTGACCGGCCCACGCGGCCGCGCCGAGGTAGCGCGCCGCTTGCTCGCCCGGCACGTTGCGCTCTTGCTCGACGCCGATCACGAGCGCGACGTCGTAGATGCCGGCGGCGAGCTCGGCCATCGCCGCCAAGATCGCCACCGAGCCCGACGCGCACGCGGCTTCGTGCCGGCTCGCGGGGATGCCCCAAAGGGTCCCGCGCGCGGTCGCCGGCATCGCGCCGAGGTGGCCCTGCCCGGCAAACAATTCTCCGAACGCGTTGCCGACGTGAATGGTCTGCACCTCGGTCGCTTCGATCCGCGCGGCGGCGAGCGCGCCATCGACGAGCTCGCCGACGAGATCGACCAGCTCGTGGCCTTCGCGCGACAGATGCCGCGCGAAGTCGCTCTGCACGCCGCCGAGGATAAATGCCGTCATTGGTTATCGCTCGCTCATTTGCCGAACAGGTCGGCGAAGAACGTCTTCATCGCGACCCACGAGCGCGCATCGGCGACCGGGTTGTACGCGCAGCCGCTCGATGCATCGTTGCCCGCGCTGCTGTCGGTGAAGCAGTGCACCGCGCCGCCGTACTCGGTGAATTGCCAATCGACTTTGCTCTCCGCCATCTCCTTCTGGAACGCGGCGAGGTCGTCGGGCTTCTCGAACGGATCGGCCGCGCCGTGCAGGATCAACACGTGCGCCTTGATGTTCTTGCCGTCGGCGGGCGCGGGCGAATCGAGACCCGCGTGGAACGTCACGATGCCCTGGACGTTGGCGCCGCTGCGCCCGAGCTCGATCGCGGTCGTGCCGCCGAAGCAGTAGCCGATCGCGCCGGTCTTCGCCGCGTCGACCATCGGGTTCTTGATCATCGTGTCGAACGCGGCATCGACGCGCGCGCGCATCAGCTTGCGATCGCCCTTGTATTGACCGGCGAGCTTGCCCGCCTCGTCTTTCGACTTCGGCCGGATGCCTTTGCCGTAGATATCGGCCGCGAACGCGACGTAGCCGAGCCCGGCGAGCATGTCGGCGCGCTTGCGCGCGTTATCGTCGAGCCCCATCCACGCGTGCACGACGAGCACGCCCGGTCGCTTGCCTTTGATCGCGTCGTCCCACGCGAGATAACCCTCGAGCGTCGCGGCGCCTTGCTTGTACTCGACGAGCTGGTGTTGGACCTTCGCCGCCGCACTTCCGGCAAGCGCAGCGACGACGATGGCGGCGATCAACGCGAGCTTCATGCCGCGACGCTATCACTTGTGCGCGGCGGGAACGCGGACGAGCTTCACGTCATCGACGCGCGTCGCCGGCTGCGGCGCGGGAGCCGGCGGCACTTTCGGCTTGCCGAGATCGGTGAAGAGCTCGAGCACGATCGTCAGGACGATGACCGTGCCGACGGCGATCACCGCCGCCTTGCGCGACGTCATCTTCTTGCGCGCCGCGTGGCGCGCGATGACGTCGTCGAGCCGGTTCATGCGCCGAACTATAGCGTCAATACACGCCGGCGGCCGGCGGCGTCAGATTCAGCATCGGATTGCCGGCGGTCGTGAGCGTCATGTCGAGCCGATACGTCGCGTCGGTGCCGTCGCAGTCGAGATCGCCGATCGCCTCGACGAGCGCGGTCTTGCCGTCCGCCGAGTGATAGCGATAGCGATACTGGGTCGGCTCGTCGATCGCGAAGTCGATCGCGCTCCACACCGGATCCTTCGTCATCATGTCGGCGGATGGTGGAGCGCACTTGTTGTTCGGCTGACCGCAGCACGTCGTCGCCGAGGTGATGGCGCCGTCGCCGACCGGATACTTGCCGTTCTCGCCGAAGTAGCGCTTGGCATCCTTGCCGATCTTGTTGAGGTACAACGACGCTTCGGTCTGCTTCGACCGCTTCATGTAGTCCATGAACGCGGGAATCGCGACGGCGGCGAGCACGCCGACGATCGCGACCGGCGCCATGAGGCCCGGGGCACCCGCCTTGATGTCTTCGGCGAGCGGACCTTTCGCGAACGCCTTGGCTTCGGCGGCGCCTTTGCCGTTGATGATGTCGTCGGGGTTCATAGCGACGAGCTTCGCGACCACGTCATCGTCGTTCGACCACAGCGTGCGCACACCGAGCACGAACGTGATCGCGGTGCCGTCGACTTTGACGCCGAGGCCGGTCTCGTTGAACAGCAGCAACGCGCGCATCATGTTGTGGGCGAGCGAGCCCATCTCGCCGGGCAGCATCTGCTCGGCTTGTTTCCACGACGACAGCAGCGCGTCGCCGGCGCCGAGCACCGAGCCGCGGCCGTAGAACACGTAGTTCCAGCTGTTGTCTTCGAGCTCCCTCGCGAGCGCGCTTTGCGGCATCGAGACGCCCGCGGCCGCGTGCTTCTGGCCGATGTGCAGCGAGTTGCCGTCGAGCCACACGTCGATCGGCACGTTCGGCAGGTTCGGCACCATGACCTCGCAGGCGCCATCGACGACCTTCGCGCCGAGCTTCGCGCCGAGCAACGGACACATGTCGAGCAGCTTCTTCATCGGCGCGGCGTCGCTGAGCGGTATGCGCGCGTCGATCGTCGTCGACTGCGACGTGATCGTGATCGGATCTTGGATCGACGCGATGACCGCGTTCAGGTCGACGCCGGGAATCCCGTTGCTGTCCATCGGCGGCAGGTTCTTCATCAGATCCTTGACCACGATGCTCGCGAACCCGGTCGTGCGTTCGCCGTCCGTGCGCGGCTTCATCGCGGTACCGCCGACGCCGGGAGGCACCGGCACGCCCATCACCTTGCCGCGCCACGTGACCGCGCCGCGAGCGTGCTGCTCGACGACCGCGAACGACATCTGTGCCTTGCCGGCGGGTAGATCCTTGCCGACCGCTTCGATCTCGCCGCGCGCACCGGCTGCGCCGATATCGAGCGAGCCTTTGCCGATCAGGTTCCACATGCCCGCATCGCTGACGCACGTGTAGAGGCCATCGCGCGTCTTGCACTGCATGTCCTTCTTGCCGATCGTGTCGACGTCGGTGCCCTTCGTGCCGTGCGCGACCTGCAAGAACTTGTCGCGATCCGCGACGGGCAGGATCAGCATGCCGCGCTGGTCGGTGCGCATGAACATCGCCGCGCCGTGGCCGGGTGCGAGCCCGAGCGCCGCGAGCGAGAGCTTGTCGGTGCCGATCGATTTGCGCAGCTCGGCCGCGAGCTGGTCGACCATGAACGACTTGAATTCGGGAATGCTCTGCGCCGTCGCGAGCACGGTGGTGTACGCGCCTTCGAGCTGCGCGAGCCCTTGCGACGAGGCAACGACGCCGAACGCGGTGCCTTCGGGTGCGAGCTTCCACAACGCGTCTTGATCGCCGACCGAAGTCGGCGCGCTCGGCGCCGGATCCGTTGCCTTGTGACATCCAACAACGGCGAGACCGAGCACCACCAACCCGCAGCTGGCCAATCGAGAAGATCGCATCGCCGCGTCTTAACACGAACGCGACGAGCTACGAACGGCGGCGCTGATTGCCGTCTGCGTCGACGTCGGTTTCGGTCTGCGAGACCGGGCCGCCCGACGGCGTCGTCGGCGCCGCTTGGCCGGGGCCGCCGTTGACCTCTTCGAACAGCTTCATCGCCATCGCGCTGCCTTCGGCGCTCGGCGCGCCGACGGTCTTCGGAGCCGCGGCCGCGGCCGGCGCCGCTTGCGCCGGAGGGCCGTTGACCTCTTCGAACAGCTTCATCGCCATCGCGCTGCCTTCGGCGCTCGGCGTGCCGACCGTTTTCTTCGCGTGATGTGCGGCGCCGATGGTGTGCGGGCCGACCATGCCATCGGCGGAGAGCCCATGCTTGGCTTGGAACGCGACGACCATCCCGATGTCGAGCTGGCCTTCGACCATGCAGCTGTCGTTGGTGAGCTCGTTGAACTTCGAGACGTGCTCGGGGTGCGCGTTGTTGTATTTTTTCGCCGCGGCGTGCGGATCGGGATCGGCGTCTTCGTACGCCTGATCCGACGGCGACTTCGCCGGCGCGTCGTTGAACTCGCCGCTCGGGCCCGGCTTGGGCCCCGTCGCCGTGAACTGCGTCGATGCTTGCCCGTCGGAGTCCATCTCCGGGTACATCATCGGGTTCGCGTCGGTTTCAGCGGACTGCTGCTGCACCTCGGTTAGCGGCATGGCGTTAATGATACGTCGGGCCGGCGGCGAACCTACCCGCAAAACACGTCGAGTTTTCGCTCGGCGTCGTGCAGCATCTCCGCGTGGGCCGGATCGGGGACGTCGCGGCGGCGGAAGTACGCCATCGCGGTCACGATCGCGTCGGTGCCGACGAGCGTGTCGAGCAGCACGTTGCTGACGACCGTCAGCACGCTCGACACGACCCGCCACGTGCCCAAGTGCAAGGCGCGGATGAAGTCGGTCAAGCCGTAGACCATGAACACGGCCGAAACCACGAGCATCAAGATGTAGGCGAGCCAGGTGCGATGGATGCGGTGCTGCGCCTCGGCGTTGGTCAGCGGCACGGTGAGCCGGCGGCCGGAGATGCCGATGAAGACCTGGGCGACCAACAAGCCGGCGTTGCCCGCCACGAAGTGCCAGCTGCCGGTCACTTGATACGGGAGCAGCACGATGATGTAGGCGAACAGCGCGTAGAACGGTGCCGCGAGCATCATCAGCCAGCCCGGCGCGGTCGTGCCGGGGAACAACAGCTTGGTCACGATCGACGCGCGGATCAGGCCGGGCATCAGCGAGATGACCTTGGGGCCGAGCGCGAGCAGCGCCTCGACGCCGAACACCAGGCCGACGAGCATGTGGACGTTCTGCTTCGTCAGCAGCTGGAGATCGCCGACCTTGGTCGCGTCGAGCAGCTGGCGCCAGCCGAGGTTGTCGAACACGCTGCGAAACGGAAAGAGATAGACCACGAACGGCGCCAAGAAGTAGAGGCCCCACGCGATGAACAAGATGCGGCGCTGCTTGCGCCACTGCGTCCAGTTCTTGAGCTGATCGAACGCGACGATGCAGAACAGCGCTTCGGTAATCGCCGGGAGCAACTTGAACGCGCGGCCGATCGGCGACAGTTGCGGGCCGTCGAACGCCTCGAACACGCGCGAGATGCTGAGCGGCACGAACATCACCGCGACGACCAGCAAGATCGATCGCCGCCACGCCAGGAACGCCTGCTGGTCTGGATCCGTGATGTGCCGCGCCTGCGACTCGAGCGCGGCGCGCTCCTGGACGAGCACTTCGTTGGTCTGGATGTTGAGGCGATAAGCACGCCGCGCCGAGATCCCGAGAAAGCTGCCGGTCAGCGTCGGCAAGCTGGGCTCGGTCGGGCCACCGACGATCGCGGTCGGCAACGGTGCTTGCTGCGACGCCGCGATCACACCCATCCCTTGCTCGGTTTGTCGCTCGTCCATCGCCGGATACTATAGACGCGCATGCGCATCGCGAGCTGGTTGTTGGTGGCGTGCTGCGCGCTCGCGGGGGTCGGCGTGTTTTTTCCCGCGATCGAAGCGCGGCCGGAGCTCACGGCGCACGTGACGCGGGTCGCGCATCGCACGTCGCTCTCGCTGTATCAGGCCGCATCGGATCGCCAGCTCGCGCGCCGGTTGTTGGCGGCGTATCGCGCGAGCCGCGGCCAGCGCGCCGGGATGCAGGTCGTGTCGGCGATGGAGATGCACGCACGCGGCCGCGCGAAAGACGCCCTCGACGATGCGCGCGACGCGATGGACACGCTCGGCGGCATCTCGGACGACGACGCCAAGACGATCGGCACCGCGGTCGCCGCGGCGGTCTGGGCGTTCCTGATCCTGCTCGGCGTGATCGCGCTCTACGCGCTCGTGCAGTCGGTGAGCGGGAGTTACTCGCGCGGCCGGATCATCTTCGCGCTCGTGCTCGCGGTGCTCGCCGCGGCGCTGGCGATCGCGATGTGGATCGCGTGCAAGCAGGTCGTGTTCGAGGTCAACGACGCGGTCTCGTACGCGGTGGTCGAGCTCGGCCGAGGCGCGTATCTGATTCCGACCGGCGGGATCGGCGCCCTGCTGGCCGCGATCGCGCTTCTGATTACGCACATACGTGCTTCCCAGCGGTGACGAGCTGTCAACCGCGCAGCGCGAGATCACTTTTGTAAGTCCGTGAAACTTCGTGGTGATCCGACGGCACGCGGTGTGCTGAAGAGCTAGGTCGCGCAACCGCCTCAGCCACCACCACGGACCCATGCGCAACACGATAATCACAGGCAAACAGATCGAATCGCTCGGCTCTCGCATCGTCCGGCTGGCTTCGCAGCAACGAATCGAGTCCCCGAGCAAGCCCCGCGTTGCCAAGCGCGGCCAGCAACACGAGTACGTTCGCGATCGCGCGCGTGCTCTGGCAGTGATCCACGATCACGCGGAAGCTCGTGCGCAAGCCGCACGCGAGCACGGCCGCGTTGAAGGGTCTGTGATCGGCTTCCGCGTCTTCCAAGCCGAACAGGCGCCGTTGCCTCGCGCCGGTGTTCGGATCGGCGGCGGCGGCGACTGGTCGTACACCACGCCCGCACCCGAGCGCAGCGGCGACCACGTCGATCGCCCGACCAAACGGCGAGGTCGCCCCGGCCGTCGTGGCAAGTTGGTCGCCGCGCTCGCGCGCAGCCGCCAGCAGCTGTAGCGCCGCCGCTTGACTTCGAGCGCGCTCGAAGTCGTAGCTTGCCCGCATGCGTTACAACTCGTTCGGGCAGACTGGTTTGTTCGTGTCGGAGGTGTGCCTCGGCACGATGACGTTCGGGCAGAACATGTTCGCCGCGATCGGCGGGCTCGGCGGCAAAGAAGCCGATGCGCTCGTCGGCACCGCGCTCGACGCGGGCGTCAACTTCTTCGATACCGCCGATGTCTACTCCGGCGGCGAGAGCGAGACGCTGCTCGGCGCCGCGCTCAAGGCGCTGGCGAGGCCGCGCGAGCAGCTCGTGATCGCGACGAAGGTCCGCGGCCGCACCGGTCCCGGGATCAACGAGATCGGGCTGTCGCGCGGCCACATCATGGCCGGCATCGATACCAGCTTGCGCCGGCTCGGGCTCGATCACGTCGACCTCTATCAGATCCACGGCTTCGATCCGGCGACGCCGATCGAAGAGACCGTGCGCGCGCTCGACGACGTCGTGCGTTCGGGCAAGGCGCGCTACGTCGGGTTCTCGAACTTGCCGGCGTGGGTCGCGTCGAAGGCGCTGACGTATCAGCGCGAGCATCACCTGGCGCGATTCCAGAGCGCGCAGGTCTACTACTCGATCGCCGGCCGCGACATCGAACGCGAGATCGCGCCGATGTGCCTCGCCGAGCACGTCGCGATCATGCCGTGGAGCCCGCTCGCCGGCGGCTTGCTCTCGGGCAAGTTCGATCCGGACAAGAAGGGCCCGGCCGAGGCCCGCCGCGCGTCGCTCGATTTCCCGCCGGTGAACATGGAGCGCTTGCCGCGCGTGCTCGCGGCGCTCCGCGAGGTCGCGGCTGCAACCAACGCCTCGGTCGCGCGGGTCGCGCTCGCGTGGCAGCTCACCAAGCAATTCGTCACCAGCATCATCGTCGGCGCCAAGACCAAGGTGCAGCTCGTCGACAACCTGGCGGCGACCGAGCTGAAGCTCTCGGCCGACCACGTGACGAAGCTCGATCAGGCCAGCGCGCTGCCGACCGAGTATCCGGGCTGGATGGTCGAGTTCCAGAACGCGCGCGATCCGCGCGGCACGCACGGCGGTCCGAGCGAGGCGACGATCCGCAGCGTCGCGGGAAAGCTAAAATGAAGCTCGCGCTGGTCACCGGATCGACGAGCAACATCGGCAAGGCGATCGCCGAGACGCTCGCGCGCGATGGCTTTCACGTCGTCGTCACGTCGCGTCATGCCGACGAAGCGCACGCGGTTGCCGCCGCGATCGGCGGGACGGCGTTCGCGGTCGACTTCGCGGATGCGGCGGCGATCGAGCGCTTGTTCGCGTTCATCGCCGAGCGATTCGGCCGGCTCGATGCGCTCGTCAACAACGTCGCGTATACGAAGAACGAGTCGATCCTCGACTGCGATCTCGCGACGTGGCAGCAGACGATCGATACGAACTTGCGCAGCTATTTCCTGTGTACGAAGTACGCCGCGCAGATCATGAAGACGCACGGCGGCGGCGCGATCGTCAACGTCACGGTATCGAGCACGCGCGGCACCAAGGACAAGTTCTCGTACATGACCTCGAAGGGTGGCGTGAGCTACCTGACGATGTGCGCCGCGCTCGATCTCGCGCCGTTCGGGATTCGCGTCAACGCGGTCGGCTCGGGCTTGGTCGGAACGGCGGTCGGCGCGCGCGATCGTCCGCGCGACAATGCGCGCGTGCCGCTCGGTCGCACAGGCGAGCCCGCCGACGTCGCCGAAGCGGTCGCGTTCTTGATCTCCGACAAGGCGAAGTACTCGGTCGGTGCCAAGCTCGACGTCGACGGTGGCCTCGACATCTCGCTGTGAGTCAGTATCGTTGCGCATGGCGGATCTGACCATTCGCGAGGTCGCAGCGAAGACCGGCATCACCACGCACACGCTGCGTTACTACGAGCGCATCGGCTTGGTGCTGCCTGTCCCGCGTGCGCGCAGCGGCCATCGCCGCTACGGCGACGCCGAGCTGCGCTGGATCGATCTGCTCAAGAAGCTGCACGCGACCGAGATGCCGATCCGCAAGATGCTCGAGTACGCGCGGCTCGCGCGTCGCGGCGAGTCGACGATCGCGGCCCGGCGCGCGCTGCTCGACGCGCATCGCCTCGACGTCGAGGCCAAGCTCGCGCACTTGAAAGAGACGCTCGCGACCATCACCCGCAAGCTCGCCAGCTACGATCGAGCGCTCGGCGCGGATTCGGCCGCTGCGAGCATCGAGCGAGCGTGATCGCGACGCGGCGACGCGAGCGACGCGGTGGGTCTCGAGCCACCCGCGACGCCACGCCCTTCACTTTCGCGGTAGGCTCGCAGGCCAATGCGGGGACACACCGCGGGCATCGGGTCGGTCGATATCGTCGTCCGCGCCCTCCTCGAGGAGTTCCCGGAGCTCGACAAGAAGCGGCTGCGCGCCGCGGTCGAGCGCGCGTCGGCGCGGATCGCGAATGCGACCCTCGACACCGAGGGCTACCAGGTCGTCGACATGCACTTGCAGCGCGCCGAGGCGACCGAAGAATCGCACGAGCGCGCCACGATCTTGCGCGAGCTTGCCGACAACCTCGAGCAGCGCAGAGATGCCGATCGCGCGATCGTCGTGCGGCTCTCCGCGTTCGCCGAGCAGCCGATCGCCGATGATCTCGATCCACTGCTGCGGATGGCGGCGCTCACCGATCGCTGGAGCGAGCTACCGCTCGATCAGATGACCGCGCTGATCGACATCCACGACGACGCCGCGGTGCGCCGGTTCGTCGCGATGGCCGACGCGTGGCAACACGTCGGCCGCGGTTACTACGCCGCCGATTGCCTCGAGCGCGTGCTGCTCGTCGAGCCGAATCACGCGCACGCGAACGAAGCGCTCGAGCTGTTCTATCGCTCGACCGGCGAGTGGCCGGTGCTCGTCGATCTGCTCGGCCGTCACGCGAACCACGTCGAGACCGATCACGAGCGGGCCGAGATCTTTCGCGAGATCGCGCAGATTCACGCGCGCGAGCTCGACGATGCGAGCGGCGCGCTCGATGCGTATCGCGAAGCCGACAAGCTCGAGCCCGACCGCCCCGACGTGCTCGAAGCGCTCGCGAAGCTCACGATCGAAGTCGGCGTGCCCGAAGCGGAGGCGCTGAGCGTGCTCGAGCGCTCGGCGCACGCGATCGTGGATCCCAAGACGCGCGCGCGCGTGCTCGTGCGCGCCGGCGAGCTCGCGAAGCTCGAGAACTGGGATCGCGCGCAGCACTTGTTCGAGAGCGCGCGCAAGGACGATCCGGATCTCGCCGAAGCGATCGATGGCTTCGTGCCGCTGCTCCGCGACCGCGGCGAGCTCGCCGACGCGATCTCGACGCTGATCGCCGGCGCCGAGCGGCCCGCGCTCGTCGCGCATCGCTCGCGCTGGCTCACCGATGCCGGCGACTTGTGCGTCGCGCTCGGCGATACCGATTGGGCCAAGCAGCTCTACCTCGACGCGCGCGCCGCCGATCCGGGCAATCACAAGGCGGCCGCGGCGGTCGTCGAGCTGGTGTGGGATACCGGCGCGCTCGTCGATCTCGCGCCGCTGCTCGACGAGCTCGTGCGCGTCACCGACGATCCGAACAAGCTGCGCGAGTACTTGATGCAGCGGAGCAAGGTCGCGCAACAGCTCGGCGACAAGACCGGCGCGCGGGCGGCGCTATCGCGCGCGATCGATCTCGATCCTGAAGATCGCGGCACGCGGCGCGAGCTCGCCGACATGCTGTTCGAGGCCGAGCAGTGGGCGAAAGCGCGAGCCGCGATCGAGTCGATCCTCGTCGACGAAGATCTGTTGCCGCCCGGCGCGGCGATCGAGCTCCACTACAAGCTGGCGCGCTCGGCGAAGGCACTCGGCGACGCCGACGCCGCCGCGAAGCACACCGATATCGCGCTCGTGCTCTCGCCCGATCACCGCGGCGCGCTCGTGTTGCGCACCGAGCTCGGCTCCGGCGACGCGCTCACGAAGATCGCCGATCAGCTCGCGCTCGCATCGACGGCGCCGCCCGAAGAGCGCGCCGCGCGATTCGCCGCGATCGGCGATCGCTACAGCGAGCTCGGCGACCGCGCCGCGGCGCGCGAGATGTATCGCGAGGCGCTCGCACACAAACCCGGCGATCACCTGCTGCTCACGAAGTTTCTCGAGCTGGTCACCGAAGACGGCGACTGGAGCTACTCGCTCGACGTCGTCAAGCAGCTGATCGAGACCGAGAAGGACGCGAAAGTCCGCGCGCGTTACCGGCACCTGGCGGCGATGATCGCGCGCGACGAGCTCGACGATCACGAGCTCGCGACCAAGCTGCTCGACGCCGCGATCGACGATGCGCCGCTCGACTTCGCGGCCGCCGACGATCTCGAAGGGCTGCTCGGCGGTGGCAACGATCGCGACGCACTCGCGCGGTTCTTCTACCGCCGGCTCGAGCACGTGCGCGCCGATGAAGGCCGCAAAGGCGAGGCGCTGCGCTTGTGGGACCGGCTCGGCGAGCTCTCGCTCGACCTGGGGCGCCACGACGACGCCCTCGTCGCCTTCGAGGTCGCGCAATCGCTGTCGCCCGCCGATCACGATCGCCGCATGCGGCTCGCCGATCTTTACGACGGCGCCGAGGCCAAGCACGACGAGCCTGCGATCCGCCATCACCAGGCGATCCTCGCGGTCGATCACAAGCGCGTCGCGTCGTACAAGGCGCTGCGCGGGCTCTACATGCGCGCGGGCAGGCTCCACGCCGTGCGCGCGGTCGACGACGCGCTCGCGACGTTCGGCGTGCAAGCGCCCGATGCGAGCAAGCTCGATGCGCTGTTCGAGCCGTCGGCGATCATCGAGACCGTGCTGCCGCCGCGCGAAGAGCCGACGCGGCCGCTGCGCAACGACGACTGGCTCGCGCTGTCGCGGATCGACGTCGACCTCCAGCTCTCGGTGCTATTCGCGATCGTCGCGCCGCCGTTTGCCGTCGAGCGCGCGCGCATGCGGCCGCCGATCGCGGCGCCGGCGAAAGAATCCGAGGTGCCGCCGCATGTCGCCAAGGTGCTCGAGCCGATCATCAAGCTGCTCGTCACGCCACGGCCACCGATCTTCATCGACCGCGATCAGGCCGCCGTGTGCAAGCTCACGATGCGCGCGCGGCTCGGCGTGCTCGCGCCGGTGCTGATCTTCGGCCGGCCGATCGCCGACCCGAAACCAACCGACAAGCAGGTCGGCGATCTCGAGGTCGCGTTCCGGCTCACGCGCCAGCTGTCCGATCTGCGTGCCGATCGCATCGCGCGCCTGCTCTGCCCGCGCGCCGGCGAGCTCGCGCAGATCATCGAGCTCGCGGCCGCGCCCGACGACGGCGGGACGCACGCGGCGCGCTGGCTCACCGCCGCGCTGCATCCCGTCGAGCGCGAGCAAGTGCACGCGATCGGCGCCAAGTTGCGCGAGCGCAGCGTCGTGCCGATGACCGCGGCGCTGGGCTGGCTCGCCGCGACCGAGCGCGCGGCCGATCGCGTCGGCATGGTCGCCACCGGCGATCTCGCGGGCTGCGTGAAGATCCTCGAGCGCGACGTCGGCGAGGCGACGCGCGCGAGCGACCTCGTGTGGGCGAGCGTCACCGAAGACATGCTCGGCGTGCGCGCGCACGTCGAGGGCTGGCCGAGCTACTGAGACGGCATCGAGAACAGCGAGCCGTCGCGAACGCTGCGCAGGAACGCATGGATCGGCGAGTAGCCGATCACGCGTGGCTTCTGGAAATCGAAGAACGCGAGATCGAGGCGCGAGACGATCAGCATCGCGATCAACAACACGGTCGCCATCGGTAGCGTCACGGCGGTGTCATCGCGGCGCTCGAGCGCGAGCCACGCGACGAACGTGAAGCTCGCGATCGTGGCGAACATCCATCGGTTGGCGTCCCACCCGGCGTAGCAGAGCAAGTGCGGCATGACGATCGCCGCGAGCGAAGCGAGCAAGACGAGCCATTCGGGCTGACGATCGTGCGAGCCTAGCGCCGGCCGCGACGCGAGCCAGAACACGACGAAGATGATGACGAGTGTGACCATCAACGGCCGCACCAGCACGAGCCCCGCGTGAAACGAGTAGAGCTGCCACGTGTCGTGCTGCGAGCGCATGAATAGCGCGAGCGCATCGGCACGCGCGGTGAAATCACCAGCTGCAATGCGCGCGGCGAGGTGATCGGTCGCGCCGCTCGAAGCCGGCGGCACGAGCAGCACGAGCACGTCGACGATGGCGGGAATCGCGGTCGCGACGATGGCGCGGCGAAGCGTCTCGCGCCGCAACAACACGACGCCGAACAGCGGCAGGATCGTCAAGATCGCGATCTCGTGAACGCACGGCGACAGCGCCATCACGGCCACCGCGGCCACCAACTTGCCGCGCTCGACGAGCCACACGGCGACGAAGAGCAGGACGTACAGCACCTGATCGAAGTAGCCGACCTCGTCGAACAGAAAGCCGCCGACCACCATCAAGAACGCGACGATCAGCCCGTATTGCAGTGCGCTTCGCGCACGCAGCGCCACCGCGACGAGCGCCGCGATCAACCCGCCCAGCACGACGAAGCTGAACGTCGCGAACACCACGTAGTGCGATCCGAACGGATAGAGCAGCGTGCCGACGACGAACCGGCGGTGAAAGCCGTCGACCAGCGAGACCGCATCCAGCGTCGCCGAAACCCGACGTACGCGGCCACGAGCACCGCGGTCGCGATGCCCGCGATCGCGATCACGCGCTCGAGCCGCGGCGCCGTCACGCGTCGGGTATACGTCGGCGACGGCTACAGCGTCTCGAGATACGCGACGAGATCGTTCAGCTGGTCCGCTGTCAGCTGCGAGGTGTGGCCGTGCGTATCGCCACCGCCGCATGCCGGCGTGAACCGATCGAGCAGCGTCGCCGCGCAACCGGTGTGCATGTACGGCGCGCGGCCGTTCACGCCGAGCAGGCTCGGCACCTTGAAGGCGCCGCCGGTACCGACGTCGACGATCGCCTTGGTCGACATCAGCGCGCCGGCGTGGCACGTCGTGCAGCCGACGTCGGCCGATTGGAACAGCGTCTGGCCGCGTGCGGCCGCGGCGGGATCGACATCGGCGAGCGGCGCCGGCGCCGGCACGCGATCGAGCCATGGACCGAGCGATTCGTGCTCGCTGTTCGACGGCGGCGCGCCGCCCATGCGGTTGCCGAACACGTCGTCCATCAGCGTCGGCAGGTTCGGCTCGTCGCCGACCCAGTGATACGGCGCGCGCGCGAGGATCTGGCCAGATAGGTTTTGCGTGCGGCGCACGCCTTCGGTGTCGAAGTCCCAGACCAAGCCGTCGTCCTTCGCTTCGGGGTGACACGACGCGCAGGCGAGGCCGCTCGGCGTCTGTTGATGGAACAGCGCGCGGCCGGCGTCGTAGCCGATGTCGCCGGGCAGCGTGATGATCTGCGTGGTGCCGTCCACGCCGTGGATCGCGAGGCCGGGTAGCTCCGGGTAGTAAATGACGACCTGGTCGCTCGGGGTGAACGCGACCGAGGTCGGCGCGCCGAGCAGATCCGACATCAACGTGCCGAGGCCGCCTTCGACGACCGGTGTATCGATGCCGCCACCACCACCCGAGTCGCCGGTCGAGTCGGGACAGATGGTGCTCGACGGCGCGCCGGTGTCGGGCGTTAGCTCGTCGAGCGTGATCCGCTGCGTGACCTGCCCCGCCGCGTACACGACGGCGAGCTCGGTGCCCGCGGTGTTGACCGCGACGTCGACCGGCAGGGCGTCGCCGTCGATCGGCAACATCGGCGACATCGTGTTCGAGCCGTCGATGAACGTGAGGTCGGGCTCGACGGGACCGCCGCAGCCGTTGCCGTAGCCGCCGTGCACGACGGTCGACAAGATCGTCTGGAGCTGGCGTTGGTGGCTCATCAGGATGCTTCCGTCGGGCATCGCGATCGTGCGCCACGCGACCGCGGGAATCGCGGGAATGCCGCCGTCGCCGCCGCCGTCGCTGCCGTCGCTGATGCCGCCGCCGCCCTCGTCGTTGAAGTCGAACCGCTGCTCGGTGGGCGGCGTGACGCGCGTGACGATCGCGCCGTTCGCGTCGAGCTGGATCAGCTCGGCGGCGCGAAACCGCGTGACGTAGAGCGTGCCGGCGCGAACGATCACGTCGCGCAGGTCGCGATCGATGAACACGTTGCGCGTCGCATCGCCGCCGGCGGCCGGCAGCGAGACCAGCTCGCCCGTCGAGCACGCGACGTGAACGAGGTCGGTCGCGGCTTCGTATGCGACGCCGCGCGGCTCGGCGCAAACGGCACGGCGCGCGACGATCTGATCGTTTTGCACGGTGACCAGCGCGCCGCCGCGGCGCAGCGCGACGTGCACGCGGCCGGCGGCGTCTTGCACGAGCCGGCCGGGCTCGTCGCCGGCATCGAGTGGAATCTCGACCGCATTGGCCGACGTCAGATCGACGTCGACGAGGCGATCGCGATCGGGGTCGGCGACGAACGCGTGCGTGCCGTCGCTGCTGATCAGCAAGTTACCGCCGGAGATCGGCACGCCCCACGTCGGCGGATCGTTCGAAGGTGCGGTGCCCGACGGGCTACAGCCTGCGGCGAATGCCGCGATCGAAATCGAGATGCGTTTCATCATATCGGTCCGCCTCCATCTTCAGGTAGCCCAAAGCCCTCTTGCTCGCAGCCGGGCGAGTCGTCGGGGACGTCGTAATCGGCTTGAACGTGAATCGTCGATCCGTCGAAGCGGACCGTGCATCCGGTCAGCGTGTCGCCGCTCTCGGCGAAGTCGTCGTCCGAGCCGAGCTCCATGTCGCAGAGTGCATCGCAGGCGCCGGCATCCATCCGGCAATCTTCGATCTTGAGCGTCGTCGCGGGATCGGTCGGCTCGTGCAGATCCCAGCTCGACGAGTCGCTGTCGGTGCAGCCGTGGCCGATAAACAGGGACTCGACGCCGCAGCCGGCAACCCCGAGCAGACCTGCCACGACGACGGCGAGCGCGCGCATCGCGGGCGCGAGATTGCAACGGTCGGGCCATGGTCGCCGCACTGCGGCGACGCCGAGTTAACGCTGTGCGCTGTGGTGTTTGCGGTGGCCAGTCACCAGCGCCGCGACAGAAATCTGATACGAGTCCGGCATGGATGTCTTCGGCAAGCTCTCCGCATACGACTTCGGCGAGGTCCACATGAAGCTGGACAAGGCCACCCAGCTGCGGGCGATCGTGGCGATCCACGACTCCCGGCTCGGTCCGGCGCTCGGCGGCTGCCGCTTCATCGAGTACGACACCGATGACGCCGCGTACATCGACGCGCTCCGGCTCGCCCGCGGCATGACCTACAAGGCCGCGATCACCGGCCTGGGTCACGGCGGTGGCAAGAGCGTCATCATCAAGCCGAAGCGCCACTTCGATCGCAGCGCGCTGTTCCGGGCGTTCGGCCGCTTCATCGAGGACCTGCGCGGCCACTACATCACCGCCGAAGACAGCGGCACCGGCCTCGAGGACATGGAGATCATCCGCTCGCAGACCAAGCACGTCACCGGCATCGATCCGTCGCACGGCGGCTCGGGCGATCCGTCGCCGTTCACCGCGCTCGGCGTGCGCCGCGGCATCGAAGCGTGCGTGAAGTTCAAGCTCGGCAAAGACGATCTCAAAGGCGTGCACGTCGCCGTTCAGGGCGTCGGCCACGTCGGCTACTACCTGTGCAAGGAGCTGCACGCCGCCGGCGCGAAGCTGACGGTCGCCGACGTCGACAAGCTCAAGAGCGAGCGAGCGCAGCGCGAGTTCGGCGCGGCCGTCACGGACATCACCTCGGTCGCCGCCGTCGATTGCGACGTGTTCGCGCCGTGCGCGCTCGGCGCCGGCATGAACGACGACACGATCCCGCACCTCAAGGCGAAGATCGTCGCCGGCGCCGCGAACAACCAGCTGCTCGAGCCGCACCACGGCGACGATCTGTACGCGCGCGGCATCCTCTACGCACCCGACTACGCGATCAACGCCGGCGGTCTCGTCAACGTCGCGCAGGAGGTCAAGGGCTACGATGCCAAGCTCGCGCGTGACAAGACGCTCAAGATCTACGACACGATCTGGGACATCTGCGATCGCTCGAAGAAGCTCGGCGCCCCGACGTACAAGGTCGCGGACCTGATGGCCGAGGAGCGGCTGGCGGCTCACGGACCCGGCAAGTCGTAGTCGCACCCGAGACGTACACGTTCCGGCCAGTCCTGTTCATTTCGGGGCTTTTGCGTCTTGCTAAGGGGGCCCGACTAGTTCGAAAACCCCCGACATGACTAGGTTCGGCTGCTCTGTCCTGGCGCTCATGACGCTTTCGTCGGTCGCGAGTGCCGATGTCGCGTGGGAATTCGGCGGCACGGCCGGCCTGCACCTCTTCAACGCGCACGACTCGCTCGGCGAGACGCCGACGAATCTGACCGACGGGCAGAAGAGCTCGACGCTGTTCGGCGTGCGCGCCGGCGCGTACTTCGCGCGGCACTACGGCGTCGAGCTCGAGTTCGGCTACATCCCGACGGAGCCGAACTCCGAAGTGTTCGACGTCTTCGATCTGACGTATCGGTTGCAGCTCGTCTATCAGTTCAACGCGCTGCCGGGCAATCTGACGCCGTTCGTGCTGATCGGCGATGGCCTCACGCAGCTCGTCTACACGCAGAACGCCGACATCCTGAAGAAGGACGTCAACAACGCGCCGTATCTCGGTATCGGCGTGAAGTACGCCACGGGCGGCGGCTGGGGCGTGCGCGCGGACCTTCGCCTGATGTTCCCCGGCGCGAAGGACAGCGCACAAGCCGCGGTCGCGGGCGCGACCGTCGAAGGCGAAGGCCTGCTATCGCTCACGCACACGTTCGGCGGCGAGAAGCCGATGCACGCGCTGCCGCCGCCGCCGCCGGTCGTCGACAACGATCCCGATCATGACGGCATCGTCGGCTCCGCCGACAAGTGCCCGAACGAAGCCGAAGACATGGACGGCTTCCAGGACGCAGACGGTTGCCCGGATCCCGACAACGACAAGGACGGCATCCCCGACGCGCAGGACAAGTGCCCGAACGAAGCCGAGGACAAAGATGGCTTCCAAGACGCCGACGGTTGCCCGGAGCCCGACAACGACGGCGACGGCATTCCCGACGCGCAGGACAAGTGCCCGAACCAGCCGGAGACCAAGAACGGCTACCAAGACGCCGACGGCTGCCCCGACGAGATTCCGGAGAAGGTGAAGCAGTTCACCGGCGTGATCCAGGGCATCAACTTCAAGTCCGGCGGCGCCGATCTCGCGCCGCAGTCGCTGCCACTGCTCGACAAGGCAATCGCGGTGATGACCGAGTTCAAGGACGTCAAGCTCGAGATCGGCGGCCACACCGACGACGTGAAGATCGTCAGCAAGACGTTCGCCGATAACGCTGCGCTGTCGCAGGCGCGCGCGGATGCGGTCAAAGCCTACTTCGTCAAGAAGGGCATCGATGCATCGCGCCTCGATGCGAAGGGCTATGGCGACACACAGCCGATCACCGATCCGAAGGGGCTCACCGGAGCCGCGCTCAACACGGCGCGCACGAAGAACCGCCGCGTCGAGTTCAAGCTCGTGACCGCGCCGGGTGCACCAGCGAATCCCGCACCGGCACCGCCGGCTGCGCCGACGACGCCAGCTGCGCCGACGACGAAGTAACAGCGAGCGCCGCCGCTACGGCACGCGATCGCGCGCCGCGGGAAAACGCGACCTCGTCGTGGGTACGTCGCTTGCTGAAAGCGACGTGCATACCCGACAAGGAGCGCTCGATGTCTCGCCTCTCGTTCTGCGCGATCATTTTGGCCGCTTGCACCACCTCCGGTCCCGTCAAAGACGATGACGTGAACACCGAGCCGGCGACGCCGGTGCAGCTCGATCCGACCGGCTCGACCGGCGGCGTGAAGGGCCTCGCCGTGTTCTTCCCGTCGCTGGCGACCGGCGATCTGTCGCCGAACAACACGTTCGCGACGGCCGCGTCGGTGTACCTCGACGCCTCGCCGTCATCGATGATCGGCGGCGACTACTACTTTCACGTGGTCGATCCGGCGAACGAGGCGAGCGCGCTATCGAGCGACGACGTGTCGTGCCGGCGCATTCACCTCAGCGACACCGGCATGATCGACGACGTCTACGCGTCGACGTGCGCGCATGCGGTCAACGCGCTCGCCGGTGGATTCACGGTCGCGCTCCAGCCGTACGCCGAGACGAGCGCGCTCGTCACCGACAGCGCCGGCGGCCAGACGCGCGACTACTTGCTCGAGCTCACGCCGGTCGCGAGCTACACCGGCACGCTGCCGGCCGACGGCGTGACGCATCCGTTCGCGGTCGTCGTGCCGGTATGCGGCAACGGCATCGTCGAGACCGGCGAGCAGTGCGACGGCGGCTCGGGTTGCGGCTCGGGTTGCCAGCTGCTGTGCGGCAACGGCGTGATCGACGACGGCGAGCAGTGCGACGACGGCTCGGCCAACGGCACCGCCGGCGACGCGTGCTCGGCGACGTGCCAGTGCGTGCCGAGCTGATTACTCGACGCGCTTGATGATGTGCATGCCGAACTCGGTCTTGACCACGCCGACCTCGCCGACGTTGAGCCGCAGCGACAGCTTCTTGAAGCCATCGACCAGCTGCGCATCCGGCGTGACGTCATAGGACTCGCCGCTCTTCGACGACCCCGGATCTTCGGACAGCGTCTTCATCAGGTCTTCGATCTTCGCGCCGGCTTTGAGCTTCGCGACGGTGTCCTTGACGAGCTTGTCGAGGTCGGCGCGCGAGCGCTTTTGTGCGCGCGGGTCCTTCGACTTCACTTCGTTCCAGCCGAGCAGGATGTGCTTGACCTTCGCCTTCTGCGTGACCGGCTGGCGCGCCAAGATGTCGGCCGACTCGAGCGGATCCGGCGGCGGCGGCTCGATGCGCTTGATGATGTGCCAGCCGAACGGCGACTTGACCAGGCCGACCTCGCCCATCTTCAGGCGAAGCGAGAGCTTCTTGAACGGCTCGACGAGCGGCGCATCGGCGCTGACCTCGTACGGCCGGGCCGTATCCTTGCTACCCGGATCTTCGGAGTACTGCTTCATCAGCGCCTTGAAGTCTTCGCCGCCGCGCGCCTTCGCGAGCACGTCGCTCGCGATCTTGTCGGCATCGGTCTTCGTGCGATCCTTCGCGCGCGGATCGACCTGCGCGTGCTTCGCCGCGGGCACGTCCTTCCAGCCGATCAAGACGTGCTGGACCATGACCGGGCCGGTTTCGGCCGGGCGAGCGAGAATATCGGCGGACTCGAGCGGATCCGGCGGCGCAGGCGGCACGCGCTCGATGACGTGGTAGCCGAGCGGCGTCTTGACGATGCCGACCTCTTTGGGCTGCAGGCGGAGCGACAGATCGATCAGGATCTTGAACTCGGGCGGCAGCGTCGTGTTCTTGTTCAGCGTGATCGGCTCGGCATCGCCGCCACCGGGCTGCTCCGAGGTGCTCTTGACCAGCGCGTCGATCTTCGACGGATCGGCTTTGAGCTGCGCCGCGGTGTCTTGTGCGAGCTTCGCGGCCTCCGCGTTCGAGCGGTTCGCCGCGCGCTTGTCGATCTGGCCGTGATAGGTCGTCGCGTCGAGATCCTTCCACGCGATCAGCACCCACTCGACGTCGACTTCATCGGCCGCCGGCGTGCGCGCGAGGATGTCCTTGCTGTCGATGTCTTGCGCGGGTGTCGCGGCCGGCGCAGGCCCGCCCACGCCCGCCGATCCGGCGGGAACCGGAACGCGCGGTGGAGCGACCTTGACGTCGTCGAGCTTGCTCTTGCCCTGATCACACGACGCCGCGAGCAACACGGCGAAGGCTAGGTGGTGGAGTCGCATGAAGGCGGCATCCTACCCAAATCGCGCCGATTGGCGACGCTCCGAGGGAACGAAGATCAGCAAAGCGATCCAGCTGAAACCGAGAATTCCCGCATAGATCAGCGTCAGGCACGGATGGCGCTGTGCCATCGCGCCCACGCAGATCAGCGCGAGCCCGATCGCCACGATCGGTGCCGCGGGATAGAGCGGCGTGCGATACGGTCGCGCGAGCTCGGGCTCGTTGCGGCGCAGCGCGATCAGCGACGCCGATGCGATCACGTAGAGCGTGAGCGCGCCCAGCACGGAGAGCACGATGATCTCGTCGGTGCGACCGGTGGCGAGCGCGACGAGCCCGACCGCGAGGTTCGCGAGCAGCGCGACGACCGGCGTGCGCCGGCGCGCGTGGATCTCGCCCAAGCGGCGCGGCAACAAGCCGGCTTCGCCGAGCGCCAAGATCGATCGGCTCGCCGCGATCAGGATGCCGTGAAAGCTCGCGACCAACCCGACGAGCCCGATGCCGGTCAACGCCACGAAGAACGGGCTCGTGCGCGCGACGACGTGCGAGATCGCCTGCGGCAGCGGCGAATCAGAATTCACCGTCGAGTCGACGGCCGTGTACGCGACGCCGCGCCAGCCCGCGGCGCCGACCGCGCCGAACAGCACGATCGCGGTGAGCACGACGAGCGTGATCATCGCGGCGAAGAACCCGCGCGGCAGATCGCGCTGCGGCGCGCGCGCTTCTTCGGCGACGTTCGCGAGCCCTTCGATGCCCAAGTAGAACCAGATCGCGAACGGCATCGCGGGCAGCGTGCCGAGCCAGCCGTGGGGCAGCGGATCGGCCGCGAACCGCGCCCATGAAAAGTGCGGCAGCACGACGACGCCGAACACGCACAATTCGATCACCGCGACGACGGTCAAGATCAGCTCGAAGCCCGCCGACAGCTTGACGCCGACGATGTTGACCGTGGTGAACACGGCGTACGACACGACCGCGACGGCGATCACCGGCACGCCCGGCGCCGCCTGGTTGATGTAGCTGCCGATCGCGAACGCGATGCCGACCGGCGCGAGCACGTACTCGACGAGCTGCGCGATGCCCGCGACGAAGCCGACCTGCGTGCCGAACGCGCGGCCCGCATACACGAACACGCCGCCGGCTTTCGGCAGCGCGCACGACAATTCCGCGTAGCCGAGCACGAACGCGATGTAGAGCACCGTCGCGGCGCCGGTCGCCGCGAGCAGCCCGTACGGCCCGCCTTCGGGCAAGCCGTAGTTCCAGCCGAAGTACATCCCGGAGATGACATAGCCGACGCCGAGGCCCCAAATCGCGATCGGCCCTAGTGTCCGCTGCAGCCCGCTCACGTGTGAACCGACTATACTGCGGCGCTCATGGTTGCATTGCCCAGTCATGCACGCGTCGTGGTGATCGGCGGCGGGATCATCGGTTGCTCCGTCGCGTACCACCTCGCCCATATGGGCTGGAAAGACGTCGTGCTGCTCGAGCGCGACAAGCTGACGTCCGGCACGACGTGGCATGCCGCGGGCTTGATCGTCACGTTCGGATCGACGAGCGAGACCTCGACCGAGATGCGCAAGTACACGCGCGACCTCTACACCAAGCTCGAAGCCGAGACCGGCCAGTCAACCGGGTTCAAGCCGGTCGGCTTCATCGAGGTCGCATCCGAACGCGATCGGCTCGAAGAGTATCGCCGCGTGTCGGCATTCAATCGATTGTGCGGAATCGATGTTCACGAATTGTCTCCCGCGCAGGTCAAAGATCTCTTCCCGCTCGCGAACACCGACGACTTGCTCGCCGGCTTCTACGTCAAGGAAGACGGCCGCGCGAACCCGGTCGATGCGACGATGGCGCTCGCGAAAGGCGCGCGGCTCGCCGGCGCGCGGCTCGTCGAAGATGTTCCGGTGCTAGGCGTGCGTACCAAGCGCGGCGCGGTGGCAGGCGTGCAGACGCCGTACGGCGACATCGCGTGCGAGTACGTCGTCAATTGCGCCGGCATGTGGGCGCGCCAGCTCGGCGCGAAGCACGGAGTATCGATTCCACTCCAATCGGCCGAACATTACTATTTGATCACCGAGCGGATTAAAGAGCTCGGCAACGACTGGCCGATCCTCGAAGACCCGGGGTCGTTCGGCTACTACCGCGAAGAGGTCGGCGGCCTGATGATCGGCCTGTTCGAGGCGAAGTGCGCGCCGTGGAACGTGCGCGGCGTGCCCGAAGACTTCTCGTTCGGCGAGATCCAACCCGATTGGGATCGCATGGGGCCGTACGTCGAGAAGGCGATGTCGCGCGTGCCGATCTCGATGGACGTCGGCGTCAAGAAGTTCTTCTGCGGTCCGGAGAGCTTCACGCCGGATCTCCAGCCGGTCGTCGGCGAATCGCCCGAGCTCGACAACTACTTCGTCGCCGCCGGGCTCAACTCGATCGGCATTCTCACCGGGCCGGGTCTGGGCCGCGTGCTCGCGCACTGGATCGTCAACGGCAGCCCCGACGTCGACATCACCGCGATGAACATCGATCGGCTGCACGCGTATCAAGCGACCCCCGAATATCGCCGGCTGCGCACCGTCGAGCAGCTCGGCATGGTCTACCAGTGCCACTATCCCACGCGCACCGCCGAGACCGCGCGAGGCGCCAAGCGCTCGCCGTTTTACGATCGCTTGGTTCAGCGCGGCGCGTACTTCCGCGACGTCAGCGGCTGGGAAGGCGCCGACTACTACGCCGGTCACGGCGCGAAACCGGAGGCCGAGCTGACCTGGGGCCGGCCGTCGTGGTTTCACCACTGGGCGCGCGAGCATCGCGCGGCGCGCGAGGGCGCGATCGTCATGGACATGTCGTTCATGGCGAAGTTTCTCGTCGAAGGTCGCGACGCCGGCCGCGTGCTCGAGCACATCTCGGCGAACCACGTCGACGGCGAGCCGGGGCTCGTCACGTACACGCAGTGGCTCGACGCCGCCGGCAAGCTGCAAGCCGATCTCACCGTCGCCAAGCTCGACGACGATCGCTACTGGGTCGTGGCCTCGGACACCGCGCATCGCCACGTGCAAGCGCACATGAAGCGCGCGATGGCCGACGCGCACGCGCACGTCGCCGACATGACCGCCGCGTACGCGCAGCTGAATATTCAGGGCCCGCGCTCGCGCGAGATCTTGCAGCGCGTGACCAGCGCGGAGCTTTCGAACGAGGCGTTCCCGTTTCGCGGCGCGAAAGAGATCGACATCGGCCTCGCGCGCGTGCTCTGCCTGCGCATCACGTACCTCGGCGAGCTCGGCTACGAGCTCTACATTCCGACCGAGCAAGCGCTGCACGTCTACGATCGGCTCGCCGAGCAAGACGGGCTCACCCATGCCGGGCTCAAGACCCTCGCGAGCTGCCGGATGGAGAAGGCCTATCGCGACTACGGCCACGACATCGACACCACCGACACCGTACTCGAAGCCGGGTTGGGCTTCGCGGTCGATCTGAAGAAGCCCGACTTCGTCGGCAAGGACGCGGTGCTCGCACAAAAGGCCGCTGGGCCGCTGCACAAGCGACTCGTGCAGATCCTCGTCAAAGTTCCCGAGCCGCTGCTGTTCCACGCCGAGCCCGTGCTGCGCGACGGTGTGCCAGTCGGCTACGTACGCGCCGCGTCGTACGGGCACACCCTCGGCGGCGCCGTCGGGCTCGCGATGTTAAGCGCACCCGGGCTCGACCAGAAATGGCTCGATTCCGGGCGCATCGAGGTGCAGATCGCCAACGATCGCTTTCCGGCGATCGCGTCCCTGCGCCCCCTGTACGACCCGACGAATGCGCGCATCAAGCTCTGAGCACGCATGCGCGCCACAATGCGCGTGAGCGCATCGCTCCGAGATCGACGCCTGCGATCGGGCGTGCTGCGCGATGGCACACCAAATGTAATTGGCTCGTGACATGCCAACGAGCGCGCTTGCTTGTACCCAGACTCGCTCGCCGACCCACTACGTGCGGGGCGCCCTGTTTCACCCGATGAGCGTGCCGGTCGTGAGCACGGCATTGTATTTCGCAGTGTGTTACGCGGGTGTGCTCGCCGCGGTCTTCACCGCGGTAGGCGCGATCGCGGTCGCGGCCGTTGCAGCGCGCAGTGCGTTCGTGCGCGCACAGCTCGATCGGTGGGCGGCGGGCCAGCGCCAGCGCCAGCGCGATCGGTTCCGAATGCGCCGCGTCGAGGTGTGCGGCCCGGCACGCGCGCATCAGTACCGCGAGCTGTCCGATCTCGCGCAGGAGATCGAAAGCGTCGACGCGAACGCATCGAATCGCTTCGAGCTCGAGGGCCTGCTCGAACAGTTCGTCGAGACCTCGCGGGCACATCATCGCTGCATCGAATCGCTGCGGTTCGCGCCGGCCGGCGACGCGCCGTTCATCGAGCGATCGCGGATGCGCAGCGACATCCAGGCGCGCCGCGTGCGCCGCCGCGAGGACACGACCAAGCGCATCGCCGAGCTTGCCGACGAGCTGTCGGCGGTCGACGAGATGCTGCACCTGATCGCGCACAGCGTGCACACGACCGGCAACACGACCGACGTCCGCGCCGAGATCGATCGCCGCTTGTGGGAGCTCGACGAAGTCGACACCGCGATGGCCGAGATCGCCGCCGAGCACAGCGAAGCGGCGTAAATCACCGCTATTGACTTTTGTTTAATAGACGCTACCGTTCGCGCGTGGAGCACACGCTCGCCGCAATTGTCGTCGGCGCCGGATTTTCCGGCATCTGCGCGGGCATCAAGCTACGCGAAGCCGGCATTCACGACTTCGTGATCCTCGAGAAGGCCGATCGCGTCGGCGGCACGTGGCGCGAGAACACGTATCCCGGAGCCGGCTGCGACGTGCCCTCGCACCTGTACTCGTATTCGTTCGAGCCGAACCCGCGATGGTCGCGCGCGTACGGCAAGCAGGCCGAGATCCTCGCCTACTTGGAGCACTGCGCCGCCAAGTACAAGCTCGCCGAGCACTTCCGATTCGGCCACGCGGTGAACGCCGCGCGTTTCGACGAGGCCACCGGCACGTGGCGCGTGAGCACCGACCGCGGCGACTTCACGGCACGTGCACTGCTCCTTGGCAACGGCGCGCTGCACGTGCCCTCGCTACCCGACATCGCCGGCCTCGACTCGTTCGCCGGCATCAAGTTCCATTCGGCGCAGTGGAACCACGGTGCCGCACTGGCCGGCAAACGGGTCGCGGTGATCGGCACCGGCGCGAGCGCGATCCAGTTCGTGCCTCAGATCCGCAAGCAGGCCGCGCACGTCGACGTTTTTCAGCGCACGCCGCCGTGGATCGTGCCGAAGGTCGATCCGGAGATCAGCGACCGCCAGAAGTGGGCGCTCGAGCACGTGCCGGGTGCGCACTGGCTGCGCCGTGCGGGCTTGTACTGGCGCGCCGAGAGCAGCGTGCTCGGGTTTGCGTATGCGCCACGGCTGCTCGCGCTCGCCGAAAAACTCGTGCTGCGCTACATCGCGCGCGAAGTGCCCGATCCGGCGTTGCGCGCGAAGCTCACACCGAATTACCGCCTGGGCTGTAAACGCGTGCTCGTGTCGAACGACTACTACCGCGCGATTCAACAACCGAATGTCGAGCTGGTGACCGATGCGATCGATGCGATCACCCCGCGGGGTGTGCGCACGCAGGACGGCACCGTGCGCGACGCCGACGTGCTCGTGCTGGGCACCGGTTTTCGCGCAAGTGAGTATTTATCGAAGATCCATATCGAAGGCCGTGACGGCCTCGAGCTCAACGCAGAATGGCGCAAGTCGCTGCGGAATTATCTCGGAATCACGATCTCGGGCTTTCCAAATCTGTTCCTGTTGATGGGTCCGAATACAGGTCTCGGACACAACTCGATGATCTTCATGATCGAAGCGCAAGCGCGCTATGCGACGCGCGCCGTTGCCACGCTGCGCGAGCGCCGGCTCAGCTACCTCGACGTACGTCCCACCGCGGAAGCCGCATTTCGCGTCGAGCTCGCGCGCAAGATGAAACATACGGTGTGGACCACCGGCTGTTCGAGTTGGTACCAGACGCCTGATGGTGAAGTGTTTTTGTGGCCGGCGGCGTCATTCGACTACTGGTGGCGCACTCGCAAGCTCGATCTCGACGCCTACGAACAACGCGCATAGAGGCGAGTGGCCACTCGTTTGCAAAACGACTCCTCAACTCTTTCAGTGAGGATCGGATGAATCGAGCTTTTGCCATTGCCCTTGTTCTCGTCCCGTCGATCGCGAGCGCGGACATCACGATGATGGACCACCCGATAGTCGGCAAGACCGACAATCAAGTGGTGATGCCGCCGCAACAGCAGCAGCAGCCGGTCCAGCCGCAGACCACGGTCGTCCAACCGGTCGTCGAGCAGCCGCAACAAGACACCGACATGGACTACGACCCGATGAACGTCGGCGTGTTCACGAGCGGCGCCGTGCTGTTCGGCGGCTCGTACCTCGCGTCGGTCATCACCGCGGGCTCGACCGATCATCCGGGCGCCGAACGGCTCTACGTGCCGGTGCTCGGCCCGTGGCTCGCGCTCGGTGACTGGGGCAACTGCCCGGTGTCGAACCCGAGCTGCGACAACAACACGACCGATAAGGTGTTGCTGGTCGCCGACGGCATCGTGCAGGCGGCCGGTGTCCTCACGATGATCGACGGGCTCGTCTGGCCGTCGTCGCACCGCCGCGCCGCGGTGATCGCCGACACGAAGGTCCACGTCACCCCGACCGGCAACGGCATGGCCGTGTTCGGTCACTTCTAGATCGCTCACGCGAGCACGCGGCGATCGAGGCGAACCGCAACGTTCGCTCCGCCGCGTCGCTCGCGGTTTTTTTTGAGCTAGGCTGTCGTCATGCGCTTCGCGATCGTCGCCGCCGTCGTCCTCGCGGCGTGCAGCGCGAACGATGACATCCCGGCACCGGTGCTCGCTTCGGCGACGCCGTCATCGGCGAACCCCGGGACGATCATCATGCTGTCCGGCAGTTACTTGTGCCAACAACCGGAAGGCAGCGACGACGGCGATCCGCTCGCGTGTGCGCACACCGGCGCCGTCACGTTCGGCGTGATGCCGGCGAACGTCACGCAGTACACCGACTCATCGATCACCGCGCAGGTTCCCGACGTTCCCGCCGGCGATACGCAGATCAGCGTCGCGACCGGCGGTCGCGAGACCAACACGATCGACTTCACCGTCGAATGATCAGGGTCGGCGGAGATCATCGCGGGCCGCTGCGACGTAGCTCGATCTCGCCGCACTGCGGCTCGACGATGCGGCCGTGCATCGCCCGCCGATCGGGATCGCTCGTCGCGACGAACCCGACGGGCACGTAGCCGGTCGGCTGCTCGATCCACTCGAGCGGGCGCGCGGCCACCAAGATCTCGCCGGTCACCGCGAACGTCACCGTGCCCTCGTAGCGATACGAGCCGTGCGGCACGCGTGGGCTGTCGGGCGACGGACCGAACTCGAACACGCCGTCGATCGCGCAGTTGCCGTGCACCGTCTTGGTGCAGCGATGCTCGATCGTGATGGTCACGGCCGTGCGGCCCTGAGGACACACGTACGTGCCGACCCACCGGCTCGCGCGCGACGGCGCCGGCGGTGGCGTACGCGGCTCGCTCGCGACTGGAGTCATCGGCTCCGGCGCATTCGTCCAGCACGCCGCAAGGCCGAGCGCGACGACCGCGAGCTTCATGCGACGGCGTCGAACGCGTCGGCGAGCACGCTGACCAGCCGATCGATCTCGGCTCTCGTCGAGATGAACGGTGGCGCGAGCTGGATCGTGTCGCCGCCGTAGCGGACGTACACGCCGTTGCCGAGGCAGTGCATCGCGATCTCGAACGGGCGCTTTGCCGGCTCGCCCTTGATCGGTTCGATCGTGAAGCCCGCGGCCAAGCCGAAGTTGCGGATATCGGCGACGTGCTTGCGGCCCTTGAGGCCGTGCACCGCGTGCTCGAAGTACGGCGCGAGCTCTTTGACGCGCGCGACCACGTTGTCGGCGACGAGCGCGTCGAGCGCGGCAACGCCGGCGGCGCACGCGACCGGATGTGCCGAGTACGTGTAGCCGTGCGCGAGCTCGACCATGTACTCCGGCCCACCCGCGGTCATGAACGCCTCGTAGATCTCGCGCGACGCGACCACGCCGCCGAGCGGCTGCACGCCGTTCGTGACCTGCTTCGCGAAGTTCAACAGATCCGGCGTCACGCCGAATGCTTCGGCGCCGGTGTACGCGCCCATGCGGCCGAAGCCGGTGATGACCTCGTCGAAGATCAGCAGAATATTGTTCGCGGTGCAGATCTCGCGCAGCCGCTGCAAGTAGCCCTTCGGCGGCGGGATCACGCCCGCCGAGCCGGCCATCGGCTCGACGATCACGGCCGCGATGTTCGACGCGTCGTGCAGCGCGATCAGATCGTCGAGCTGGTTCGCGAGCTCGGCGCCTGATTCGGGCATGCCGCGCGTGAACGCCTTGCTCGGATCGCGCAGCGCGAGCTGCGTGTGCGGCAGATGATCGGCGTCGACGGCCTGGCCGTAGACCTTGCGGTTACCGCCGATGCCGCCGACGGAAATGCCGCCGAAGTTGACGCCGTGATAGCCCTTCTCGCGGCCGATCAGGCGCGTCTTCGTGCCCTGCCCTTTGGCGCGCCAATATGCGCGCGCGATCTTGAGCGACGTGTCGGCGGCCTCGGAGCCCGAGCCGCAGAAGAACACGTAGTCCAAGCCGGCCGGCGTGAGCTCTTTGATCTTGTTCGCGAGCGCGAAGCTCGCGGGATGGCCGAACTGGAACGCCGGCGCGTAGTCGAGCGTCGCGACCTGCTTCTGCACGGCCTCGACGATCTCTTTGCGGCCATGGCCGAGCCCGCAACACCACAGGCCCGACAGGCCGTCGAAGACCTGCTTGCCGTCGCTGTCGATGTAGTACGCGCCTTCGGCGCCGACGAACATGCGCGGGCTGCTCTTGAACTGACGATTGCCCGTAAACGGCATCCAGTGCGCGTCGAGCCACGCCGCATTCGTATTGATCTTCATCGGCTCTTTCATAGCGAGAACGTCCCTCTGCGGACGAACTGTCCGCGACCTTGCTTGGTCTTGCCGACCCACTGGTCGTGCTCGACGATCAGCTCTCCGCGCGACAGCACGTGCGACGGGCTGCCCGGCACCACGTGGCCTTCGAACGGCGAGTAATCGATCCGCATGTGCAGCGTGTCGAGCCCGAGCTGCTTCGGCTGGTTCGGATCCCACACCACGACGTCGGCATCGGCGCCGACCGCGAGCGTGCCCTTCTTGCCGTACATGCCGAAGATCTTCGCCGGCGCGGTCGACGTGATCTCGACGAAGCGGTTCATCGAGATCTTGCCCTTCGTCACGCCCTCGTAGAGCAAGTGCAGCCGCGTCTCGACGCCCGGCATGCCGTTCGGGATCTTCGAGAAGTCGTTCTTGCCGAGCTCTTTCTGGTCCTTCATGCAAAACGGACAGTGGTCGGTCGCGACGACGGATAGATCGTAGTTGCGCAGGCCGCGCCACAAGTGGTCGTGGTGATGCGCCGGGCGCAACGCAGGCGTCGCGACGAAGCCGGCGCCCTTGAACTCGTTGCCGGGGTCGCCGCGCAGCGCGTTCTCGTCGAGAAAGAGATACTGCGGGCATGTCTCGGCGTAGGCCGGCAGGCCGCGGTCGCGCGCTTCCATCACGCGCAACAGCGCGCGCTCGGCCGATAGGTGCACCATGTACACCGGCACTTTGGCCATCTCGGCGAGCGCGATCGCGCGCTCGGTGCCGGTCGCCTCGGCGATCTCGGGCCGCGTCAGCGCGTGATAGATCGGCGCGGTGTGACCCTGCGACAGTGCGCGCTGCACGAGCACGTCGATCGGCAGCCCGATCTCGGCGTGCATCGTGATCAGTGCGCCGAGCTCGCCGGCGCGCAGCATCGCCTTGAAGATCTGCTGATCGTCGACGAGGAACACGCCGGGGTACGCCATGAACATCTTGAACGACGTCACGCCTTCGCGGACGAGCGCCGCCATCTCTTCGAGCGTCGACGCGTTCGCTTCCGTCATGATCATGTGGAAGCCGTAGTCGATCGCCGCTTTGCCTTCGGCCTTCGCGTGCCACGCGTCGAGCCCGGCGCGCAGCGTCGAGCCCTTCGATTGGATCGCGAAGTCGACGATCGTCGTGGTGCCGCCGTGCGCGGCCGCGATCGTGCCGGTCGCGAAGTCATCCGATGCGGTCGTGCCGCCGAACGGCATCTCCATGTGCGTGTGGCAGTCGATGCCGCCGGGGATGACGTACTTGCCCTTCGCGTCGATCGTCTTGTCGTCGGGACCGAGCTTGGTGCCCGACTCGGCGAGCGCGACGATCTTGGCGTTCTCGATCCACACGTCCGCCGCGAACGTGTCGCTCGCGGTGACGACGGTGCCGTTTTGAATCACCGTGCGCATCAGCGCTTGGCCTTTTTCGCTTTCGCTTTGGGCTTCGACGCTTCGACGAACCAGAACTCGTCATCGGTCTCGCCGATCACGCACTGCTTGCCGGCCACTTTGGCGACGTGCTCGGCGAACGCGATCAACGTGTCGTGATCGGTGTCGCCGTCGACGCAAAACGTCTCGAGCACGTGATCGTCGGACTTGCGGATATCGCCGATCACGGTGAGCCCGTCGATCGACGCCTTCCAGTGCTCGCCGTGCTTGCCGGCCGGCAACTTCGCGACGAGCCCGAGCTGCTTCGCGGTCGCCTTGAGCGCGGTGAGCACCTCGTTGTGCGTCGCGTAGTGGGCCTTGCCGGGGCCCGCTTCGCCCGGCCGGATCTCGAACCGACCCGACATCAGCGATCCTCGGTGAGGATGCCGTAGGAATCCGGGCGGCGATCGCGGAAGAACTGCCACGTGCGGCGCACCTCTTCGATGACGTCGAGGTCGAGCTCGGCGGTGACGAGCTCGTCTTTGTCTTCCGACGCGCACGCGACGATCTGGCCGCGCGGATCGCAGAAGTACGAGTTGCCGTAGAACTTGCCGATGTTCCACGGCGCTTCGGTGCCGACGCGGTTGATCGCGCCGACGAAGTAGCCGTTCGCGGCGGCGTGCGCGGGCTGTTCCAGCTTCCAGAGATACTGCGACAGCCCGGCGACGGTCGCCGACGGGTTGTAGACGATCTCGGCGCCGTTCAAGCCGAGCGCGCGCGCACCTTCGGGGAAGTGGCGGTCGTAACAAATATAGACGCCGATCTTGGCGTACTTGGTCTGGAACGTCGGATAGCCGAGGTTGCCCGGCCGGAAGAAGTATTTCTCCCAGAACCCGCTGGTCTGCGGGATGTGATTCTTGCGGTACTTGCCGAGATACGTGCCGTCGGCGTCGACGACCGCGGCGGTGTTGTAATAGACGCCGGCCATCTCGCGCTCGTAGACCGGGATGACCATCGCCATCTTGTACTTCGCGGCGAGCGGCGCGAGCTTCTCGACGGTCGGGCCGGGAACCGGCTCGGCGGCGTCGTACCAGCGGCGATCTTGGCCCGGGCAGAAGTACGGCCCGTTGAAGATTTCCTGCAGACACAGGATCTGCACGCCGCGCTTGCCGGCGTCGTGGATCATCGGCAGGTGCTTCTCGAGCATCGCCGCTTGGATCTCGGCGACCGACTTCGACTCGTCGTTGATGGGATTGCTGGCCTGGATCAGGCCGGAGATGATTTTGCGCATTAGTTGGTCACCAGCGTCGAGGTTTCTTTCGCGATGTCGCCCTTCCAGGTCTCGACGTCGCGACCACTACGTTTCGCTTCTTTCGCCTCGCGCGATGCCTTCTGGCGGTCGACGAGATCGTGGTGCGTCGTGAAGTACGGCAGGCTCGTGCCGATGAGCTCGCGCAGGTTGCCGAACTTGTGGTCGGTCATGAACTTGCCGAGCTCGTCTTTGAGCTCGCTGATGATCTCGTAGCCGCGCAGCATCGCGCCGGTGCAGACCTGAACCGTCGACGCGCCGAGCAGGAAGAACTGCGCCGCGTCGAAGCCGGTCTCGATGCCGCCGATGCCGCTGATCTGCACGCCGGGGTTCGCGCGCGCCACTTCCATCACCTGACGCAGCGCGATCGGCCGCACGGCCTGCCCCGAGTAGCCGCCCGGCACGCTGTGACCTTCGACGGTCGGCATCGGCCGCAGCGTCTTCAGATCGATGCCGCTGACGCTCAAGATCGTGTTGATCATCGCGATGCCGTCGGCGCCGCCTTTGAGCGCGCTCGCGGCCGGCACCGTCGGGTTGCCGACGTTCGGCGTCATCTTCGCCCACACCGGAAGCGTCGCGACCTGTTTCACCCAGCCGCAGACTTCTTCGACGATGTCGGGGTTCTCGCCCATCGCCATGCCCATCTTGCGCTCGGGCAAGCCGTGCGGGCAGCTGAGGTTGAGCTCGAAGCCGTCGACGCCGGTCGCCTGGACTTCGCGCACGATCTGCTGCCACGCGTCCTTGCGGTACTCCTCCATGATCGACGCGATCAGGATCTTGTGCGGATAGTTCTTCTTGAGCTGGCGCAGATCGTCGAGCCAGTCTTGATACGGGCGATCGCTGATCAGCTCGATGTTCTGGAAGCCGATCACTTCTTCGCTCGAGCGGCCGCGTAGCTTCGCGTAGCGCGGCGCCGTGTTGATGACCTTGCTCGCGTCGAGCGAGAACGTCTTGCACACCATGCCGCCCCAACCGAGGTCGTAGCTGCGCGCGATGACTTTCCCGTTGGTGCCGGGAGGCCCCGAGCCGAGCAGGAACGGGTTGTCGAATTTCATACCGTTGACGGTGATGGACAGGTCGATGGACACGTCGCCTCCGGGGCTCGCGATGATGGATCGCGGAAAGCGCTGGGCTACCACACGCCGCGATTCGAATTCAAATCCTGTTCGACGCGTGTCGAAGGCCCGCCGCGATAGTGGTGAAACGCGCGGCAGGATCCGGCGCAAGTCCGCATTCGAGCGTATGGCGCAGCGCGTGCAAATTGGTCGAACCACATGCGGAAACTCGTTGCGATCCTGGTTGTTACGATGGCCGGCTGCGCCGCCCAAGCTCGCTTGCCGGCGTCGTATTTTGCGGAAGATGCGACGGCGCTCGACCCGGGTCACGTGAGCCTGACCGCGGTCGGCGGCGGCGGCGTCAACACGACCGGCGACGGCGGCGGTGTCGGTGCGCGGGTTCGCGTCGGCATCGGCGATGCGCAAGAGGTCGGCGTCGAAGCCAGCCAGATCCACATCAACGCGCCGAGCCAGGAGTGCCCGATCGATGGCTGCGAAGGCAACGAAGATCCGAACGCGACGTTCGACGTCCGCTCGCGCAGCGCGCTCGTGACCTACAAACGCTCGTTCGGCGACATCGCGCTGATCGGCGGGCTCGGCGGCTCGGAGCACGCGGCCGTGTCCGGGGTCCAGGACACCGGCGCCGACACGTACGGCGATTCGGTCGACGGTGCGTTCGGGTTCGTCGTCGGCCGCCACGTCACCAAGCTGCTCGAGATCTATGGCGGCAGCCGCGCGACGTTCGCGGTGCCGGTCGGCGCGAACAACTCGCCGAACGCGAGTGTCGTGATCGGGCTCACCGGTGCGATGGGCCTCGCGACCGACCTCGGCGATCACGTGCAGCTGTTCACCGAGGCCGGCGCGCTTGCCGTGATGGATGGCAACGACGTCTGGTTCCCGCGGCTCGACGCCGATGCGGTCGTCGGGCTCAAGCTGAAGCTGTAAGTGACAATTCGATTCACCGGTGATAGCCCTAGCCGCGTATGAAGACGATCAACCACTGGATCGACGGCAAGCCGTCGGAGCGAACGCCGGAGCGCACCGGCGACGTGTTCAATCCGGCGACCGGCGAGGTGCAGGCGAACGTGGCGTTCGCGTCGCCCGCGCAGGTCGACGAAGCCGTCGAGTCGGCGTGGCACGCCGCGCAATCGTGGCGCGAGGCTTCGATCGCGAAGCGCACGAAGATCATGTTCGCGTTCCGCCAGCTCGTCGACAAGCACCAGAGCGAGCTCGCGAAGCTGCTCACGCTCGAGCACGGCAAGGTCACCGCCGACGCGATGGGCGAAGTCGCGCGTGGCCTCGAAGTGATCGAGTTCGCGTGCGGCATCGC
>DATBAS010000148.1:0-7309 GCA_036271395.1 Kofleriaceae bacterium
CACCGACGACGAAGTTGTCCTGAAAAGGTCCACAGGGAATCTCACAGGGTTAGTCACTTGAGGATCATCTGCTCGATCGCGTGAAGCTCGGACCGCAGCGCGGCGTCCTCTTTCATGCGTTCGGCGATCTTTTGGACGGCCGAGATGACCGTGGTGTGGTGCTTGCCGCCGAACGCGCGCGCCAAGTCGGGATACGAGTCTTTGGTGTGGTTGCGCGCGAGGTACATCGCGACGGCGCGAGGGTTCGCCAACGACTTGTGGCGGCGATCGCTCTTGATGTCGCTGGTCTTGAGCCCGTAGTAGCTCGCGACGCACTTGATGATCGACTCGACGGTGATGATCTCGCGCGGCCGCGTGATCGAGTTACTCAGCGTTTCCTGTGCGAACTCGAGGTCGATGCGGCGCTTGGACAGCGACGCGTACGCGGCCAGCCGGATCAGCGCGCCTTCGAGCTCGCGCACGTTCGACTTGACCGCGCTCGCGATGTAGAGCGCGACGTCGTCGGGCAGCGTCACGCCCTCGACCGCGGCTTTCTTGCGCAAGATCGCGATGCGAACCTCGAGCTCGGGCGGCTCGATATCGGCGAGCAGGCCCCACGCGAAGCGCGTGCGCAGGCGATCGGCGATGTCGGAGATCTCGTGCGGCTTGCGGTCGCTGGTCAGCACGATCTGCTTGTGCATCTCGTGCAGCGCGTTGAACGTGTGGAAGAACTCGTCCTGCGTGCTCTCTTTGCCGGCGAGAAACTGCACGTCGTCGATGAGCAGCACGTCGATGCCTTCGCGATAGTTGCGGCGAAAGTCATGCATCCTGCCGGTGCGAATCGCCTGCACGTACTCGTTCATGAACCGCTCGGACGAGATGTAGACGATGCGTGCGCCGGGCCGGTTCGCGAGCTGCTGATGGCCGATCGCGTGCAGCAAGTGCGTCTTGCCCAGGCCGGCGCCGCCGCAGATGAAGACGGGATTGTATTTCGGCGGGTAGCTCGACGCGGCGGCCTGCGACGCGGCGAACGCGAGCTGGTTCGACGGGCCCGCGACGAACGTGTCGAACGAGTAGCGCGGGTTGAGCGTCGCGTTATCGGGAACGCGGATGCCGGGCTCGTCGCTCGTCATCGACGTCACGACGGCGGCTGCGGGCACTGCTGGCGGTGTGCTGATACTCTCGGGCGCAGGCGGCGTGACGATCGTCGGGCTCGAGCCCAACGCGTCACGGGCACTGGGACGCTCTTCACCGTCCGGCTCGAACTCGACTCGGATTTCGCACTGGCCGAGCTCCGTGAGCTCCTGGACCAACGTCGCCAAGAAGTTCGACTCGAACCAGATCCGCACGTAGCTGTTGGGGGCCCGCAGTCTGAGCGTGCCTCCATCCCAAGACGTGAGCTCGATCGGGCGCAGCCACATGTCGAAATTCTGCGGGGATACGCGCGATTTCAACCTGTCGACTGCCTCGTCCCAGAGAAGCTGTTGCGTCATTCCACTCTCCAGGAACAAAGTCCTGCTAATACAAAGACTTGAGCCACGTCAGATCACAGGCAAAGAACATCCAATCCAGAAGTTATCCACAGCCTCTTCTGGAGGCCTCCCGCGGTCACGTCTGACCGACTTGTCCACAGGAGAAACGTTGGCGTTGGTAACAGATGCCGGTTTCACTCGGCAAGCCCAAATCGACAGCAATTGAACTCCCGCGAGGGCCGCGCAACGGGAGCGTGACGCCACTGTTGGAGAAGCCGAAATCCGTCTCTCCGATCACGAGCTTGACACCCTTCCACCCGTTCTGTATCGATCGCGTCCCGTTCAACCGGAGAGATTGCCGTGAAGCGTACGTACCAGCCGCACAACAAGAGCCGAAAGCGCACGCACGGCTTCCGCGCCCGTAAGAAGACCCGTGGTGGCCGTGAGGTGTTGCGCCGCCGGCGCGCGAAGGGCCGCAAGCGGATCTCGGTGACGATCGCCAAGAAGTAGCGGGTCGTTGCGCATCGCGAAGGAGATGAGGCTCCGCCGACGAGCCGACTTCGTGAGCGTGCAATCGCAAGGCATGAAGCTTCACGGGCGCCACGTGTTGGCGCTCGCCCGCAAACGCACTGAGCCCTTGCTGGCCGGCCGGTTGGGACTCACGGTGACCAAAAAGGTTGGAAACGCGGTCATTCGAAATCGGATCAAGCGCATGTTGCGCGAGTGGATGCGGCTCCATGGCTGGGTGCCGGCAGGCTGGGACGTGGTCCTGGTTGCCAAGGACTCGGCGGCGCGGCAGCTTCACCCCGACGACTTCGCACCCGACCTGACCCGGATCCTGCGCCAGCTATGACCCGCCTGCTCTCCGCCATCGTTCGCCGCATTCATGCGGCGCTGGTTTGGAGCGTGTTGTTGCCGATCGCGATCTATCGCCGCGTGCTGTCACCGATGAAGCGCGTCCCGACGTGTCGGTTCCTGCCGACGTGCTCGGAGTATGCGGAGATCGCCGTGCGAGAGCGCGGCATTGTCGTCGGCGGCCTCTTGGCGACGTGGCGCATCCTGCGCTGCAACCCGTTGTGCCGCGGCGGCATTGACCCGGTGCCGCACTGCGCTCACTGCAAGGACACGTAATGCAGGATCAAGGTAAGCGACTGGTGTTCGCGGTGGCGCTGATGCTCGGCGTACTGCTGCTGTGGCAGAAGCTGTTTCCGCCGGCGGATCAGCCGAAGGATGGCAAAGGCAGTGGCGCCGGCTCGGGCTCGGCGTTCGTCGTCCCCACCAGCAACGCGAACAAGCCGACATCTCCGGTTGGATTCTCCGAGCAGCTCGCGGCCGCACCCGGCACGACGATCGATCTGAAGTTTCCAAAGTTCACGGCGACGTTTTCGAGCACGGACGGCACGCTGAGCGGCTGGCATCTCGCGGATTCGCGTTACGACAAGGATGCGTCGCACGGCGAGATGATCCCGGCGCAGGGCGCGGATTTTCTCGTCGGCTTCACGAAGGACTCGACGTTCAAGCTGCCGAAGCACGCGCAGTGGGTCGGTGAAAAGATCTCCGAGCACCAGGTCACGTACAAGCTGTCGACGCCCGAGCTCGACGTGACCAAAGCGTTCGACATCTCGCCCGAAGCGTTCGAAGTACGGCTCACCGTCACGGTGCAGCCGCATCTCGCGGCCGGCAAAGAAGCGCACGAGTCGCTCGCGATCACGTCGTTTCAGCTGCAAGACCCGAAGGTCGACAGCAGCGGCAGCTCGCGCATTCAGGCGCGCGTGTGGATGTCGTCGACGATGCGCAACGGCTCGATCGTCCAGACCGACGTCAAAGACGTGATCGAGCATCCGCGACTCGAGACCAACATCCAATGGACCGGGTTCGAGCATCCGTACCTGCTCGTCGGGTTCGCGCCGAAGCCGAACGGTGGCGTGGTCGACAAGCACACGTACGCGAGCGATGCCGGCTTGATGGAGACCGACATCGTCTTCCAGCCGACGATGTTCAAGTCGGGTGACGCGGCGATGCAGCGCGAGCTCGTCGCGTTCCTCGGCCCGAAGAATCTGTATCAGCTGCGCGACGCCGACGCCGCGGCGGGCTTCGCGACCGGCTTCGGCATGACGATCGATCTCGGTTGGTTCGGCTTCATCAGCAAGCCGCTGTTGTGGTTGCTCATCCACCTCTACAGCATCTTCGGCAACTGGGGTCTCGCGATCATCATGCTGACGGTGATCGTCAAGCTGCTGACGCTCTATTGGACGACCAAGTCGATGCGCTCGATGAAGGAGATGGCGCTCCTCGGGCCGAAGATCAAAGAGCTACAAGCGAAGTACAAGGACGACAAGCAGCGCCAGCAGACCGAGACGTGGGCGCTCTACAAAGAAAACGGCGTGTCGCCGGTGGCCGGCTGCTTGCCGATGTTCCTGCAGATGCCGATCTGGATCGCGCTGTACCGCACGCTGTCGTCGGCGGGCGAGCTGTATCACCAGTCGTTCTTCCCGGCGTGGATTCCGGATCTGACCGCGACCGATCCGACGCACGTGCTGACGTTCGTGCTCGTCGCCGCGATGTTCGTGCAAGCTCGGCTGACGCCGCAGACCGTCGACCCGTCGCAGAAGTCGACGCAGGTGATGATGCAGTACGGCATGCCGCTGATGTTCGGCGCGATGTCGTGGGTGTTCCCGTCGGGCTTGTCGCTGTACATGCTGACGAACACGTGCCTGCAGGCGCTGCACTCGCTCTACATCAACAAGTTCGACAAGAAGAGCATGGCGCTGTCGGCGGCGCTGCGCGAGAACCAGCTCGCCGCGCTCGCCGCGAAGAAGGCGAAGGACGGCAATCCGAAGGGCGATGGCAAAGCCGACAAGGCCGAGGCCAAAGCCGACGCGAAGCAAATCGAAGCTTCGTCCAAACCAGCAGACGACGATGCCGCCCCGGCGATCGCGTCGAAACCGGCCGGAGCCCGCCCCGGGCAAGGCCAGAAGAAAAAGAAGGGCCGACGCTAGTATGGAGGCAGCAGTGAGCCAACAAACGACGGACCGCGAAGATCTGGCCGAGAAGGCGAGCGACTTCTTGCTCGGCGTGCTCGAGCGCATGGGCATCTCCGCGGACATCGACATCAAAGAAGATCAAGACCGCACGGTGCTCGAGATCCAGACCGCGGATACCGAGCTCGTGATCGGCCGGCGCGGCGTCGTGATCGACGCGCTCCAGCACCTCGTCAACAAGGCCGTGTTCAAGGAGCGCGGCGACAAGGATCGTGACAAGGAGCGCGGCGAGCGCGGCAAGCCGTTGATCGTCGATGCCGGCGGCTTCCGCGACAAGCAGATCGAACGGCTGCGCTCGCTCGCGCAGAAGATGGCGACGCAGGCGCTCGAGACCAAGCAGATCGTCGCGCTGCAGCCGATGACGCCGCACGATCGCCGCATCGTGCACATGGCGATCTCCGAGATCGCCGGGTTGTCGACGCGCAGCGAGGGTGAAGGCGAAGACCGTCACATCCTCGTGGTTCCCGCCGGCGCCGAGTAGACGTGATGATCGAAGCCGACACGATCGCGGCGATCGCGACCGCGTCCGGCGTCGGTGGAGTCGGGATCGTTCGGATGAGCGGCCCGCAGGCGATCGCGATCGCCGAGGACACGCTCGGCGCGAAACTAGATCGCCGCGTGCGCGTCGGCTGGGCGCGCGATCGCTCGGGCGAGCGCATCGATCAGGTGCTTGCGTTCGCGATGCACGCGCCTGGCTCGTTCACCGGCGAAGATCTCGCCGAGCTGCAAGGCCACGGCGGCACCGAGAACCTCGCGCGCTTGCTCGCGGCGGTCGTGGCGCGTGGCGCACGGCTCGCCGAGCCCGGCGAGTTCACGCGTCGCGCCGTGCTCAACGGCAAGCTCGATCTGGCCCGTGCCGAGGCGTTGCTCGAGGTGATCAACGCAGGTAGCGAGCGAGCGCTGCGCCAAGCGCAACACAACCTCGCCGGCAAGCTGGGCGAAGCGGCCGAGGCACTCGAAGCACGCGTGCTCGTCGCGCTCGCCGAGATCGAAGGGCGCATCGACTTTCCCGAGGAAGGCATCGCGCCGGCGGATGAGGCGGCGCTCGAGCGCGAGCTGACCGGGCTCGAAGCGCGGGTGCGCGAGCTGGCGAACGGATTTCGCCACGCGCGTGCCGTGCAGCGCGGCGTCACGGTAGCGCTCGTCGGCGCCGTCAACGTCGGCAAATCGTCGCTGCTCAACGCGCTCGTCGGGCGCGAGCGCGCGCTCGTCGCAGCCGAGCCCGGCACGACGCGCGACTACCTCGAGGTCGCCACCACGTGGCACGGCGTCGCGGTCACGTTGATCGACACCGCGGGCACGCGCGCCGCTGCCGATCCGATCGAGGCGCGGGGCATCGCGCTCGGGGAGAGCCGCGTCGCCGAGGCCGATGTCGTCGTGATCGTCGACGATGGATCGAGCGAAGTAACGTCGTACGGCGATCGCACACTGCACGTGCGCTCGAAGATCGATCTGTCGCCGGCCCCCAGCGGCATGCTCGGCACGTCCGCGCGCACCGGCGAAGGGCTCGACGAGCTGATGCGCCGCGCGCTCGCGCTCGCCGGCGTCGCGGCGCGCGAGGGCAGCGAGGATGCGCTCGTGACGACCGAGCGCCAGCACGGCCTCGTGGTGGTCGCCGCCGATGCGCTCGCGGCAGCGGTGGCGCGATGGCGTGGCGCGCGGATCGGCGAGGTGATCGCGCTCGAGCTGCGCCAGGCCGCGTCGGCGCTCGCCCGGCTGCGCGGCGTCGAGGTCGGCGAGCGCGTGCTCGACGAGGTGTTCGCGCGCTTCTGCATCGGGAAGTGAATGGCTATAGTCCGCGCGTGAGCCTCGACGAAGACGCGCGCGCGGAGCTGGACCGACTGCAATCGGTGCATCGGCTGCGCGAGCCGCGTGTCGTCGACGGTCCGCAGGGCCCGCGCATCGTCGTCGATGGCACGAGCGTGCTCGACCTCGCTTCGAACGATTACTTGTCGCTCGCGAACGATCCGCGCCTCGCCGCCGCGGCGCGGACGTCGCTCGACGAAGATGGTGTCGGCGCAGGCGCCTCGCGGCTGGTCGCCGGCAATCACCGCCGGCACGTGATGCTCGAGCAAGGGCTCGCGGATTGGCTCGAGCTTCCGCCCGGTTCGGTGCGCGCGTTCGGCTCCGGTTACGCGGCGAACGTCGGCGTGCTGTCGGCGCTGCTCGGGCCCGATGACGTCGTGCTGTCCGACGAGCTCAACCACGCGAGCATCATCGACGGCTGCCGGCTGTCGCGCGCGCACGTGCGCGTGTTTGCGCATCGCGATCTCGCGGCGCTCGAGCAAATGCTCGTCGACACCGCGGGCAAGAAGCGGCTCGTGGTCTCCGAATCGCTGTTCTCGATGGACGGCGATCTCGCGGATCTCGTCGGGCTCGCCGCGCTGTGCAAGCGCCACGGTGCGGCGCTCATGCTCGACGAAGCGCACGCGATCGGCACGCGCGGACCCGAAGGTCGCGGCGAGGCAGCGGCATGCAACGTCACCCCCGACCTGCTCGTCGGGACGTGCGGCAAGGCACTCGGCAGTTACGGCGCGTTCGTCGCATCGACTCCGGCGATCACGCGCCTGCTGTGGAATCGCGCCCGCTCGCTCGTATTCTCGACCGCGCTGCCGCCGATGATCTCGGCCGCGACGCTCGCTGCGATCCACATCGTGCGTGGCTCCGATGGTGCGGCGCGCCGCAAGACGCTCGCCGATCACGGGCGCTCGTTGCGAGGCCGCGTGCCCAAGCTCGGCGGCATCGCCGATGGCGCGATCGCGCCGCTCGTGGTCGGCGACGACCGCTCGGCGATGGCCCTCAGCGCGAAGCTGTTCG
>DATBAS010000149.1:0-40545 GCA_036271395.1 Kofleriaceae bacterium
AGGATCCGCAGCTCGCCGCGCGCGCCCTGCCCTACCTGGCGCGCCTGCTCGCGCATGCGGCGATCGATCGCGCGCGTCTGCTCGCGGCGATCTACGAGATCTGCGCGCGGGCGCAAGCCGACGCGGAGCTGACCGCGGCACTCGGCGCGGCATGGCCCGCGATCTTTTCGGCGTTCGGCCCGGCGAGCTATGCCGAGCGCCATCAGATCCTCGCGATCGCGAAGCTCGCGCCGGTCGCGAAGGCAGACTTGCTCGCGCTCGCGCGCAAGGATCCGGATCCTGCCGTGCGTGCGTTCGCGCTCGACCGGCTCACCGAGCTGCCGGGCTTCACCGCCGATGACGCGCAGGCTTCGCTCGGCGACCGCGACAACGTCGTGCGCGCCGCCGCCGCGATCGCCGTCGGCCAGCGCAAGGCCGCCGCCGCGACCCGCGAGGTGGTCCGCGTGCTCGACGAGTCGCTGCGGACGTGGCGCGATCTCGCGCGGCGATTCGCCGAGTTGCCGTACGTCGACGCGCACGTGCTCGTCGCGATCGCCGAGGCCGCCGCCGCGATCGGCACGCCCGACGCGCGATCACTGGCGCACGAGCTCTGCGCGCACGTCGACGAGCTCGATCCGCGCGGCGCGCTCGCCTACGGCCAAGCGCTGCTCGTGCTCGCGTTCGGCGCGGGCGAGCGCCCGTTCGCGAAGCGGTTCGTCGAGATCCTCGACACGCTCGGCAAGAGCAAGCAGTTCTGGATCTACGAGCATGACGCGGCGGCGATCCTCGCGGCGCGCCGTCTGCCGGCGACCCGGCTCGCGCTGCTCGCGCTGGTCGGCGAGCTGCGCACGACACGCGATCCGGAAGGGCTCGTGATCGCGCGGCGCGGCTGACCGCGCGCTCACACCGTGTTGCGCTCGAGCTCCTCGATCAGCCGCGAGATGATCGCGCGCGTATGATCGAGCTCGGCATCGGCGCTGCGGCCGATCGCGCGACGCACCGCGGCTTCGACCGTGCCGCGCTGCAGCTTGTCGATCTTCTTGCCCGCTGCGGTCAGCGCGAACCGAGCGCGCCGGCGGTCGTCGGGATCGATCTCGCGCACGAGCAGGTTGCGCGCCTCGAGCCGCGCGAGCAGACCGGTCAGCGTCGACGGATGCATGCCGAGCGTGTCGGCGAGCTGGCTCGCCGTCTGGTTCGGCTTCTGGCCGACGATGCGGATCACGAGCCGCTGCGGCCCGGTCACGCCGACTTCTTTGCCCATCCGCTTGGACCGGACGTCGAGCGCGTGCACGAGGTGCCACATGAACTGCATGAACTGCAGCGTCTCGCCTTCGGGCTTGGCCATCGCGCGCGGACACTAATGGCCGCCCGCGCGCGCGTCAACGAGTTACGATGGGACGTGGGACGAGCGTTCGCGATCGGCGTTGCATGTGCAGCGGCGTGCCGCTTCGCCCCCCACCAGGCGGCGAGCGACGGACCCGGCATCGACGCGATCGCCCCGCCCGGCGACTCGATGGCCGGCAGCGATGCCGTCGTTCACCTGATCGGCTCCGCGTGCGGCGGCGAGCTCTGGCACGCCGACTTCTCCGTCGATCCGACGACGATCGACCTCAACGGCGACGGCATCCACGACTTCGCGACGCGCGACGGCTCCGCGCTGGCCGGCGTGCTCGGCAGCGGCGTGTGGACCGTGCCGGCGAACAGCGCGGCGCTCGACACGCGGCCCGTGCAGCCGTTCACGTCGCGCGTCGTGATCGACGTCGTCATGCGCGACCTCACGCGCGGCAGCGGCGACCACAGCACGGTCGTGTGGATCAACACCGCGTACACACCGACGTCGTTCGCGCCGCTATTTCTCGATCTGCGCCGCGACTCCGACGAGGTGGAATCGCAGACGTGGACCACGTACGGCAAGATCGACGGCGACGAGACGACGATCGACTACGACAACCTCGAAGACGACGACTTTCACCACTTCCACTTCGACATCGATCCGAAATCGCTTACCTACGACCTCGCCGTCGACGGCTACGACGCGGGCACGTACGACTACTACGCGACGGATCTCGACGGCAACACCGACGAGTGGGCGACCGTCGACGCGCTCGGCGGCGACTCCGCGTTCGACGATTTTCAGATCGAGGTCTGTCCGTAGCAAGCCCGGCGAACGCCGGGCGCGCAGCAGCGCCGAAGGCGGTGCGTAGCTAGATTAAAACGCCGCGTCGTCGAGCTGCATCAGCGCGAGGTCGCTGTGCTCGACGAGCTTCTTCGCGAGGGTCAGCTGCGGCAGCACGTTCGTCGCGTAGAACCGCGCCGTGGCGAGCTTGCCCTGATAGAACGCGCGATCATCGCCGGTGGCCGTCGCGAGCTTGGGCTGCGCGACGTGCGCCGACGCGATCAGCCGCCAGCCGATCACGAGCTCGGCGATCGCGAACAAGATGCGATTGCCCTGCAGGCCGGCGTGATAGACGCTCTCGCCGAGCTTGCCGAACATCGCGCCGACGATCCCGGCGATGTCGCCGAGCGCGCGGGTCAACGCCGCTTTCTCGACATCGAGCTCGGCCGGCAAGCCGTCGAGCGTGCGCTGGATCTGGCCGCGCAGCGCGTCGAGCGTCGCGCCCTTGTCGCGACCGATCTTGCGGAAGAACAAGTCGAGCGCCTGGATGTGCGTCGTGCCTTCGTAGAGCGAGTCGATCTTCTGATCGCGGATGTACTGCTCGATCGGATAATCGTCGCAGTAACCCGAGCCGCCGAAGCACTGCAGCGAGATCGCGAGCAGCTCGTAGACCTTCTCGGAGCCGTAGCCCTTGATCAGCGGCAGCATCAGATCGTTGAGCGCGTCGAGCGGGCGCGCTTCCGTGCTGCCGTGACCGCCGCGCAGCTCGATTTGATCCTGCACGTGCGCGGTCCACAGCACGGTCGCGCGCAGGCCCTCGGCGAACGCCTTTTGCAGCATCAACATGCGGCGCACGTCGGGGTGGCGAATGATCTCGACCCGCGGTGCGGCCTTGTCGGCTTGCTTCGCGAGGTCGGCGCCCTGTTTGCGAATTTTCGTGTAATCGAGCGCGTTCAGATACGCGGTCGACAACGTCGCCATCGACTTCGTGCCGACCGCCATGCGCGCGTATTCGATCACGTGAAACATCTGCGCGATGCCGTCGCGGACGTCGCCGAGGAGCAGCGCACGGCACGGCGCACCGTCCCCCAGCGTCAGCTCGCAGGTCGCCGAGCCTTTGATCCCCATCTTGTGCTCGATCTTCGTGACGACCGCGCCGTTGCGCGCGCCCATCGATCCGTCGGCCTCGACCCAGAACTTGGGCACGACGAACATCGACAGGCCCTTCGTGCCGGGCCCGGCACCTTCGGGCCGCGCGAGCACCATGTGCACGATGTTGTCGGGTTGATCGAAGTCGCCGTTGGTGATGAAGCGCTTGACGCCTTCGAGCCGCCACTCGTCGTCCTTGACGTGGATCGCCTTTGTCGTGCCGGCGCCGACATCGGAGCCCGCGCCGGGCTCGGTGAGCACCATCGTCGCGCCCCAGTGGCGCTCGAGCCACGGCTTGATGTAGCGCGCGCGCTGCGACGGCGTGCCGAGCGATTCGATGATCGTCGTCATGAACGCGCCGAGCGAGTAGAAACACACGGCCGGGTTCGAGCCGGCCATCAGCTCGAACGCGGCCCAACGAACCGAAGGCGGCGCGCCCATGCCGCCCATCGACTCCGGCAGCTCGAAGCCGTGCCAGCCGCCGTCGTAGTAGGCGGCGAGCGCGGCTTTGAACCCTTTGGGCAGCGTGACGTTGCCCTTGCCGTCGAAGTGACAGCCCTCGCGATCGCCGCTGGCGAATGCCGGCGTCCACGTCGCCTGCAGCACTTCCAGGAAGCCTTCGATCGCGGCGCGCGCGGTCGCTTCGTCCATCGACGCGAACGGCGGCTTGCCGAGCACCGTCGATTGGACCTCGAGGAGCTCGAACAGGTTGAAGTAAATGTCGCGAAGGTTCGGCCGATAGTGCGAGACGGTCGTCACGCGCCAAACTTACTACGCCGCAGCCAGTGTTCGCTGCATCTCGACGAAGTGCGCCGGCCGCTTGAGCGCGCGATGCGTGTACGGCGCGATGCCGGTCTCGCGATAGCCGAGCGAGCGGTACCAGCGCGCGAGCTCTTCGCGGAGGTTGATGATGCGGATGCTCATCGTCGCGCAACCCGACGCTTCGCACAGCGCCTCGGCGATCCGTACGAGCCGCTTGCCGAGGCCCATGCCCTGCAGCGTGGGCTGCACGCTGAGCATGCCGAAGTAGCCGCGGCGCTCGACGTAGACCGCCGCCGCGAGGCCGCCTCGATGGCCTTCATCCGGCCCTTGATCGAGCACGAGGAACGCGCCGTCGGCCAGCATGCGCTCGATCTCGGCGGCGTTCGTACGGTCGCCTTCGACGAAGAACTCTTCGATCGCGAACGCGGCGTTGACGAGCTCGGCTAGCGCGCCGGCATCGGCCAACGTCGCGCGGCGAACACTGGTCGAGATAGCTTGCACGACACGGAGGCTAGCAGCCGTGTCTGACGCTCAGGCGCCCAGGCGCCGTTGCTGCTTGCGCTGGCGATCGGCGAGCGCGACGTGGACGAGCACGATCACCGTACCCACCGTCGCGTTCGACACCGCCTTGACCATTCGATCTGCAATTCTCCACATACCATTCTCCTTCACGACCAACCCTCTCACCCGCCCACGGCAAGGGTCCTACAACGCGGTGACGGCAACGGCACGAACAATCGACAAGATTCGTCGTTCGTTAAGCCCGGTTACAGCAAATCTTCGTCGGAATCGACGAAATAGCTGACGAGGCGAGCAACCTGCGGATGAAACGAGGTCGAGCCGAACGGCAACAGCGCGCCCTGTTCGTTCGCGTGGCTGATCTGGTCGATCGAGAGCGGCCTCAGCACGAGGCCGATCGAGGCGCCGCCGGCGACCGCGGCGACGACTGCAGCAGCATCGAGGGCGGTTTGCCACGTTCCACTCGGCGCCGCCTTCGCGCGAAACACGTGCTCGACGATCACCGAGTCGTACTTCTGGATCGCGCGGTGAATGCCGGCGCCGAGCGCGGCCGGGCTGACGTCGGGCGACAGCGTGAGCTTGTACGCGTCGGGGTCGCCTGCGAACGTCGCGACGAACGCCGGCTGGTGCGCGATCGTGGTCGCGAGCGCGCCGAGCTGCTTGCCCACATCCTTCGCCGCGCCGGCGATCGGCTCGACGATGAAGTACGGGGCCGCGGCCGCCAGCACGGCTTGCTTCGTCAGGCCGTCGCCACGGGCGATGCGATGGCGCGCGCCGACCGCGAGCGCCGGATCGTCCAGGTTCACCAGGCACGCGAGCCCGTACTTTGCCGACGAGTACTGCGCGAGCGGCGTCGCCGCATCGAGCTTGTCGCGGTACGCGAGCATGCCCTCGTAGCGCGCGTGGCCGTCGAGCACGTGCAGCGGTTTGGGCGCGCATAGCGGGCGCAACTTGCCGATCAGCTCGGCGTTGTTCGCGCGCCACAGCTTGTGATTGGTGCCGTCGGCCGTGGTGACGTCGACGATCGGCCGCTCGCTCTCGATCTTGCGAAACAGCCGATCGATCTCGCCCGCCGCGTCGCGATAGCCGGCGAGCACGGCGTCGGTGTGGATCCCGGTCGCGGCGATGCCGGCGATCGCGGCCGCGCGCGCCTTGGCGTCGGTCTCCTCGTGCGGCTTGATCTGCGCGCCCCATGGCTCGAGCGCGATCGCCGCGAACCACGACTTGCGCACGAGCACGCGCGTGCCGGCGTCGAAGCCCTGGTGATAGCGGTAGACCGCGCGGCCCGGATCGCGCACGAGCTCGCCGGCGGTCAGCTTCGTCTTCGGATCGACGATCGGCGCGGCGACGACCTTCGCGAGCTCCACGCTCGAGGAATTCCACAACGCGCCCCGAAACCCGGCGATCTGCGACATCTGTCTGTCTTACCAGAGTTAGCAGAACCGCTTCGCGCTAGTGCCGCGCGCCGATGTCGCGGCGCGCTTGCTTGCCGGTGAGCTCGATCGCGTCGACGACCGCGTATGCGCGCTCGCGCGCTTGTTCCACGCTGATGCCGAGCGCGGTCACCCCGACGACGCGGCCGCCCGCGGTCACGAGGTGGCCGCCGCGCAGCGCCGTGCCGGCGTGAAACACGACCGCGCCGTCGGGCGCCGGCCGGTCGAGCCCGGGCCCCGCGATCGGCTCGCCGTAGTGCACGCTGCCCGGATAGCCCGCGGCCGCGACGACGACGCAGATCGCGACGCGCGCATCCCACGCGAGCACGCCGGGCTGCAATTCGCCCAGCGCCGCGGCGAGCAGCACCGCGCCGAAATCGCCCTGCGCACGCGCCATGATCGGCTGCGTCTCCGGATCGCCGAATCGGCAGTTGTACTCGAGCAGCCACGGCGAGCCCTGCGCGTCGATCATCACGCCGGCGTAGAGCACGCCGCGATAGTCGATGCCGTCGGCGACGAGCCCGGCCACGGTTGGCTCCAAGATCTCGCGCGTCACGCGGGCGAGCACGGCATCGCTCGTCCACGCCGGCGAGACGGTGCCCATCCCGCCGGTGTTGGGCCCGCGATCGCCGTCGAAGATCGTCTTGTGATCCTCGACGGCCGGCAACACTTCGAGCCGCTCGCCGTCGGTGATCGCGAGCACCGAGACCTCGCGCCCCGCGATCCGCTTTTCGAGCACGAGCGTGGTGCCGGCATCGCCGAAGCGCCCGCCGAGCATCTCGCGCGCCGCGGCACGCGCTTCGTCGGCCGTCGCCGCGACCACGACGCCTTTGCCGGCGGCGAGCCCGTCGGCCTTGACGACACACGCGCCGCCGCCGAGCGCGGCGATCGCAGCATCGGCCTCGGCGATCGTCGTCGCGAGCTCGAACGGCGCGGTCGGGATCGCGTGGCGCGCGAAGAACTGCTTCGAGAATGCCTTGCTGCCTTCGAGCCGCGCTCCCGCCGAGCTCGGCCCGAACGTCGCGATTCCGCGGGCCCTCAGCAGATCGGCGAGCCCGGCGACGAGCGGCGCCTCGGGCCCGACGACCGCGAGCGCGACCGCTTCGTTGACCGCGAGCTCGACCAGGCCGGCGAGATCCGTCGTCGCGATGTCGACGCAGCGCGCCAGCGTCGCGATGCCGGGATTGCCCGGCGCGGCGACGACCTCGTGCCCCGACGCCGCGAGCCGCCAGACCAACGCGTGCTCCCGGCCGCCGCCGCCGATCACGAGGATCTTCATCGCGCGAACATATCGCGCAACCGCGGGGGCGGCAGGCCGATACGCGGCCCATGACCAACGAAGACGAAACCAGCTCGCGCGTCGCCGCCAACATGTGGTGGCAACCTCATCCGGCGATGGCCGCCATGGCCGCGTCGCCGGCCGCATCGCGCGCGTTCGCACTGCGATCGTCGAGCCCACTCGCGACGTTGATCGTCGCGTTGCTCGGCCTCGTGTTCTCGCCATTCGGCATCGCCGCGTGGATCTGGGCTGGCAGCCAGCTCAAGGCAATCGAGCTCGGCACGATGCGCTGCGACCACCGGGCCGTGCTCGTGATCGCGAAAGTGCTCGGCGTGGTCGTGACCGTCGCGATGATCACCGGCATCATCATCGTGCTGGCGCTGTCGCGATGACGCGGCTCGGGCTCGCCGCGAGCTCCCGCGGCTCGTTCGCGGCGCTCGCACCCCGGCCGGACCTGCGCGGCGCGATCGTGCTCGCGATCGTCGGCATCGCGATCTTGCCGCTCGCGATCGTCGCCACGATCTACGCGGCGGCACAACTCGACGATCTCGATGCCAAGCTGCTGGCCGACGCGCGGCCGCACAGCCGCGACGTGCTCCTCGCGGCCAAGGCGCTCGGCCTGTTCGGCACGATCGTCGGCGGGCTCGCGCTCGCGGCGCTCGCGATCGTCGCGGCGCGCTAACATCGCGCCGGGGCGCTCCGTTATGCGATGACGTGGATGCCGGCGGCGGCGGTTTCGGCGGCGGGCGCGACTTCGGATTTCGCGCTCGTCTCGATGTCGCCGCCGCGCTGCTTCGCGCGGAGCTGGTCGATCTTCGCTTCGAGCTGTGCCTTCTGCGCTTCGAGCTGCGCGAGCTCGGACGTTTTCTGCGACGCGGTGAGCGTCTTGTCGGCCTTGGTCTTGGTGATCTGGACGTCGAGCTGCGCGGCTTGCGCCTGCAGCGAGTCGAGCGCGGTCGCCCCGGACGCTGATGACGACGACGAGCCGGAGACGCTAGCGATGCTCATGCAAGCTGATTCGGCCAGCTCGAACCCGCGTGCACCTGCCGAAACGATCTGCAACTAACCTTAGTGTCGGAAGTGCCGCATCCCCGTCATCAGCATCGCGAGCTTGTGCTCGTCGGCGGCGGCGATCACCTCTTCGTCTTTCACCGAGCCGCCGGGCTGCACGACCGCGGTCGCGCCGACCGCGGCGAGCACGTCGACGCCGTCGCGGAACGGGAAGAACGCGTCGCTCGCGACCGCCGAGCCTGCCAGCTTGTCGCCGGCTTTGCGCTCGCAGATCCGCACCGAATCGACGCGCGACATCTGGCCGGCGCCGATCGCGAGTGTCACGCCGTCCTTCGCGAACACGATCGCGTTCGACTTGACGTGCTTGGCGACGCGCCACGCGAACGCGAGATCCGCGCGCTCGGATTCACTCGGCGCGCGCTTGGTCGCGATCTTCGAGCTCGCGAGATCGACCATGCCGTGATCGACGGTCTGCACGAGTGCCCCGCCGGCGATCGTGCGCACCGACCACGCGCGTTCGTCGGTAGGCGCGCCCCAATGACCGTACGTGGCGACGAGCCGCAGGTTCTTTTTCGTTGCGAGGATATCGCGCGCCGCCGGATGGAACGCCGGTGCCAGCACGCACTCGAGAAAGGTCTCGACGAGCTCCTTCGCGAGCTCTGCGTTGACTTCGCGGTTGACCGCGACGATGCCGCCGAACGCGCTCGTCGCATCGGCCGCGCGCGCGCGGCGATATGCGGCGGCGACGGTCTTGTCGATCGCGACGCCGCAGGGGTTGTTGTGCTTGACGACGATCGCGGCCGGCTCGGAGAACTCGAGGCACAGCCCGAGCGCGGCATCGAGATCGAGGATGTTGTTGTACGACAGCTGCTTGCCGCCGAGCACTTCCGCGCCGGCGATGGTCGGGCGGCGGCGATGAGCCGCTTCTTCAGAGACGGACAGCGGGCTCGATGCATCGGCATAGAACGCGGCTTTTTGGTGCGGGTTCTCGCCGTAGCGCAGCTCGTAGAGCCGGCGCCACTGCATGCCGAGCGTGTCCGGCAGATCTTTGCGCGCCGGCACGACGTCGCGCGCGGTCGCCGCGGCGTCGTCGACCGACGTGAGGTACGCCGCGATCACCGTGTCGTATGCGGCGGTGTGCGAGAACGCTTTGCGCGCCAGCGCGAGCCGCCGCTGCGGCGTGATCGATCCGTGCTCGCGCAGCTCCGCGATCACGCCGGCGTAGTCATCGGGCTCGACGACGACCGCGACGCGCTCGTGGTTCTTTGCCGCCGAGCGCAGCATCGACGGGCCGCCGATATCGATGTTCTCGATCGCGTCGTCGAACCGAGTCCCCGCCTTTGCGACGGTCGCTTGAAACGGATACAAGTTCACCGCGACCAGCTCGATCGGCTCGATCGCGTTCGCGGCCATCTCGCGTGCGTGCTCGGGCGTCGCGCGGCCGAGCAAGCCGCCGTGGATCTTTGGATGCAGCGTCTTGACGCGCCCGTCGAGGATTTCGGGCGCGCCGGTGTAGTCGGAGACTTGCCGCACCGGCACGCCGGCGCCGGCGAGCGCGGCGTGGGTGCCACCGGTCGACAGGATCTCGAAGCCCATGTCGGCGAGCGCGCGGCCGAGCTCGACGACGCCTCGCTTGTCCGATACCGAAATCAGTGCGCGGCGAACCATGCCGCGCGTTTACCATGATTGTCTGACGTCGCGACGCGAAAGCTAGTTGCGATCTTTTTCGGCAGCTTGCGCGAGCAGCTCGGCGCCGAGCTCGTCGGGCGACGGCGATCCCATCTTCAGCTTTAGCAGGCCTCGGACTTCGACCTGGCGAATGCGCTCGCGCGTGAGGTTCATGATCTCGCCGACCTCTTCGAGCGTGATCCCGCCGCGTTCGGCGACGTCGAGCGCGCACGTGTGTTTGAGGTCCCACGGCTCGAGGTCGGGGAAGTTGATCTTGATCGAGCCGGTCTCGGGATTGATGTCGAGGTAGAGGTGGTGCTTGCACGCGACCCACGGGCACGGCCGCATCTCGCCGCGGCACTCCTCGCGCGACGTCGGCCGCGGGATATCGACGGGCGGGTACATCAGCGCGCCTTGACGCAGCTCTTCGCGCGTCAGCCGCTTCATCGCGATCGTCTTGCTCCGCGGCCGTGTGCGGCGGCGCCGCCGGCGGATCTTGCGGCTGACCTCGGGCATCTCGCCCTCGGCCGCCGGCTCGACATTGGAGTCGCCATCGCCGCCGTCGGTTTCGGTGTCGAGCATGTCGTCTTCGTCGTCGCGATCGTCGTCGTCCATCATGGTTGGTCCCCTCGGTTCGGTTGGTTCAAAGCAGGTCTTCGGCGCCGCCTGCAGCGCCGGCCATTCGAAGCGTGTCGGTGCGCGGCGCCGCGACGCGGCGCGCGAGCTCGGTCAGCCGGCCGACCAAGCGGTCGCCGTCTTTGCGCGCATCGCCGAGCTCCTTGTGGAGCTCTTTGCGCGCGGCGGGCTCGAGCTTTTGCGTATCGAGCTCGAGCCGGTTCCACAGCTCGGTCAAATGCTCGGCGACGCCCTCGACGAGATCGGTGTAGAGCAAGAACTGCCCCTGGATCTCTTCGATGGTGTAGCCGTCCACCATCAGCTGTTTGACGGCGTTGATCCGCCGGATCGTCTTGGGCGGGTACACGCCGAGCGAGCCCTTGTGCTTGCCCTTGCGGCCGATACGGCGGCTGCGCGGCAGCAGGCCTTGCTGGACGTACTTGCGAAAGCTCGCTTCGGAGAACTTGATGCCGCGGCTGGTGAACGCGTCGACGACTTGAACCGCCGTGAGCCCTTCGGCGTGTGCGGTCTCGATCGCGCGCAGCTCGTCTTCGCCGAGCAGCGAGGTGCGCGGCGCGCGATGACCGGCGGTTGGCGCGTCGTCGTCGCGTCGTGCAGCGGCGTCCGTCGCGAGCGCGGCACGGCGCGCGCGAAACGGAACGACGGTTCCCGTCGAAGACTCTTCGTGCTCCCAATTTCGATGTCGCGTGAACAACGGATTCCCCTTCGCTGACACGCGTAGCGATGGCATCGACGGCAGCAGCGCCCCTCGCGCTGCCTGCCATCTCCGAGATACCAAACGCCAGTGTCCGACGATGTATCGTGACGATATTCGCGCGAATGGAATCGGTCAACGATATCAATCGCGAAAGAGTCCACTTTTTGACTGTGATTCCGTTCAGGTTTACGGGAGTGCGCGCGGCTCGCGTTGGTGCTCGAAGCCGCGTTAGCGTCCACGTCGCGGATGAAAGGGCGCATCGCGATCGCAGCGTCAGTGACCGTGATCGTCGTCGGTGGCGTGCTGCACGCCGATCTCGAGAACCACGTGTTCACGTCGCGCGCGATGAACGTGCGCGTCGCGGTTCCACGCGGCTGGCGCGAGTCGGACGCGCCGAGCTATCCGAACACGCTGCTGTGGATGATGCGGGCCGACGCGAAGATCGTGATGACAGCCGAGCCGCTGACTCACGAGCTGTATTGCTCGTGGCCGGTGATGTGCCGCGCCGGCCACGACCTGTCGACGCTGACCCAGCGCTACGCGTGCGCGCTGCGCGACAAGTTGCAGCGCGATCACCACATGCGCGTCGGCCTGATCGAAGCCGGTCCGAAAGAGAACGCCGATGCCGGCATGCCGTCGGTGTGGTTCGAGTACGACGACGGCAAGCACTACTTGCGGCAGGCGATCGCCGTCGCCGACGACGATCCCCGCGCGGTGAGCCTCGTGCTCGAGACCGCGAGCAACGATCAGCGCGCCAGCTCCGTGCGCTCGTTCGAGCAGGCGCTACGCACGTTGCGCCCGCTCAGCAGCGAAGAGATGGCAGCGACGCCGCTGCAGGCGCCGGCCACCGGATCGGACGTGCCGCGCGACGGCGGTGGCATCATCGACGCCACGGTCGGATCCGCGACGCCGGAATCGGGATCGGGATCGGCGCTAGTTCGCAGCCCGCAGCGAGATCCCACCGGACCGTGCAGCTGAGCTGACGGCCTGCCCCGCGAGCTCGAGCACCTCGGACTGCTCGCCCTCGCGATCGGCGAGCGCGTCCATCGGGCCGATGTCGACGCAGCCGAACGCGCGATCGGCGCGCGAGCAATACACGCGCACGTGCAGGTGATCGTCGTGGCGGGCGCTGTCGCCGGGCTGGCGCAGGACGCGACGCGCGCGCGCGACGATCTGCGGCGGCTCGCCGATCTGCTTCGCGTGGTCGATCAACAGCTGCGCGATCGGCTCGTACATGAAGATGAACTGCACGGTCGCCTCGGGCGCCGCGACCAGCTCTTTGACCAACAGCCACGTGCGCGCGACGTCGATCGTGATGCCGCTGCCATCGCGCGCCCAGCCGCGGCCGGTGAACACGTGCATCGCGTCGGGCTCGAACGGATTGCCGTCCTTGTCGCGCATGTAATAGAGCAAGTCGGCGTCGCGGCCGGTCTGGTGCGAGCGATGGAACTCACCCGAGCCGTGCGCGCCGCCGTTCTTCGCGCTGATGTCGGCGACGACGAGGTCGACGTCTTTGATCTGCGTCTTCATCCGGCGCGCGACGCCGGTGAGCAGCGCGATCATCTCGTCGGTGCCGTAGCGGTTGTCGCGCGCCGTCCACACGGGACGCGTCATGAAGCCGTCGCCCTGGTCGGGCAACTTCGCGGCGTTGATCAAGTAGCCGCCGCTGACCTTGCCGACCGACACGCTCGTGCCGTCGGAGACCGCGCCGAGCTCGGCGCAACCGGTGGCGCCGATCGCGAGCAGCGCAGCAAACAGCAGCCGGCGCATTCGCCGAGTATGACACCCGCCCGAGGGCGTGCCGAAAAAAAGACCAGCCCGGGGTTTCACGCCCGGGCTGCCGCTAACGAGCTTCTAACTACTGCTTGTCTTCGAACTCGGCGTCGATGACGTCGTCCTTCGCGCCTTCGGCCGGCGGCGGACCGCCTGCCCCATCACCACCCTGCTCGGCCGACTGCTTGTACATCGCCTCGGCCAGCTTGTGCGCCGACGCCTGCAGCGTCTCGAACGCCGCTCGCAGATCGTCGGGCTGCTGCGCATCCTTGTTGCGCTCGAGCGCGGCGTCCGCGTCCTTGAGCGCCTCTTCGATCTGCAGCTTGTCGGCATCGCCGAGCTTGCTGCCGCTCTCGGTCACCAGCTTCTTCGTGCTGTACACGAGCGTGTCGAGCTGGTTGCGAGCCTCGATCGTCTCCTTGCGAGCCTTGTCCTCCGCCTCGTGCTGCGTGGCGTCGTCGACGGCGCGCTTGATGTCGGCGTCCGACAGACCACTCGACGCCTCGATGCGGATGTTGCGCTCGCTGCCCGTCGCCTTGTCCTTCGCGGCGACGTTGAGGATACCGTTCGCGTCGATGTCGAACGTGACCTCGATCTGAGGCACGCCGCGCGGCGCGGCCGGGATGCCCGTCAGCTGGAACTTGCCGAGCGTCTTGTTGTCCTTCGACATCGGGCGCTCGCCCTGCGCGACGTGGACCTCGACCGACGACTGGTTATCGGCGGCGGTCGAGAACGTCTCGCTCTTGCGAGTCGGGATGGTCGTGTTGCGCGGGATCAGCACCGTCGCGACGCCGCCCAGCGTTTCGATCGACAGCGACAGCGGGGTCACGTCGAGCAGCAGGATGTCCTTGACGTCGCCGGAGAGCACGCCGCCTTGAACCGCTGCACCGAGCGCGACGACCTCGTCGGCGTTGACGCTCCGGTTCGGCTCCTTGCCGAAGAAGTCCTTGACCTTCTGCTGGACGAGCGGGATGCGCGACGAGCCACCGACGAGCACGACCTCGTGGATCTCCGACACCTTCTTGCCGGCGTCCGAGAGTGCCTTCTTGCACGGCTCGATCGCCCGGTTGACGATGTCCTCGATCATTTGCTCGAACTTGCTGCGCGCGAGCTTCTTGAGCAGGTGCTTGGGACCGGTCGCGTCCGCCGTGAGGTACGGCAGGTTGATCTCGGTCTCCTGGACGTTCGACAGCTCGATCTTGGCCTTTTCAGCCGCCTCTTTGAGGCGCTGGAGCACCATCTTGTCTTTCGAGACGTCGATGCCGGTGTCCTTCTTGAACTCGGCGACGAGCCAATCCATCACGCGGTGATCGATGTCGTCACCGCCGAGGTGCGTGTCGCCGTTGGTCGAGATGACCTCGACGACCTTGTCGCCGACCTCGAGCACCGAGATATCGAACGTGCCGCCGCCCATGTCGAACACGGCGATCAGCTGCTCTTTGGTCTTGTCCAAGCCGTACGCGAGCGCGGCCGCGGTCGGCTCGTTGATGATGCGCTTGACCTCGAGGCCGGCGATCTTGCCGGCATCCTTGGTCGCTTGGCGTTGGCTATCGTTGAAGTACGCCGGGACGGTGATGACCGCTTCGGTCACCGGCTCGCCGAGATACTCCTCGGCCGCGCGCTTCAGCTTCATGAGGACGCGTGCGCCGATCTCCGGCGGCGAATATCGCTTGCCGCGGATCTCGAACGCCGCGTCGCCATTGCTGGCCGCGACGACCTTGAACGGAACCCGCTTGGCTTCTTCTTGCGTCGAAGCGTCCGAGAACTTCCGTCCGATGAAGCGTTTGCTCGAGAACACGGTGTTCTCGGGGTTGGTGATTGCCTGACGACGGGCGATCTGGCCGACCAAGACCTCGCCCTTCTCGTCGAAGGCGACCACCGACGGGGTCAGGCGTGCGCCTTCCTCGTTGGAGATGACCTTGGGCTCTTTACCCTCCATGATCGCAACCACGGAGTTGGTGGTGCCAAGGTCGATGCCGATGATCTTGCCCATGACTGATTGTTCCTTGTAAGTAAGCGAGCGGTTGCCCGCCGATTTGTTTGCTGGCCAACCTAAGGACGAGGCAACACCGCGTCAAGGTTCGAGCTCCTAAGATCGGCGCCTGAACAAACGGCGCAGCCAACTCGGCCGGGTGATCGGCGCCGCATGGGCCAGGACGGCCGACAGCTCGCCGCCCGCGAACCAGACACCGTGGCTGGCGCAGCGGCCGACCGGTCGGCCTTCGAGGGTTTCGGCGCGCGCCGGCCGGTCGCAAACGGGGCAGTGCTGATCTCCGACCGGTCCGGCCGCTGCAGGAAGCTCGTACGGCGCATTTCGCATCTCGGCGATCATCTGTTCGAGCGCCTCGGGCTCGACGAACACGCCGGCGCAGCGCTCGCACGACCAATGATCGCCGCGCTGGATCAGCGGGTCGTAGCAGCTCGGGCAGCGCAACGTCCGGCCTGCGTTCGGGCTCAGGTACGGCACGACCGACCGTGGCTTGACCTTGCGCTGGCTGATCCGCAACCCACGTTCGGCGACGGAGCGAGCGCCGCCGCGCCCGACGCTGAGCTTCGCGTTGATCCGTGCGAACACGCCGGCGAGCAGGCCTTGGCCGAACCACATGCCGTGCGCCGGGCAGCCCGGGAACGTCGTGTCTTGGTCGATCGCCTCGGCGCGCACGAGGTTCGTCGCGAGCATGCTGAGGTAGCGACCGCGAAACGCCGTCGGGTGCTCGGTCACCTCGAGCCGAAACCGATCCATGCGCCGCGCACACGTCGGGCACGGCGCGCCGGTCTCGGTCGACACCAGCGGCAGCTCGAGCCGGCCGCCGCCCATCTCGGCCACCGCGCGCCGCAGGTCGTCGACGCCGATCAACATACCGGTGCAGTCGTCGCAGATCAGCCGCGCGCCGTACGGACGCAACGGCACGCTGCAATCAGGGCAGGCATTCGAACCGGCGGTCCGATAGGCGGTCACGGCGAAGCAGCGAAGTTACCGCGAGTCGCCGAGCGGCCAACCCGGCAATGCGGTGGCCTGGTCGGCTCGAGGCGACACGTCGCCATCCCGGCGCCGCACGTCGGGCACGGCCGGTGTGCAGCCTGCTCGTCGACGAGCGCGACCGCCGGCTCGATGCGAGTCAGCTCGTCCGGGCGTCAGGCGGTCGCGGCGGTCTCGGCCTTCGCGGCCTTCGCGAGATCCAAGATCGACGGCGGCGGATCCTTGAGCGCCAAGCCCAAGACCTCGTCCATCCGTTTGACCGACAGGATCTCCATCTCGCTCTTCACCTCATCGGGCACGTCGATCAGATCCTTGAGGTTCCGATCCGGAATGATCACGCGCTTGATCCCGGCGCGGTGCGCCGCGAGCAGCTTCTCCTTGAGGCCGCCGATCTGGAGCACGTTGCCGCGCAGCGTGATCTCGCCGGTCATCGCGACGTCGGGACGAACCGGCACGCCGGTGAGCAGCGAGACCAGCGCCGTGTACATCGTCACGCCGGCCGACGGGCCGTCTTTGGGAACCGCGCCGGCCGGCACGTGGACGTGCAGATCGACGTTCTCGAGGAAGTTGCCGGGATCGAGGCCGAGCGCGGCCGCACGACCGCGCACGAACGACAGCGCCGCGGTCACCGACTCCTTCATCACGTCGCCGAGCTGGCCGGTCAGCGTGAGCTTGCCTTTGCCCGGCATCTTGGTCGCTTCGATGAACAAGATGTCGCCGCCGACGGCGGTCCACGCCAGGCCGGTCGCGACGCCGGGCTCGCCGACGCGCTCCGCGACCTCGCTGACGAACCGCTTCGGCCCGAGCACTTCTTCGACGACCGCCGACGAGATCACCTCGTGATCTTTGGCCTGGCCCTCGGCGACCTTGACCGCGACCGCGCGGCACACGCTGCCGATCTCGCGCTCGAGGTTACGCACGCCGGCTTCGCGTGTGTAGCTGTCGACGACCTCGAAGATCGCGTCGTCGGTGATCTCGCAGCGCTCGGCCGTCAAGCCGTGATCGTCGAGCTGCTTGGGCACGAGGAACTTGCGCGCGATCATCTTCTTTTCCTGCCGCGTGTAGCCCGGCAGCTCGATGATCTCGAGGCGATCGCGCAGCGCCCACGGGATCGGATCGAGTTGGTTCGCGGTCGCGATGAACAGCACCTTCGACAGATCGAACGTCACCTCGAGGTAGTGATCGCTGAACGTGTTGTTCTGTTCGGGGTCGAGCACTTCGAGCAGTGCCGACGCCGGGTCGCCCCGAAAGTCGTGACCGAGCTTGTCGATCTCGTCGAGCACGAACACCGGGTTGTTCGTGCCGGCCTTCTTGATGCCTTGCACGATGCGACCCGGTAGCGAGCCGACGTACGTGCGCCGGTGGCCGCGGATCTCGGCCTCGTCGCGCACACCGCCCAGCGAGATCCGGCCGAACTTGCGGCCGATCGCGCGCGCGACGCTGCGCCCGAGCGACGTCTTGCCGACGCCCGGCGGGCCTGCGAGGCACAGGATCGGGCCCTTCTTGTCGTTCTTGAGCTTGCGGACCGCCATGTACTCGACGATGCGCTTCTTCACCTTGTCGAGATCGTAGTGGTCATCGTCGAGGCACTTGCGGACCTCGGCGAGCTCGATGTGATCGTCGGTCGAGATCGACCAGGGCAGCTCGACGAGCCACTCGAGGTACGTCCGCGTGACCGTGTACTCGGCGCTCGACGGCTGCATCCCCTTGAGCCGATCGAGCTGCTTCTTGGCGACCTTCTCGGCTTCCTCGGGCATCTTCGCTTTCGCGATCTTCTCGCCGAACTCGTCGAGATCGCCGCCGCCGTCGTCGAGCTCGCCGAGCTCTTCTTTGATCGCCTTGAGCTGTTGCCGCAGCACGTACTCGCGCTGGTTGCGGCCCATCTCTTCTTGAACCTGCGTGTTGATTCGCTCGCGGACCTTCAAGACCTCGAGCTGGCGCGACAGGAACTGGAGGACTTTGCGCGTGCGCGTCTTGAGATCGAACGTCTCGAGCACGTCCTGCTTCTCGCCGACCTCGAGCTCGAGGTGGCTCGTGATCAGATCGGCGAGATGGCCGGCTTCCGTCACGCTGTCGACCAGCGCGCCGGCTTCTTTCGGCAGCTCCGGCATCAGCTTGACGACGCGCTTCGCGATGTCCTTCAAGTTCATCACGAGCGCGTCGAGCTCGACATCCGACGTCGTCGGGTCCGGCACGCTGCGGATCTTCGCCGACAAGAACGGCTCGTTGCCGTCGAACGCGGAGACCTCGAAGCGCGAGACGCCCTGCAAGATCACGCTGAAGTTGTCCTTCGCGAGCTTGATGACCTTCAGGATCCGCGCGGCGCAGCCGACCATGTAGAGGTCGCCCGAGCCCGGATCTTCGGTCCGCGCATCTTTCTGCGTGAGGATGCCGATGACCGGCCGCTCTTTCGCGATCGCGTCCTCGACCAAGCGCACACTTTTTCGGCGCCCCACGTCGATCGGAATGATCGCGCCCGGGAACAGCACCGAATTACGCAGCGGAAGAATCGGCAGCGTATCGGGAATCTCGACCGGCTGCTCTCCACCGGCCTTGGCCTTCGTCATGATCGGAACCTAGCGAGGGCGATCGATGATCGTCAAGCCGACCTGCCCGTAATGCCGGGCGCATTTGTCGTCGGCGAGGTGTCCTACATCTTGCGCGCGCTGGGCGGCCGCGTTTGGGCTACTGGATCAGTTGCTCGCAGAAGCCGCCGGTGCATATGTCCGAGCAGCATTGCGCGCCGCTCGTGCACGCCGAGCCGACCGCCCCGCACGCCGAGCCGAGATCCGCGCACGAGCCGTTCGTACACACGCTGCTGCAGCATTGTGCGTCGGTCGTGCACGCGCCGGACGCCGCGACACACGCGACCTGGCACGTGTGCGTGGTCGTATCGCACGCGCCATGGCAGCAGTCATCGTCGACGGTGCACGCGCCGTTTTGCGCCGCGCACGTGGCGCTGCCCGCATCGCAGCGCTGGGTTTGGTTGTCGCAAACCAGCGAGCAACAGCCGCTCTGCGGGCCGGAGCTGCGGTTCTCGCCGATGCCGCGACAGGTGGTGTTCGCCGCGTCGAGCTGGCAGACCACGCCGTTGCCGGTGTCCATGCAGATGTTCGAGCAGCAGTCGGCATTCGCCGCGCACGCTTGGCTCTCTTGCCCGCACTCGGCGCCGCCGCAGACGCCGGCGTGGCAATCGAGGCTGCAGCAGTCGGTGGCTTTCGCGCAGGTCTGGCCGTCGGCCACGCACTCGGCGATGCACTGCGTGACCCCGGTCTGGCCCTCGACCGGCTCGCAGCGGCCGCTGCAGCACGGGTTCGTCGGGCCGTCGACGCAGGACTCGCCGGCGCCGGTGCACGTTCCAGCCGGCAAGCACTCGCCGCCGCTGCACCGGTTCGAGCAGCAATCGCCGTCGGCGGCGCACGCCTCGGTCAATTGGTGGCAGCCGGGAAATCCGTCGGCGGTCGCGCCGGCGTTGCCGCCGCCGTCGCCGGAGGTGCCGTTGCTATGACTGCCGCAGGCGATGACGAACGAGATCAAGAGCAGGCGCTTCATGGCGTGCGGCGTTTTGCATCACGTGCGCCACGGCGGATCGCCGTGAAATCGCTCGCGCGATCCGTCGCGCATCCTTGTACGAGTCCCGCACGCGTGCGCAGGTCGCGGACCAACACTGCGTTTCCGACGCTCGCGATCGCGAAGAACGCTTTGTTCGAAGCGAGTTGCGCGACATTTCGAAACTGGTTGACTCGCCGCTCGATTGGTCTTACCAATTGGTCAGACCATGGCGACCGCGATTCTCTCTCCCGAACCAACGACGGCCATCGACACCATCTTCGAGAAGCTGCTCGCCGCGATCGTGAGCGGCCAGTACGCGGCCGGCGTGCGCTTGCCGGCCGAGCGCGAGCTGTCGCGCCAGCTCGGCGCGTCGCGACCGACGCTGCGCGAAGCGTTGCGCCGACTCGACGAGTGGAACCTCGTCGAGCCTCGTCGCGGCTCCGGCATCGTCGTGCGGCCGTATCGCGACTGGTCGATCGAAGTGATCGCCGCTTACCTGCGCTACGGCAAGCCGGCCGACGGCCAACCGTCGATCAGCCGCATCCTGCTCGACCTGCTCGCGATCCGCCGCGCGCTCGTGCTCGAGGTGATCCGGCTGACCGCGACGCGGATCCCGAAGGGCGGCACGCATCACGCGCGCGCGGCGATGGCCCGCGCGTGGGCGCTGCGCGACTCGCCGACGTACGTGCGCGAAGACTTCGAGGTCATGCGCGCGGTCGCCGAAGCCGCGCGGTTCACGCCGGGGTTGTGGCTGCTCAACCGCATGGCCGAGCTGTGGCTCGACGCCGCTGACGAGCTGCGCATGGTGCTGCGGCCACCCGAGGACTACGTCGTGGTTCATAGCAAGCTGTTCGAGTTGCTCGAAGCCGGCAATGCCGACGCTGCGGTCGCGCTGATGAGCTCGTACTTGGATCGCCACGACAGCAAGCTGTCGGCGGCGCTGGAGGTGCTCGCGTGACGTATGCGCACTCGCCGACCGCGCGCGCGGTGCTGACGTCGCTCGTGCCGGTGATCTGCCCGCCCGAAGCGCACGCGCTGGCCGACGCGATCGTCGATCACATGGCGCTCACGTTCGGCGCGACGCCGGCGCTGTTGCAGCGGATCTTGCCGACCGGCTTCATCGCGTACGACGTCGGCGCGCTGCCGCGGTTTCGCCACCGCGCGCGCGCGCTGCGCGGCGCCGCCGCCGAGCGCTACTACGCGAGCTGGGAGCACGGCATCACGCCGATGCACGTGCAGTTCGCGCGCGCGATCAATCAGTTGATGTCGCTCGCCTGCTACGAGCAGCCCGCGATGATGGAGCGCGTCGGCTACCGCGTCGGCCCGTGGATCGAGCAGGTGACGAAGAAGCGGCTGACGGTCTACGCCGCCGACGTGGCCGCGCAAGAAGCGCAGATCCTCGCGTCCGATCCACTGCGGCCGGTCGCGAAGAAGGAAGTGGCCTGATGGTCGCGCTCCACGAAGCGGCCGTTCGCCCGCGCAACGTCTTCACGCGGGCCGACGTCACGCACGATCTCGTGATCGACTGCGACGCCGTCGTGATCGGCTCGGGTGCCGGCGGCGCGCCGATCGCGGCCGAGCTCGCGGAGGCCGGGTTCGACGTCGTCGTGCTCGAAGAAGGCAGCTACTACCAGACGCGCGATTTCACCGCGAACACGTCGCAGATGGTGCGCCAGCTCTATCGCGACGGCGGCGCGACGATCGCGATCGGCAACCCGCCGATCATGTTTCAAGAGGGCCGCGCGGTCGGCGGCTCGACGGTGATCAACGGCGGAATGTCATGGCGCACGCCCGACGACATTCTCGCCCGTTGGCGCGACGAGACCGGGATCGACGATCTCACCGCCCGCGCGCTCGAGCCGTACTACGAGCGCGTCGAGAAGCGCATCCACGTCGCGGCGATGGACGACGACGCGATCGGCAACGACAACTGGCTGCTCAAGAAGGGCGCGGACGCGAAGGGCTGGAAGATCGTCGGCAACCTGCGCAACCAGGCGCACTGCGTCGGCTCGAACCGGTGCGCGTTCGGCTGTCCGACCGGCGCGAAGCAAAGCGCGCTGGTCAGCTACATCCCGCGCGCCCTGCACTTCGGCGCGCGGGTCTACGCCGATGTCCGCGTGTCGCGCGTGACGTTTCACGGCAAGCGCGCGACCGGCGTGATCGCCAAGAGCGCGGCCGGCCATCACGTGGTCGTGCGCAGTAAGCTCGTGGTCGCCGCGTGCGGATCGATCCACACGCCGGCGCTGCTCGAGCGCAGCGGCGTTCCGTCACGCAGCGGCCAGCTCGGCGGAAACTTGTCGCTGCATCCCAACGTCAAGGTCGTAGCGATCTTCGACGAGGACGTCACGGGCTGGAAAGGCGCGCACCAAGCATTTCAGGTCCGCGAGTTCGCCGATCAGAACCTGGGCTGCTTCGCGGCCGTGAACCTGCCGCCGTCGATCGTCGCGATGTCGGTGCCGCATCGCGGGCGCCAGCTCGGCGCGCTGATGGCCGACTACGACAAGATGGTGGTCGCGGGCTTGCTCTGCGAGGACACGACGACCGGCCGCGTGCGCACGATCGGCGGCAGACCGCAGGCGTTCTATCAGCTGTCGCCGCACGACGCGGCGAACATGCAGCGCGGGCTCGTGCTGCTGTCGGAGCTGCTGTTCGCCGCCGGCGCGAAACGCGTGTTGCTGCCATTCCATCACGCGCAAGAGCTCGCGAGCGCCGACGAAGCGCGGCGCTTGCTCGGCGCGCCGATTCCGCCGAGCGGCTGGGAAGTCGTCACCGTCCACATGATGGGCACGGCGCGCATGGGCACCGACCGGCTCGCGTCGGTGACCGATGCGTACGGCTTCGTCCACGATACGGATCGCTTGATGGTGAGCGACGCATCGCTGTTTCCGTCGCCGTGCCGCGTGAACCCGATGGAGACGATCATGGCGCTCGCCACGCGCGCCGCTGGCCACGTCATCGACAACGCCCGGAGGTATTTGCAATGACCGCTGCTGCTGCTGCTCGCATCGCCCCGATTCGCCCTGAACCACCCGCGCCGCCGCCGTTTCCATCGCGCCGCGCGCTCCAGCTCGAGCAAACGCCGATGCACGAGCTCGAGCGCGTGTTCGTCCGCGGCGTCACGCCGCAGCTCGACGCGCTCGTCGGCTGGGAGTTTCGCGGCATCAATCATCTGCCGCTCAACGACTACCTGCCGCTCGCGCAGCTCGCCGGGATCAAGAAGTTCGTCAAAGGCTTTTTTCGCGGCGAGGACGGTCGCGTCATGGGCTACAACATCCCGGTCGGCCGCAACGTGCTCGACGGGCGCTGGCACTTGAAGCCGACCGATCGCGAGCCGAAGCGGTTCGGGTTCTATCAAGTCGCCGCGGTCGATTCGACGGCGCGCGACAACACGTACCTGCACGCCGTGCTGCTCGATTACAGCAAGGGCGGAAACGCCAAGCTCGACCCCACGAACGGGCTGCGCGACTACGTGGTCCAAGTCGACCCCGACAATCCCGATCTGTTCCTCGGCAAGGCGTACTACGCGGTCGGGCCGCTGCGAATCCCGACGAACTTCTTCATCCTCGAGCGCCACCGCAGTGGCCTCACGGAGTACGTTCGTCGCTGAGTGGCGCGGGTTTATCTGGAATATCTCGGCGATGCCGTCGAGCTGCCGATCGGCGAGACGGTGATCGGCCGCGACATCGGCTGCTCGCTGCGGTTCAACGATCCCAGCGTGTCGCGGCGCCACCTCAAGATCGTGCGCCGCCACGACGACGTGTTCGTCGAGGATCTCGACAGCTCGAACGGCACGTTGCTCAACCACCGTTCGGTGAAGTCGCCGATCCGCGTGCTCGACGGCGATCACATCCTCGTCGGCACGCGCGAGCTGATCATTCGCATCCCGAGCGGCGATCTCGAAGAGCCGGTGACCTTGGATCTCACGGAGCTCGCGACGCACTCGGGCGTGGCGCACGCGCGCGTCGCGACCACCAAGGTTCCCGTCACGGTGCCGCCGCCGCTGCCCGCGAACCAGCGCTGCCCGCGCTGCGGCGCCGCAGTGAGCTACGACGACGACGAGTGCGCGACGTGTCACTACCGATGGGGCGGCTTCCGCGCCGCCGCGACGACCAAGCTCGACGACAACCCGCTGAACCGCCGCCGCCACGAGCGGCACTCGATCGAGCTGCACTTGCTCTACATCTCGAGCGAGCTCGAGATCGAAGCGACCACGCGCGACCTCAGCACGAGCGGTGTGTTCGTGTGCACGCAGGTGCTCGAGCCGCTCGGCACCTCGTGCGAGCTCACGTTGCTCGTCGACGGCGGACCGCCGGTGCACGTCTCCGGCGTGGTCCGCCGCGTCGTCGAGCGCGAAGAATCGGAGGTCGCTTCGGTCGGCCTCGGCATCGAGTTCCTCAACATCGGTGCGGGCGAGCGGACGTGGCTCGAAGCGTTCGTCGCGAAGCGGCGCTAAGGCGAGACGAGCGACAGCTGCAGCGTCGTCGCGATCGGATGCTGCGGCGCGCGCAGCCACAAGATCGCTTCGGTGAGCTCGTGACCGGGCGCGTTCCACTCGACGTTCGCGTACGTGTGGTCGTCGTCGCTGGCGTCGCTGATCTCCGGCGTGACGTCCCAGCCATCTTGCAGCATGCCGCGATCGGGATCTTGCAACACGACGATCACGCCGGAGCTGTCGCCCGCGTAGAGCGCGGTCGATGCCACGAAGTGCGCCGCGCCGACTTTCGTCGCGTCCAAGTGCAGGCACACGACCTGCCCACTCGCATCGAGCCCGAGCGGCACGCTCGTCGGTGCGCTGTCGCTCGTGACCACGACGTCGACCGTGCACGTGCGCGGCTCGACGATCGACGGATCCGGATCGGCGTGTCGATCGACGACGCACGCCGGTGCCCAAACCGCGGCGACCACCGCGAGCAGCGCAAACGACGAGCGCGACATCGCCGGTATTTTACCTCAGTGATGGATGCCCGTGCCGCGCGGAATCTTCACCCGCGTGACTTCTTCGCGCGCCATCGGATCGGGCGGATGTTGCGGGTCGCTGCGCAGCCGGAGCACGACGATGTCCTCGTCGTGCACGACCGCGTGGATCTCGACGATGTTCGGCCCGACCGAGCACGCGACGCCGCTGACCGCGCCCATCTCGGGGGCAGGATGGAACTGACGGCACTCGCCGTCGTACGTGCCGACCGGATAGCTGATCTGACGGCCTTCGTCGTCGTTGGTCTGGAGAAACACGTCGGTCTTCGTCTGGTCGGCGTCGTCGGCGTGGATCCCCCACTCGACGACGACCTTCTTCGCGTACATGACCGCGGAGCCGCTGCCGGCACCGGAGCCGGTCGTTTGCTGCGCGCCGCACGCGGCGAGCACACAGGCGATCGCGAGCCACTTCACCCCGCGAACGGTACCACCGGCGGTACGATATCGGCATGTCGCTGGCGCGCCTGGTCGTGCTCGAGGGCCCCGATGCCGGCCGCGAGTTCGAGCTGCCATTGCGCGGCGGCGGAATCGGCCGTGGCGACGGCAATCTGGTGCAGCTGAGCGATCCGACGGTGTCGCGCCAGCACGGCTTGATCGAGCTGCGCGATGGCGCCCTCGCGTGGGTCGACGACACCGGCAAGCCGCGCACGCTGATCAACGGCGCGCCCCCGCCGGCGAGCGGCGCACATCGCCTCGAGGCCGGCGACGAGATCGTGCTCGGCGCGACGCGGCTCGCATTCTTGCCCGTCGACGGCGCGCTGCTGACCAAGGCATCGAGCCACGTGACGATGGAAGTGTCGACGTCGGCGCTGTTCGCGCTGACCGGCAAGCCCGACGATCGCGCGCGGCGTCACCTGGCCGCGCTGGCCGCGCTCGGCGATCGATTGCGCGCCGAAGCCGCGACCGGCCGCGATGCCGTCGCCCGCGCCGCCTGCGATGCGGCGCGCAGCGCGCTCGATGCACATCGCGCGTTCGTGCTGTCGGCGGGTAAGCGGCCGGTCGCGCTCGCGGCCGCGATCGCCGCGGGCGAGTCGTCGCAGCTGCAAGCGCCGGGCGATCTCGTCGACAAAGTGCTCGCGCGCCGCCAGGTCATCACCGCCGAGACCGGCGGCCGCGCGCTGATCGCCGCGCCGATCCACGGCGCCGGCGACGACATCGCCGCGCTGCTCTGGGTCGATCGCGCCGGCGCGGTGCCGTGGCCCGAGACCGACGCGCTCGCGACCAGCTGCATCGCGCAGCTCACGGGCGCGGCATGGGCCGGCGCCGATGCCCGCGAGCAGCTGTCGAAACGCGCCGACGCGCTCGAGGAGCAGCTCGAAAGCAGCGTCGGTGGCGGCGACTTCATCGGACGCTCGGTGGCCGCCGCGCGCGTGCTCGAGCTCGTGCGTCGCGTCGCCGCGTCGGACACCACGATCCTCCTCGGAGGCGAGTCCGGCTCCGGCAAGGAAATGGTCGCGCGCGCGATCCACCGCGCGAGCCGGCGCGCGCGGGGCCCGTGCGTCGCCGTCAACTGTGCTGCTCTCACCGAAACGCTGATCGAGAGCGAGCTGTTCGGCCACGAGAAGGGCGCGTTCACCGGCGCGACCGAGAAAAAAGCCGGCCGATTCGAGATGGCCGATCGCGGCACGCTGTTCCTCGACGAGGTCGGCGAGCTGCCGCTCGGCCTGCAGACCAAATTTCTCCGGGTGCTCGAGGAGCGCCGCTTCGAGCGCGTCGGCGGCCAACGCGCGATCGAGGTCGACGTTCGCGTGATCGCGGCGACGAACCGCGACCTCGCCGAGATGGTCAAGCGCGGGACGTTTCGCGAGGACCTCTATTATCGGCTCGGCGTGATCCACGTCGAGGTGCCGCCGCTGCGCGAGCGGCTCGACGACGTCCCGGTGCTCGCCGATCACTTCCTGGCGCGGTTTCGGCATCAGGCCGGCCGCCGTATCACCGGCTTCGCGCCCGACGCGCTCGCCGCGATGACGCACTACGCCTGGCCGGGCAACGTGCGCGAGCTGCGCAATGCGGTCGAGCGCGCGATCGTGCTCGGCGATCGCGAACAGATCCAAGCCGGCGACTTGCCGCCACAGGTGCTCGCGCAAGCGACCGCGCCGGCGAAGCCGCGCACGTCGTCGCCGACGCCGCCGCTCGGCTCCGAAACCGTCGTGGCGCCGCAAGTCGTGATCGACGTACCACCCAGACCGGCCGCCGCTCGCTCGCTCCGCGAGCTCGAAAAGGACGGCATCTTGGCCGCGCTCGCGGCGACCAACGGCAACAAAGCGCAGGCGGCCGCGATCCTCGAGATCGATCGCTCGACGCTCTACAAGAAGCTCAAGGACTACGAGATCGACGGCTAGCGAGCTCGAACGTCTGCGCGAGGGTCGCGCGATGCGAAACGACACGCACGTAACAACGCTCGCGGGCTACTACATTTGTAGGAATGAACCGCGATAGGCTCCGGTTCGAGGGCACATGCGATCGATCTGGCTTTGCCTACTCCTGGCGTGCAACGGCGGCGGCCATCGCACGGCGACGCCCAATGGCTCCGCGAGCGCCGCGGATGCCGACGCCGCCTACGCCGCCCACGACTTCGCGCGTTGCGCGGCAATCTACGCGCAGGTGGCCGCGGCGTCGCCGCATCCCGACGGCGCGCTCTACAACGAGGCGTGCTGCGAAGCGCGGGCCGGCAGCGCCGATGCCGCGTTCGCGTCGATCGATCGCGCGGTCGCCGCGGGATGGCGCGACACCAAGCAACTCGGCAGCGACGACGACCTCGTGCCGTTACACGCAGATCCGCGGTGGGCGACGACGATCGCAAAGGCGAACGCGGCCGAGGCTGCATTCGAACAAGCGCTGAAAGCGCCCGAAGTGCGCAAGCAGCTGCTCGCGATGGTCGAGACCGATCAAGCGCAGCGCTTCGCGTGGATCGACGCGAGCAAGCGCAACGCGGGCTCGGCCGAGCAGGCGCCGTTGCTCGCGGCGATGACCGACGGCGACAAGCAGCGCACGGTCACGCTGCATGCGATCGTCGACAAGCTCGGCTGGCCGGGCAAGACGCTGGTCGGCGAGGACGGCGCGCACGCCGCGTGGTTGCTCGTGCAACACGCCGATCTCGATCCCGACTTCGCGAAGCGCGCGCTCGGCCTGATGGAGCCGCTCGTCAAGCCGGGCGAGGTCGATGCGCGCGACTACGCCTACCTCTACGATCGCGTCGCGGTGCACGACGGCCGGCCGCAGCGTTTCGGCACGCAATTCAAGGACGGCGTTCCCGACCCGATCGAGGACGAAGCGCACGTCGACGAGCGGCGCGTCGCGATCGGCCTCGGCACGATGGCCGCATACAAGCAGCAGATGCGCGCGATGTACGGCTCGGCCGGCGCGAAGTGACTATGCGAGGCGATCCAAGATCGCCGCGGGATAGCCGGCGCGGCGCAAGATCGCGACCGCGTTGGACGAGCGCGCCACGCCGGGCTTGAGCGTGCGGTCGAAGCTGCCGTCGGGCAGCTCGTCGAAGAAGCCGCGCACGAGGCTCGTATCGAGCCGGGTCGCGACGTCGAGATCGTGCGTCGCGGCGACGACGAGATCGCGCGCGGCGAGCAGCTCGATCACCGCGACGACGATCGGCACGCGCACGGTCGGATTCGTGCCGTGAAACGGCTCGTCGATCACGAACAGGCTCGGCACGGCATCGCGCTCGGTCGCCGCACGCACGAGCTCGCCGATCGCCGCGACTTCCACCGCGAACGTCGACAGCGCACGCGCCGGATCGTCGGCGATGCGCATCACGACACGCACGCGCATCAAGCTCGCGCGCCAGCGGCCGAACGTCGTGTGGATCGATTGCGCGAAGATCGCGGCGAGCCCGATCGCGCGCAGCAGCGTCGACTTGCCCGACATGTTGCTGCCGGTAACGAGCAAGCCGCCGTGATGGAGCACGAGCTCGTTGCCGATCGCGCCATCGATCGACGGATCGACGAGGCCGCGCGCGTCGATGTGCGGCGTCGCGTCCGCGGCGAGCTCGGGCAGGTGCGCATCCGGCCGCTCGGCACGCAGCGCGGCGATCGACGCGAGCGCATCGAGCTCGCCGAGCCACACGACGATCCGCCGCAGCCGTTCGCGCTCGGCGGTGACGATGCCGAGCGCGCTGCGCACGACGATCACGCGCACGAGCAACGCGGCGCGCACGACCTCGAGCAGCTCGAACGGGTCGCGCACGGCGAGGACCGCGAGGCGGCGGCGCAACCGACCGCGCACGGCCGCGACGTCGCGTGCGATCGCGGCGTCGGGCACGATCGCGACGAGCGCGGTCGCTCGGCCGAGCGCGCCGCCGAGCAGCTCGAGCGCGCGCGCGTGCAGCGACGTGCCGAGCTTCGACCAATCGTCGAACAACAGGTTCGCTGCGATCACCGCAATCGCGCCGACGAGCAGCGGCGGCCACAACCGCGCGAGCAGCAGGCACGCGACGAACGTGCCGCCGAGCAGCGCGATCGTGCGGCCACGCGGCGCGATCGGCGGCGCGTCCCACAACAGCCGCGGCAGGTGCGGCGCGTCGGCTGCAGTCCCAGCGCCGAGCGCACCGACCACGCGCGCGCGCAGCGCCGGATCGGCGAGCTGCGCCAAGCGACGCTCGCGCGCGGCGAGCACGGCGGGGTCATCCGCGGGTGCCGCGAGCATCCGCCACAGCGCTTGACCGCCGATCGGCGTGTGCGTGCGATCGATCGCCGCGAATGCGCGACCGAGCTCGAGGTCGTCGATCGTGCGATCGTCGAGCCACGTGCAACCGGCCGGCGTCTCGCCGAGCGTACGCTCGGCGTCGGCGAGCCGGCGCGCGTCGGCGACCTCGAGGTGCATGCGCGCACACCGTAGTCACGCGGCCACCGGCGCGCTACCCGAATTGCACCGCGCGAGCGCGCAGGCTATTCGCTCGCGTGCGCGGCCGCGCCGAGATGAACGCCGCGTGCTTGCTCTTGCGATAGCAGCTGGATCATCTGCTGCTTTTGCGGGCTGTCGTAGTCGGCGGTCGAGAACGCGGTCGTCGGATACGCGTCCGTCGCGTACGTGCCGGTGAACGACGGCATCTGCTCGAGGTCGGGCTCGTTGCCCGGATCGAACCGCGCGCCGCGCAGCTCGCCGATATGAAACGGCCCGGTCGCGTTCGCGTCGGTGATGACCTTACCGAAAAACGATAGATCCGCCGTCGCGTCGCCGGCGGCGAGCTCGCCCTTGAAACGCGACCAGCCGACGGGCTCGCCGTTGTCGTCGTAGATGTTGCAGTCGATCAGGTAACGCCCGGCCCGCGAGACGTTGACGCCGGCGTGCACGACGAGCGAGCCGTCGATGACCTCGTCGCGGAACGCGCCGGTGAACCGCGCCGGGATGCCCGATGCGGGCGTGTACTGAAAATCGAAGTGCGCGTGCTGGTGCGCGGTCGCGGTCTCGAACTCGACGTACATGCCGATCGTGGTCTGTCGCGGCAGCAGCCCGAGCGTGCTCGGCGTGAACACGGTCGACCACGACGCGCCCGCGCCGGTGAATGCGATCGGCACTTGCTCGGCGACGGCGTTCGGCCGGGTCGGATCGAGCACGACCGCGTACGCGGCGGTGATCTGCACGGACACCGGCACGCCGAGCTTGTTGACCTCCAGCTTCGGCGCGATCGTGCCATCGCCGATCACGAAGTAGCGATCGGCGGTGAACAAGAACTTGGTGTCGGCATCGTCGTCCATCGGCCGCTCGGTCTCGTGGCGGCGGTTGGGATGCATGAGATCGTCGTGGTCGCGGGTCAGCGGATGCGACGTCGGCGGATAGACGTTCGCGCGGCGATACGCGGTGAGCGGGTCGTCGGCCGACAGCCCGGACTCGGCGCGATCGGCGTAGCCCGGCAGCCGCGCCATGCCGAGCGCGATCGGCTGCGCCGACGGCGCCGCGTGATCGTGCGACGTCGCGGCAGCATGCGAGTGCTCCGGCGCGACCTGTAGCATGACGATCGCGACGATCGCCGCCACCATCATCACGCCCGCGCCGAGCGCGAGTAGCTTGGGGCCGCGCGACATGCGCCGTCAGTTCTTGCAGCCGGTGGCGCCGCCGTCGTCGCAGATTCCGCGTTCTTTCATGTCGTAGTGGTTCAGATCGCCGTACTCGCACGACCACCACGCTTGGTGATTGGTCCACTTGCCGCCGTAGCAGATCGACGAATAGCTGCCGGTCGACGCGTAGCCGCCCGACGATTCTTCGGCGACCGCGCCGTCGTCGTGGCCGGGCAAGATCGCCGATTGCGCGTACGGCGCGAGCCAGCCGTCGCCGCCGATCATGCCGGTGACAACGCCACCGGTGTCATCGTGGTTCCAGCCGTTGCGGTTGTCGCTCACGCCGATGTGACCGGCGAGATAGCAGCCGCCGAACACTTGACCGACCCAGCCGGTGCCGCCGAGCTCGCTGCCGCCTTCGTTGCTCGCCGACGCGACGATGTAGCCGATGTTCCATGCGTCGCCGTAGATCGAAAATGTGCGCGAGGTGACCGCGCCACCGTTCGAGTACACGTACAGATAACAGAGGTTGCTACCGGTGCAGTACGCGTTCAGCGTCTGCGCGAGGTCGGTCGTCGCGGTGTCCATGCTGTTGTTCTGATCGACATAGGCGTCGATGCTGGTCTCGCCGGACCACGAGCCCAGCCGGCCGTTGCCGTTGCCGCCGGAGAAGTTCGTACTGCATATGCCGCCGACGTGGATGTCGTAGACGTCGGCGAATGCCGCGACCGGCGCAGACAGTGCGAACGCGATGCCGAGAACGAGCGATGTACGCATGACGTCTCCTCCTGCGTGAGCTGTGACCCCTTGCCCCTTCCCCCTGTGCAAAACAATGCACGAACGCATTGCGAGCTCACAATCAGAATTGCTCGATACAGATCGCGTCATTGAAGATCACGTATGACGACTCACGTCTACGTGTAGTCACTCGTGAGTCGACCGACGCGAAGCGCGCACTCGTCGCTACTCCGACGCAAATGTCAGGTGATCGGAGCAATGCATTCGGCATCGTCATTCGCGTGCTTGTTCACGCGTGTCGACACCTGCTCGGCGATCCAGTCGCCGACTGCGGGAATGCCGAGCAGCGCTTTCGGATCGGCGTTCGCGGGATCGAGCCACGCCGCCCACGCCGACTTCTCGAGGACGATCGGCATGCGGTCGTGGATCGGTGCGACCAACGCATTCGGCTTGCCCGTGATGATCGTGAAGCTGTGCAGCTCGCCGGCGCGCGCCCACAAGCCAGCGAACGCGACGACTCTGCGATCGCGCGGATGAATGTACAGCGGCGTCTTGTTCGCCCACTCGAAGAAGCCGTCGGCGGGCACCAGGCAGCGCTTGCGCTCGAGCGCGTCGCGAAAGATCGCCTTCGCGTTCAGCGACTCGACGCGCGCGTTGATCATCAGCGGCGATCTCGCACCGGGCTTGGTTCCCCAGAACGGGACGAGCCCCCAACGCATCAGCTCGAGCACGCGCGTGTTGGCTTTCACGATCACGACCGGCGCGGGCTGCGTCGGCGCGACGTTGAACCGCGCCTTCCACCACTCGCTCTGCGGCGCCGCCGGATCGATCGCGGCTTCGAGCTCGCGCGCGGCATCGGCTGGGCTGGTCACCGTGTAGCGGCCGCACATGGTTGGTTGGCTCTCGCGGAGCCGTAGCACGGCTCGAGCCGCCAGGCTGGTCCCACCGGCGTGGCGTGCACGCCGAGCGCCGCGGCATCGATCGGCCGCTTCGGCGTGTCGGCCGCGTACCAGTAGCGCGTGGGCCCGAGCTCGATCGGCGGGTTCGCGCGGCCGACGTACCTCCAGCCGGCACAGCGCGAGTACCACATCAGCTGCGGCAGCGCGCGCGCGACGACCGTGCACGGCGCGCCATGCGAATCGCCGCGAATCGCGTCGGCCGAAGCCATCAGGTCGTCGAGGCCGTGCGCGAGGTGGCGTTGTAGCGGCACCATCGCGACCGCCATCCCGAGCCAGCTCGCGGCCATGACGCCGAGCGCGAGCTTGCGCCGCGCCGGCGACCTGATGGCGCGATCGAGCACGTCGGCGCCGAGCACCACGAGCAGCGCGATCGCGACGAAGATAAACCGCGAGCTCGCGTGGCTGACCAGGCCGAGCACGACGATCTGACCGATCGCGATGGCCGCGATGAACCGCTGCGCCGGATCGCGCGCGCGGCGCAGCCCCCGCAGGCCGGCGAGCATCGCGATCGGCGCGAGCACGCCGTAGCTGTGCAGCGGATTCGCGAACAGATAGATCAGCAGGCCGCGCGCGAACCACGTGCGGCCCGAAACGTCGCCGGCGAGCTCGAGCACGCCGATCGGCGAGCCGGTCGCGCGCGTCGAGGCGATCGCGAATGGCGCGACGAGCACGCCGAACGCGATCACCGTCGCGATCGCCGGCCCCGGCCGCGCGCGAATCGAACGCCAGAAGCACACCAGCGCGGCAACGCCGATCAAGCCGATCACGAGCGTGCTCGCGTAGCGCAGATAGAGCGCCGCCGCGCACAGCGGCGCGACGCCGACGAGCTGATAGCTGGCCGGCCGGTCCGGATCGGCGAGCTCGCGAATCGCGATCGCGATCGCGCCGAGCAAGCACGCGGTCGCGGGCACATCGCCGAGGAGCTCGAAGCCGCGGAGCACGAACGGGTGCGCGCCCGCGATGATCGCCGCGGCGATCGCGCCCGCGCGCGCGCCGAACGCGCGGCTGCCGACCGCGGCGACGGCGAACACGAGCGGCAGTCCCGCGACGAGCATCGGCAGGCGAAGCAAGCGCTCGTCGGCATCGCCGCCCGCGAGCCACGCGCCGAGCTCGGCGAACGCGACCACGCCGCGCGATCGGTACAGCCACGCTTCCCCGTCGCCGCGCGCGATCAGGGCGTACGCCGCCTCGTCGCCGGTCAGCGGCGCGCGGCAGAGCAATCCGATCGCGACGCTGATCGTCCATGCGGCAAACGCGGCGAACACCAACCGGCGCGTCAGAACCACGCGTTTGGCATCAGCAGCAGTCGTGCCACGTCGCGAAGCGCGCGCGCGTGTCGCGCGAACGATCGGCGCGATGAATTTTCGAACCGACTACGACACGACTGTCAGCGCGGGTTCTTGCGCGGCCGACCGCGACGGCGCGGCTGATCGCTTTGGCCGAAATCGCCGTCTTCGGCGAAGCGTTCCTCGACGAGATCGTCGACGGATGTGTGGAGGGAATCCAACCGGCGCAACTCCTCGCGCTCGAACTCGGCAAACGACGTGTAAATACGCGGAATTCCAGACGACATTGGCGCTCCTTCGAGGACATGCCCACATGTCCTACATCTGGCTACAAAGTATGCCGGTCCGGGAGTGGAACCAAATTTTTTCGCAAGCGAGTCGGAAAGTCGTGACTGTCGTATGCGGGTGATACGCGTTGGTGATGACTCGTATCGTCGCGGTGGCGAACCAGAAGGGCGGCGTCGGCAAGACGACCACGGCGATCAACCTCGCCGCGTCGATCGCGTCGCGCGGCCATCGCGTGCTGCTCGTCGACTTCGATCCACAAGGCAACGCGTCGTCGGGCGTCGGTTACCCGCGCGACAAGGTCGAGCTCACGGTCTACGACGCGCTCGTCGGCGAGGTCACGCTCGACGACGTGATCCGCGCGACCGATATCCCGACGCTGTTCGTCGCGCCGGCGACGACGGATCTGGTCGGCGCCGAGATCGAGCTGATCGGCGCCGAGTCGCGCGAGCGATTCTTGGCGAATATTCTCGCGCCGGTCGCCGCGCGCTACGACTACGTCGTGATCGATTGCCCGCCGTCGCTCGGCATCTTGACGCTCAACGCGCTCGTCGCGGCGGACGGCGTGGTGGTGCCGATGCAGGCCGAGTACTTCGCGCTCGAAGGGCTCTCCGCGCTGACCGCGACGATCGAGAAAGTCCGCGCCGCGTACAACCCGCACCTCAAGATCGACGGCGTGCTGTTCACGATGTTCGACGGCCGCATGAACCTCGCGACCCAAGTGCGCGCCGAAGTCGCGAAGTTTTTCGGCGACAGCGTGCTCGAGACCACCATCCCGCGCAACGTGCGGCTGTCCGAGGCGCCGAGCCACGGCAAGCCGGCCCTGCTCTACGATCTGCGCTGCCCGGGCACCAAGAGCTACCTGGCCGTCGCCGACGAGTTCCTGACCCGCATGTTGATCACGCACGCGTCGAAAGGCGAATCTGCCGCATGATGACCGACCCGCGCGACGCGAAGAAGAAAGGGCTCGGCCGCGGCTTGTCCGCGCTGTTGCCGACGGCGCCGTCGCCGCACTCGGTCCGGCGTCTCGATAGCGAGAAGCCGACGTACTTCAAGGCCGGCATCGAGCAGCTCTACCCGAGCCCCGAGCAGCCGCGCCGCAAGTTCGACGAGGCGCAGCTCGCCGAGCTCGCCGAATCGATCCGCGTGCACGGCGTGATCGCGCCGCTCGTCGTGCGGCCGCGGCCCGCGAGCGAAGGCGGCGGCTACTTCTTGATCGCCGGCGAGCGCAGGTGGCGCGCGGCGCAGCGCGCCGGCTTGCACGACGTCCCGGTCGTCGTGCAAGAGGTCGACACCCAGCAGGCATTCGAGCGGGCGCTCGTCGATAACCTGCAGCGCACCGATCTCGGCCCGCTCGAAGAAGCGGCCGCCTATCAGCGGCTGATCGACGAGTTCACGCTGACCCAAGAGCAGGTCGCCGAGCGCATCGGCAAGGATCGCAGCACGGTCGCGAACTCGATCCGGCTGCTCAAGCTCCCGCCGGCCGTGCGCCAGCTCGTCGAGGACGAACGCCTCACCATGGGCCATGCACGCGCGCTGCTCGGGTTCGAGCGCGCTGCCGAGATGGAGCGCGCGGCCCGCGCGGTGGTCGCGAAGGGGCTGTCCGTGCGCGCGACCGAAGCGCTCGTCAAGAAGGCGCGCGAGCCTGCGAAGCCCGCAGCTGCGGCGAAGCCCGAGAAGTCGGCCAATGTCCGAGATCTCGAAGAGCGGCTCACGCGCGCGCTCGGCGGTCCCGTGACGATCCGCGAGGACGAGCCCGGCAAATCGGGCCACATCGAGATCCGATATCTCAACCTCGACCATCTCGAGCGCGTTCTCGATCGTCTGCTGTAGCGATGGAGCTGGTGGCCATCGCCATGTGATACTGCGCATCCGATCGTGTCGGAGCGCGAGCACCAGCGGATGCCGTACTCGGTGCATGTCGAGTTCCGCACCGCGTCGTCATTTCTCGTCGCGTACTCGATCAACCTGTCGCGCGGCGGCATGTTCCTCGAGACCGACGAGGACGTGCCGGCCGGCGCGACGGTGACGCTCGATCTCACCGTGCCGACCGTGGGTACGACCTCGCTCAACGGCGTGGTCGCGTGGCGCCGGCCGCCCGGCGACCCGTCGGTCGGCCCGGCGGGCCTCGGCGTCGAGTTTGCCGACATCGCGCCGGCGCTCGGCTCGCTGATCGACCGCCTGGTCTCGGGCTTTCGCGGCGTGCAGGTGCTGCTGCTCTCCGGCGATCGCCAAGATCGCACGACGCTCGCGCGCAACATCAAGTCGATCTTCAGCACGGCCGAGATCACGCAGGCGGCCGACGCGAACATCGCGGCGAGCGTGCTGACGCACGAGATCGACGTCGCGATCGTCGATATCGACTTCGACCTCGAAGGTGGCCTCGCGATCTTGCGCGCGGCGCACGCGCAAACGCCGCGCGTGCCGACGATCGCGATCACCGCGAACGCCGGCTATCGCGAGCAAGCGATGCTCGCCGGCGCCGACGAGCTGCTCGGCAACCCGCCGCCGTTTTCGGATCTCCAGGTCGTGCTCGTACGCGCGCTCGGCAAGCCCGTCGCGATCGGCAAGATCGAGAGCGACGGTACGGCTTAGCCGCGCCGGCGCTTCGCGGCTTCGATCGTGTTCTCGAGCAAGCACGCGATCGTCATCGGGCCGACGCCGCCCGGCACCGGCGTGATCGCGCGCGCGCGCTGCGCCGCCGCGGCGAACGCGACATCGCCGACGAGCTTGCCGTCGCCGAGCCGGTTCATCCCGACGTCGAGCACGACCGCGCCGTCCTTGATCCAATCGCCGGCGACGAGCTCGGGCTTGCCGATCGCGGCGACGACGATGTCCGCGCGCCGGACCTCGCCGGCGAGGTCCTTGGTCTTCGAGTGGCACATCGTCACGGTCGCGTTCGCGTTCGCGAGCAAGTACGCCATCGGCTTGCCGACGAGCACGCTGCGGCCGAGCACGACCGCGCGCATGCCGGCCGGATCGATGCCGACCTCGGCGAGCAGGCGCATGCAGCCCTTCGGCGTGCACGGCGCGACGACCGGCCGGCCCTGCGCGAGGTAGCCGAGGTTGGTCGGATGCAGGCCATCGACGTCCTTCGCCGGATCGATCGATCGGATCACAGAATCGCTGTCGAGCTGCGGCGGCAACGGCAACTGGACCAAGATGCCGTCGACGAGCGGATCGGCGTTGAGCTCGCCCACGAGCTTCATGAGCTCGGCCTGCGTCGCCGTCGCCGGCAGCTTGTGATCGCGCACGTCGACATTGGCCTCGCGCGCGGCCTTGGTCTTGCCGCGCACGTACACCGCCGAAGCCGGATCGTCGCCGACCAGCACGACGGCCAACGTCGGCGCGATGTGCTCGTTTGCACGCAAGCTCGCGGCCCGCGTCGCGACCTCGCCGCGCAGCTTCGCCGCGATCGCCTTGCCGTCGATCCGCTGGCCGCTCACGGATCGGTCCCGCCGCCGCCGGTCCCGCCCGTCGATCCCGACGACGACCCGCCGCTCGGCTTGCCTTTGCTCTTCGCCGTCTCCGCCGCGGTCGCGACCTCGGCGGCCGATTTGCCATCGCTCGTCACCGATTGGCCGGTGAACTCGGCGTGCGTCGGGCCGCCTTCGTGCGCGCCCATCGGCGGCGCGATGCCCGGCGCCAGCTTCTTGTCCTTGTCCGGCGCGCCAGCGGCGCCCTCAGGCTTCGCCGAGCCGTAGAGGTCCTTGTACCAACCGCTGCCTTTGAGCTGGAACGCCGTGCGCGAGATGATCCGCGCGAGCTCGCCGCCGCAATTTTCGCAGACGGTCTTCTCCGGATCGCTCATCCGCTGTTGGTACTCGAACTCGCGGTGGCACTGCTTGCACTCGTATTCGTAGACCGGCATCTCACTCCTGTTCGCCGAGGCTGACGATGCGCACGCCGAGCTCGCCATCCACGTCCACCAGCTCGCCCTTGCCGACGAGGCTGCCCGCCGCGCGAATCTCGAACGGTCCCGCGAGCGGGCGACCGAGCGCGACGACGTGGCCGACCGAGAGCTCGAGCACCTGGCGCAGCGACAGCTGCGTGGTACCGAGCCCGACGGTGAGCTCGACGCGGGCATCGTCCGGTAGCGACATCGCGCGACCAACATAGCCGGTCGCGACCTCGGCAACCACCTCGCCGGGCCCGTTCGAGGCGAGCGCGCGCAGTCCCAGCGATCCTCCGAGCACGTCGAGCTCGCACGTGCGGTCGAGCGTGATCACGCTGCGCACCGCGAGCTTGGCGAGCAGCGCATGGTCGATCGCGCAGCGGCCGAGCACGACGCATCCGGCCACCACCGCGCGCTCGGCCCAGGCGGGAAATCGCGGCGGCGCGGCGCGCAGCTGTAACGAGCGCGGCATCACGAGCTCGACGGTGAACGGCGCGCCGGCGAGCTCCAGCGCAACGGCGAGCGCGATCGGATCGTCGATCACCAGCGGTGCCTCGCACGCGAAGACTTCGCCGGCGATCGCGAGATCCTCGACGGCGGCGGCGACGACGAGCGCCCAGATCGCGTGCTCGACCGCGCCGAGCGGCCGTGGCGCGGGCAGCTCGTTGGGACCGCCGAGCACCCGCTGCGCGATGGCGCGCACGCCGGCGTTGCCGCCGCGCACCTCGATCGACACGCCGCGTACACGGAGCTCGCAGCGCGCGGCGAACGCATCGCTCGTGGCCGGCGCGAGCCCGCGCGCCGTGACCGGTCCGCCGGCGAGCGCCGCGACGCGCGACCCGATCGCTTGGCTCGCGCCGAGCCAGCCGGCGAGCGCGTTGATCGCCGCGAGCTCGCCGCGAGCGACTTTCGGTAGTGGCAGCACCGATCCTTTATTGCGAAAACTTGGGCCGCTCCACAAGCCTGGGTACGATTTTATCCCACATGTCAGTCCCTATGATAGGCCGCATGCTCGGCACGAGCGAACGCCGCCTCGGTTACCGCATTCCCTTCGAGTCGATGGTGACCTCGTACGTCAACGATCGGCCGATTCGCGCACTGTCGTCGAACCTGTCGGACAGCGGGATCAACATGTCGTCGATCTCGATGCTCGCGCCACCGCCGGGGCTCGTCGTCGGGCTCGAGCTCGATCTGCCCGGCACGAGCGACTCGATCTGGGCATCGGGCCAGATCTGCTACCGCGAAAACTACAAAGTTGATTCGCTCGCGTCGGGCATAGGCGTGAAGTTTCTCGCGATGGCGCGGTCGCAGGCGCGCTTGATCCGCGATTTCTGCATCGAGACGCGCCGCGCGCACCTCGGGTCGATCCTGGCTCGCATCCGCGCGTAGGCTATGATCGAAGGCGCATGAGGCGCCTCCTGTTCGCCGCGGTCGTGGTCGCGATTTCGGCGCCGACCATCACGTCCGCGCAGCCCGCCGATTGGGGCGTGTCGCGCGACCCGTTCGACAAGGCCGTGATCGCCCGATACAAGGCGATCCTCGCGAAGAGCCCGCACGATGCGTCGGCGCTCGCGAAGTTGCTCGAGATGTACCGGCGCTACCGCACGGTCGATCTGCTCAAGGACGAATACACGAAGCAGATCGATAAGACCGCGACTGACTGGGCGTCGCTCGTCGTGCTCGGTCGCCTGATGCACTCGACCGGCGACGATGCCCGTGCGCGCGACTTGTGGGCCCGCGCCGTGGCGGTGAAAGACGATGACGCCGAGGGCTGGATCAGCATCGGCGAGCTCGATAAGGGCGCCGGCAAGAACGCCGACGCGCGCGCCGACTACGACAAGGCGCTCGCGCACTCGGCCGGCAAGGAGATGAAGAAGAAGGCGCTTCGCGCGCTCGCCGATCTGGCGCTCGCGACCGGCGACAACGATGGCGCCAACGCCTACTTCAAGCAGTTCCTCGACCTCGACCCGACCAACGCGCAGCTGTGGATCGAGCGCGGCGATGCGATGCTCGCCGCCGGCAAGCGCGACATCGCGCTGGAGTCGTACGCGTCGGCCGAAAAGCTGCTCGGCAGCGATCCCGCGCGCCGCGTCGAGGTCGTCGCGCGCCGCGGCCAGGCGCTCGAAGGCCTCGGCAAAGACGACGACGCGGTCGCCGAGTACAAGCGCGCGATCAAGCTCGCGCCGAAGGGCTACTACCTCGAGGTCGAGCTCACCGGCCGCATCATCGACATCTATCGCCGCAAGCAGGTCCTGCCCCAGCTGCTCGCCGAGTACGAGCGCGATTGGCCGGAGGCATCGCGCGGCCACTTCGAGTGGGACACGCTCGGCAAGCTCTACGAAGAGACCGGCGCGCAGGAAAAAGCGATCGTCGCGCTCAAGCGCGCCGTCGCGAAAGCGCCGTACGAGCTCGAGACCCAGCGCCGCTTGATCGCGCTGCTCGAGAACTCCGGCCGCGACGATGAAGCGCTCGCGCAGTACGAGGTCGTGGTGCGCGTCGCGCCCGGCGAAGCGCGATTCCAGCTCGAGCTCGCCGAGCGCTACTGGCGGCGCAACGACGAGAAGAAGGCGCTCGACACGCTCGCGCGGCTCGAGCAGCGGTTCCCGCAAGATCCGAGCGTGCTCGGCGCGATCGCCGATCTCTACACGCGCTACAACAAAGAGGACCTCGCGATCGCCGAGTACGAGCGGCTCGCCAAGCTCGAGCCCGACGACATTTCACACCTCGTCACGCTCGGCGAGCAGTACTACCAGAAGAACGACAACGCGCGCGCGATGGCGACGTGGAAGCGCATCATCGCGAACGGCAAAGCGACGAGCTACGCCAAGCTCGGCGAGGTGCTC
>DATBAS010000150.1:0-49341 GCA_036271395.1 Kofleriaceae bacterium
ATCCGCGTCCAACTGCCCCCGCAGGGCAGCGTCGCGCTCGACACCGTCGGCGTCAAAATCGATACGCCGCGCTACTGGATCCGCGCGCGCCTCGACCACAGCAACTATCAGCTCCCGCCGAGGCTGCTCGCGATCCGTACGAACACGGCGTCGGCGACACAGGCGCAGACGATCACGAACGAGATCCTCGGCCCATCGGTCGGCACGCCCGATCAGGTGTTCACGACGAGCGCGTCGCCGATCCTCGACGGCACGATGGTGCTCGTCGTCGACGAGGGCGACGGGTTCGTCATGTGGACCTTGGTGCCGGACTTCTTCGGCTCCGGGCCGGACGACGCGGTCTACGTGCTCGATCGCTCGACCGGTCAGGTCCGTTTCGGCGACGGCACGCAGGGCCGCATTCCGGTCGCGAACCTCGCGAACCCGCAAAACATCCAGGCGACCACGTACCGGGTCGGCGGCGGCACGCGCGGCAACGTCGGCGCGGGCACGCTGACATCGCTGATGTCGAGCGTCACCGGCGTCGCGGCGGATCAGATCACGAACTTGTTCGCGGCCGGTGGTGGCGGCGACGAAGAGTCGCTCGCCGACGCGATGGTGCGCGCACCGGGCCTGCTGCGCACGCGCGACCGCGCGGTCACGCCGGAGGACTTCGAGCGGCTCGCCGTCGAATCGGGCGCGGTCGAGCGCGCGAAGGCGTTGCCGCTCTATCACCCGAACTTTCCGACGGTGCAGGTCCCCGGCGTGGTCAGCGTCGTCGTCGTGCCGCCCGGGCCGGGCAAGGCGCCGATCCCGAATCCGATGACGCTGCAGACCGTCTGCGCGTACCTCGACTCGCGCCGGCTGCTCACGACCGAGCTCTACGTGCTGCCGCCGACCTACCGGACCGTCACGATCACCGCACAGCTGATCGCGTGCGACGACGCGGATCTCGCGACGGTGCAGGAGAGCGCGATGGCGACGATCGAGCAGTACTTCGACCCGCTCACCGGTGGCGAGAGCTCGACGGCGACCACCCCTGGCCCGGGCTGGCCGTTCGGCGGCGGCATCTATTACTCGCAAGTCATCCGCCGCCTGCTCGTCACCGGCGTCAAGCGGATCGCGAGCCTCACGATGCAGCTCGACGATCAGATGGCCGATCCGTGCGGCGATCTGACGATCAACCCGGACGAGCTCCTGATCAACGGCGACCATCAGATCGAGGTCGACTACGACGGGACGTCGGCATGACCCAGGCCGCCGCGCTGCTGCCACGCGTCCCCGCGCCGCCACACGATCCGTACTCGATCTTGTTGGACCGGCGCGCCGGCTGGCGCATGAGCGGCGCGGTGACGAACCTCGAGCTCTCGCCGCTCGATCACGCGCTGGTCTTGCAGCCGGCGCCGGGCGGCACGACGTCGCTCGCGAACGACGAAGGCACGTTCGGTGGTCTCGTGCTCCCGAGCAATGCGGCGTACGTCGACGGCACGCTGCTCTTGCTCGACTGCAAGAAGCCGCGGCTCCTGCGCTTCGATCCGTGCGCGTGCGTGTTCGTGCCGCTCGCGTGCATCGCCGGCAAGGGCGACAAGCCGCGTCAGCTCGAGGCTCCGGGCGGGATGGTCGCCGCGTGCAGCAACCTGTACATCTGCGATACCGGCAACGCGCGCGTACAAGTGTTCGGCTGGCGCGGACTGCCGTTGCGCGCGATCTGGCGCCAGCCGGTGACGCTGCCGCAGCCCTGGCTGCCGGTCGCGATCGCTGCCGATGCCCACGGCCACATCTTCGTCGGTGATCGCAACAACGGCATGGTCCACGTGTTCGCCGCGAGCGGCCGCTTCCTGCGCTCGCTCGACGGGCTCGGCGCGATCGTGCACCTCGCGGTCGACTGCGACGGCCGGCTCTACGTGCAGGACGAGGGCATCGCGGCGATCACCATCATCGATCCCGCGACCTGGCTCGACACTCATCATCCGCTCGAGACGCAGACGCGCGCCGACGAGGTCGCGAAGCGGTTTCCGCGCTTGCCGTTCGCGATCACCCCCGATGGCCACTTCAAGTTGTGCGGTGCCGAGTTCGACGACTGCGGCAACGCCGTCACGCCCGAAATGGTCACCGGCCCGATCTATCAGACCTCCGGATCGATGATCACGGTCGCGCTCGACAGCAACCTCTACAAGTGCACGTGGGACCGGCTCGAGCTCGACGGCGAGTTCCCCGCGGGCACGACCGTCGTCGCTTCGGTCTACACGTCGGAGACGCCGATCCCCGACGCGCTCATCGACGCGCTCACCGACGAGTGGGTGACGTGCCCGACCGCCGACGGCGGTGCGCGACCTTGGGACTGCATGTTGAGTGCGCCGGCGGGTCGCTACTTGTGGCTTCGACTCGCGTACACGAGCCACGGCGACGAGACGCCGCGGATCCGGCGCGCGCGCGTCGTGTTCCCGCGCGTGAGCCTGCGCCGCTACATGCCCGGCGTCTACGGCGGCGATCCAACCTCGGCCGAGTTCACCGATCGCTTCCTCGCGATCTTCGACCGCACGTTCCGCGGGATCGAGTCGACGATCGACTGGCAGGCGCACTTCTACGATCCGTCGTCGGCGCCGGCCGAGCCCAACCGCGACTTCCTGTCGTGGCTCGGAACGTGGATCGGCGTCACGCTCGACAAGTCGTGGCCGATCGCGCGCCGCCGCCGCTATCTCAAGCTGGTCGGCAAGCTGTTCCCGATTCGAGGCACGCCGGCGGGCTTGCGCAAGAACCTCCTGCTCTATCTCGGTTTGCCGCTCGACACCGATCGCGCACACCCCACGTGCGGTCCGTGCACGACCACGCGGCCACCGAAATGGCAGCCACCGCAACTCGTGCTCGAGCACTACCGGCTGCGCCGCTGGCTGTTTCTCGGCGCCGGTCGCCTCGGCGACGAAGCTCGCTTGTGGGGCGACAGCATCGTCAACCGGTCGCGGCTCGCCGGCCCCGACTGCAGCGGCAACGCGCAGCTCGGCGTCACCAAGCTCGACACCGTGCCGGATCCGCTGCGCGATCCGTTCTTCGTCTACGCGAACAAGCTCACCGTGTTCGCACCGGCGTCGTGTGCGGCCACGCCTGCGACCAAGCGCGGGCTCGACCGGCTGATCCGCGCCGAGCGACCCGCACACGTCGCGTACCAGATCGTCTACGTCGAGCCGCGGTTTCGCATCGGCGTCCAGTCGATGATCGGCTTCGACACCGCCGTCGGGCGCTATCCCGACGCCAACACCAAGCTGGGCGCGGCGCACCTCGGGCGCGCGACCGTGCTCGGCGGCGACGCCGTCGGGCAGCAGAGCCGCATTGGCTCGACGACCAGGCTGAGATGAGAACCGCCATGCACCACGCAGCCACGTGCCCGACCTGTCAAGCGAACGCGCTCACGCGCAATCACTACTTCACCGGCAAGCTCATGGTGGAGCGCGACTTCACCGACGAGCAGCACTACTTCCGCGAACGGTTGCGGCTACACAACCAGCGCCTGCACGGCAGTGGGGTCGCGTGCGGTCTCGCGGTAAAGCAACACCCCAATCCGGCGTGCCAGAACCGCTACGTGCTGCTCGAGCCGGGCAGCGCGGTCGACTGCTGCGGCAACGACATCCTCGTCGTCGCCGAGGACACCGTCGATCTGATCAACTTTCCGGCGGTGAAGTCGCTCTACGACCACCCCGACGGCGCCGACCACGTGTTGCAACTCGCGATCTGTTATCGCGAGTGCCCGACCGAGGAGATTCCGGTCCTCTACGACGATTGCGCGTGCGACGACAGCCAGTGCGCGCCGAACCGCATCCTCGAGAGTTACTCGCTCGACGTGATCGTGGATCCGGCGACGCCGCCGGCGACCCCGAACCAGCCGGCGCTCACGCGCGACGGCACGATCACGATCGCGGGCCCGCTCGCGGTCGCGCTCGACGAGACCGGCGGCCGCGTCTACGTGCTTACCGCGAGCACGATCTATCAGATCGACGCGACGACGCTCGCCGTGCTCACGTCGGTCTCGCTCGGCGGCCGCACGGCTCTCGCGCTCGCGATCTCGCCCGACGGCAAGAAGCTCTACGCCGCGATCGCACCGCAATCGCCAAACCCCGACGGCGAGATGTGGATCTACGACGCCACGAACCTCGCGACCGCGCCGACGACCGGCACGCTCACCGGCGCAGGCGCCAGTAAACCGCTGCTCGCGATGACGAGCCAAGCGCAGCTGGTCGCCGCGTATCCGAACGGCCTGGCATTGTCGTGGCTGCCCGCCGATGCCGCCGGCTCGCCGAGCGGCAACAAAGCGCTCGGCGTCGCGGCGACCGGCCTCGCGGTCTCGAGCGACGGCACGACCGCATGGGTCGCTTCGGGCTCCGACACGCTGCAAGAGCTCGACCTGACCGTCGCGACGTTCAACCCGCTGCCGCATCAGGTGCCGAGCACGATCATGACCGTGCTCGCGGTGCTGGCGAGCACGGCGCCCGACAAGCTCGCGGCCGGCGACGCGACCAACTCGAAGCTCTACGTGATCGATCCGGCGCAACCGAGCGGCACCGCCGCGCTCGCGTCCGCCGCGCTGTCCGCACCGCCGATCGCGATGGTCGGCGCGCCGGGCGGTAGTTGGCTCTACGTCGACGAGAACGACGACGACATCGAGGTCATCGACATCGGCAGCCTGCTGCAGGGCCTGCCGGTGACGCCGGCACCGCCGTTCGCCGTCGGTCCGAAAACCGAAGCGCTCGTGATGACGTCGTCGGGATTGCGGCTGTTCGTGCCGTATGCGGGCAACAACGCCGACGGCAGCGACGGCGGCGTCGCGATCATCGACGTCACCGACGTCGACTGCGGTGCCGCGCTCCACCAAGTGCGCGCGTGCCCGAGCTGCGGTAGCGCCGACTGCCTCGTGCTCGCGACGATTCGCAATTACCAGCCGGGCCGGTTGTTCCTCGATCCGACGGATCCGCCGCCGAGCGCCGCCAGCGACGAAGCGAACAACATCGCGCGGATCAACGACCTCGACGGCCGCAAGATCCTCGCGAGCACCGAGACGCTACAAGAAGTGATCGAGTGCATGCTCGCGCGCGGCGGCGGCAGCGGTGGGGTTGGCCCACAAGGGCCGCCGGGCACGAACGGCGCCAACGGCACGAACGGCACCAACGGCACCAACGGCACCAACGGCACCAACGGCACCAACGGCACCAACGGCACCAACGGCACCAACGGCACCAACGGTGTCGGTCTGACGACCGGGCTCACGCGCATCGTCGGACTGAGCTGGAAGCACGGCTTGGCGAGTCCGCTCGGCAAGATCACGAACATCCCGCCGAGCATCAGCCTGGGCAGCACCAGCGCGATCATCGTCGGCTTTACGAACCCGGTGAAGATCACGGGTGGCACCGGGCAGCCGTACTGGCGCAACGTGTTTCAGGTCGAAGCGCCGCACGGCACCGACGACGAGTTTCTGTGCGCGTGCCGCGTCAACGGCACGGTCATCGCGGTGAAGAACATCGTCTATGACACGACTGACAAGACGCTGATCGTCAGCGCCGACTACTCGGCGACGCCCGGCGCCGGCATCGCGTTCGTGTTGCCGCCCGCGATCACGAAGCAGGCCGGCGAGCTATCGGTGCGACTGCTCGGCGAATTCGTCGTCGACGTCAAGAACGGCAACGCGATCGCTGCCGACTTCATCCGCGCGTCGCTGCCCACCGGCGACCTGCGCATCGCCCCGCCGACGCCGCCGCCGGCGCTCACCACGGCGCTAGCCGATGCGCTGTACGGCGTCCCGGGTGGGCAATTTCTGAGCTGGTTCACTCTCAACGCTTGAGCGCGACGGAGATCCTATGGCCGACAACTTCAACGCTCGACTCTACGCCCGCGGCTATGCTTCGTCGGTTGTCTCGCGTGCGCCCACGACCGCGCCGATGCAGCCGAACATCTGCGCGCCGGCCTGCACCAACTGCGGTTTGCTCGAGTGCCTCTGCCGGCCGCGATTCTTCGCCGGCCAGCTGCTCACCGAGCAAGACCTCAACCGCCTCGACTACTACATCCGCGCCAAGAACCGGATGCACAACCTCCAGCTCCACGGCTGGGGCGTCGTCAACGGGCTGCAAGTCCGCTGCGACTCGTGCGGCTCCGGCGTCATCGTCGGCGCCGGCTACGCGATCGATCCGTGCGGCGAGGACATCGTCGTGTGCAACGACACGCCGGTCGACATCTGCGCGCTGATCAAGCGCTGCCAGCAGATCGACGTGACGTGCGTACCGTCGACGCGCAACGCCAGCGCGACCACGTGCGACGACGTCGAGGAGGATTGGGTGCTCGCGATCCGTTACTCCGAGACCCAGGCGCGCTCCGTCGTCGCGCTGCGCTCGACGCCGAGTTGCGCATGCGGCGGCAAGGGCGGCGGATGCTCGTGCTGCGGCACCAGCGCCAAGGCGGCCCCGACGCCGCCACGCACCGCGGCACCTGAATGCGAAGCGACCGCGATCTGCGAGGGCTACGCGTTCGACGCGTTCCTCGCGCCCGTGACATTCGTCCGCGATGGCAAGACGCAGCTGTCGGGTGGCCTCATCGACACGTTCGAGTGTTGCTACGCGCCGCTCAAGAGCTCGCTGCCGCAGGCGCCGACGTTCAGCGGCACGTACAGCGACAACGCCGACGCGTGGACGCTGTGGTGCTGCCGGACGAAGGAAGCGATGATCGGATTCTTCTCGACCGGCACGCAGGCCAACTGCACGCTGGTCGAGAAGCTCCAGCACTACTCGTGCCCGGTGTTGACGAGCTCGCAGTACATCAACGGCTCGGCGCTGTTCCAGACCGAGATGACGCAGGCGGTGGCGCGGCTGCGGCTGTTGCTCGTCGAGGCGGTGTTGTCGTGCCTGTGCACCGCGCTGTTGCCGCCGGCGCCGTGTGGAACGTCGGACGATCGCATCCCACTCGCGATCGTCACCGTGCGCAAGCGCGACTGCAAGGTGCTCCGCGTGTGCAACTGGACGAGCCTTCGCAAGCTCGTGCTGACGGCACCGACCCTCGACTACTGGTTCGGCTGGATCCCGCTGTTCAGCTCGATCCAGGACCTGATCGGCGAAGTGTGCTGCACCGATCTCAAGCTGCCGCCGCGCGAGGTCGTGGTGGGCAACACCGGCGCGCTGGACGCCGCGAACGTCGACAAAGCCGCGGTCGACAAACAACCGCCCGCCGACAACTCCGCCGCCAACGCGGCCACGATGATGCTCAACCCGACGCTCGACAACCAGCGCACCGCCGAGAACCAGACACTCGCGACGCTGATCATGAACGCGTTCACGCGCGGCAACACGTCGCTCGACCCGGCGGCGTTCATCAACGGCGCGTTTGGCTTCAGCGGCGAGACCAAGCTGCCGCTCACCGACACCGAGAAGGCGAACATCGGCCCGTTCCTGCTGCTCCATCAACTGGCGCAGCCGATCGCCGCGAGCGTCGCGACGACGCCGATGCCCAGCGATCAGACGGCAACGCTGGCGTCCCGTGTGGCGGTGCTCGAGAAGGCGATCGCAGCGCTCGGCGGGAAGACGTCGTGAACGACATCGCGGAGCAGCGACCCTCGTTCTTCGAGGGCGAAGTCCTCGGCGCTGCGGATCTGCAGCAGCTCGTCGTCTACCTGCGCGATCAGAGTCAGCGCCACCTGCTCGGCGGCCACACGTGGGGCATCGTCGCGGGCCTCCAGCTGCTCGAGCAGACCGCGCCGAGCGGCGGCATCGACGTCTACTTGTTGCCCGGCTGCGCGGTCGACGGCTACGGCCGCGGCGTCGTCGTCGCCGATCCGCTGCGGCTCGATATCACCGCGTTCAACGGCCAGCCGACCGGGCCCGTGCAGGTCTGGATTCGCTACGATCAAGGCGAGACCAATGCCGTGCAGCCCGGGTTCCAGACGTGCTGCCCGGACACCAACGCGTACACCCGCGTCGCCGAGAGCTACGCGATCGAGGTCGGCAACCTGTCGCTCGCGAGCCAGCAGGCCGGCATCTCGGTCGGCGGCGAACCCGTCGCCGACGCGCGCACCGCACCGCAGGTGTTCGACACGTCCGCGCCGGTCGTCTGCGACGCGTCGGTGCCGTATCAGGATCTACCGCTCGCCGACGACACCAAGAGCTACTGGCTGATCCCGCTCGGCGAGGTCGGCTGGCAAGCCGGCACGCCGGGCCAGTTCGTCACGCTCGTCGACACGACTGATCCGGCGAAGGTGATCCACTCGCGGCGCCTGCGCCGCTACACCGGCGTGGTCGCCGAGAACGTGTTCGCCGCCGATGGCCTGATCCGGTTGCGCCGGCGCACCACCGAAGTCGCGGGCACGATCACGCAGGCGGTGATCGACTCCGCGTGCGGCGCCGGCGATCTCACCGATCCGTCGCACGACGCCGATCTCGAGGACTGCACCGAAGGCCCGACGCCGACCGAGCTGGTCTGGGTCGAGGGCAAGCTTCGCATCATCGATGACACGCGCATCCTGTCGCCCGGACGACTCGAGCTACGCGACGTGCACAGCACGAGCTACTACCCGACGACGACGAAGGGCAGCACGCCGACGTTCTTGGAGCGCACCGATTACGTGACCGGCACCGCGAACAACGCCGATCTCTCGATCGTGATCGGCAACGCGGCGGCCGCGGGAACCAACAACCGACTGCTCGTCCAGCGAGCGGCCGATCCGGTGCAGCCGACGCCGTGCCAGTCGGTGCAGTTCTCGACGCAGACCACGCTGTTCTCGGTGCTCGACAACGGCAACGTCGGCATCGGCACCGGCACGCCCGACGAGCTGCTCGAGTTGTCGAACGCCGGACCGGCGTACCTCCACCTCGACGACACGACCGATACGAGCGACCTCTACGTCGGCGCCGGCAAGTTCGGGGGCGTGATCGGCACCCCCAACGCGAACGATCTGCGCATCCGCACCGGTGGTCCCGATCCGACCGACGACACGACGAACGCCACGACACGCGCGATCTTCCTGTCGACCGGTCAGGTCGGCATCGGCACGGTGACGCCGGATACGAATCGCGCGCTCACCGTCGAGGCGAGCGGGCAAGCGTCGGTGCTCGTTCGCACCGCCGATCAGAAGCATCAAGGATTGCTGCGCGCGAACGTGAGCGGCACGCTGATCGGCGCGGATACGACCGGCGACGATCTGATCTTGTCGTGCGACGCCGACGAGACGGGCAAGGTCTGGCTCAAGCCGAGCGGCTACATCGGCGTGAACACGTCGACGCCGGCGCATCGCATCGCGGTCGAGGACGGGTCGGCGGCGGACATCTCGCTGCACAAGACCGGCGGCGCCAGGATCATCGTCGGCGCCGACGGCACCGGCACGTTCGTCAACGCGGCGACGAACGACCAGCTCCAGATCCAGACCAACGACACGACGCGTGTGACGGTCACCGCCGGCGGCAATGTCGGCATCGGCACCACCACGCCGGGCCGACAGCTCGACGTCAACGGCGACATCATGTTCGGCACCGGGCCGAAGTATCTCGCGGTCGGCGGCTTCGAAAACTGGGTCGTCGTCGCCGGCTCGATCGACACCGGAGGCAACATCGTCTTCGGTCAGGGCTTCACGTCGCTGCGCGTGTCGCTCGGCGTCTACACCATCATCTACACGTACCCGGTCGCGACGACGCCGGTCGTCACGATCCAGCTGGTCGGCAACTCCGTAAACCTACCTCAGCCGGTGCTGACGGCGTCGGGCCTTGCCGGCTTCACGGTGTCGATGGGCCTCGCCTCGCTGTTCGACTACGCGTTCAACTTCATCGCGCTGATGCCGCGGTAGCCGATGCACCAGATCCACGTCGGCCGGCTGACGGTGGATTGCGCGATCCCGCGCGATCACGAGAATCCGCACGCCGTGCGCCGACGCCTCGACGATGCCGGCGAGCGGATCGGCGCCGTGCTCGGCGCGGTGCTCGAGCCATTGGCGAAGCTCGGCGACGAGGTCATCGCGATCCGCAAGATCGAGCTCGAGTTCGAGCTCGACACGTCGCTGTCGCCGGCCGAGCTCGCGAGCGCGTGGGCGGCGCGCATCGCCGCCGGAATCGCGGCGTGGCTGCGCCCCGAGGCGAACGCGAGCATGCTGCGATTTCCCGACGAGGCGCACTACGTGGCGCGATTCCTCGTCGATTCGGTCGCGGGCCACGCCGAGCAGCGCTGGTACTACGCGCGGTGGCGCGGCATCGCGGCGCTGGCACTGCCGGCGCGGCTGCGCAGCGCGCTCGTCGAAGCTCCAGGCCGGATGACGGCAGCGCTGGCGGCGCTCGCGCCGTCCGAGCTGACGGCGGTGCTCATGGCGCTCGGCCCGCACGAGGCACGCCGCGTCGTCGCGAGCGTCGCGCAGCATGCCGGTGATGATGCGAGCGCGTTCGAGCGAGCCGCGCGCGTGATGGCGGCGCTGGTTCCGGCGTGGCTACCGATCGCGAGCACGTTCCCGTCGGCGTGGCAGGCCGGGCTCGCGCTCGTCGCACGATCCTGCGCATCGCTCGCGCCGGCGGACGTGCCCGTCGCCGTCGCGCTGGCCGCGGCGATCGCCGCGATGGCGCTCGACCCACAGCTGCGTGCCGGCGCGGCACCGTCGGCTTCGACGATCCTCGACGGCGCCGGCATACCTGAGGTGCGATCGCTGTTCGAGCTTGCGGCCGAGACTCGGCGAGAGCTACTCGCACCGCTCGGCGCGCAGCGGGCAACACCGGCCGCGACTCCGGCAAGCTGGTACACGCGGCTCGGCGGGCTACTGCTGCTGCTGCCGCGGATCGCCGAGCTACGGCTCGACGAGCAGCTCGGCGACGCGGCCGCGCGTGCGCGGTTGCACGTGCTGGCGCGGGCCAGCGGACCGTATCGACAAGCCGTACTCGCCGATCCGCTGTGGCGACACTTGTGCGGCGTCGCGCCGGACGCCGACATCGAGCTCGGCGCATGGTTGTCCGCGCCGCTCGTCGATCGTTGGTCGGCCGCATCGTGGCAGCGCGCGGCGAACCGTGCGCGTACGCTGCGTGCGGTCGCGACGCGGCACGATCGACCGCTGATCGTCGTCGCCAACGAGCCCGATGGCGACTGGCTCGCGATGACTCCACTGACGCCGGCGCTGCGTTCGGTGTTGCGTCGATCGAGCACGCTCGAGATTTCCAACCGCGAGCTGTCCGCACCTGTGTCGCTCGCCGCCGGGCAAGCCGCAGCGCGCATGCTGTCGTGGCTTGCACCCGAGCTCGACGATCCGGCCGAGCTCGCGCTGAGCTTGGCGGCGCAACACACCTTGCGCGCGTTCGCGCGGCGCCTGCCGGGCTTTGCAGAGTCGACGCCGCGCTTCCTGTTCGACAGCTTCCTCGACTTCGACGCGACGATCATCGCGACCGACGACGCGTTTCATTGCCGCGTCGGCCGACCGCGACTCGCGGCCTTGTTCGGATTGACCGGAGCGCTACGCGGCCGACTCGCGATCGGCGGCGGCCGCGCGCTGGAGTTGTATCCCGAATGACCGACTTCGGCGGCGAGCTTCAGCGTCTCGACCTCCTGATCCACCGCGAGATCCTGCGGCTGCGCGCCGGCTATCAACTATCACTCGACGAGCTGCGCGGCATCTACGTCAGTGACGAGCAGGTCGACGCGCTGATCGCCGAACAACGCGCCGAGGGCACGCCCGACACCGGCGAGCTCACGCAACGCGCCGACGAGCGTCGCGCAGTCCTCGCACCATCGCCGCTCGACGCGATCACGCGCGCGCTCGAGCTAACGCGGTTCGAGCGCGACGCCGTACTCGTCAGTTTCGCGCCCGAGCTCGCGCTCAAGTACGAAGCGCTTTATGGCTATCTCAATAACTCTGTAGCGCGGCGGCACGCCACGATCGATTTGATCCTGCGACTGTGCGGGCGCGAGGCTGACGATCGTCGGTTGTTGTCGGCATCGTCACGGCTGATCGCCGACGGTTTGCTCGAGCCCCTCGACGCGTCCACCGAGCGTCGCCCCGAGCTCGCACGTGAGCTCGCGGTCGCGCCTGTGCTCGCAGCCGCGCTGCTCGGGCTTCCGATCGCCGACCCTCGGCTGACCGACTTCGTGCAGGCCGCCGGCGAGCGGCGAACCGCGCACGTCGCGCTTCCCGATGCGGTCGAGGCTTCACTCGGCGAGCTCGCGGCGCGGCTCGCCGGTGCGCGTCCGATCGTCGTGCTCGTCGGCGATGCGGCGCAGGCCTCGGAGTCGGCAGCTCGCTCGCTCGCGCAGCGCGGGGGGCGAGGCATGTTGCGCGTGTTCGGCGGTGCTGCGCCTGCCGTGCCGAGTGCCGCGCAGTCGCTCGCATTGATGGCGCGGTTGCGCGGCGACGCGGTGTACCTCGATCTCGACGAGTGGACCGACACACGGCGAGCCCTGCTCGTGATCATTCACGCGCTCGCGCGCGCGCGTGTCCTTGTCGTCGCAGCGGCTGCGCCGGCCACCGACTGGCACGCGGTACTTCACGAGCTGCCGGCCGTCGCGCTGAAGCTCGACGATCCCGATCTCGAGGCGCGTCGGCGGCTGTGGAGCCGCGCGCTTGCATCACATGCCACCGACGACACGGTTGCGGTCGCGCCACGTGCGATCTCCGAGGTCGCCGAACATTTTCGCCTGGGCCCTGCACAGATCGACACCGCCGCGCTCGCGCTCGGATTCGCGCCGCGATCTGACGGCGAAGACGATCGCGCTCGGCTCTTTCGCGTGGCGCGCGGTCAATCGAGCGGCAACCTCGGCCACCTCGCGCAGCTCGTCCCGCCGCGCCACAGCTGGAGCGATCTCGTGCTCCCCGCCGCAGTCATGCATCGCCTCCGCGCGGTCAGCGGCGCCGTCGCGTCGCGCGCCAAGGTGTTCGCGGACTGGGGCTTCGGCCGCCGCAGCGGCAGCGGCCTGATGGTGTTGTTCTCGGGATCGTCGGGCACCGGTAAGACGATGAGCGCGTCGGTGATCGCGCGAGAGATCGGACTCGAGCTCTACCGGATCGAGCTCGCGAGCGTCGTGTCGAAGTACATCGGCGAGACCGAGAAAAATCTGCAGACGATCTTCGACGCGGCGCGCCGCGCGAACGTGGTGCTGTTCTTCGACGAGGCCGACGCGCTGCTCGGCCGCCGCTCCGAGGTCAAGGATGCACACGATCGCTATGCGAACATCGAGGTCTCGTACCTGTTGCAGAAGATGGAGGAGCACGACGGCGTCGTGATCCTCGCGAGTAACCTCGCCAAGAATATGGATCAGGCGTTCGCGCGCAGGATCCACTACGTCGTCGAGTTTCCACGGCCCGACGCGCCGTTGCGCGAGCGGCTGTGGCAATCGATCTTGCCGCGCGAGGTGCCGCTCGCCGACGACATCGACTTCGGATTCTTGGCGCGCCAGTTCGACATGGCCGGCGGCGACATCAAGACGGTCGTGCTCGACGCCGCGTTTGTCGCCGCGGGCGACGATCGCGCGCTCTCGATGGCCGACCTGATCGCCGCGGTGTCGCGCCAGATGCTAAAGCAGGGCCGCCCGCCGACCGCCAGCGACTTCAAGCAGTATCACGCCAAAGTACTCCCGTGAAAGCGTCGTCGCAGTCCGTTGGTCAAGCCGACGCATCAGCACACGAAGTGGCGAGACCACAGCTCGAAGAGACGCGACTCGCCACCACCGACAATTTGGGAACCGCGATGCATGCTCGTCGTGGTGGCAGCCTCGCCGGTTTTCCCGGCGAGGCACTCGGCAACCAACAACAACAAGCCCGCACGCGTGGCCAAGCACTCCCAGCCTCGCTCGCGAGCCGGATCTCGTCGAGCTTCGGTCACGACATCAGCGACGTGCGCGTGCACGCCGATGCGGCCGGGTTGCAGGGCAGCGCAGCCGCGCTCGGCCGCGATATCTCGTTTGCGCCGGGTCGCTATCAACCACAGACGCGCGGTGGTCAGCATCTGATCGCCCACGAGCTCGCGCACGTCGCGCAACAAGCGCGCGGTCGTGATGCGAGCACCGCGAGCACGTCCGATCATCGCGAGCGCGAGGCCGACCGCGCCGCAGTCTCAGCCCTGCGCGGCCACTCGGTCGAAACGCTGACCGCATATGCCGGCGCGACGCCGCAGCTCTCGCCGGACCCGCCGCCGCCGGGCGCGAGCTACGGCGCGACGATCGGTCCCGAGATCGCGAACCCTGCCGCACCGTCGGGACGAGACATCAGGGTGACGATCGCGCTGCCTGGTCTTCCCGGCGAGAAAGCTACGACCGAGACGCTGATCTTCCACGAGCCGGTGCTCGGAGGCAGCGTCGTCCAGACGTACGCGCTGCCACTCAGAGAGCTTTACGCCTCGCCGAACGATGCCGCCGAGGCGCGTAAGCAGCCGAAGGAGGAGCGCTGGCACTTGTCGCTGCGGCCGCCGCCGATCTACGGCACCACGCCCGCGCTGACGCCCGTTGCGACGACGACCGCCGCGACGACATCAACAGCGCCGGCGCCACCGCCGGCCAATGCGCCCGGTGCGACGACCGTCGCGGGCAAGGTTTCCGTCGCGGGGCCGTCGCCCAGCACGACCACGCTCGCGGCCTACGACATCGACGGTGCGCCCGTGCGGCTCGTCGCGCGCAGCGAGAGCATGGGGATCACGACCGAGTATCACAAGCTCGCTGTCGGAGCGGCGAGCTGCACGGTCGTGATCACGCCGACCGGTGTTCGATTGATCGACGCCGGCGTGCGCCACGACGCCGGCACGATCGATCCCGAGATGATGAAGTACGCGATGGATCGTCTGCGCGAGATCATCGGCAATCGCCCGATCGAGGAGATCCTGGTCACGCACTCGCACCTCGATCACGTCGCCATCCTCGAGCACATCGCGGCCGAGTTCGTGATCAAGGAGATCTCGATCAACGCGGTCCAGCTCGTCGATCCACAGTTCTTGAAGCAGGTCGCGGACATCTCCGCAAAGCAGGCGACGGCCAACGCGAAGCTGCTCAAGAAGAAGTACGACGCCCAGCGCGACACCTGGGACGCGGACATGACGAAGAGCAGGTTCACGGCCGAGAAGGGCGCGCGCAACGCGGCGTTCGAGAAATGGGTCAGCGAGCAAGTCGCCGCAGAGATGGCGCGTGTGCCTCGCGTCAAGGTCAACATGCTCGCGCCGACGGGCTCGACCGTCGACACGACGTCGCTCGGCCTCGGCGATCTCGACGTTAACCCGCAGGAGGCCAAGCCTGCCGGCGAAGGCTTCGTGCTCGAGGACTACGCGCGCAGCACGCTGCTCGATCCCGGATTCGCGGAGTACCAGCGGCGTCTCGAGCAAGGCCGTGAGACGGGCGACACCACCGGGTTCAAAGCCGACGACACGATGTCGTCGAGCTTCGTGATGAAGCTGCCCAACGGCAATCAGCTCGTCGTCGTGCCAGACATTCGCGTCGGCGACATCGCCGCGATCCAGCACGCGCTCAAAGCCGAGCTCAACAAGCTGGGCAGCGACGTCCAATTCCGGCTGTGGGACATGACCCATCACATGCAGGCGGGGTTCGTCGGCTCGAAAGAGGCGACGAAGGCCGACGCGATCAAGCCCGGCGAGGTGCACCTGTCGGGCGGCTTGCCGCTGTCTCGGCTCGTGCAGCTCACGGAGATGCTGTCGTCGCTGACGAGCAAGGCGGCCAAGGGCACGCCGGTGATCGACGCCGTCGCGGTTTCCGTCGATCCGGGGAAAGTCGATCCGGGCCTCGTGTGGATCCTGCGCTCGTGCGGGCTAGAGGTGTTCACCGCGCAAAACAAGCAGGACGTCCAGTTCATCGAAGCGACGACCGCCGCCGGGCGCAAGATGTGGGGGACGACGTCAAAACCGTATCCGGGCATGGGCCCGAGCGATCCGCTGTTGCGCCGCACGGCAGATGCGCTGGATGCGTTGCGCAGCCAGCTGGAGGTCGTCGCGAGGGACTACGCACAAAACCGCTCGGTCGCAAAGAAGGAGATCGCGACGAAGCGAGCCGATCGTCAGGCGCTGGCCAAACAACGCAAGGCGCTCCGCAGAGCGGTCGACGCGAGGCAAACGGCGCTCGACGCGCCGGGCAAGCGGCAGGTCAAGACGCCGCTCGCGGATCGGCAGGACGCGCTCGCCGACGCGCAGCAAGCGTTCCAGCAAGCGGTCGACGCGCTCGCACAGATCGACGGCGAGATCGCCGATATTCGGGCACGCGGCGAGGCGCGCGCGCCGGACGTCAAGCGCCTCACCGATCAGGTGAAGGCGATCGAAACCGCGCGCAAGGCGTACCTAGAAAAGATCGACAGCACGATCGGCAAGTCCGTCCATCAGATAGAGAAGCCATCGGTGGCGCCGGAAGAAGGTGGTGCGTCGCCGTTCCAGGCCGAAGAGCTCGCGCTCAAGAACGCCGTCGATCCGGTTTACAGCGACGTCAAAGCCGATGCCGCCGGTGCCACGCCTCGGCTCGAGCCGATCGGCGAGACCACGCTGATCATCCTCGGCAAAGGTGCGCAGACCGAGGCCGGCTCGAAGCTGCACGCGGAGCGCATGGAGATCGAGAAGCTGCGCGACCGCATCGCCGCGTCCGATCGTCCGCTCGAAGCGCATGGCGAGCTCATCGGCAAGCTGACGGACCACATCAAAGACCTCGAGGCGTCGCCGGAGCACAACGCCGCGATCGACGACGAAGTCGCGTTCCTCAAAGAGCAGCTCGCGGAGAGCCAAAAAGCGATTCAAGCAGCCGTCGACAAAGGCACGAAGACGGTCGATCGCGATCCCGCGACCGGCGCCATCGTCAAGACCTCGATCATCGTCGAGAAGACCGCCGAACAGGCAGCGGCGAAGCCCACCGCGTTCGACCCGGAGGCCGCCGGCGCAGCAAAGCGCGGCAAGTTGATGAAGCAGGGGATGGACGTGTTCGGGCGCGCGATGGGCGGCGTGATGATCTATCAGAACGTCATAGGCGGCGTCGACGAGCTGACCAAGTACGCCGACGACAAGGCGGGCGGAGCCGCCACCGCCGTCGGAGTCGCCAAGAGCGCGTACGGCATCAACATCGGTTATCGCATGCTGAGCGGCGCGCACGTCGGCATGCCCGAGTTCGTGATTCTCTCGATCCTCGACGTTACCGAGACCGCGCTCAAGAACTACGCGAGCACGGAAGAGTGGAACACCGAGGTCACGTACTCGGTGATCCGCAACACCGTGTCGCTCGCGTGCGCTGCGCTCGGCGGCTACATCGTCGAAGGTGGCATCGCGACGGGGAATCCGCTCATCGTCGCCGCCGGGCTCGTGGTGATGTTCCTCGGCGATCCGATCCTCGAGGCGCTCGGTATCAAAGGTTGGCTCGCCAAGAAGTTCGATTGGCGCCCCGACGAATACATCGATCTCGAGAGCGATCTCGCCAAGCTGATCGCCAAGTACACGGCGATCGTCGGCGCGATCGAGCTCGCGGAACGTGACGACGCGTCGCTCGCGAAGGTGAACGCGGCAGATCCAGTTGCGGTCCGCCGCGCGACGGCTCAGGTGATCGCGTCGCGCATGGACTACGACATCACGGGCAGCGAGCGCGAGATCCTGGGCGAGCTCGACGCCGCGTACGACCGCGCGCGAGAGGGCTACGCCGAGTTGCGCGAGATCGACGAGCTCCGCCAGCGTTTCCTCGATCTGTATTCGAAGGTACACGCCGACGACGAGTCCGTTCAGGGTGAGCCGACGGTCATGCAGGTCGAGCTCGACGCACCGCTCGTCTACTACGGTCCGGTCACGACGAAGGAGCTCGACGAACGGCTCGCGGCGCAAGAGGCCACGATCGGCCCCGATAATTCGATTCCGGTCGGCGACATCGAGACGATGGAGCAGTGGACGAAGATGGACGGCGCGGTGAACGCGCTCGAGTTCCGGCTCTACGCCCAGCAGACGCCGGGCATGATCGATTGGCAAGCCGCGTCGGAGGCCGAGCGCAATCTGGCGATGATGATCGACAACGCGCACTATCGGCTAGACCCCGCGGCGCAGGGAAACAGTCGGCTGACGCCGTTGTTTCCAGACACGCCGGAAGGGCTGCCGGCGCGCGCGGCATACCAGCACAAGCTCGACACCTACGAGAACAAGCTCGATGTCTTGCGCCAGCGCACGGTGCAAGTCGCGCACGGCGACGACGTCCCGATGGGCGCGCTGCCGATGGATCAGCAGGACGCGATCTACGAGCGGACTCATAGCGAGGACGTCAGCGACTACACGTACTCGGCGGATTACGGCGACGTCTCGCGAACGCGACAGGTCGACGAGCTCGTCGATCAGGCGCAACGGATGTTCATGGACTACAGGCAGCTCTTGGAGTCTTCGGGCGAGTTGCCGTCGAGCATCGGAACCGTCGAAGCGCTCTACTCGAACCCGGATGTGATCGGCAGCTACGAGGACAAAGCGCTCAACGACGAGCGCTACAGCGCGCTCTTGTACAAGCTCAAGGCCTCGGAGCTGGCGGTGACGAGTCAGATCAAGCGCGTGGCCGCGGCCGCGCAGGGCCGCAGCGATCTCGACGTGACGACGGCGAACGGTCCCGACATCTTGATTGCCGAGCTGCGCCAAGCGTCGGAGTACCGCCGCATCGAAAAAGGCTTCTTGTTCTTCGAGGAGGTTCCGGCGGTCGCGTCGCGGATCGCGGCGGCGCGGCTCTCGAAGATGGCGGCGGCGTTGCACGAAGATCCGACCGCAGCTCCGCTCACCGACGAAGAACAGGCCGCCGCGAAGACCGACGAGCTCAAGCGGTTCGACCTCGGTACGCTGAGCCAACGCCTCGCGAGCTACGGCATCCAGGTACCGATGGAAAAGTCGCCTTCGATGTTCCGCTATTCCGTGCCCGGCGTGTACTCGCTCGCCGAAGCGCCGAGCGTGCTCGTCGTGAGCACGAACCCGATGTATCGCGACGACTACAGCCACAGCCTGTACGACGGCGCGATCGATCCCCGCGTGCCGATCAAACCACTCAACGCAGCGGCGGTCGCGTACTTTGGTGGTACCGACGAGACCGAGATCGCCGGCCACGAGTTGCGAACGGTTTCGCTGGAGCAGCTGCAGGAGATGACGGGGACGAAGCCATGACCGCAGTCGACGACCTGGTTCGCGGACGCACGCAGCAAGACGGGCGCGATGTCGAGTTCATTCTCAGCATTCCGAGCTTCGCGGAGCTCGCGTCGTACTTGCGCGGCGTGCCGCGAGATCGCGAGCAGGAGCAGACGCGGGCTCGGCAGCGGCTGTTCGACGAGGTCGCGCAATTCGACGGTGCCGGGATGAGCCTGGACAAGGCGCGCAGTCTGCTCGCGTATCCGCATCTGCTCGGCGACATCTTCAGCGCGCGCAATCGATTTCACGACGCCGCGCGCCAGCAAGGCCGGCTGTACGCGCTGTGCCCGGGCTGCAAGACGGCGGAAGCGGAGCTGTCGTTCATGGATCTGCTGCTGCGCCTGCGGATGTCGCCGCCGCCGCTGACAACGCCGGACGGGATCTGGCTGCCGCCGCCGGGCTTGAGCGAACGGTACAAGCTCGTGCTCGGCATGCGGCGCGGCGATCTTCCGGTCGCGCAACAGATCCGATTCGAGCTGCCGTCGGCGCGGATGGGGTTCGGCGCGGCGAAGCGACCGACCGGCGGCATCATGGCGAAGCTCGACCCGGCGAGCGACGAAGCGAGCTTGGAACACTACTGGCCCGACGGCTCGCACACGTCGGGCGAGCGACCGTGGTGGTATCGCGAAGGCCCACTGTTCCGCGCGCTCGTTCGCATCACGACGGCGGTCGCGCGCTTCGATCGCGGACCGAAGCCGTCGCCGGTGGGCTTGGAAGCGCTGCCGGCGATCGACGTCGAGTATCTCGACATGGCCGTGATCGCGATGCAGTTGACGGACGAGCCGCCGGAAGACAAGCTCGCGCCAGGGCTCGTGCAGCGACCGCGAAACTTGCCTGTCACGTGTCCGACCTGCCAGACGCGCTACTTACCGTTGATGTGAACCGCACCGGATTTCCCGGAGGCTCCTAACCTTGAGATCGGAGCAATGGGACGACAGGCGATGGCCGCCTGACTCACGACAACCAGCCTCCGGAGATCCCGGTGCGGTTCGTCGACGCGTTCGAGTGTTGCTACGGCCGCTCAAGAGTGCACTGCCGCAGGCGCCGGCGTTCAGCGACAACGCGGACGAGTGGACGCTGTGGTGCTGCCGGACGAAGGAGGCGATGCCGTCGCGGCTGCGAGCCGCGCTCCCGGATTGCAAGATCTACAGCTACGCTCAGCGGCCGCAGTAAGCTCAGACGCGGCGCAGTTGCGGCACGCGTGCGAGCGACGGCGCGTCGCGGCCGTCGACGGCGGCGACCGAGCCGGGCCCGGCAAACCGATAGAGTCGCTTGGTGACCGGTCCCTGCACGGTCAACCCACTCACGCCGATGTACTTGAACGATGGGAACGGTGACGACGTCGCTCTAGGAGCCGTCGCTGCGTTCGTCGGAGTGGCCACCATCGCCGTTCGGTTCCTTCCACAACAACCCATCGTGCACCTCGGAGTCTTCGACGTAGTTGGGCATGGGTGGCGACGTCACGCGCTCGACGAGAATCGCCGCAGCGGACAGCGCCGGGATCAAGAGCCCACGTTCTTCCCAGCTCTCTCCGAGAGCCAAGGCGAACGGCGCTGCCACCCACAAGCTGAGACAGTAGAAGCAATCGAAGAGCTTGCCTCCGACCGCCCGGACGAGTCGTCGCAGTCGGACCAGCGCGTTCCACGGACCGTCTTCGGCGTGCAGCAGATGTGTCACCCGCCACGTCACCAAGATGCCGACCGCCATCCGATACCACACGCCCATCCAGTCCGAAGATAACACCGCGCGTACGGTCGCGCCCCGTAACACTTGTTCAAATCAGGAGGCTCGATCGATGCACTTTGCGGCGGGCCGGCTGCGATAGCGTCTGCACCGGGCCATGACAACTCGGCTTCGTGCGCTGACCATTTGCCTGCTCGTGGGATGCGCCGGCAATCACCTTGCTGCGACCGACGCGGCGAGCTCGACATTCACGATCGGCGGCGCGATCTCCGGCCTCACCGGCGCAGGCTTGGTGTTAGACGACGGCGGCGAAGATCTGCCGGTCGGCGCAGGCTCGACGAGCTTCGCGTTCGCGACCGCGTTGCCGAGTGGAGCGAGCTATGCGGTCACGGTGACGGTGCAGCCATCGGGGCAGACATGTGTCGTGACCGACGGCGACGGGACGGTCGGCGATGCGGACGTCACGGCTGTGATGGTCGCGTGCACGCCGAACCTGTCCGCGCCGGCGTATTCGATCGGTGGCACGGTCGCCGGGCTCACCGGCGCGGGCTTGGTGTTGCACGACGGCAGCGAAGACCTGACGGTCGCGCCGGGCTCGACGAGCTTCGCGTTCGTCACGACTGCGGCGCCGGGAGCTACCTACGCGGTGACGATCGACGCGCAGCCCGCCGAGCCGACCCAGACGTGCGCGGTGATGGCGGGCTCGGGCACCGTCACGAACGCAGACATCACGGACATCGCGATCGCGTGCACGACAAACGCGTATGCGATCGATGGCACGGTGTCGGGCTTGGTCGGCACGGGGCTCGTGCTGGCCGACGGCGCCGGCGAACAAATCTCGCCGACCACCGACGGCATGTTCGCGTTCACCACGAAGCTCGCGAGCGGTACCAGTTACGCCGTCACCGTGGTCGCGCAACCGAGCGCGCCGACTCAAACGTGTACGGTGACCGACGGCGCGGGCGCGGTCGCGAATGCCACCGTCGCGAACGTGATCGTGACGTGTCACACGACCGCGGCGGTGAAATCCGTCGCTGTGGGCGGCTTGTTCGGCTGCGCCCTCGAGGTCGACAACACGTTGTGGTGCTGGGGAGAAAACGACAGCGGTCAGGTCGGCGACGGGACGATGGTGCAGCGGCCCGCGCCGGTGCAGCTCGCGAGCGCGACGGCGTGGGCGAGCGTTGGCGCGGGCAATAGTGGCGCGTGCGCGATCAAGATCGATGGGACGCTGTGGTGTTGGGGCTTCAATCCGTTCGGCCAGCTCGGCGACGGCACGATGACGACGCGAAGCGCGCCGGTGCAGGTCGGCAGCGCGACGACGTGGGCGATGGTCGCGGTCGGTGACACGCACACGTGCGCGACGCGAACCGACGGCACGTTGTGGTGCTGGGGAAACAACGTCAACGGTCAGCTCGGCGATGGCACGACGACAAGGCGGCTTGCACCCGTACCGGTCGGCAGTGCGACGACGTGGATCGCGGTGACGGCGGGCGAGAGCCACACCTGCGCGACGCAAACCGACGGGACGCTGTGGTGTTGGGGCGACAACACGTACGATCAGCTCGGCGATGGTACGGCGACGCAACAGATCGCGCCGGAGCACGTGGGCAGCGCGACGACCTGGGCCAAGCTCGCGGCGCGCGGCAGTCACACGTGCGCGACGCAAACCGACGGGACGCTGTGGTGTTGGGGCGACAACTCGAGCGGCGAGCTCGGTGATGGCACGACGACGCGACAAAGCGCGCCGGAGCGCCTCGGCAGTGCGACGACGTGGGCCGACGTGGCGGCGGGACCGGCGCATACATGCGCGACGCGAACCGACGGCACCGTGTGGTGTTGGGGCGACAACAGCTTCGCCGAGCTCGGCGATGGAACGTTGATCGAGCGCATCGCGCCGGTGCAGGTCGGCAGCGCGACGACGTGGATCGCAGTCGCGGCCGGCACGTCCGAGACGTGCGCGATCGCGAGCGACGGTCTCGCGTCGTGTTGGGGCGAGAATGTGGCCGGCGCGCTCGGCATGGGCGTTCCCGCCGACAAGGATCAACCGTCGGCCGTCGCAGGGACCACGTGGACCGGCGTCGCGGGCGGCGATCACACGTGCGCGATGCGGACCGACGGCACGCTGTGGTGTTGGGGCGACAACGTTGAAGGCGAGCTCGGCATCGGCACGACGACGAATCAAGAGACGCCGATCCAGGTCGGCGCCGGCACGACGTGGGCATCGATCGCGGCGGCGAGCCAGACGTGCGCGACGCAGACGAACGGTACGTTGTGGTGTTGGGGGGATAACAGCGACGGCGAGCTCGGCGACGGAACGACGACGCCGCGGACGACACCGACACAGATAGGAAACACGGCGTGGTCGACGGTCTCGGTCAACGCCACGCACACGTGCGCGGTGCAAACCGACGGCACGCTGTGGTGCTGGGGTTGGAACCAGGACGGCGAGCTCGGCGATGGCACGCAGACACAACGCACGACCCCGGCGCAAATCGGCAGCGCGACGACGTGGGCCATCGTCGCGGCCGGTGAAATGCACACGTGCGCGATCCAGACGAACGGCACGCTCTGGTGTTGGGGAAACAACGCCGTCAACCAGCTCGGCGATGGCACGACGACGCCGCAGATGGCGCCCGAACAAATCGGAACCGCGACGACGTGGGCGAGCGTGGACGCGGGCGACATGCACACGTGCGCGACACGGACCGACGGCACGCTATGGTGCTGGGGCTTCGATAGCTACGGTCAGATCGGTGTCGGCTCGACGGGCGATCGCAGCACGCCGGTGCAGGTCGGCACCGCGGCCTCGTGGGCGAGCGTGACCTGCGGAGGCAGCCACACCTGCGCGACGCAGATCGATGCGAGCGTGTGGTGCTGGGGAGAGAACAACAGTGGCGAGCTCGGCGACGGCACGACGACGCAGCGAACCGCACCGGTGCAAGTCGGCAATGGCATCACGTGGGCGAGTGTCGATGCCGGCGGCGAGCACACGTGCGCGACCCAGACGAACGGCACGTTGTGGTGTTGGGGCGACAACTTCAACGGCGAGCTCGGCGACGGCGATGCATGGCGATACGCGCCGACGCCGCTCGGTCTGTGAACGTCGAGGAAGGTTGCGCGCCGCGAGCTCGGTTGGTTGATCGGGCGTGGTCGGGCTCGTGCGATATCGCGACACGATCCGGCGCGTGCACGTGCGCTACGAGAAACGCGAGGTCAACACAGCAAGCTCTGGGCTCATGTTAGAGACGCTCCGACCCGCTATCGGGCGACGTGCTCGACCGCATCGACGACCGTCAAAGGCGCTGTACAGTCGACGCGCCGGTCGCGGCCGTGCGCGAAGCGCGAGATCAACCGCCACTCGAGCGCGAGACCGACGGCGATCAGCGGCAGGATCTGCAGCGCGTGGTAGAGCAGCGCGAACGCGACCGCGGGCTCGGCGGGAATGTCGAACAGCGAGAGCCCGGCGATGGCGCCGGCCTCGTGCATGCCGACCTGCGCCGGCGTGGTCGGGACGGCGATCGCGAGGTTGATCGCGAGCAGCACGACGAATGCGGTCGGCGGTGGTAGCGGCACACCGACCGCATAGAGCACGAGCTCGACCATCGTCAGATCGATCGCCCACGCCGCGACCAGTGCGCCGAACGCAGCCGCGGCGCGCCGCGGGCTCCGCAGGACGTGCATGCCGCGCGCGAACCGGGCGAGCCAGCCGTCGACGCCGGCGCGCGACGCGACGATCGCCAGCGCCGCGATCACGGCCGCGATCGCGACCGGCCCGATCGCCATCGTGAGCCGTAGCGAGCGCGGGAGATCTGGCAGGAGCCACGGCAGCGGCAGTGCGAGCGCGAACATCGCCGCACCGTCGAACACCTTCTCGCAGAGCGCGGCCGCGGCGCTGTCGGCGAGCGGCACGCCGTCGCGCGTCTTGAGCGCCCACAGCCGCAGCGCTTCGCCGGCACGCACCGGAGCGACCGCCGATCCCGCATACGCCGCGATCGTGTAGCGGAACAGTCGTGTGACCGGCACGCGATGACGCGGCGCGAGCATCACGCGCCAGCACATCGCCTTGGCCCACAGCGCGGCGAAGTGCAACGCGGCGGCGAGCACGAGCGGCCACGCGCGGGCGCGCGAGAACACCTCGCCGAGGCGGCGCCAGTCGAGCCGATATGCGAGCGCGATGACGACCACGACGATGATCGCGATGACGATCAGTCGCAGTGCGAGCCCGAGCCTGCTTTGCGCGGCGTGCGCCATCGCGGCTCAGCCGGCGAGCGCCGATGGCCGCGCGGATGCGAGCCCGAGCGCGGCAAGCTCGCCGACGGAAAGCGGCGCGGCGAGCGTCGCGCGGAACCATTCGGCCGACTCGGGTTTCGCGAGCGGCGGCCGGCGGGTGACCCGCGCGAGGCGCGGCATCAGCTCGGCGAATTGCCGGCGCAGCGCGGCGTTGTCGCTCGCGATCGCGGCCGTGCGCGCGAGTAGCTCGGCGGTCTCGACGCGCCGGCTCGGCAGTGGACCGTGTGCGAGCGCGTCGCGCTGATCGAGCGTGACCGCGCCGAGCATCAGGCACCACGCGCAAAACGTGCGGTAGCCGCGATCGCTCGGCGGCAGCGCCTGGATGTATTCGAGCGCGCCGAGCGCGTGGTCGCGCACGCTCGCGACCAAGTCGTCGCGATCCGGCACGAGGAATCGGCCGGCGGCCTCGTCCTCTTGCCGGTCCTTCAGGATGTTCACCTTCTGCAGGAACAAGCCGAAGTGATAGGCGAGCCGCATCGGCGGGGCAGGCTCGGTGTGATGCAGCGCCCAGAGGTGCGTCAACATCTCGCCGACGATGCCGGCGACGAAGCAGCAGTAGCGCGTGACGTCCTCGGTGTCGACGAGCCGCAGCGGCTGCGGCCGGGACTGATACGCGGCCATGCCGAGCGCCATGCGATCGACGGTGCCGAAGATCGCGGCCCGCTCGTCCGGCGCGAGCGCGTGGCCGTCTTCGAGCAACGCGTACGTGTCGTCGAGCAGCGCGCGTTCGCCCGCGCTGAGGTCGGTGGGGAAGGCCGCGACGAACGCATCGATTTCGGCGCGCGCCGGCAGCGCACGTAGAAAGCCGCGCAACCGCTCGAACTGACGCTGCTGCAGCGGCTTGTCGGCGTACGGCGCATCCTCGACGGTATCGAGCACGCGCATCAGCAAATACGCGTGCGCGACGAGCTCGCGGAACGGCGGCTGGAGCTGTGGGATGCACAGCGCGAAGCTGCGGCTCACCAACGCGAGCCGTTGCTGATAGAACTCCGGCGATCTCATCCTGCGTCTCCTGTCTCCGCGAGCGCTTTGCGATAACGACCGAGCGCGAGCAGTGGGAAGCAGTTGCGATAAAGGTGGTAGCGGAGCATGAAGCCCGACGACAGCTCGCGGCCCTGACGCGAGCGCGAGCCGCGCTGCTCGCCGACTCCGTATCCGGGAAAGCCGCAGCCGGTGAACGCATCCTCGTTCCAGCTTCCGTCGTCGTTCTGCGTGGACGCGAGGTGCGCCGCGGCGCGCGTCGCCGCCGGCGAGTCGGCGCGGCCTGCCGCGATCAGCGCGAGCAATGCCCACGCGGTCTGCGACGGCGTGCTCGGCCCGCGACCACGCGCACGGGCGTCGACGTAGGACTCGCAGCCTTCGCCGAAGCCGCCGTCGAGGTTCTGGCGCTCGATCAACCAGCGCACGGCGCGGCGCACGCGCAACGAATCCATCGGCTCGCCGATCGCGGCGAGCGCGGGCAGCACCGCGCCGACGCCGTAGATGTGGTTCACGCCCCAGCGCCCGAACCACGAGCCTTCGGGCTCCTGCTGGGCGTAGAGGTAATCGACCGCCCGCGCGATGGCCGGCTGGCCGCGGTCGAATCCGAGCTCGCCGAGCAACTCGACGACGTGTGCCGTGACGTCCGCGCTCGGCGGGTCGATCATCTCGCCGAAATCCGCGAACGGGATCAGCGCCGGCAGCCGCGACGTGTTGTCTTTGTCGAACGCCGCCCAGCCGCCGCTCGAGCTCTGCATCGCGAGGATCCACGCGACGGCGCGTGCTCGCGTCGCGTCGTCGAGCGCGCCGGCCTTGTACAGGCCGAGCAGGACCATCGCGGTGTCGTCGATGTCGGGGTAGAGATCGTTCTCGAACTCGAACGACCACCCGCTCGGCTCGACGTCGGGAACCCAGACGCGCCAGTCCCCCGCGACGCGAACCTCTTCCTTGCGCAGCCAGGCCGCCGCTTTCTGCACCGATGGATCGTCCAGATCGGTGCTCGACTCGAGCAGGGCGACGAGCGCGAGGCCGGAGTCCCAGACCGGCGATAGACACGCCTGGAGGCGCAGACTGCCGTCGGCGCGCCGCACCATCCAGCGCTCGTGCATGCCGCCGAGGCCGCGCTGCACGAGCGGGTGATCGGCGCGGTAACCGAGCGCGTTCAACGCCATCAGCGAGTAGACCCACGGCGGCTGGATGCCGCCCCAGCTGCCGTCCGCTTCCTGATGCTCGACGATCCAGCGCTCGGCGACGTCGCGTGCCGGCGCCTGCAGTGGATGCCACGCCGGCGGTAGCGCGCGGTACCGGCGCAGCACCGCGTCGATCCCGAAGAACACGCGATCGATCATGTCGCGCGGCTCGGGCGAGACCGCGCCGCCGACGTGCAGGTCGGCGAGGCTCGCCGCGGCGGGCACCGGATGCACCGGCCGCGCGTCCATCAGCACGAGCAGCGGGACGATCGTCGCGCGCGCCCACGACGCGAACCGATAGATGCTGATCGGCGCTCGCGGCGGCAGGAGCATCAGCTCGATCGGCATCGCCGGAAGATCGCTCCACCGCCACTCGCCGCACAGCGCGAGCCAGATCCGCGTGAACACGCGCGTGCGCGCGATCCCGCCGCGGTCGAGGATGAACGTGCGCGCGCGCTCGAGGTGTGGGCCGGCGTCGCCGGCGAGCTTGAGCGCGAAGTAACACTCGACGGTCGTCGACAGGTCGCCGGGCGCACCCTCGTAGAGCGCCCAGCTGCCGTCGGGGCGCTGGTAGCCGCGGATATCGCTCGCCACGCCGCGCCAGATCGCGTCGTCGTGCACGCCGATGAAGTGCGTCATCAGGATGTACTCGGCGTCCATCGTCGCGTTCGACTCCAGCTCCGCCCACCAGAAGCCGTCGGCGTATTGCTCGCGGCGGAACCAGTCGCGCGAGCGATCGATGATGACGTCGGTCCTGCTGGGGGCCTGTTCGACTTCCAGCTCGATCATTCGACAACTCCTTGTTCGGCAAACCACCGCACCGCGCTCGCGAGCGCCGTGCGCACCGGTGTCTGCGGCAAGCCGAGCTCGCGGACGGCGCGGGCGCTCGACGCGAATCGGACGTCCTTCGCCGTGCGCACCGCCTCGAGCGGCACGCGCGCGCGGTTCGCCCTGCGGCCGGTGACGAGCGCATCGGCGTGGGCGAGGCCGAGCGCCACCGCGTACGGCAGGCGCAGCCGGGGCGGCTTCCGGCCAGATAGCTCGGCGAGCTGTTCGAGCAGCTCGCGCATCATCAGGTTCGCGTTGCCGAGGATGTAGCGCTCGCCGCGCACGCCGCGCTCGTAGGCGAGCCAGTGGCCTTCGGCGACGTCGTCGATGTCGACGACGTTCATGCCGGTGTCGACGTACGCCGGAATTTTTCCGGCCAAGAAGTCGCGGATCACCGCGCCGGTCGGCGTCGGCTTGACGTCGCCCCAGCCGATCGGAAACGTCGGGTTCACGATCACGGCGTCGAGGCCGCGCGCCGCCTCGTCGCGGATGAGCCGCTCGGCCAGCCACTTGCTCGCCTTGTAGGGACCGGGCGCGTGTTCGCCGGCGTCCTGGCGCTCGTCCGGGATCACGCCGCCGCGCATGCCGCCGATCGTCGAGATGCTCGACGTGTGGACGAGCCGTGCACCGGTCTGCCGGGCGGCGGCGATGATGCTGCGCGTGCCGCCGACATTGATCGCGTGGAGCTCGGCCGCGTCGGCGGAGAACGAGTACAGCCCGCCCGCGTGGAAGATCGCATCGCAGCCGTGCGCCGCGGCAAGCACCGCGCCGGCATCGCGCAGATCGCCGAACACGGGCTCGACCGACGACGGATCGGGGACGTTCGCGCGCGTGCTCGGCCGGAGCAGCACGCGCACGTTTGCGCCGTGCACGAGCAGCCGTCGCGCGACCGCGCCGCCGATAAAGCCGCTGGCGCCGGTGACGAGCACGCGGATGCGAGAGCCGGATCGCCCGCTCATCCGTGTGGTTCCGGCTTGATCAGGCGGTCGAGCGCTCGCGCGAGCGCGTGCAGCGCGGATTCGAGGCCGTGGCTTGCTTTGCGCGCGCGCCACGCGAGCTGAGCCAACTCGACGATCTGGCGCCGTCCGCCGAGCGCGTAGCGCAGCGCCGCACCGGTGAAGCTCGCGTGCGGCTCGCGCACGAACGCCGGCAGGTCGACCGCGAGCGGATCGACGATCGCGCGGACCGCGAGCCACGGCACGCCGGCTTGCCGGGCGGCATGTGCGACGGTCCAGCTCTCGAGGTCGACCGCGAGCCGGCCCGGCCGCGCGAGCGAGCGCTTCTCGTCGCTGGTCGCGGCGACCGTCGTCGTACACAGGAGCTCGCCTTCGACCTCGTGCGCGTGGCCGTGGATCGCGCGGCGCGCGATGCGCAGGATCGAGTCCGCGACCGGCTCGACATCGCCGGACTCGTCGCGCACCGACGACGCGACGATCACGTCGCCGGCCGCGAGGTCCGGATCGAGTGCGCCCGAAAAGCCGCAGCTGATCACCAGCCGAGGTTGCTCGAGCGCGATCTCGCGCGCGGCGCCGCCGCCGATGCCGATCGCAGTCGCGACGACCGGACTGCTGCCGAGCCGGCCGAAGATCGTCGTGGCCCTCGCGCGCGGAGGATCCGCGCCGATCGCACGCGCGACCGCACGCAGCTCGATCGGCATCGCGACCAGGATCAGGACGGGATGTCGTACGCGCTCCTCGGCGGCGGTCGGCGCATCGCCGGCTTGGCGCGGCGCGATCGCCGGGTAGCGGCGCTCCCAGATCTTCTGCGCCTTCGCGGCCGCATCGTCGCCGCTCAGCACGACATCAGCGATCTCGCCGACCGCCAGCCGGACTTTGTGCGCCGCCTGTTCGTCGTAGAGCTCGACGTAGTCGGCGGTCCGATCGAACAAGAAGCCCACGACCTGCGGGCCATCCGTGCGCGCGACCGTGACGAAGCCGCGGTAATCGAATGCGCGCTCGATCTTGTCGGCGAGCGTGCTGGTCATCGCCGCCTCGCGACCATCGCGTTCACCGTCGCGCCCATGCCCTTGAGCGATCCGAACGTGGCATTGACCGCGCTCGGCTCGAAGCCGCAGTGCACCATGCAGTCGCGGCAGCGTGGATTACCGCTCGCGCGCCCGTACTTCGACCATTCGGTATCTTCGATCAGCTCGCGGAACGTGTGCGCGTATCCGTCTTGCAGGAGGTAGCACGGCTTCTGCCAGCCGAAGATGTTGTACGTGGGGTTGCCCCACGGCGTGCACTCGAGCTCGAGGTCGCCGGCGAGGAACTGGAGAAACAGCGGCGACTGGTTGAAGCGCCAACTCGGCTTGGGATCGTCGAGCATCTTCGCGAACAGCCGATGTGCCCGCTCGCGCTTGAGGAAGTGGCCCTGATCCGGAGCCTTGTCGTACGAGTAGCCCGGCGAGATCATCATTCCCTCGACGCCGAGCGCCATCACGTCGTCGAAGAATCCGCGGACTCGCTCGGGATTCGCGCCTTCGAACAGCGTCGTGTTCGTGGTGACGCGGAAGCCACGCGCGAGCGCCGCGCGGATCGCCGCGACCGCGACGTCGTACGTGCCCTCGCGACAAACCGACAGGTCGTGCTCGTGGCGCGGACCGTCGAGGTGGACGCTGAACGAGAGGTGTTTATCCGGCGTGTACTCGTCGAGCTTTTGCTCGAGTAGCAATGCGTTAGTGCAGAGATAGATGAATCTCCCGCGTTCGATCAAGCCGCGGACGATCTCGGACATTTGCGGGTGCATCAGCGGCTCGCCTCCCGCGATGCTGACGACCGGTGCGCCGCACTCGTCCGACGCATGGAGGCAGTCGTCGACGGACAGGTGCTTCTTGAGGAGCGCCGATGGATACTGGATCTTGCCGCAGCCCGTACACGACAGGTTGCATCGGAACAGCGGCTCGAGCATGAGCACGAGTGGATAGCGCTCGACGCCGGCGAGGCGCCGTTTCAGCACGTAGCTGGTCACCGCAGCCATCTGTGCGATCGGGATTCCCATGCGATTGGTCCTATCTCGAATGCAAAGCCTTGCAACCGCTCGGCTCGGCGCACGACGAACGTTTGTTATTCATAGTGGTGAGTTATTCACCAGCGCAAATGGCAGTGAGTCGGGAGTGTCAATACGGATAGCCGATCTCGACGTAAACCTTGATTCCCTCTCCACCATCCGCGAGATCGATGCGAGCCAGGAGGCGCGGGTGGACGAACGCGCGCAGCCCGAAGCCCGCAGATACCTTCACATTTGAAATCACGGTGTCGGCCGAGTCGAAGACTTGGCCGGCCGCCACGAACGGATCGATTCGCCAATCGGTCGTCACGTTGAACCAGTGTGTTTGCAAGACGCGTACGCGCTGCTCGACCTCGGCGGTCCACGCCTGGGTGTCCACGAAGCGGCCTTCTTCGAAACCGCGCAACAGGAACGCACCTCCGAGCGAGCTCTGCTGATAGAACGGCACGTCGCGCGAGCTGACCGCGTTCCAATCGAGGTGCGCCGCGCCCGAGAGCCAACCGAGCTCGGGCCAGATGCGCTTGAACTGCGTGTTGAGCCGCCAAAAGTTCGGCGATCCCGAGATCGCCTCGGCGTATTGCACGCTCGCGTCGACGTAAGAGCCGGCTCTCGCAAAGTCGCCGCCGATGCGATCGTCGTAGCGCAGATCGAGCCCCTGCGTGAGTAACTCGGCGCCCTGCATGCCCGGCGCGGACGGGAACGCCTCGGGCGACAGCGGCAAACCGAACACACCGACGTCGTCGACGCGGTCGCGCTCGGCGGCGAGCGTGAGACCGAGGTTGATGCCGCCGCCGACGTTGTACCCGAGGCGCTCGCTCGCGAGCAGGCGCACGCCGGTGTAGCTCGACTCGGCGCTCGCCGGCGTGTCGGGCCCGATGCCGAAGAAACGGTCGAACGCGTTGCGATCGATGCCGGCGATGCCTTCGTGCGTCCAGCGGCCGCTGGCGAGCGGGAGGTGCTCCCACGTCAACAGCGCCGAGTAATTGATGCGCGTGCTCGCCGAGGTGAACAGCGAGATCGTGGTGTCGTCGTCCGGGTAGTAGTACCAACGCATCGTGGCGGTGTAATGAATGACCGAGTTCCACGTGATATCCGGAGCGAGGATCCAGTGCGTGCGGTGATCGCTCGGGCAGATCCGCACGACCACGGGCATCAGTCCCCACGTGTTGCCCTCGTTGGGCGTCGTCGCCCACACCGGCAGCGGAAAGAACTTGGTTTCGAGGTGGCAGTCCGCGCGTGCCGAGCCGCGCGCGACCAGGAGCGCGATGCTCGCGGCCGCCAATCTCCAGAACATCGGGAACGGTTTCATCGATCGCGCTTACCGAAAGAGCGTCAGCGCGCGCTCGTGCGGACGATCGGGCATCCACGCGCGATATGCAGCGGCGCGACGGCGTACTTCGTCGTATCGCAGCGAAGCGCGCGCCAGAATGGGCCGCGCGCGGCGCCGCTTTCGAGCACGTGCATTCTGCTCCATCAGCGCTCGGTGCCCGCACACATCGTGCAGCCAGCAGCACCATGCCGCGGTTGTGGTCAGTCGTTGCGGGGTCGCGCGAGGCACGTGCAACGATCGCGAGCACAACCGGATCCAGGATGAAGCACGTGGATCGGATGTTGTAGGCACTTACTACCTGCATGCGGAATTACTCATGTCAGCCGGTATCGAACGACTCCGACATGTGGTGTCGAGACACCGACACTTCGTTCAACATCCGCACGCGCCTGTCTTGATCGATGGCGACTCCTCCTTCGAGCGTGCAGCGCGGCTTCGTCGTCGTGGCGGGTGTCGCACGCGAATGGTTGATGCCGTCGCGCACGATGATCCGGAGCGCGCGCTGGCCGCTGATCGGCTTCGCGTATATCGGCGTGATCGCCTTGCTCGGTGGGCTGCGCCCGGATCACGTGATGATCGGCTGTCTCGGCTGCCTCGATCTCTATAACGAGAAGTCGCGCGCGTTCCTGAGGACGTTCCTGCCGTTCATCGCGACCGGCGTGATCTTCGATTCGATGCGCTACTTCTACTGGGCCGGGATCGAGGGTCGCGTGCACGTGGTCGGGCCCTACGAGCTCGATCGCGCGTGGTTCGGCATCGGCGGCAAGACGCTCAACGAGATCTTTCTCGAGCATCACTGGGCGATCGCAGATCTGTTCGCGGGATTCGCATATCTGACCTTCGTCGCGGAGTTCCTCGCGTTCGCGATGCTGCTGTTCTTTCGCGGCTATGCCGAGCACGCGCGCACGTTCGCGTGGTGCTTCCTCGTCGTGAACGTGCTCGGCTTCATGACGTACTTCGTCTATCCCGCCGCGCCGCCCTGGTACGTGACGGCGCACGGCTTCGGGCCGGCCGTGGCTGGGGTCCTGCCGTCGGCCGCCGCGGCGCATCGGTTCGACGTGCTGCTCGGCACGCACTTCTTCGACGGCATGTACGGGCACGGCATCGACGTCTTCGGCGCGATCCCGTCACTTCACGTCGCTTACCCGCTGATGGCGGCGATCTTGTCGTTTCGCTTCGCGCCGCTGCGCAAGCTGCGCGCGCTCGCGGTCGCATTCGTGCCGCTCATGTGTTTCAGCGCGATCTACCTCCAGCACCACTACGTGATCGACGTGGTGCTCGGCCTGAGCTACGCCGTCATCACCGTCACGCTGGTCACGTGGGCGCAACGGCGATGCGCGCGCTGACGCTCGTATTGCGCCGCTGGCGCTGGGTACTCGCGATCTACGCGGTGCTCGTGCCGCTCGCCGTCTACATGACGACGAAGATCCCGAATCAGGGCGCGATCGATCGGTTGATCGTGCCGAGCGATCCCGACTTCGCCGCGACACGCGCGTTCGAGCACATCTTCCCCGAGCCGCAGCTCGTGCTCGTGGTCATCGAGCAGCCCGATCCGTGGGCACCCGCCGCGCTGGTCGAGATCGACCGCGCGAAGGCCGCGATCGCCGGTGTGCCGCATGTCGGCGCGTACACGATGCTCGACGGAATCCGCCGGTCGCATCCCGGCGCGACGCCCGACGAGCTGCGCCGGCTCGGGACGGGCACGCAGTTCTTCCGCCGCCAGGGCATGGTCGGCGATCACTTCATGACCGTGATCGCGAACCTCGACGTCAAGTCGCGGTCCGCTCGCGATGCCGCGCTCGCCGGGATCGACACCGCGCTCGCGCGCGCCGGGATCGATCGCGATCGCGTGCACGAAGTCGGTGCGCCGACGGTCACCTCCTGGCTCGAGCGCCAATCGGCGCAGGCGACGACACGGTCGTTCGCGATCCTCGGCGTGCTGCTCGTCATCGTGACGTGGCTGCTCTACCGCTCGGCACGCGCACTCGCCGCGATCATGCTCACGCTCGGCGCGGCGGTCGCGTTCGGCGTCGCCGCCGGCGGCGCTCTCGGGTTCTCGTTCACGATCGTGTCCGCGCTGGTGCCGCTCACGATCATGGTGACGACGCTCGCGACGCTGACCTACTTGCACTCGCGGTTCATCGATCAACCCGAGGGCGTCCCGCTGCGCGAGCACCATGCCGCCGCGCTGCGCAACAAGCTCCTGCCGATCACCGCATCGACGCTCGCCGCCGCGATGGGATTCGGCGCGCTCGCGGTCTCGCACATCGAGCCGATCCGCGAGATGGGGATCTGGACCGCCGTCGGGCTCGTGCTCGCGTACATCGTGGCGTACACGCTGTTCCCGGCGCTCCAGATCGCGTTCGCGACGCCGACTCGCCAGCGCGTCGCCGTGCGCAGCCGGCTCTACGAGCGAATCGCTCGGTCGCTGCCGGGCTTCACGTATCGTCATCGCTGGTCGCTCGTCGCGGCCGCGCTCGCGGTGTGCGTGGCCGGCGTCGTCGCGATCGCCGGCCTGCCCGGCGTCGTGCGCCCCATCCCCGTCGAGGTCGATACGCTGTCGAACATCGACCCGCACACCGCGCTCTATCGCGACCTGCGGTGGTTTCGCGACCACGTGATGGACCTCAACATCGCCCGCGTGTGGATTCACCTGCCGCACGCGAGCGCGACCGACCCCGAGGTGCTGCACGCGATCGACGAGCTCGAGACGTCGATCGACAGCGCGGCGGATGTGACCGGTGTCGCCGGGCCGACCACGCCGCTGCGCATCCGCAGCTATTTCGCCGGTCATGGCGAAGCGCTGCCGCGCGATCCCGACGCGTTCGCGCGGGCGACCGCCGACGTCGAGCAGTTGATGCTGTCCGAGGGCGACATGCGCACGTTCATCGATGCCGGCGGCCTCGCGGATCTCCAGATCGCCGTCCTGTTCCGCAACGGCGATGCGGCCGGCTACGCCGCGATGGCCGAGCGCATACGTGCGGCCTGGGCCACCGTCGCCGCGCGCTCGCCCGCGCTCGCCGGCGCCGAAATGCACGTCGTCGGCCAGTCGCTGCTCCAGGTCAAGGTCGGCGCCAGCCTCGTACCGACACTAGCGGAGAGCTTCGCGCTGACCGTCGCGTTCATCCTGATGGTCTTCGTGCTGATCTTCCGCAGCGGCGTCGAGCGCCTACTCGCGATGATTCCGTCGCTGTTCGCGCTGCTCGCGACGTTTCTCGGCATGCGCGTGTTCGGCGGCTCGCTCAACGTGGCGACGATCATCATCGCGACGACGGTGCTCGGTACGACCGAAAACGATCAACTCCACTTCTTCCACCACATGCACGAGCGCTCGGGCCGCCCGCTCGAGGAGCGGCTGCGCCACGCGCTCGCGGTATCCGGCCGCGCGATCGTGTTCGCGACGCTCATCAACGCCGTCGGCTTCGTCGGGCTGGCGACCTCGCACTTCCCGCCGCTGCGGCAATTTGGCCTGATGACCGCGGCGGCGTTCGGGCTCGCGCTGCTCGCCGACTTCACCGCGCTACCGGCCGCGCTCTGGATCGCGTCGAGGCAACGTCCGAGCGAGCTCGAGCTGGAGCCCACGAACGATTGACGATGCCAGGCCTGCCGGCGAATCGCTCTCGCCGAGTCGACCGCGCCGTAGGGCGTCATCGCGATCACCGGGACGTCGCCGGTGATCGCGCGTGCGGCTTCGAGCAACGCGAGACCGTCCAGCTCCGGCATTCGCAGATCGGTGACGAGCAGGTCGACCTCGCCGTTCCGGATCGCAGCAAGCGCAGCGCGACTCGAGCCGAGCGCGCGTGCTGCATCGCCGCGATCGGATAGGCTGTCCGCGAGAGCGAGCTTGTCGTCGACGACGACGATGCGGCGCGCGTCAGGCATGGGATTCACCGGTCGGGATCGTGATGCATGCGCGCGTGCCGCGCGGCGATGTTGGGGCGATCGCGAGCGAGCCGCGGTGAGTCGACGCGATCTCGTTTGCGATCGCGAGGCCGAGCCCCGTGCCACGGCCAGCGGGCTTCGTGGTGAAGAATGGCTCGATGGCACGCGCGGCCGTCGTCGGCGCGATGCCTTCGCCGTCGTCGGTTACGATGAACGCGACCTCGGCCGCGTCGGCGGTGATCTCGAGACGCACCGTCGCGCCATCCGGCGACGCGTCGCACGCGTTTAGCAGCAGGTTGATCAGCGCGTGCTTGAACAGCAGTGGCTCGCAGCGCACGCGCGGTAGCGACGCGCCGAGCACTGGCACGAGCTTCACGTTCGCGCGTGCGAAGCGGTGCTCGACGAGCGCCGCGGCCTCGTCGACCAAACGTCGCGGCTCGGTCTCCTGGAGCGCGATCGGCGCGCCGCGAGCGAGTCCGAGCAAGCCGCGCACGACCAGGTCGACGTGATCGGCTTGATCGATGATCGTCTGCGCGTTCTTGGCGATTCGCTCGTCGCCGTTGGCGCGCACGAGCAACTGCTCCGCTCGCCCGACGATGACACCGAGCGGCGTCGACAGCTCGTGTGCGATACCCGAGCCGATCGCGGCCATCGTCGCAGCGCGCGACATCTGCTCGAGCTCGACGTCCTTGGCACGTGCGATGTCGGAGACGGCGAGCTCGCGGGCAAGCTCGAGTTGCGCGCGTTGCTGCGTGCGCGCGAGCGCACCGAACGCGGCGACCAGCCCTGCGGCAACGACGATCGACAGCATCATGCGAACGAGTCCTGCGCGGTCGCGGTCGCGCTGGCGTTCGGCGCTCGCTGCGACGGCGAGGGTCCAGCCGTTCACGCGGGGCGCGATCCCGACCATCGCGGTTCGACGCGGTAACCCGAGCGCGGGTGCGTCTCGCCGTTCGACGCGAAGCTCGCGGGATCCACGCGCGACGGCCTCGGAAAACGCCGGCATCGCCACCGTGTGTCCGTCGAGCAGCTGGAGCTCGGTGGATCCGGGCGGAAGCACGAGGACACGAACGCCGCCGACTTCGAGTGCGCGGAGCTGGTCGACCATCGCCGGCGTAAGCACGGAGCTCGCGTCTAGCAGGTTGCCGATCCCAAGACCGGCGGCGCGCGCGACCTCGGTCTGCTCGCTGCCGAGATCTTCGAGCGCGTCTTCGGAGCGTTGGTGTTCCTGCCAATAGGCAACCGCCCCAGTCAACGCGACCGCAGCAACCATCAACAGCAAGAGCCACCGCGTGTGGATCACGCGCATGAGGGCAACGCATGGCAAGAGTGGGGCCAGCGCCCATGTGACGGGTATCCGTAGATCGAGCCGATCCCGAAGCGGAAAATTTCCATGCACTCGACGGGAAATCCTCCCTGTCGGTTCGAGCCGGCGAGCGCCTCCACGTTTGGTTTCGGCGTGGTCGAGGCCGGCACGTCGCGTGCTTTGCGCTCTCGACGATGAAGCTGCGAGTCGGTTGGCCTACGATGATCCTGCTCGGCGCGGTCGGCGGAGTGCTCGCAGTCGGCGGGATGCTGTACACCCGCAACACGAGCCGCACGAATCACGTCTCGCTCTCAGAGAGCGCGAAGCGAGTTTCGACGATCGCGGCCGTGTCGCATCCGTTTCAAGGCACGCGTCGCTATGTCGGCACGGTCGAGCCGTGGGTCGAGGCGAGCATCGGGCCGCAGCTGGTCTCGGCGTACGTCGCGACCGTTCTCGTCCGCCCCGGCGCGATCGTGAAGCACAACGATGTAATCGCGACGCTCGACTGCCGCAATACGTCGGCGATCTCGAAGCAGGTCGCCGAGCAAGCGCGTGCGCTCGACGCGATGAGCACCGCGGCTGCGAACGAGTCGACTCGCATCAACAGCCTCCTGCAGGGCAAGTATGTCTCGCAGAACGAGGCCGAGTCCAAGCAGGCCGACGCGGCGAGCAAGCAAGCGCAGGTGGCGGCGTTGCGCGCACAGCTCGCGAGCACCACGCTGCAGGTCGATGACTGCGTGCTGAGGGCCCCGTTCGATGGCGAGGTTTCGGAGCGCAACATGGATCCGGGTGCGTTTGCGCGGCCCGGATCGCAGATCGTCTCGGTCGTCGATCGTCACCTGGTGCGAATCGCAACCGACGTCCCCGAGGACGACTTCGACGCGGTGGCCCCGGAGACGCCGGTCCGGCTGCACCTGCTTGCGACCGGGCGTGACGTGGTCGCGAAGATTTCGCGCCGGAGTCCCGCGGCCGACCGCGAGACGCGGACAGCACACATCGAGATCGATGTCGAAGACACGTCACGCGTGATGCCGGTATGGACGACAGCTGAGATCTCGCTCGACGTCGGCGCGCCGATTCCAGCGACCGCGATCCCGCTATCGGCGGCCTCCGTCCACGGAACGAAGGCCTCGATCTTCGTGGTCGACAACGCCACCGCGCGTCTCGAGGTCGTCAACCTCGTCGGCGAGACCGGTGGCAGCTTGTTCCTCGACCCGCGGGCATTACCTGCCGGCGCAAACGTCGTGACCGAGGGACGCACGGTGCTCTCCGATGGAGACGCGGTCGCGACCGCGACCGACAAGTGGGTTCCCGACGAGGCCGCCAAGTAATGACCGAGCTCTCGCTGCGTAACCCCATCGCGGTCGCGATGGCATGCATCGGCTTCATCGTGTTTGCCGCGGTGGTGACGCCGCGCATGCCGGTCGACACGTTCCCCGAGCTGACGCCGCCGGTGCTGGTGGTCGGAACACTCGCGCCGGGACTCGGCGCGAAGGATGTCGAGAAGACGCTGAACTGGCGGTTCGAAAAATACGTGTCCGCGACTCCGGGCGTCGAGCACGTCGAGAGCTTGTCGCGCAACAACTTGTCGATCGTCTACGTGTGGCTGCAGTGGGGCACCGATCTGAACGCCGCGCAGACGCTCGTGCAGCAGCAGGTGCAGTTCGCGATGTCGGCGGTGCCGAAGTCGCTCGGGATCCTGCCGCCGTTCGTCCTGCAGTACGACCCGTCGAACGCGCCGGTCGTGCAGGTCGCCGTGTACGGCGGCGGGATGACCGGTCCGCAGATCTACGACTACGCGATGAACGAGATCGAGCCGCTGCTCGAGGGCATCTCGGGCGTTGCGAGCGCGTCGGTCAATGGTGGTCGCCAGCGGCAGATCAACGTGATCGTCGATCCGGTGAAGGCACAAGCGCGCGGGATGACCTCGACGCAGGTCGCGGGTGCGGTGCACGACTCGAACGCGCTATTGCCCTCGGGCGAAGTGATCAATCCGCACTTCGATGCGAACGTTTATACGAACGCGATCCCGAAATCGGTGGCCACGATCGGTGAGGCGCTCGTCAAGCTGCACGGCGACAAGGCCGTCCACATCTCCGACGACGCGCGCGTCGAGGACGGTGCTTCACCGCCGACGCAGGCCGTTTCGATCAACGGCCAAGACGCGGTCTACCTCAACGTGCTGCGCGTGCCGGGTGGCAACACGATCGAGATCGTCGATCAGGTCAAGGCCAAGATCGCGCACCTCGAGAACCTGCCGCCGGGGCTGCATGTCGAACCGATCTTCGATCAGTCGACGTTCGTACGCAGCACGTACCGCGGCCTCAAGAAAGAGGTCGTGCAGGCACTCGTCCTGGTTTCGATCGTGATCTTGATCTTCTTGCAGAGCGTGCGCGGGACGCTGGTCGTCTCGCTCGCGATTCCGCTGTCGTTCGCGATCACGCTGCTCGTGCTGTACTGGCGCGGCGAGACCCTGAACGCGTTCACGCTCGGTGGTCTGACGCTGGTGATGGGCCGGCTCGTCGACGACGCGGTCGTGGTGCTCGAGTCGATCCACCGCCACCAGAAGCGCGGCATGTCGCCGAAGGACGCGGCACTCGCAGGCACGCGCGCGGTCGCCTTGCCGGTGCTCGCGTCGACCCTCACGACGATGGCGGTGCTGCTGCCGGTCCTGTTGTTCGCGGGGCTCGCGCAGAAGCTGTTCGTACCGCTCGCGATCACGGTCGCGGTCGCGATGGCAGCGTCGTACGTCGTCAGCATTTCGGTGACGCCCGTGATGTGCCGCTACCTGCTGAAGCATCGCGAGCCCGGCCGCGTTGCGCGCCGCATCGAACGCGGGATCGAAGGGCTCGCGCACGGCTATGCCCGCACGCTCGAGAACGTGCTTCCACACGGCTGGCTCGTGCTGGTGAGCGCGGCGATCCTCGTCAGCGCGAGCGTGTGGGTCGCTTCGCGCCTGCCGAGCGCGTTCTTCCCGCCGATCGACGAGTCGATGGAGCGCATCTACGTGCGGCTCGCACCGGGAACGTCGCTCGACGAGGCGTCGCGAAAGATCGACGAGATGGCCAAGATGCTCCAGGATGAGCTGCCGAAGGGCCTGGTCCCGCTCGTCTTGACCAACGTCGGCTCGCCGATGAACGCGCGCGCCGCGATGACCAGCGCGAACTGGGGCCCGCACATGGGCTTCATCCGGCTCGCGCTCACTGATCCCGACGACCGCACGCTCACACAGGACGAGATCGCCAACCGGATCCGCCACCTGCTCGACGAGCGCTATCGCGGCATCGAGTTTCTACAATGGCCGGGCGGGCTGGTCGCGAGCGTGTTCGCGAACGGCTACCTCGCGCCGCTCGCCGTCGAGATCCGCGGCGACAACCTCGACCAGCTCTACGCGAACATGAAGGCCGTCGCCGACGTCGCGCGCACCGTGCCGGGGATCCGCGATGTCTATCCGACGCTCCAAATGGAGTATCCCGAGGTTCGCGTCAATACGGATCGCGAGGAGGCCGGCATGGTCGGCGTGACCGCGCGCGATGCCGCGCAGATCACGCTCGAGTCGACGATGGGCAACATCAACACGCCGAGCGTGTGGGTCGACAGCGTCAACGGCCAGTCGTACTACGTGGTGACCGGCTACGATCCGACGCGGCTCGATTCGCCGGGCACGCTCGCGACCGCGCCGGTCCGCGTCACGCCGACCGGCAAGGCAGTCACGCTCGGTGCGTACGGCCACGTCGGGCGCTCGACCGGCCCGATCGCAATCGAGCGCAATCAGTTACAGCGCGCCGCGCACGTGCTGATGCAGGTCGAGCGCCGCGACATCGGCTCGACCGCCGCCGAGCTCGAGAGCAAGCTGCACGCCGATCCACGGACGTCGCACCTGTCGTTCCGCTTCGTCGGCCAGGTCGAGCTGATGCGTACGACGTTCGGGGGGCTCGGGCTCGCGGTCGGGCTCGCCATCATGGTCGTGTTCATGATCATGGCGTCGCAGTTCAAGTCGCTGAAGATGCCGTTCATCATGCTGTTCACGATCCCGTGCACGCTCGTCGGGATCGTCACCGCACTGATGGCAGGCGGGCAAGGGTTCTCGGTGACCGCGCTGATGGGCATGCTGATGGTCGTCGGCATCGCGGTGTCGAACGGAATCTTGTTGATCGATCACGCGCGGGTTCGGCTCGAGGATGGGCTCACGCCGCACGCCGCGATCCTCGACGCGGCGCGCACGCGGTTCGTGCCGATCGCGATGACGAGCCTCGCGACCGTGATCGGCCTGATCCCGACCGCATTCGCGTTCGATCGCGGCGCAGCGGCGAACCAACCGCTCGCGCTCGCCGTGGTCGGCGGGCTCACATCGTCGACGATCCTCTCGCTCTACCTCGTACCCGTGATCTTTCTCGCGCTCGTGCGTCACCGGCCGACGACTCCGTCGGTCGAAGGAATCGCAGTATGACCGAGCTCGCGCTTCGCAATCCGATCGCCGTCGCGATGGCGTGCATCGCCGTCATCGTATTCGCCGCGGTCGTGACGCCGCGGATGCCCATCGATACCTTCCCCGAGCTCACGCCACCGGTGCTGGTCGTCGGCACGCTCGCGCCCGGGCTCGGCGCGAAGGACGTCGAGAAGACGCTGAACTGGCGGTTCGAGAAGTACGTGTCGGCGACGCCCGGTGTCGAGCACGTCGAGAGCTTGTCGCGCAACAACCTGTCGATCGTCTATGTGTGGCTGAAGTGGGGAACGGATCTCGGCGCCGCGCAGACGCTCGTGCAGCAGCAGGTGCAGTTCGCGATGTCGGCGGTGCCGAAGTCGCTCGGGATCCTGCCGCCGTTCGTCTTGCAGTACGACCCATCGAACGCGCCGGTCGTGCAGGTCGCAGTGTATGGCGGCGGGATGACCGGCGCGCAGATTTACGACTACGCGATGAACGAGATCGAGCCGCAGCTCGAGGGTATCTCTGGCGTCGCGAGCGCGTCGGTCAACGGCGGCCTGCAGCGCCAGATCAACATCGTCGTCGATCCGGTCAAGGCGCAGGCACGAGGCGTGACGTCGACAGAGGTCGCCGAGCGCGTGCACGACTCGAACGCGCTGTTGCCGTCGGGCGAGCTCATCAACAAGCAATTCGACGCGAACGTGTATACCAACGCGATCCCGCAGGCTGTCGCGGACATCGGCGGCGCGATCGTCAAGCGTCACGGCGAGAGCCCCGTACGGATCAAGGACGTGGCCGAGGTGGTCGACGGCGCGTCGCCACCCACGCAGGCCGTTTCGATCAACGGGCAGGACGCGGTCTACCTCAACGTGTTGCGTGTACCGGGCGGCAACACGATCGAGATCGTCGATCAGGTCAAAGCCAAGATCGCACACCTCGAGAACCTGCCGCCGGGGGTTCACGTCGAGCCGATCTTCGATCAGTCGAGCTTCGTGCGCAGCACCTACCACGGCCTCAAGAAGGAGGTCGTGCAGGCGCTCGTGCTTGTCGCGCTCGTGATCTTGATCTTCTTGCAGAGCATGCGCGGCACGCTGGTCGTGTCGCTCGCGATTCCGCTATCGTTCGCGATCACGCTGCTCGTGCTGTACTGGCGCGGCGAGACCCTGAACGCGTTCACGCTCGGCGGCTTGACGCTGGTGATGGGGCGGCTCGTCGACGACGCGGTCGTCGTGCTCGAGTCGATCCACCGCCACCAGAAACGCGGCATGTCGCCGAAGGACGCGGCACTCGCAGGCACGCGCGCGGTCATATTGCCCGTGCTCGCGTCGACCCTCACGACGATGGCCGTGCTGCTGCCGGTGCTGTTGTTCGCGGGGCTCGCGCAGAAGTTGTTCGTGCCGCTCGCGCTCACCGTCGCGGTCGCAATGGCGGCTTCGTACTTCGTCAGTATCGCGGTGACGCCGGTGATGTGCCGATACCTCTTGAAGCAAGATCACCGCCCGAGTCGCTTCGCGCACCGGATCGAGCGCGCGATCGAGGGGCTCGCACACGGCTACGCGCGCACGCTCGACAAGCTGATCCCGCACGGTTGGCTCGTGCTCGCGAGCGCGGCAACGCTCGTGACCGCGAGCGTGTGGGTCGCGACTCGGCTGCCGAGTGCGTTCTTCCCGCCGATCGACGAGTCGATGGAGACGATCTACGTGCGGCTCGCGCCGGGCACATCGCTCGACGATGCATCGAAGCAGATCCGCATCATGGGCGACACGCTTCGCGCCGAGTTGCCACCAGGCGTTGTCTCGCTCGTCCTGACCAACGTCGGCTCGCCGATGAACGCGCGCGCGGCGATGACCAGCCCGAACTGGGGTCCACACATGGGCTTCATCCAGCTCGCGCTGAACGATCCCGATGATCGCGCGCAATCGCAGGACGAGATCGCCGAGACGATCCGCCACCTGCTCGACAAGCAGTATCCGGGAATCGAGTTCTTGCAGGCGCCGGGAGGGCTTGTCGCGAGCGTGTTCTCGAACGGCTACCTGTCGCCGCTCGCCGTCGAGATCCGTGGCGACAACCTCGACCAACTCTACGCGAACATGAAGGCGGTCGCCGACGTGGCGCGCACGGTGCCGGGCGTTCGCGACGTCTACCCGACGCTGCAGCTCGAATATCCGGAGATCCGCGTCAACACGGATCGCGAAGAAGCCGGCATGGTCGGCGTGACCGCGCGCGATGCCGCGCAGATCACGCTCGAGTCGACAATGGGCAACATCAACACGCCGAGCGTGTGGGTGGACAGCGTCAATGGTCAGTCGTACTACGTGGTGACTGGCTACGATCCCGAGAAGCTCGACACGCCGAGCAAGCTCGCGACCGCGCCGGTGCGAATCGATCCGAAGGGCGCCACCGTCACGTTGGGCGCGTATGGCCAGATCGGGCGATCGACCGGGCCGATCGCGATCGAACGCAACCAGCTGCAGCGCGCCGCGCACGTGCTGATGCAGGTCGAGCGCCGCGACATCGGCTCGACCGCCTCGGAGCTGGAGCGCCGGCTCGCCGCGAACCCGAAGACCTCGCATCTCCACGTCCACTTCGTCGGTCAAGTCGAGCTCATGCGGACGACGTTCGGAGGGCTCGGCTTGGCCGTCGGGCTGGCGATCATGGTCGTGTTCATGATCATGGCGTCGCAGTTCAAGTCGCTGAAGATGCCGTTCATCATGCTGTTCACGATCCCGTGCACGCTCGTGGGGATCGTGACCGCGCTGATGGCGGGCGGGCAGGGCTTCTCGGTGACCGCACTGATGGGCATGCTGATGGTGGTCGGCATCGCGGTGTCGAACGGCATCTTGTTGATCGATCACGCACGCGTGCGGGTCGACGAGGGACTGCCACCGCGCGAGGCGATCCTCGACGCGGCGCGCACTCGCTTCGTACCGATCGCGATGACCAGCCTCGCGACGGTGATCGGCCTGATCCCGACGGCATTCGCGCTCGACCGCGGCGCCGCCGCAAACCAACCGCTCGCGCTCGCGGTCGTCGGCGGGCTCACATCGTCGACGATCCTGTCGCTCTACCTCGTGCCGGTGATCTTCCTTGCGTTTGTTCGCAAGCAACCGACCCACGCCGAGCGGGGTTTCTCCCACTAAGACCTGATCGGCTGACGCAGGGCTCGGTGTTGGCTGGTTGCAGCCCTTGCTGCAGCCTTCCCGTGCCGCATGAGCCAGACTCGCAACATCCTGCCCGTGGAACCCGACGAGCGTCTCGCATGCCTCGTGAGTAGGTATCTCGAGCGCCACGGGATCCGCGCGGCGCTTGCCGAGCGCATCGACCTCTTGTCGCTCTTCGCCAAGGTTCGAGACGCGACCGCAACCCGATCGTGCTGAGCGATCCGGACTAACGACTTACCGCGGCGAGCGCGCGTTGGACCCGCGCACGCGCACGCGACAGCTGGAACTGGCCGATCGCGAGCTGGATCTGCGCATCGACTAGCAACGCCTCGGAGTCGGCGAGCTCGACGGCGTTGCCGAGCCCAGCGGTGAACCGAGCATCGGCTTGCGCGTGGTTTGCCGTCGCCGCGTCGACGGAGCGTTGCAGCGCCGGGAGCGCCTGCTGCGCGACGTCGAGCTCGACGTACGTGGTTTGCAAGAACGCCGCGACCTGCTCGCTCACTTGCGCGAGCTCTGCGGCGCGCACGGCTTCGACGCGCTCGGAGGTGTTCGCGCGAACGCTGACGACACGATCGAACAACGGCCACGTGACGACAAGCAGCGCATCCCAGTTCGGGACGTCGGGCAGCCAACCACCGCCCGCCGGCGTCGGATCCGCGGCGACTGCTGCACCACCCGCGCGTCCAGTGAGCTCGGCCGAGAACGAGAGATCGGGGCGTAACTCGTCGCGGATCGACCGGGTCAGCGACTGTTGCGCGGCGAGCCTATCGCGGGCCGCGCGTAGCGCTGGATCATGATCCAATGCCTTTGCGGACCGATCGAGGGGCGGCGGCGCTGAATAGACGAGGTCATCCGCGCCCGCGTCGACCGTCGGCGCCGAGGCGCCGATCGCAGCGGCGAGCACGCTCTGCGCGACGGTGAGGTTGCCTTGCGCGCGCACTGCATCGACTTCGAATCGTGCGAGGTCAGCCTCGGCGCGCGTCAGCTCGATCGGCGCACGCAGCTGCGCGTCGACGCCGGCCTTTGCGAAGTCGCGATGCTCGCGCGAGCGCGTGGCGGCCGCTTGCGATGCAGACAACACGGCCTTGGCGCCTTGCACGGCGTAGAACGCATCGGAAACGAGCAACACGAGATCGAGATCCTCGACGTTGGTATCTTCGCCAGCCGCGCGAGCGAGCGCATCGAACGCGTCCCCCTGATCTTCATACCGGCCGAAGTCGAACACTTCGCCGTGAAGCGAGACACCGGCGAGGGTCGAAGGCTCGGGGCTCCACGACACCGGCGCGTTCGCCGGCGTGCCGCCGACGCGCGTGACGTCGAACGAGCCGAGCGTCGCGTACGAGGCGGTCGTGTTGTTCGCCGTGCCCACGAGTGCCTCGGCGGCGGCCGTCAACGTCGGAGTGAGCGCCGCGCGCGGAAGCTTCGCCTGCTCGCGCGCAACCTCGGCGCGAGCACGTGCGGCGGCGAGTGATGGTTGATGCGTGCGCGCGAACTCGATCGCCTGGTGGAGCGACATCACGGGCGTCTCGCCGAGCGCGGATTGAGCCGCCGCGGCGTGCGCCGCAGCGAGCATCAGAACGACCACGGTTCGCACGTCTCGGCGGAGCATCGCCAGCGCACACGAGCACGAGCTATGCCAAGCGTAAGTACCGGGTGTGGACGTCGTGCTACGTGGCCGCTGGGAGTTTTTCCCGCCGGCGACGGAAAAAGTCCCTTGGCTCGATTCCGGCCTCGAGTCGACTCACGCGTGGAGATGCACGAGCAGCACGGGACACGTGGTCGCACGCAGGACGTCTTGAGCGACGCTGCCCATCAAGAGGCGCGCGACGCCGGTGCGGGCGTGGGTTCCCATCACGATCAGATCGAACTTGCCGGCGCGCGCATGCGCGATGATTGCGCGACTCGGAGACTCGGCGCGCTCGAGGATGCGGTCGACGTGGTCGAAGCCGTTCAGGTTTGCGGTCGCCGCGCAGCGACCGAGCATGGCCGCTCCGGCCGCGTGCTCGGCAGCATCTTCGCCGGCGACGGTGGCGCCGGGCACCACCGCGATCACCGCGTTCGGCGGCTCATAGACGTGCAACAGGGTGAGCTCGGCCGCGAGCCCGCGCGCGAGGGCACAGGCGTACTCGACGATCAGGTCGGAACCCGGCGAGTGATCGAGCGGCACGAGGATTCGCTTCATTTGACTCGTCACGATCCGAACATGCGGCCTTGCGTGCAAAGAAGCTAGACGGACCGTTTCCCACCCACGACGTCGAGGATCTCCCGATGCGCTCGGGCATTCACCGGGCGAGACGCGAGGCTTCGGCACGACCCACGAAGATCCTGCGATGTGGCCTCATGAGGCTGTTGCTCGTGCCGGCCTGCTCGGCCTCGTGTTCGATCACGTTCGAGAGCGTCAAGTCGCCGTCACGCTGACCGCGGAAAGGCCAGCCGGCGTGTCGAAACCTTGACGCTGAATCGCGTATCTCCGCGAGCTCTGACGTGGCCCGACCATTGCTCAGTCGTGCCGGCATGAAGTACTCGTTCCTCATCCTCGTTGCGTTCGCAGCCTGCAACGCCGAAGAGAACTTCCCGCCGAGCTTGACGATCGGGGTCGAGCCCGACGGCGCGTCGGTCAGCATCGAGTACGATCGCGGCACCGGTCACGACTTCAGCGGCCTGAAGGGAACCATCAACGGCATCGATCTCGGGTTGGCGGACATCTCCGAAGGCAGCTTGCCGCAACAGGTTCTCAGCTCGCCGACTCCCTCGTCCGCGTTGTGGCTGATCGAAACCACCAAGGTCGGCGGGTCCGCGCATGTCGTCGTCGATGACGGCGGCGAACAGTTCATTCTCGATGCAACGATCGACGGGCTGAGCGCGGTGGTAACCGACTGCAGCAGCAACGCGACGTGCTGATGCGGCGCGAGCGCCTTATCCTTCGTCGCGTGTTCCAACGAGGACGTCCCGATGATGACGGTCGGCCAGATCAGCCAAACCGTTTTCCTCGTAGTTTGGTGGAGATAAGGGGGATCGAACCCGACGAAGAGTTGATCACTTTCACGCAGAGTTGCGTGGCCTTGCAGTGTTCTTCGTCGGTTAGCTCGATCCTCTTGTCTGCCTGAGTCCGGACTGATCGGTCCGGATCTGGTGTGCCGTGGAGCAAACGCGCCACGCGCTTGGTCGTCGAGAAATGCGCTCTGGTCGCGTGATAGAGGGAACGCGTTCCCGCTGACGACGTTCGAGCGCGCTGAATTCGCCCGTGGAGCAAACGCGCCACGACCGACGAAGATCCCGATGCTGGCCACGTGATGAGCGTGGCGACCAGTTCGCGCACGCGGTAACCTTCCGCCGTGGCGACCGCAGCAAAGCTCCTCGAAGAGGCGATGCGACTTCCCGAAGATGAACGGGAGGATCTCGCTGCGAAGCTCCTCGACAGCCTCGAGTCACCTCCGGGCATCTCGATCGAAGACAAAGACGAGATCGAAAAACGTGCGGCGGAGGCACGCGCGGGTGCGCCCGGCGTCAGCTGGGACGAGCTAAAGCGAGACCTGTTGAAGTGATCCGCTTTCGTCGTGCGGCAGCGCGCGAGCTGGCCGCCGACTTCCGCTACTACGAGAAGGACTATCCGGGCCGTGGACGGCGCTTCGTCGATGCCGTCGACGCGGTCCTTGCTCGGCGACGAAGTGACCGATGGTTCACAACAGGCATATCGAATCGCGGCCAGCCCGCCGTTTTTCGGGATTCCGTTCGAGACCGCGCGGCGCGTACCGCAGGCGAAAGCGCACGCGCCGGAGAACGTGCGCGATCAGCTCGAAACCGGTCCAGGGCCTCGAGTGGCGGATCCCTCCAAGTTGGCGGCAAGCGCGATCTCCGACGACGCTGCGCAAGCGCAGGCGCCCGTTGGCTCGAAGGACGATCCGCCGTTGGAACGGTCACTCGAACGTTGCCAGCTTCAGCTCGACTTCTTGAGCAAGGAGCTTGCTCCGTGGCAAGCCGATCATCCTCTCGTAGGTGCGATCGAGTTCATGAGTCGGCGTAAGAGCGAAGCGGCTCACGATCCGAAGAATGCGCACCGCTGGACCGCACCGCTGGCCGCCCAGGAGCGAACACTCTATGCCGTCTCGACGGAGCTGACCGAGCTCTTAGACGACGTTACCAAGACTGGTGCGAAAGCGGGCGACGCCGCCGGTCTCGGACCCGTTGTCGAGG
>DATBAS010000151.1:0-14387 GCA_036271395.1 Kofleriaceae bacterium
CGACACCGCGAGCAATCAGCTCGCGCTCGTGATCGCCGACGACGGCCGCGGCATCGATCGCGAGGCCGTCGCGAAGCGCGCGGGCCATGCCGTCGACACCGACGCCGAGCTGCTCGATGCGATCGTCGTTCCCGGATTCTCGACCCGCGACGTCGCCACCCGTACGAGTGGCCGCGGCGTCGGCATGGACGTCGTCAAGAAGATCATCGTCGACCAGCTCGGCGGCCAGATCGAGCTGCATACCGAGCGCGGCGTGGGCACCGAGCTGACGCTGCGCGTGCCGGTCACGATCGCGATCGTCGACGTGTTCTCGTTCTCGTGCGGTCCGCAGACGTTCGTGGTGCCGGTGTCGGTCGTCGACGAGATCTTCGAGCTCGAGCCGGCTCAACGCGAACGGCTTTCCGAGATCGCGCTGTTGCAGCGCCGCGGCCGAGCGATGCCGCTCGTCGCGCTCGGCGCGTTGCTCGCGATCGATCGCGGCACTGACTCGAAGAACGCGCTGGTCGTGCGCCGCGGCGGCGCGCCGATCGCATTCGCGGTCGACCGGATGCTGGGCCGCCAGGAAGTCGTCGTGCGGCCGCTCGAAGATCCGCTGTCGCGCGCGCCTGGGATCGCCGGCGCGACCGATCTCGGCGATGGCAAGCCGACCCTCGTGCTCGATCTGATCGAGCTCGGCGCGCGGATGAGCGCTCGCACCGCGGAGGCTCGCGCATGAGCCTGCACGTTGGATTTCGCGTCGGCACGACCGACTACGCGTTGCCCGCCGCCGACGTCTTGCACCTCGACACGTTCGATGCCGCGACGCCGGTGCCCGGCGCGCCGGCATACGTCGCCGGGTTAGTGCAGACGCGCGGCAAGCTCGTTCCCGTCGTGGATCTGCGCGCGCGGTTCGGGCTCGCGCCGGCCGAGCGCACGTTGGATTCGCGGATCGTCGTCGTGCGCGTCGGCGCGCGGATCGCCGGGTTGCTCGTCGACAGCGCGCGCGAGGTGATGCAGATCGACGAGGCTGCGTGCGAGCAGCCGCCCGACGTATTTCGCGCGCGCACGAACGAGTTCGTCAAAGCGGTCGCGACGGTCACCAAGCGCTTGGTGCTCGTCGTCGACGTGCCGCGGATCATTGGCGAGGAGCACAGCGATGGCTAGCAGCAATGGCAGCAGCAATGGCAACGGTACGCAGCAAGCCTCGAGCAGCCGCCGCGCTGACGAGGTCGCGCGGTCGCTGCGGCAAACCGCGACGCGAGTGGCGCACGTCTCCGAGGCCGCGACGCGGCTCGTCGAGCACGGCAAGCAGCACGCCGCGTACGTCGAAGCAGCGCGCGCGGCGCTCGAAGGGATCGCGACGAGCGTCGACGAGTCGGCGACCAGCGCGGAGGAGATGGCGCGCCTCCACGGCACGTCGGCGGCCACCGCCCGCGAGGTCCTGCGCGGGCTCGAAGCGACCTCGCGCGGCATCACCGAAGTGACGGCATCGGTCGCGGGTGTACGCACCGAGGCCGAAACGCTCGCACGCGGCACCGATTCGACCGCGGTCAGCCTCGAGGAGTCTGCGCGCGTGATCAAGTCGACGACCGCAAACGCCGAGCAGCTCGCGGCGGCGAGCGCGCGCCTGCTCGCGGTGGCGCTCGAATCGTCGGCCGGCATCTCCGACGCCGCGGCGCGCGGCCAGGATGCCGCCGCGACCGTCGAACAGGTCGCGACCACGACCGAACAAATGGCCGCCGGCGCGGCGCGACTCGCGCAAGACGCACGGCACACGAGCGAACGGCTCGGCGGGATGGCCGGCGGGCTCAAATCGCTGACCAAATCGCTCGACGAAGTGGCGAGCGATGCTGCCGAGACCGCGACCTCGGTCGAAGAATCGTCGGCGACCGCCGAGGAGCTCGCGCGGTCGTTTCGCGCCGTGTCCGAGATGGCGCAATCGCTCGAGACGGCTTCGACGAGCTCCGCGAGCGGGCTGGCCGAGATCGCGGCGTCGGTCGAAGAAGTCGCCGCGACGGCGGAAAAGAACGCGGCGACCGTCGAGGCGAATGCGTCGACGATCGAGCAAGGCTCGCGATCGGCGCAGGCCGTCGCGCAAGCGGCGCAAGAGATCAGCGCGCTCGCGGCGACCAGCGCGACCGCGACGACGCAGCTCGAAGCCTCGACGAAGCGGATCGCGAACGTGGTCGATGCGGCCCGCGCGACGTCGGAGCGAGTCGCCGGCACGGCGCGCAGCGGTGGCCAAACGGTCGCGCGTTCGATCGCGGGGCTCGGCAAGATTCGCGAGGCGATGGGCCAGGGCGCAGCCGTGATGAAGGACATGGGCAAGCGCGCCGAAGAGATCGGCGACATCGTGCAGGCGATCAACTTGATCGCCGACCGCACGAATCTACTGTCGCTCAACGCGAGCATCGAAGCCGCACGCGCGGGCGAGCACGGCCGTGGCTTCGCCGTGATCGCCGAAGAAGTGCGTGCGCTCGCCGAACGCGCGGCGACGGCGGCGACCGACGTCGCGAAGATCGTGCGCGGGCTGCAGGGTGTGGCGCGCGACGCGGTCACCGCGAACACCGACGGCCTCCGGCTCGCCGACGACGGCGTCGCGCTCGGCGAAGAGGCGCGCAGCGGGCTGCAGGCGATCTTGGAAGGCGTCGACCAGCTCGATCACGCGGTCAAGACCGTCGCGGGCTCGACCGACGAGCAGGTGCGCGCGGTGCAGACGGTCGTCGCGGCGACGTCGAAGCTCGAAGTCGAAGGTCGCACGATCGCGCGCGCGAGCACGGAGCAGCTGCAAGCCGCGCAGGCGCAGGCGCGTGCCGGGCACGAGATGCGCGTGATGGCGAAGCAAACGCGCGATGCGACGAGCGAGCAGGCGCGCGCGCTGCGCGAGATGGTCAGCGCCAACAACGGCGTGACCGCGACGGTCGAACGCGTGAGCCGTGCCAGTGCCGAGCAGGCGACGAGCGCGACGCAGCTCGCGAAGGTGGTGGCGCAAATGCGCACGGCGGCGCAGCGCACGACCGCGGCGATGACGACGCAGCTGCGGACGGTCGAGACGATGGGCGCAGGCGTCGACGACGTGCTGTCCGCGACGCAGCGCACGGTGCAAGGCGTCGCCGAGCAAGCAAAAGCCACGGCCGAGATCGCGCGCGCGATGGACGCGACGCGCAAACAGGCGGTGCAGACCGCGCGCGCGCTCACCGAGCAGACCCGCGTCGCGAAGGACATCGAAGCGGTCGGTCGCGATGTCGCGCGGCTGTCGAGCGAGCTGACGATCGCGACCTCCGAGCAAGCCCAAGCGGTGCAGGCGCTCGGGAAGGATGCCGACGAGGTGCGCCGGATCGCGAAGCAAACCGCGCGCGCGGTCGGCGAGCAGGCCGACGTGCTCGCCGGGCTGGCGCAAACGTCGAGCCGCCAAGCCCAAGGCGTGCAGACGCTCGTAGGCTCGACGGCCGAGCACGCGAGCGCGACCGAGCAAGTCGCCTCGGCGATGCGCGACATCCGCACGCGCACGCGCGAAGTGACCGGCGCGCTCGCGAACCAGGCGAACGCCGCGGCGACGACCGCCGACGACGTCGCGTTCGTCGCCCGCGAGATCGCGGCGCTGCGCGTTGCCAACGGCGAGCAAGCCGAGCTCGTTTCGACGATGACACGCGACGAAGATCCGACGACGTGACCGGGCTGGCGCTCACGGCGGCGGAACAGGCGCGCGTGGCGCGCATCGACGCCCTGGTCGCGATCGGCGCGCGCGGAGTCGGCGAGCTCGTCGATGCGCTCGGCGATCCGAGCTGGACCGTGCGCCGTGCGGTCGTGGCCGGGCTCGCCGCGCTCGGCGACGATGCCGTGCCGGCGCTGTGCGCGTGGCTGTCTCGCACGCGCACGAGCGAGCGCGCGATCGCGGCTGCCGTCGATGCGCTGTCGGGATCGATCGGCAGCACCGCGACGGCCGAGGTCGAGCGGCTCGCGGTCGGGTCCGACGCACATCTCGTCGAGGACGTCGCGCGCATCCTCGGCCGCCGCGCGGCGGCGTCGGCGGTGCCGTTGCTCTGCAAGCTGGTCGAGCATCCGAGCGACAACGTCGCGCTGGCGGCGATCGAGGCGCTCGGCGACATCGGCGGCGGCGCCGGGCTCGACGCGCTGATCGACGTGGCGACTCGGCGCGACTTCTTTCGCACGTTCCCGGCGATGCAGGTGCTCGCGCGTGCAGGTGACCCGCGCGCGGTGGCGCCGCTCGCGAGCCTGCTCGCCGATCCGATCTACGCGTTCGAGGCCGTGTCGGCGCTCGGTCGCACCGGCGCGGTCCAGGCGGTCTCGGCACTCGCGGATCTCGTCGGTCGAGCCGATGTAGAGCTGATTCGCGCGATCGCGGTCGCGCTGCGCGAGCTCGTTGCACGCGCGACGTGGCAGGGCGCCGGCGATCACGCGCGCGCTGCGATCGCCGCCGCGCTCGGCGATCGAGTCCAGCCGTTCGTCGCCGCGCTGCGCGCCGCCGACGCGGCCGCGCGCGAGGCACTGATCGAGATGATCGGCGCGATCGGCGATGCCGGCAGCGTCGGCGTGCTCGCGCCGATGTTCGAAGAGCCCGAGCTGCGCGCCGCGGCGGTCTTGGCGGTGCAATCGATCGCGCGATCGAGCGACGTCGCGATGGCGATCGCGCTCGCGAACGACGAGCCGGCGATTCGCGCCGCCGCGCTCGCCGTCGTCGGGTCGCGCGCGTTTGCCGGCACCGTGTGCGAGCTGCTCGGCGACGATGATGCCGAGGTGCGTGCGCGCGCGTGCGATGCACTCGCGAGGCTCGGCGATGTCGCGCGCGTGGCCGCGCTGTTCGAGCTGCTCGGCGATGCGAGCCCGCGCGTCGCGCTCGCCGCGACCGGCGCGATTCACTCGCTCGGCAGCGCCGAGACGCCGAGGCTCGCGATCCTGGCGCTGGCGTCGACCAGCCCGGTGGTGCGGCGCAACGCGCTGCGCGTGATCGCGTACGTCGGCCCGCGCGCTGCGCTCGATGCCGTGATCGCCGCGACCGGCGACTCCGACGCGCGCACCGCCGAGCTCGCCGCCGTCGCGCTCGCGGCATTCGACGATCCGCGGGTCGATGCCGAGCTCGTCGCGCTCGCCCGCGATCGACGCGAGCAGATTCGCGGTGCCGCGATGCGCGCGGCGGCCACGCGCGGTCTCGTCGAGTTGCTCGTCGGCGGCGCGCGCGATGCTGCGGCGTGGGTGCGCTACTACGCGTGCCAAGGCCTCGGCGGCCAGTCGATCGCCGGCCAGGGCGGGCCGGTCATCGAGACCCTGCGCGCGTGCCTCGCCGATCCGGCGCCGCACGTCCGCATCGCGGCGCTCGAAGCGATCGCGAGGCAGCCGGGCAGCGAGGCGGCCGAGCTGCTGCGCGCGGCGGCGCGATCGAGCGATCCCGACGAGCGCCGGGCCGCGCTGGTCGGAGTCGGGCTGCGCACCGGCGAAGCCGAGCTCGCGCTCCTGCGCGAAGCTGTCCGATCGCCGGACGTCGCGATCCGCATCGTCGCGCTGCCGGGTTTGGCACGGCGAACCGAGCCCGATGCGCTCGCCGATCTCGCGGCCGCGATCGATGACGTCGACGTGCGTGACGCGGCGTTGTCGCTGCTCGCCGATCGCACCGATCCGCGCGCGATCGATGCGTTGCTCGACGCGCTCGTCGAAGATCGCGGTGCTGCGATCCGCGCGGCGGTGTCGCGGCCGAGCGCCGAGCGCGCCGCGGCGATCGCCGACCGGCTCGTCCACGGCGATGGCATCGCGGCCGACGAGCTCGTCGCGGCGCTCGCGCGGATGGCGACGCCCGAGGCGATCGCCGCCTTGTTCGCGGCGCTGCGCGCGCGCGCGCCGGCGGCACGCCGTTCGGCCGCGGTCGCGCTGATGGCGATCGATGTGCGCGGCGCGGCGATGGCCGTGCGCGCGCTCGCGGTCGGTGACCCGGATCCCGAGGTCCGTCGCGCGTGCGCCGCGGCGGTGTCGAGTTAGCTCGTGGAGATGTCGCCGCAGCTGTTCGCGATCTTCGCGAGCCTGATCGAAGCGGAGTGCGGTGTGCACTATTCGCCCAACGATCGCGACCTGCTGCAGGCCAAGCTGGCGGCGCATGCGAGCGAGCTCGGGTTCGACTCGCTGCTCGATTTCTACTACCGGCTGCGCTACGACGATCCCGACGGCGCTGCGAAGCAAGCGTTGGTCGAAGCGCTCGTCGTTCACGAGACCTACTTCTTTCGCGAGCTGCCGCCGCTGCGCGCGCTCGTCGCCGAGTATCTTGTGCCGCTGATCGATCGCCGCCGCACTCCGCGCGTGTGGTCGGCCGCGTGCTCGACCGGCGAAGAACCATTCACGCTCGCGATGCTGCTCGACGAGCGCGGCTTGCTGGGCGAGGTCGAGCTCGTCGCGACGGACATCAGCGACGCCGCGATCGTGAAAGCCAAGCAGGGCCAGTTCGGCAAGCGGTCGCTGCGCGATGGCCATCCGATCGAGCTCGCGCAGCGCTACCTCGACAAGTCGCCGCGTGGGGTGACGCTCGCGCCGAGGATTCGCGACGCGGTCGGCTTCGCACGGGTGAACCTCGTCGACGTCGATCAAGTTCGCGCCCTCGGCGTGTTCGACGTGATCCTGTGCCGCAACGTGCTCATCTACATGCGCGACGCGCAGATCGCGCGCTTGCTCGGCGAGCTCGAAGCGGTGTTGACACCGCGCGGCGTGATCGCGGTCGGCGTCAGCGAATCGCTGCTGCGGTTCGGTACCGCGCTGCGCTGCGAGGAGCGCGGCGGTGCCTTCTTCTACCGGCGCGCGGGTGACGCATGAAGCCGCGCGTCCTCGTCGTCGACGATTCCGCGTTCGCGCGCACGACGCTCGCGAAGTTGTTGCGCGCGAGCGGGAAAGTCGAGGTCGTCGGCACCGCACGCGATGGGCTCGACGCGGTCGCCCGCATCGCCGAGCTCGACCCGGATGTCGTCACGCTCGATCTGACGATGCCCGAGCTCGATGGCGTGGGCGTGTTGCGCGCGCTCGCGGGCCGCGCGTGGCCGCGCGTGATCGTCGTCAGTATCTCGGGCGGCGACACCGAGCTCGGCGCCGAAGCGCTCTCGCTCGGCGCGGTCGACATCGTGGCCAAGCCGACCGCGCTGGCGAGCGATCGGCTGACCGAGGTCGCGGCCGAGCTGGTCGCGAAGGTCGTCGCGGCGGGCGCGCGCGCGCCGGCGATCGCGGTCGCCGCACCGGCGCCGGCGCCACGGCCCGTGCGTCGTGCCGAGCTCGCGCTGATCGGCACGTCGACCGGAGGGCCGCAAGCCCTCACGCAGCTCGTCGCGGCGCTGCCCGCCGACCTCGCGATTCCCGTCGCGATCGTGCTGCACATCCCGGCCGGCTACACCGAGGCGCTGGCGCGGCGGCTCGATCAGGTGTCGCCGCTGCACGTCGTCGAAGCGGCGCAGGATCTCGAGCTCGCGCCGGGGACGGTCGCGCTCGCGCGCGCGGGGTTCCATCTCCGCGTGGCGCAGTCGCGCAGCGGCGTCCTGCGCTGCGTGATCGCGACCGCGCCGAGCCGGCAGTTCGTGCCGTCGGTGGACGAGCTGTTCGAGAGCGGCGCCGAGCTGCTGGGCCCGCGCGTGCTCGGGGTGATTCTGACCGGCATGGGCGACGACGGGCTCGCCGGTGCACGCGCGATTCATGCGCGCGGCGGCAGCTTGATCACCGAATCGATGTCGACCTGTGTCGTCTATGGTATGCCGCGCGTCGTGGACGAAGCCGGCCTGGGAGCGACCTCGCTACCACTCGATCGCATCGCGGGAGAGATCGCACGCCGTGCGTGATGGCAAGCCGCTGCTGTGGATCGTCGACGATAGTCCGCTCGAGCGCGCGATGACACGCCGCACGCTCGAGCCCGACGGCTACACGTTCGTCGAGCTCGATGACGGAGTCGACGTGATCGATCGGATCGGCGCCGGCGCGCAGCTGCCGGACACGCTGATCCTCGACTGGGTGATGCCGGGCATGACCGGCGGCGACGTCTGCCGCTACCTGCGCTCGCGCCAGGAGACCGCCGGGCTCCCGATCATCATCGTGACCGCGTCGCGCGTCGAGACCGACGATGTCGTGCAAGGCCTCGCGCTCGGTGCGAACGACTACGTCGCGCGGCCGTTCGCGCCCGAAGAGCTCCGCGCGCGCGTCCAGACGGTGGTGCGCGACAAGCAGCTGCGCGACGCCGCCGCGCACGAGCGCGCCCGGCTCGAGACGGTGAACCAGCTCGGTCGCGCGTTGTTCCACGCCGGCGTCAACATCCAGAAGATCTTCGACGAAGCGCTCGCGCTACTCACGAGCCAGCTCGCCGACGGTTGCGGGATCACGCTCGTACCGGGCGAGCTGCCGCCGATCGCCGTCGCGGTGCACCGCCGCGAGCCGGCGGCCGCGGTGCTCGGCGGCATCACGGCCGTCGCCGATCCGGCGGTCTACGCGTTCGGCAGCTCGGCGGAAGCGCTCGCGCAGCTGCCGCCGATCTATCACGCGTACATCCAGCGGTTCGGCTTGCGCGCGCTCGCGATCTTGCCGTTCCCGGTGCGCGGGCCGATCCACGGTGTCGTCACGCTGACGCGCGACGGCAGCTCGGATCCGTTCGACCCCGACGACATCGCGACGCTCGAGACCTGCATCGAGTACGTCAGCCTCGCCGTGCAGAGCGCCGTGCGCTTCGAGGCCGAGCGCGAGGCACGCTCGCAGCTGGGCGCGATCCTCGAGCACGCGCCGATCGGGATCTTGGTGTGCAATCGCGAGGGCGTGCTCGAGCTGGTGAATCCGGCCGCCGCGCAGATGATTCCCGGCAGCGATGCCGCGCGCAGCATGCGCGACGTGCGCGAGCTCGCGACGTTCACCGACGGGAACGGCGATCTGCTCCCCGATTGGCAGCTCGGCGCGGTCGATCGGCGCATCACCCGCATGGTGGCGAAGCACTCCGTCGAGAAGGTGCTGTCGGTCACGACGGTCCTCTTGCGCGATGGCGACGACGTGCGCGGCAGCCTGACGACGATCGAGGACATCACGGTGCAACACGCGATCACCGCCGAACGCGAGCGCGTCGCCATGTTCCAGCAGCAGATGCTCGGCATCGTCGGCCACGATCTGCGCAACCCGCTCAACGCGATCAGCGCCGCTCTCGAGCTGATCGCGATGCGCGCGGTGGGCCAGCAGCCGATCGAAGTCCCGGTGCGGCGCGCGCAGTCGAGCGCGGCGCGCATGACGAAGCTGGTCTCGCAGCTGCTCGACATGACGCGTGCGCGGCTCGGTCAAGGCATCCCGCTGCTGCGCACGCATGCACCGCTCGCGCCGCTGATCCAGGCCGTCGTCGAAGAGCTGTCGATCGCGCACCCCGACGTGCGGTTCGCGTTCGAGCCGAGCGACGTCCAGGCGACCGTCGATCCCGACCGTGTCAGCCAGGTGATGTCGAACCTGCTCGGCAACGCCGTGCAATACGGCGACAAGGCTCAGCCGATCATCGTCACGCTCGGCTCGAACCCCGAAGAGATCGCGATCTCGGTGCGCAACGCGATCCGCGATCGGCCGATTCCGACCGAGACGCTGTCGAGCCTGTTCGAGCCGTATCACCAGGGCGCACGCGAGCCCGCATCGCGCGCCGGCTTGGGCCTCGGGCTCTACATCGCCAACGAGATCGTTCGCGCGCACCGCGGCACGCTGTCGGTGAGCTCGACGGCGGAGTACGGCACCGTGTTCACCGTATCGATTCCGCGATAACGACGCGCCGTGCCGCGCGGCGTGCGCTCGCGCTCGCGCTGGAATCGCTCGTGATGCGCGAATCGCGCGATCGTCGCGTGGCACGAACCGAGCAGTGCCCACATGCATGCACCTCTTGTGGGCTCTCATCATCGGTCTCGTGATCGGCGTGCTCGCGAAGCTCGTCATGCCCGGCAAAGATCCCGGCGGCATCATCGTCACCAGCTTGCTCGGCATCGGCGGCGCGATCGTCGCTTCTCTGATCGGCCAAGCGGCCGGCTGGTACGCGCCGGGCCAAGACGCCGGCATCATCGCTTCGATCATCGGCGCGGTGCTGATCCTCGCGGGCTATCGCATGCTCGCGGGACGGCGCGTACCGTGAGCGTCGCCGGCAAGCTCGCCGCGGTCGCCGGCGCGTCGGTCGCGATCGCCGCGGCCGCGGCCGTCGGGCTCGCGAAGCTCGGCAAGTCGGTCGCGCGACGCGTTCCGGCCGCGGCGACGCCCGCAACCGCCGCGAAGTCTCGCAAGCGGTCGCCACGTCGTCGCCAGGCTCGCCGCACTCGCCACGCTCGTCGCGACTAGGAGGTCTCGTGCTGACACTCGCGCTCGTTTTGGTCGCCTTCGCAATCGCGCTCGCGTTCACCTACGCCGGGCTCGCATGGTGGGGCTGGATGGCTGCCTCGGCGCTCGTGATCGCCGATTGGGCCGCGCACGGTGGCACGTGGGGCTTCGCGATCGCGCTCGTGATCTGGGCGGCGATCGCGGTGGTCACCGGAGTCCCCGCGATTCGCAGGCGCGCGCTCACGCGACCGGCGCTCGGCACGTTGAAAAAGATGTTGCCGAAGATGAGCGAGACCGAGCGCGTCGCGCTCGAGGCGGGCACGACCTGGTGGGATGCCGAGCTGTTCTCCGGAGCGCCGGATTTCTCGCGCATCTTGCAGTTCGATCCGGTGGCGCTGACCCCCGACGAGCGCGCGTTCCTCGATGGGCCGTGCGCCGAGCTGTGCCGCTTGCTCGACGATCACGCGATTCGCGCCGCCGGCGACCTCCCGATGGCGGCGTGGAGCTTCATCAAGCGCGAGCGCTTCATGGGCATGATCATTCCCACCGAGCTCGGCGGGCTCGGGTTCTCGGCACGCGCCCACAGCGCCGTCGTCACGATGCTGGCGTCGCGCAGCGCGGCGGCCGCGGTGACGGTGATGGTGCCGAACTCGCTTGGACCCGCCGAGCTGCTGCTGCGTTACGGCACCGACGAGCAGAAGGCCCGCTACCTACCGCGGCTCGCGGTCGGCGACGAGGTGCCGTGCTTCGCGCTCACCGAGCCGCATGCCGGCTCCGACGCCGCGTCGATCCGATCGAAGGGCATCGTGTGCCGCGGCATGTGGCAGGGCAAGGTCGTCACGGGCATCCGGCTCGACTGGGACAAGCGCTACATCACGCTCGCGCCGGTCGCGACCGTGCTCGGGTTGGCGTTTCACCTCTACGATCCCGAGCGTCTGCTCGGCGATGACGTCGATCGCGGCATCACCTGCGCGCTGATCCCGACGACGACGGCCGGCGTTTGGATCGGTCGCCGTCACGACCCACTGTCGGTGCCGTTTCAAAACGGCCCGACGCGCGGCCACGACGTGTTCGTGCCGATCGACCACGTGATCGGCGGGCAGGCGATGGTCGGGCAGGGCTGGCGCATGCTGATGGAGTGCTTGTCGGCGGGCCGGTCGCTGAGCTTGCCCGCCGATGCCGTCGGCAGCGCGCAGCTGTGCACGCGATACATAGGTGCCTATGCAACGCTCCGCGAGCAGTTCGGCCTCTCGATCGGCGCGTTCGAAGGCGTCGCCGCGCCGCTCGGCCGGATCGCGGGCACCACGTATTGGATGAACGCGATGCGCGAGGTCACGGCCGGTGCCGTCGACGCCGGCGAGCAACCGGGCGTGATCTCGGCGATCACGAAATGCTGGGAGACCGAAGCGTTGCGCCGCGTCGCCAACGACGCGATGGACATCGCGGGCGGCGCCGGCATCTGCAAGGGCGTGCGCAACGTGCTCGCGCCGGTCCACGAGGGCGTGCCGGTCGGAATCACCGTCGAAGGCGCGAACATCCTCACGCGCTCGCTGATCGTGTTCGGCCAGGGCGCGATCCGCTGCCATCCGTGGGCGCTGCGCGAGATGCAAGCGGCGCAAGCGAACGACGTCGACGGGCTCGATGGCGCGCTCGCCGGCCACGCGAGCTTCGCGTTGCGCAATGCCGCGCGCGCGTTCCTGCTCGGGCTCACCGGCGGCGCACTCGCGGGCGTGCCGGCGTCGGGCAGAGCCGGCATCGCGCTGCGCGAGCTGGCGCAGCTGTCGGCATCGTTCGCCACCATCACCGACGCGGCGATGCTGACGATGGGCGGCAAGCTCAAGCGCGCCGAGGCGTTCGCAGGCCGCATGGCCGATGCGCTCGCGTGGATGTACGTCGCCGCCGCGACGGTCAATCGCTACGTCGCCGCCGGCTACACCGACGACGACGTGCTGTTCGATTGGGCGATGGCGGAGGCGTCGCATCAGGCGCGCGCGGCGCTGTCGGCGGCGCTCGAGAACCTGCCGAATCGTTTCGTCGCCGCGGTGCTGCGGTTCTGCGTATTCCCACGCGGCGCGCGCGTTCGGCCGCCGAGCGACCGGCTCACGCTCGCCGCCGGCCGCATGCTCGTCGACGGCAACGCGGCGCGGCTGCGGCTCACGCGCGACATGTTCGTGCCGCCGAAATTCGAGCGCGGCCTCGGTCGGCTCGAGCACGCGCTCGACCACGCGATCGCGATCGAGCCGCTGCGCAAGAAGCTCCGCCACGCCCAACGCGAGATGACGATCGCGGTGCTCGGCGAGACCGAGTACGAACAGATCGGCCACGCGGTTGCCGCGGGCGTGCTCACCGCCGACGAGGCGGCGCGCATGCGCGACGCGCTCGAGATCCGCGAGGACGTCCTGCACGTCGACGATTTCGGCGCCGAGCAGTACGCGCGTGATCGCGAGCACTCGCCCGCGATGCAGCGCAATCAGGATGCGACGAGATAGCCGAGCGCGATCCCGAGCGTGGTCGCGAGGCTGAGGCCGATCACGGTCAGGCTTCGCCTCCACACCATCGCGCGGTCGTCGGAGGCGAGCTCCTCGCGCAACATGTCGCCGACCTCGGCGAGCACCGGCAGATCGGTCCGCGTTTCGGACACGAGGCCGGCGAGCTCGACGGCGGGAATGCGCGCGGTCGCGCGGTCCTGGCCGGCCGACGTGGCGAGAAGCGGCACGAGGTCCTCGCTGCGAATTGGCTGCGTCGTGCGTTGGTCCATCACGATGGCGCGAGAGTGCAGCCGTCGTGCCTCGCGCCGGTCGCGCGCAAGCTCGCTAGGAGACTCGCGTAGGACCTCATCGCACCCATCGGCGAAAGCGTGGCGACGGCGCACGGCGTGCTGCGCATCGTGCTGCTTGCGAGAATGTCCGTGATAAGCGCTCCGTGAGGCGGCGATCGCGCGCGTGGTTACCTCGTAATGTGGATGCATGACTGCTGTCGAACGCTGCTTGTTCGTGCTTCGCGAAGCGGCGCGCAAGCCGCGCCGATCGCTGGTCGCGCTGATGCTGCATCGCGATCTCGTCGTCTTTCACGTCGTGCGCGCCGATTCGCGATAGCTCGCGATCGTCAGTCGATCTGCACGTCGGCCGTCGTCATCAGCTTGTGGATCGGGCAGCGCGCGATCGCGGTTTGCACCTGCGCGTGCTGCTCGGCGGTCAGCGGCCCGATCAGCGCGACGCGCACGTGCATCCGATACACGCCGGCGCGCTCGTCGGCGGCATCGCTCTCGACGTGCGCGACCGCGCGCTCGAGCGGGATCGCGTGCCGCTTCGCGTACCACATCGCGGTGATCGCCTTGCAGGCGGCGAGCGCGCTGTCGAACAAGTCGTGAGGACCGGGCGCGCTATCGGCGCCGCCGGCTTCGACGCTCGCGTCGCACGCGAACACGTGGCTGCGCACGCGGACGTCGATGGGATACTGATTCGGCGTGCGTGTCGCGGCGTCGATCTTGGTCATTCGCGCATTGTGCCACCGACCACTGCAGCTTCGACGAGCTCGCACAGCTCGGCGGGGCCGATCGGCTTGGCCGCGAGTCGCTGCGCGAACACGTCCGCCGGATCCACGCTCGCCGCCGTCATGATCACGCGCACGCTGTTCGGCGACGAGCAGCGCGCCGCGGCGAGCACGATGCGGCCGTCGACATCGGGCATCTGGAAGTCGGCGACGATCACGTCGAACGTGTTGCGCTCGAGCGCTTGTAGCCCCGCTTCGCCGCTCATCGCATCGGTGACCGACCAGCCGGCGCGCTGCATCGCGCGCGTGATGGCGCGCAACAACACGACGTCGTCGTCGACGACCAAGATCCGCAGCGCCCTGGACGACGATCGCATGCGCGCCGATCATGCCGCACGAAGGCTGCGCACCGCGAGGCCGATCGAGCCCGCTCACGCAGTGTGCCGGAGGGCTCGGCGTGCGGGATTGCGCCATGCGCGACCGACAGACACCGTTCGAGCCCGAGCATCGGATTTGCAACGAGTCGCAGCATCCGTGCGACGCGTAGCTAGGATCGCCCTCGCGGGCTTGGCGGCGTGCTCGTCCCACGCCGCGAGCTCGCTCGGCACGTTCGACGACGGCGG
>DATBAS010000152.1:0-7225 GCA_036271395.1 Kofleriaceae bacterium
GCGCCGCGAAGCAGTACGCGCGCCTGATCCAGGGCGCGACCGCCGACGAGGAGGGCGACGTGGGCACCGCGATGTTCCGCATCGCCGAGGTCGCGCACACCGCCGCCGCGTATCACGCGCTCGCGGTCGCGCATCCATCGCACCCGCTCGCCGAGCGCGCCGAGCAGAAGATGCTCGAGCTCGGCGGGGCGCCGCTATCGCCGGCCGATCGCGTCGAGCGCGCGAAGCAGCTGACGGCCGCGCACTTGTGGGATCAGGCGATCGCGGAGCTCGCGCTCGTGCCGCAAACCGGCATCCCCGACGAGCTCGCCGCGCAACGTGATTATTGGATCGGCACGACGCTGTTCGAGATGCGCCGGCGCTACGGCGATGCCGGCAAGCTGTTGCTCGGCGTGTATCTCAAGCTGCCGAACGCCGCCGAGGCGATGTTTCACGGCGCGCGCGCGCTATCGCGTGCCGATGACGATGACGGCGCGATCAGCTGGTATCACAAAGTCGTCAGCGCGTATCCGCACACGGCCTACGCCGAAGAAGCGCAGTTCCTCTCGGGTTGGCTCGAGTTCAACCGCGGCCACTACCAGATCGCGATCGGCCCGCTCGAGGATTCGCTCGCGCTTTATCCGCACGGCAAGTGGGTCGATGACTCGCTGTGGTTCCTCGGCATGTCGCACTACTTCTTGGGCGAATGGGACAAGGCGCGCACGCAGCTGACGAAGCTCAGCAAGCGCAAAGGCGCGCTCGAAGCCGGCAAGGGCGATTACTGGCTCGCGCGCATCGCCGAGCGCACCAACGACAAGCAAGCGGCGATCGACGGCTATCGCGCGACCGTCACGCGGTATCCGTTCTCGTGGTACGCGCTGCTCGCGCACGCTCGGCTCGCGGCGCTCGGCGTGCAGCTCGGCCCGTTCGGCGACGGCGACGGCAAGCCCAGAGGGCCCAAGCTCGCGGCCGCCGTCGACGAAGCGCTCGCGAGCGACGAGCTGATCGAGCGTGCCGACGAGCTGATCGCGGCCGGCATGGGCGTCGATGCCGGCGACGAGCTCGCGCGCAATGAACGTGCATTCCTCGGTCGCCACGACAAGGCCTCGGCGTTCGCGATCTTGCTCGATCGCTATCGCAAGGCCGGCAACTACAATCGGCCGTGGATGCTCGCGGTGAGCTACTGCGGTAGTGCGCTCGACGGTCCACCCGAAGCCGACGCCGAGCGCTGGTGGCTGAACGCGTACCCGCGCGCGTATCGCGAGCTCGTCGAGAAGTATCAAAAGCTCGGCGACAACCCCGACGGCTACCTGTACTCGATCATGCGCAAGGAGAGCGGCTTCGACCCGCACGACCTGTCGTACGCCGACGCGCAGGGCTTGTTGCAGATGATCCCGCCGACCACGCAACGCGTCGCCAAAGCGCTCGGCATTCCCTACGATGCGGGCAAGCTCTACGAGCCCGAGTACAACGTCCAGACCGGCAGTTGGTACATCGGCCACTTGCTCGCGAAGTTCAAGACGCAGATCCCGATCGGCGCCGGCTCGTTCAACAGCGGTCCTCACCCGGTGATGAAGTGGCTCGACACCAACGGCGATCGCGACATCGACGAGCTCGTCGAGCTCGTGCCGTACACGCAGACGCGCGAGTACATGAAGAAGGTCACCGAGAACTACGCGCGGTATCGCTATCTCTACGCACACGAGGTCTACGACCAGCCGCTCGCCGTCGACAAGCACTACGTCGTGAACCAGCTGACGTACTGATGGCGGGCGCCGGCGACTTGGTCGGGCCGTATCGGCTCATCGCGCAGCTCGGCAAGGGCTCGATGGGCGAAGTCTGGCGCGCGCGAGACGAGCGGCTCGACCGCCAGGTCGCGCTCAAAGTCTTGCCGGCCGAGCTCGCGAGCGATCCCGAACGCCGCGCGCGGATGTTGCGCGAGGCGCGCGCGGCGGCCGCGATCCGCCACGCCAACGTCGTCACGCTCTACGACGTGATCGAGCACGGCGGCAGCGACATCCTGGTGATGGAGCTCGTCGACGGCCGCACGGTCTCCGACATCTTGCGCAAGCAAGGCGCGCCGGACCTCGCGACGGGGTTGCGCTGGATCGAGCAGATCGCCGACGCGCTCGTCGCCGCGCACTCGCGCCGCATCCTGCACCGCGACATCAAGGCCGCGAACGTGATGGTCACCGCCGACGGCGCGATCAAGGTCCTCGACTTCGGGCTCGCGAAAGAGCACGACGCCGCGGGCTCGATGACCTCGATGAAGCCGTTCGTTCCCGAGCCGCGAAAGTCGCGCGAAGAGATCGCGTACGACGCGACGCTCTATCACACCACCGACGGCGCGCTGCTCGGCACACCGATGTACATGGCGCCCGAGCAGATCACCGGCGCCGAGCCCGGCGCGCGCAGCGAGGTGTTCTCCGTCGGCGTGCTCGCCTACGAGATCTTGGCCGGCGCGCCGCCGTACAGCGCGACGACGGTCGACGCGTTGTTCCGGCAGATTCTGACCAGCTCGCCGGCGACCGGCAAGTTGCCCGAACGCGTGCGCGGCATCGTCGCTCGCGCGCTCGAAAAAGCTCCCGACGATCGCTATCCGTCGATGCGTGCGCTCCGCGACGCGATCGCGGGTGCGCGTGTGAAGTCGCCAACGCGCTGGCGCTGGATCGCCGCCGCGGTGATGCTCGTCGCCGCCGTGCTCGTGTGGTGGCAAACGCGCGCGATGCCCGAACGACCCGGCGACGCGTACGTCGCGCGCTCGCTCGACGAGTACGACCTGTTCTACAACGACAAGGCGCTGTCGTCGCTGCGCGCCGCGCTGCGCATCGCGCCCGAACATCCGCGCGCGAACGCGTACATGATCTTGTTCGGCGATGCGCCTGCGAGCGATCGCGACAGCGCGCTCGCCGCCGCCAAGCGTGCGACTGCACCCGAGCGCAGCAAAGACCACGCGCTCCTCGTCGCGGCGATCGCGTACGCCGAGCGCGGTGCCGGCGCTGCACGCGACGCGCTGGCCGCCGCCGGCGCCGATCGCGACCGCGAGCTCGCGTTCTGGTCCGCCGAGCTCGATTTTCGCTCGGGTCGCTACGAGGCCGCGCGCGACGAATACGCCGCGCTGCTCGCGGCCCCCGCCAAACAATTTCGCGGCCGCATCTACGATCACGACTCGGGCGTGCTGCTCTACCTCGACGATCCCGCCGAAGCCCTCCGCGTCGGCACGCTGTATCGCGACGGCTTTCCCGGCGAAGCCGATGCCGAAGGCGTCTACGCGACCACGCTCGCCGCCGCCGGCAAGCTCGACGAAGCGCTCGCCGCCGCCGAAGACGCTGCGCGCCTCAACGAAGGCGAAGATACGCTCGCCGGGCTCGGCAAAGTCTTCGCGATGAAGGCGCTCGCGAGCTCGCCGCGCGACGACGCGAGCCTCGCCCGCGCCATCGAGCTCTACACGCAGTCGCTCGCTCGCGCGAACGCATCGCGCCGGCCGTTGCGCCGCGCCGCATTGGGGTTACTGCAGTGGGTCGCCGGCGACGCCGCCGCCGCGACGACAACGGTCGCACCGTGCCTCACGAGCGATGCCCCGGAACGCGGCGCGTGCTTGTTCGTCGCCGGCGTCCTCGATCCGGCGCACGCCGATACGATCGCAGCTCAGCTCGACGAGCTCGCCGCCAACGCGACGCCGACCGATCCCCCATACGGCGCGCCCGCATCGCTCGCGCAGCTCGTCCGAGCGCGCGCGAAGTTCTTCGGCGGTGGCTGCCTGATCGACGTCGCTCCAGCTAACGCGAACGTCGACGAAGCGGCGTACGCCGCGCCGCTCGACTTCTACGCCGCGTATCACGTGCCGTTCTTCGCGACGTACGCGATCTGCGAGCACGCGGCGCTGCTCGCGGCGAAGGGCGATCGCGCGGCGGCGAAGGCATTGCTCGCGCCGGTGGCAACGCGTGCGCCGAATCGCGGTTGGCTGCTGGCCGCGCTGGCGCGCTATCACTGAGCGGCGAAGCTGCTCATCGGTTTGATGGCCAGCCTGCCGTTCGAGCGAAGCGCTGTAGCGTGATCGAGGATCACTCCGAGCGTTTCAAGTCGCTCCTTCGTGTGGAAGTAGAAATTCGACGGATGAAACCAGAGATGAAACACGTTGCCGTCTCGGGCCGCCGCGTCGAGACCACGCTTCGCCTTGCTGATCGTGACGCGAGGAGGGATCGCTTGGCGAAGGCCGTTGCGTGCGAGCAGCAACATCGAGCTCGGCAGCTCGGTGAGACCCGAGTCTCGGCGCGGGATGACCGTGCGCGGTGCGAGCGGCAGCAGGTTGTCGGCCAGATGAGCGATGCGGCCGGCGAGGCGCCCGGCGGTGTTTCGCACATCCATGAACCAGCCATGATCGATCGAGCGGAACACTCGAACTCCGATTTCTCGCAGCAGATCCAGATGAGCGACCTGATTTCGCGGGAACACGAACGAATCCAGCGAAAGGCCGTGGCGATCGTGCACGCGCTTCGCCGCGAGCAGGTCCGCACGCAGCTCTTCACGCGATGCCTCACCGAAATAGATGTGGGCGTAGCCATGTGAGCCGATGTCTTGGCGCACCCGAGCGCCGCGAATCGATTCCACGAGCTCCGGCGCGAACCACAGCTTGTCGTTGCGCAGCGTCGAAGACAATGGCGCCTCGTCGCGTTCGAGCAAGCGCCCGACGATCGCCCAGGTTGCCGCGATGTCGCGCTCGACGAATTGAGTCAGCAGCGACTCGACAATGTGAGCTTCGCGCTCGATGCAGCGGCGGTGGTATTGAGGATTCGGCTTGTCCCAGATTCCCCAGCCGAGCTCGACGTCGATCGAGATGCACAGCGATCCAGCCACACGGACTGGATAGCACGCCGAGATGTTATCGTCCCCGTCGTGGCTCCGCACGAGTTGCGTATCCGGCCGATGAGCCCTGCGGCGGCTGACCTCGACCTGTTCTCCGCATGCTTTGCAAAGAACTCATCGCCGAGAGATCGCGCGGTGCTCGAGTGGCAGTATGTTGCAAATCCAAGCGGAAAGTTGCTCGTCGACTTCGCGCTCGCGCCCGAGCCCAACCGCGTTGCCGCGATCTACGCGACGTTGCCGGTCCGTCTTCGCGTCGGTGGAGAGGTGACTCTCGGTGTGCAATCGGTGGACACGATCACGGACGTCGATTTTCGTGGTCAAGGATTGTTCTTGGAGCTCGCCGAAAGCGTGTACGCACGCGCGACGCGCGAGGGCGCGCGGCTCGTGTATGGTTTTCCGAACGGCAGCTCCGCTCACGGCTTCTTCCAGCGGCTGCAGTGGCAACGGCTCGATCCCGTGCCATTTTTGATCCGGCCGCTGAGGACCTCGTATGTGCTCGAACGGCTCGGGTTCGAGCGCTACTCGAGGTTGGTACCGGACGTGCGGCTGCACTCGATAGCCCAGCGCGGCAGCCGTCGCGTCGAGGAGATTCGCCGATTTGACGACCGCGCGACGCGGCTCTGGGACGCGTTCTCGACGAACATTGGAGTCGCTGTCGAACGGGACGCGCGGTACCTCAACTGGCGCCTCATCGACAAGCCGCACGAGGCGTACGTATCGGAAGGAGTATGCGAGCGCGACGAGCTCGTCGCTTTCGTGAGTCACGTCGTCAAAGCGAAGCACGGCGGCCGGATCGGCTACGTCATGGAGGCGCTTTGTCGACCGGGTCGCGAGCTCGTGTTGCGCGGTCTGCTCGATCGCGCGCTCGCGAACATGACTCGCGAAGGTGCGGACGTGGCTCTCGCGTGGTGTATGCCGCATGCGAGACCGTTTCGAGCGTTCGTCTCGACCGGCTTCGTGCCATTTCCGGTGCGGTTCAGACCGATCGAGCTCCATTTCGGTGCGCGCGCGTTCTCGAATAACTCCCGCGTGGCGAAACGCGCCGAGTGGTACGTCAGCTACCTCGATTCTGACACCACTTGATCAGTCCGAAGAACCGGTACCGGTGCGCTCGAGCTCGTCGGCGCGCTCCAGCTCGGTTTCGAGTGCTCGCGACACGCTCGCTGAAACAATTCCTGTGGCATCGAGATGGCGCAGGCAGCGCTTCGCGTCATCGAATCGCGCCAGAGCGAGCTCGGTTCGACACAATAACGCCCACGCTTCGGCTTTTTCATCGCTGCGGCCATCCCACGTTTCGACATCGGCAAGGAGCGTGGTCAATTCTTGATACGCGTGCTTGTCGAAGAGCACCTTCGCGAGCGCGGCGCGTTGCTCGTGGCTCGGCTGAAAGTCGATGCAGCGGTCGTTCGTGGTTTCGATCGCCTGAAGATCGACTCGCGACGTCGCGAGCGAAAACAAGCGGTCACACGCGTGGACCGAATGTGGATGCAACAACACGAGGCGCTCGAGCCATGTGATGGCGATATCGTCGCGCTTGGTGTCGTCCAAGAGCTTCAGCCAAGCATCGACGCCGTCGGGCGAAGCAGGAATTGCCGCGGCGGCTACGTCGGGCGATAGCGTCTTGATGATCTCGGAGAGGAGACGGCGGGGATCTCGTGCGGCGGGAAGAGCGTCTGCGTATTCGACCGCCGCTTGTTGTGCGTGCCCCGCGTCGAACAGGATGCGGGCTGCGGCAACGTGCAATCCCGGATCGGTCGGGTGCAGCCGCATGGCATGGTTGAGCAGGCGAATCGCGGCCGGTGCGTCTGTCGTGAGCCGAGCCTCGGAAAGTCGAGCGTAGCCGTAGTAGTCGAACGGATGTCGTTCGACATCGTCGCGGGCAAGGCCCGCATCGTGTTCGAGGCTGTCATGATCGGCCGCGATCGACTTCGTCGCATTGCTCATGAGAAGCACGGCTCCAGTCAGGAGCGCGACGATATGAGCGATTCGCGATGCTCGTGCGAGACGAAGATCAGATGGCGTCGCTTCGCGCAACGGTACATACACCAACGTTGAAGCGACCAGCGTAGCCGGAACTGCCAGCCCAAGGAATTCCACGCCGAAGTCGACGTTACTCTGCAGCAGTACAACGGCGAGTGCTCCGAGCGCGCCTGCAGTCAGCGGACCATCGCGCCAGCGGCGGAACGCGGAGACGACGAGCCAGATCGCGACAAACGCGAGCATCAACGCACCCGGCACACCCCAGTCCACCACCGCCTGCAGGTATTCGTTCTCGAGATGCGTATACGTCGCGAACGCGCTGGCGGGATGGACGCGTTGAAACACCGGCTCGAACGCTCCCCGACCGATGCCGACCCACGGAGACTCGTCGATGAGCTCG
>DATBAS010000153.1:0-7183 GCA_036271395.1 Kofleriaceae bacterium
CGCGCATGTCACTGCCCCACGTACGGGCGCGCCTGCACGATCCACACGTCCTCGCCTTCGAGCACCCACTCGACGTCGAGCGGTACGCCCGCGGTGAACACGGGCTGGAACTTCTGCACCATGTTGCACAGCTTCTTCGCGCGCGTTTCGTCGAGGATCACGCCGGCGCCGGGCGGCACCGGCAGCTCTTGGATGCCGCCGTGCTCGTCGAACTTGAGCATGACCGGATCGTCGGTGCGCGAGATGATCTTGGTGCCATCGTTGGTGGGATCGAAGATGATCTGCTCGGGCACTTTCTGGCCTTCGACGACGCGCATGCCGAGGCCCCACTTCGCGTCGATGGTGAAGCCGTGCTCGTCGGTGGTGTCGAACAAGTTCTTGGTGACCAGCACGCCGGCGGCGCTCGCGTTGACGCCGACCTGGACGAGCACGCCGAAGTACGCCTGCTTGTGATCGATGCCGAACGCCGCGCGCTCGTCGACTGCGCGCAGGTTCCACAGCGACGCCCAATCCTCTTTCAGAGCCTCCCCGAGCTGTTTCTTGCCGAGGACGTTGGGCTGCGTGTCGTAGAGGCCGGCGCCGTTGAAGCCGGGCAGGTCCTCGCTGTTCGTCGAGCTGCGCACGAACACGCCCTTGCCGCCGAGCTTGAGCCGCACGCGCTTGTAGATCATGTCGAGCGTCGCCGGATCGATCGGCGCGGCGATGATCGCGGTGCGCAGCTCGTCGAGAGCTTGCTTGCGCCAGCTCGGGTCGGTCTTGAACCGCGGATCGGCGAGCACGGTGTCGACCTTCGCATCGAGCCCGTTCTGCTTCATGTGCTGCACGTAGTAGTAGAACGGCACGCCGAAGCCGTTCGGCACGCGCACGTCGGGCAGGTTCGCGCTGACGATCTCGCCCAAGTTCGCCGCTTTGGTCCCGTAGATCACGACGTCGCGCGCGCGCATCCGCGACAGCATCGCGAGCCGGCGCACGTCGATCCGCGCGGCCGGGAGCTCGACGTGCTTGGCGTGCGCGATCTGCACCTCGAGCTCTTTGATCTCGTCGGGCGTTGCCGGCCGCACGGTCACGGCGGTGTCGGTGACCTCGTAGTACACGACCTGGCCGTCGTACTTGCCCCATTTCGCGCGCGCCTTCTTGTCGCCGGCGTTCGGGATTCCCCACGCGCCCGCGCGCAAATTCACGTGCGATAGCGGGGTCGAGAATTGCGTCGCCAAGATGCCGGCGACCGGCGTGATGTCGGGATAGCTCTCTTGCAAGAGCACGATGTCGTGGCGGTCGTAGACCAGCTTGTCGTACGGCGTGCCGATCGGCACGACGTGCAGCTTGCCGATCGCGTGGCCTCGGTTGAACGCCTGAAACTCGGCCGCCTTGTAGAGCTCGTCGTTCGTGATCGTGCGCAGGCCCTGCTTCGCGACCTCGGCGGCGACGCTCGCCTGCATCGGCGAGTCGGGCCGAAACAACAGATCCTTGTGGAAGAACGTCGCGTCGAGCTTGTGCTTGGTGCGGACGACGTCGGCGGCACTGATCTTGTCGCCTTCCCAGAACGAGAACGTCCACTTGTCGACTTTGAGGTTGTGCGTGAGGTAGCACAGGATGAACTTCGGCTTGACGCGCTCGTAGTTCTTGTTGAACTCGATGATGTTGTCGCGCGTCCACGCTTGCTTGAGCAGCACGCCGAGCACGAAGTCGGCGTGGATGTTGAACAGGTTGACGTCGAAGAAGTAGATGTCGTCGGTCTTGATGTCGATGATGCACTTGCCGAGCTCGTCGCTCGCGACGGTCTTCGAATACGCCTTCCACGCGGTTTCGTCGGCGATGGTCTTCACCCACGCGCGCTGTTCGTGCCCGTTCGGCGGACCCGCGCTCGCGGTCGCCGCGCACGCGATTACGATCATCAAGAACGTCGCGCTCCGCGTCGCTGCCCTCATAGGCGGCGATGTTACTGCGGCAGCGTGATGTTGGGGTCGCGGCCTAGCGACAGCTGCTCGTCACCGTTCGGAATGTACGCTTGGCTCGAGGCGGTGTTCGCGCCGGTGTAGCGCCACACGAGCGTGTCGCCGGAGCCGAAGTCGACGGCGTCGCAACTCTCGTCGTACTCGAACGGCTGCGCGTTGAAATCCCCGCTGCCGAGCGGATCGTAGTGCGCGGTCCATTCGGCGAGGACCGTGTCGGCCGAGCCGTCGCCATGGCGCCAGATCCAATCGAACGTCATGTCGACCGACGCGGTGATCACCGCATCGAGGATGAAGTGCGCCGAGCCGGCGGCAACGCTAGCCTTCAGCGGATACGAAGCTTCTTGGGATCCACCGGATCCCACGCCTGGCGCTCAATAGGCCGGCGGTTCGGAATCGACGAGCTGCACCAGCGTCTCGCTCATGTACGGCGCGAGCCAGAGGATCGGTGCGTTGCCCTTCGGCGAGTTGTCGGGACATCCAGTGAGGACAACGAGCGATGCGATCGACGCGGCGCGAATCATGGTTTCTTCTCCGGCGGCACGAACACCGCGATGAAGCGGGTCGCATCTGGGTTCGATTCGGATTTGAGCACGAGCCCGGCCTTGCGCGCTGCTGCCATCGACTGTGCGCGGTGATATACCCTGTTCGAGATCACGATCCGGCCGCCGGGCTTCAGCGCCGTCGCCGCCGTCCGCAGCCAGCTGGCAGGATCGGTAAAATAGTGGTCGACCTCGGAGAGCAGGATCGCGTCGTAGGTGTTGGCCTCGAGGTCCGGCGTGTCGGCGCCGACGACGCGGCGCTCGACCAGCTGTGCGAGCCCGGCAGCCTCGAGCCGCTGCGACAGCAAATCCAGCACGGCGCCGTCGATGTCGGTCGCGACGACGTGGCCGTTCGGTGCGATTGCCCTGGCGAGGTGGATCGTGAGCAGCCCCGAGCCAGCGCCGATGTCGGCCACGCGGTCGCCGGGACGGAGCGCGAGCGCTTCGATGATCTTTTCGGGCTTGCGCTCGCTGTCGAAGCGCGCTTGCTCTTGCTCCTGCGCCGAGCCCGTGACCGGCTCGCCCGGCTGCGTGACGATCGGCTTGTCCGCGCCGACAACTCGCTTGTCCGCGGCGTCGGTGCGCTGGCATGCCGCAACGGCGACGAACCCGACGAGCGAGAGCACGATCCAGCGCACGAAACGAGCGTAGCCGAAAACGTCGACGGACGCCGCTGGCCAGCGACGCCCGTCCACACTACGTAAAGATCACTTCACGGATGCTTCACGAACTAGCTCTGTAGCGGCACGCCGAACACGCCGCCGATCGTGAACCCGTTCGTGAACGCGTTGATCGCGCGTTCGTCGCGTCGGGCAATCGCGTAGGCCACCGAGCCGGTCGCGTACTTCGCGGTGTTCGTCGCGCTGTACGTCGTCGGATTCGCCGAGTCGTCGTACCCGGTTACGGTCGCGGTGTTGACATCGACGCTGCCGAACCAGCCGGTCTTGAGATTTCCCGCACCATAGACGTACAGGAGGTTCGCACCCGTCGGCGTCCCGTCGTCCCAGTTGCCGTTGTCGTGGGTGATGTCCTTCGGCGTGTCGCCGTTGACCGTGATGGTCGTGATGTCGGAGAGCACCTCGCTCGACACCGAGTCGGTCGTGTTCTGCAGGTCGAGCATGAACGCGTCGAGCACACCCTTGAGCTGCGGCGCGACGACGACGGTGTCCATCGCGGCGAACGCGCCGTGCGGATCGTCGAGGAACGCCGGGATGCAGACCGCGTTCGTCAGGCCGAGCCCGAACGCCTTCGCCGTGACGATGAGCGCCTGACCGATCGCCGTGACCGTCGACCGCGTGCTGCTGGTCAATCCGTAGCGGGTGTTATCCGCCGCGGTGATCGACAGCTTCGAGGCCAGGTTCGTGCCGAGCAGCTTGGCGGCGCTCGACGCGGTCGCGTACGAGCCCTGCTGCACCGACGTCGACGCCGCGCGGTTGAGCTGCGCGAACGACGCGTACTGCACGCCGTACCAGGTCGCGTCCGTCGAGTTCGCCAACAGACCACCCGCGCGAGACGCGGCGCTGTTGAACAAGCCGACGACATCCGCGGCCGCACCGACGTTGGTCGGAGCCACACCACCGGGCGCGCCCGTCGCGGCGAGACCACCGATCGTGATCAGCGGGACGACCGACGACGTCGACGACTGCAGCGAGCTCGCGATCGAGTACAGGTTCGTGCCGTTGATATCACCGGTCGTGTTCGCGTTGTTGACGTGCGCACGCGAGGCGCCCGTCATGAAGCAGGTGACCTGCTTCTGCGCGGGCAGCGTCTGCCACGGCGAGTCGGGACCGAGATAGAGCGGGTTGTCGGTTCCCGCCACGAGCTTGGCTTGGCCAGGCAAGTGGTACGAGAACGTGGCGTTGTTCGCCATCGCGACGCCCGGCTGCGGCCACATCAGCTGGAACCACGACAGACCGCCGTTGCCGGCGACGATGTGGACCGACCGTGTCGACGTCAGCGCCGTGGCCGCGCGTGCGGTCTCTTTGCCGGCGGTCTTCTCGAGGATCTCGCCGATTTTCGCGCGAGACACTCCGAGTGCGGCGCCCGCAGCGAGCGTCCACTTGATCAGCGCACGACGAGAGACCTCGTAGTCATCGTCGCGCTTGGAAATGGGATGCTTAGCCATGGTGTTTGCTCCTCACTCGCAGGTGTAAGCGGCCGCCAGGATCGCCGCGACCGCCATGGTCTGGCCGATCGCCGGGCTGGAAGCGCCTGAAACGGTTGCGTTGCAGTAGGCGACGTGGTCGATCGACGCGTTGGCGCCGAGCAAGCAGCTGATGCCGTCAGCACGGCAGCCGGTCGAGTCGAACAGCACAGTTCCGGGGCAACGCGCGATGGTGTTGTTCTGGAACGCCGTGATGATGCTCGGTGCGGCGGCGGCGAAGATGTCGAACTCGCGCGACATGCCCGACGTCGTGATCGCGATGTTCTCGCGAATGCGGTTGGCGTAGTCGGCCGCGCCGAGCGCAGACGCGCCGTCGTTGTAGAGCTCGCCGGCGGTGGCCGATGCCGAGCCGGTCATGTCAGCGCCTACGCCGGTGAGGACGTTGAGCAGCGACTTGTATTTGACCTTGGCGCAGGAGTGCACGTGGGCCGTGTACTCCGGTGGACCTTGGGTCTCGAGGCGGTTCAGCAAGTCCCAGGGCGAGATCTGGCTGGTGTCGTCGTGGTCGAACGTGTCGCCCGCGCCGCCCGAGGTCGATCCCGAGGTTTGGTCTTGAGAGCTGGATGGCAGATCGTCAGTGCAGGCGGAGGCCAAGACCGACGAGGCCAGAATTGCAAGGGTGTATCCGATGCGGCTCATGGTCTTCTCCTTAGAACTTGACGAAGTCATCGCTGGTGAAGATGGCGTAGACGAGGTCTTTCACCTTGAAGCCGTTCGCCGAGAAGGCGGCGACTTGGGTGGCGATCACGTCGGCCGGGACAGTCTCGAGCGTGTCGACGATGTCCGTCTTGCCGAGAGCGAAGTTCCAGAAGCGAGCGACACCGCACGCGGCGACCGCTGGGTCGGCGGCCATGTCGGCACCGAGACCCGGGATGTCGGCGGCGGGAACTTGGAAGCGCCACGCCGTGGTCTGGCCGGCCGGGTAGTAGTCGGTGATCTGTGCGAGCGGCGCGCCGTCGAGCGGCGTCGGCACGGCGATCGTCGACTGATACGTGCCCGTGCCGTCGTACATCGCGAACAGCGGCGCGATGTGGTTGATGGTCGCGTGGCAGTCGGCGCAGATGGTCGCCGACACGTCGTGGAAGTTGATGCGGCCGCCGTTATCGGTGCCGGCGATCGAGGCGAAGTCTTCCGGCGCGGTGTATGGCGCGGCGCCGCCGACGTTGAGGGCGCGAGTGACCTCGGCCGGGAACGCCGTGCAGTCGAAGACTTCCTGCACCCAACGCGTGCGGCGGAAGGCGAGGTTCGAGAAGAACTGCGTCATCACGCCCGGGTTGGTGAGCACGCCGGCCTTCGGGCCGCCGTTCGTGCACTCCGCGTCGGTGAACGTGCTGACACCGTCGTACGTCGGGCAGTTGCCAGACGCCTTCGTGAACAGGTCCATATAGGAGCTGTTGTTCACCGTCATCTCGGCGGCGAACGCCGGCGCGGTGTCGAGCACGGCGGTCTCGCCTTGCTTGAAGGTGTCGCGCCAGAAGTAGAACATCTCCTGCGAGAACGCCGGGGTGTTCATGTACGTCGTGATCAGCGTCTGATACGCGGTCTGCTTCGACGCATCATCCGGCGCGTTCGTGATGGTCAGCTGGTCCGCCATCGACGGCAGCTGGCCGGTCAACCGAAGCGACGCCGTGCGCAGCGCCTGGTTGTAATCGGTGACGCGATTGTTGAGCGCCTGCGTGAACTGGTCGGAGCTTCCCGAAGACGTGCAGTCAGCTGGGCAGCTGGCGTCCGTCTCGTTGGGGTCGCACACGCCGTTACCGCACGTGGTGGACACATCGTCGCCGCCTCCGGTGCCCGAGGGACCGGTGCTGCATGCGGGAGCCGCGATCGCGGCAGCAAAAAGTAGAAGTGAGATCCTCTTCATGGGGCTCCTTGAAATTACTGACCAGAGGCTTCGACGGTGATCCAGGCAGTCATGCCTGCTTGGAAGTTAGCGAGAGTGGGGGTCGTGGTGGTGGTGAGCTTCAGCGGGTGGTTGGCGTCGCCGGCGGGGTCGGGCGCCAGCAACAGCGGGCTCGACGGAATGGTCTGCGGCGTACATCCGCCCTGCGCGAGACACGTCACGTGCTGGCGAACCGCGAGGCACGCCGTGTTGTCGGTCGTCGACGTCAGGTCGGCGGCGGCGCCCGAGCTATTGAGCAGCGGCATCGCCGAGGTCGCGCCGCCGTTGGTGCCGGCGTGGCAGGTCTTGCACGAGCCGCCCGCGTCCATCAGCGGAGCAACGTTCGCGACGAACGCGGCGAGACCTGCGGTGTCGCAACCAGTCGCGGCGGGCGGCGGCGTCGAGCTCGCCATGTACGGGCCGAGCACTTTGAAGCTGATCGTGATCGGATCGGTCGGCGCGAAGTCGTGGAACACCGATGCACCGGCGCCGATGTGATCGCAGCTCGGACCGATCGGCGGGCACGTGACCGGGTTCACCGACGCTGCGAGGTTGAGCTTGACGTCGTAGAACCGATCGAGCAGATCCGGAATCGGCTGCTGCTGCTGGCCGTTGACCGCCGCGGGGTACGTCGTGAACAGCG
>DATBAS010000154.1:0-8804 GCA_036271395.1 Kofleriaceae bacterium
GGTCGCGCTCCGAGTACGCGAACATGAACGCGCTGTCGAAGCGCAGCTCGCGCATCAGTGCCAACGTCTGCGCGTGATCGTCGTCGGTCTCGCCGGAAAATCCGGTGAGGATGTCCGTCGACAGCGCGATCTGCGGCATCGCGGCGCGCAGCGCGGCGACGATCGCTCGATACTCGGCCACGGTGTAGCCGCGGCGCATGCGGTCGAGCACGACGTCGGAGCCCGATTGCACCGGCAGGTGGACGTACTTGCAGATCTTCGGCTCGTCGGCGATCGCGGCGATCACGTCGGCGGAAAAATCGACCGGATACGGCGACGTGAATCGGATGCGCTCGATGCCATCGACGCGCGCGACCGCGCGAAGTAGCTCGGCGAACGACGCGTCGTCGTAGCGGTACGAGTTCACGGTCTGGCCGAGCAGCGTGACCTCGCGGTAGCCCGCGCCGACGAGCTCGCGCACCTGGCGCAGCACCTCGCGCGGCGACGCTCCGCGCTCGCGGCCGCGCGTGAACGGCACCACGCAGAACGTGCAGAACTTGTCGCAGCCGCGCTGGATCGTGACGTAGCCGGAGACGCCGTCGCCGCCGCCCGCGCCCGACAAGCCTTCGTACGTCTCGGCCTTGTCGAGCTTCACGTCGACGAGCGGGGAAGCGTGCTCCGCGCGCGCGGCCGCCAACAGCTCCGGCATGCGGCGATAGCTGTCGGGCCCGGCGATCACGTCGACAGCCGGCGCCCGATCGGCCAAGCCTTCTTTGAGGTGCTCGGCCATGCAGCCGACGATCGCGAGCACGGTGCCGGGCCGCTTGCGCTTGTGCGCGCCGAGCTCGGCGGCGCGGGCGAGCACGCGATCTTCCGCTTTCTCGCGCACCGCGCAGGTGTTGATGACGATCACGTCGGCGTCGTCGGCGCGCTCGGCGGTCGCGTAGCCGGCATCGGCGAGCACGCTGCCGATCAGATCCGAATCGGCGACGTTCATCTGGCAGCCGTAGGTCTCGACGAACACGCGCGGTGCGCCGGCGGCCGGCATCGGCAGCGGACGCGCCTCGGCCGTGCGCTTGCCGAGTGGGACGAGCCGTTCCGACATGACGCCGTCAGGTACCACGAGCGGCGTTTACCGTCGAGGCTATTGCGGGTATGGCACGAAGTGCTGCGCCGAGGTGCGCTTGGCGTCGAACGCGGCGATCTCGTCGGATCGGAACGCGCCCGTCGAGCCCGCGGCGAGATGCGCCGCGATCCAGCCGATGACTTGGATGCGCGCTCGCGCGCCGGCGTCGGTCTCGCTGCATTCGTCCCACAGCTCGAACACCTCGGCGTGCAGGTCGGCGAGGTTTCGCGCGTCGAGCTTCGCGATGCCGCCGGCGTTCGCGATAGCCGCGGTCAACGCGTCGACGTTTTCACGCATCAACACGGCGGAGTGATCGAGCTGTTCGGCGCGATAGCGAGCGCCGCGCTCGGCGCGCTCGTCGCGCGTATCGTCGAGCAACTTGAGCTTGCGCGACGCGTAGACGTCGATGCCGTGGCGATGGCCGAGCCACGACGTGATGTCCAGGCGCCCGGCGAGCACGCCGACGGTGACGGCGTCGCCGCCTTTGCCGGTGCCGAGCGTGCTCTTGTTGATCTTCGGCATCGGCGACACCGCGTCGTCGCAGAACGCATCACCCCACGTATCGCACTGGCCCGGCTCGGCCTGCAGGCGCTGCGGGAGATCCTTCGTGCTCCCGTAGCGCTCGCCAGCGTACGGATCTTCTCGCCATTCTTCGACCATGTCGCGGACGCCGCCGACGACTTCGCCCATGTGCCACGGCATCGGCAGTGCGAAGTGGATGTCGATGTCGGGTTTGTCGTGAACGTGTGCGGTGCCGTCGCGCTCGACGTCGATCATCGCGGTCGCGTCGTCGATCTGCGACGCACCGCCGGTGCCGGGAATCTCGCGAAGCCGGCGGGTCTCGCGAGCGGGAACCGGCAGCTCGCCGGCGCCTGCGATGCGCGCGAGCGCGTCGGCGGTCGCGTGAAGATCGACGCCGCGCATCGAGAGGATCGTCCGACCCGAGCCCGATTCCGCGCCGGGCCGCGATACCGATACCGACGCCGATACCGACGCCGATACCGACGCCGATGCCGACGCCGATACCGACACCGATACCGATACCGATACCGATACCGATACCGATGCCGATGCCGACGCCGATGCTGGAGCCGCTCCAGATTTATTGAATGAACGTTCATTCGATAAATCGGACGGCTCGATGAGCTCGACGACGATCGGCTCGGTTCGATCGGCGCGCGGCACGGCTTGCGGCTGCGGTACGAATGCGCTCACCGGCCGCGGCGGCCGTGCCATCACGTGTACGAGCCACGCGATCGTGCCGGCGTGCGCCGCGACCGATCCGGCCAGGGCTCGCCCGCCGACCATGGTGCTGTGACTCGCGGCGGGCCTGGCGCGTTGCCTGGAGTAAGCTCGTCGCGGTGCGTCGCGCGATCCAGCTGGTGGTGTGGGCGATCGTCGTTGCAGCCGCGCTTGTCGTCGGGTCTGCGTTCGGCAGCGCCGGGGTCGCGTTGGGCGTCGCGTTCGTGCTCTTGCTCTGGGTCTGGCAATGGCTGTGGCTGCCGCGTATCGCGCATCGTGTGTTTGCGGCGGGCCGCTACACGAATGCCCGCCGGCGCTATCGGCTCGCGGGGATGATGAGCGCGGCGCCACAACGCCGGCGCGCGGCCCTGCTGTCGCAGCTCGCGTGCCATGTCGCGGCCGGCGAGCGAGCCGCGGCCGCGCGGTTGCTCGCGACGATCGACGGCGATGCGCTCGATGTCGCCGAACGTGCGGTGTGGCTCAACAACCGCGCGTGCCTCGCGCTCGCCGACGATCCGATCGGCGCACTCGCGCTGGCCGACGACGCGACGGCGTTGCGGCCAGACGTGCCGGCGTTGCAACACACGCGCGGCATGGCGCTGCTCGCGGTCGGCCGGATCGACGACGCGATCGCCGTACTCGATCAGATGCGCGCGGGCGGCGAGCTCGCCACCCAGCTCGAAGCCGAGCGCTGCCGCGATCTCGCTCGCGCGTGGACACAAAAAGGCGAGCCGGCCTACGCCGAAGACTATCGGCTGCGTGCCGAGGCGCTCGCGCCATCGCCACCGGTGACGGCGACGTGACGGAACGCGAGCGATGGATCGACGTCGCGCACCGACTCGAAGATCTCGCGAGCGACGATCCCGAATCGCCCGAGCCGCGACGACGTTTGGGTTACCGCGCGTGCGCTCGGCGCGGCGTTGCGTGGTGAACCGACCGTGCGCGGCGTCGCAACGACATCCGCCTGCGCGCCTACGCCAAGAAGCTGAAGCTGTAGCGGGCGCTCAGCGCCAATCGGGGCCGAGCTCGGCTTCCATGATGTCGGCTGCGAGCGCGACGCATTCGTCGCACAGCGCGGTGCCGCGCCGGCCGAGCAGCTTCTTGACCGAGATCTCGTGCTTGCCGCACCACGCGCAGGTCGAGCCGGATTGCGGCGCCGCGTCCGCTGTACCCGTCGATTCGGGAGCATCGGCCAGCAGCTCGGTCGGCACTTTGAACTCGCCCGTCGCGCCGAGCGCGAGGCCGCCGCCGAGGTTGCGGTGGCAGGGTCCGCAGACCATGACGAGCTCGCCGCCCTCGAGCGCCAGCTTGCAGATCGGGCACTGCATCGACTCAGGCTACCGCGCTTCGTCGTCGGCTGGCTCGCCGATCGGGCGGATCGGGCCGGTCGCGTTCGCCAACGCCGTGGCGGCATCGACGGCGCTGCGATCGGTGTGGACGAGCGGCAGCGTGACGATCATCGCCGTGCCTCCAGGCGACGTGTCGACATCGATGCGCCCGTTGTGCTCGGCGACGATCGCGTGGCACGTCGCGAGGCCCAGGCCGGTGCCCTTTTCCTTCGTCGTCACGAACGGATCGAAGATGCGGGCGACCAGCTCCTGCGAGATGCCGGGGCCGTCGTCGCGAAACGAAATCCGCGCGGTCGTCGCCGCCTGGCGCGCCTCGACGCGCACGTGCTTGCCGCCGGCCTTCGCCGCATCGCGCGCGTTGCGCACGAGGTTCCACACGACCTGGCGCAGCTTCGCCGGATCGGCATGGATCGGCAGCGGTTGGTCGAGCTCGGCGACGACCTCGACGTCTTCGAACGCCGGCTCGGTGCGCGCCACGCGCAGCGTTTCTTCGACGAGGCCAGCGAGATCGAAGTCGGTGGCCTGCATCGGTCGTGGATTCGCGTAGTCGAGCAAGTCGCCGATGAGCACGTTGAGCCGCTGGATCTCGCGGTGGACGATCGCCATCAGCGTGCGATCCTCCTCGGAGGCTTGCGGCGCCTGGCGCAACAGCTCGATCGAGCCCGAGATCGACGCGAGTGGATTGCGGATCTCGTGCGCGACGCCGGCCGCGAGCTGACCGACGATCGCGAGCCTCTCGGCGCGCCGCGATTGTTGCTCGAGCCGGCGTAGCTCGGTGAGGTCTTGGAAATTGATCACTGCGCCGATCGTGTGCTCGTGGACATCGCGTAGCGGCGACACGGTCGCGCCGATGTGGCCGGTCGCGATCTCGAGATCGGTGCGGCGCGGACCGTCGACGTTGGCGGCGGGTAACCCCGGCAACAGCTCGCCGAGCCGGCGGCCGACCAGCGCGTCGGCGGGCGCGCGCAGGATGTCACCGGCGACCTGGTTCGCGGTGATCACGCGGCCATCCGGGCCGGTCGTGATCAGGCCCGAGCTCAGCGAGCGCACGATGTCTTGGTGGAGCGTGAGCAAGTCGGCGGCGGCACGTCGCGTGGTCGCGAGCGTCTCGGCGCCGCGTTGCAGCTGATCGCCGAAGATCGTCGCGAGCGCACCGACGCCGATCATCGCCGCGACGTTGACGCCGAGTGTGCGGATCAGCTCGGCGCCGGATTGCTCCCACGGCTTGAGCTGTGTCGAGACTTGGATCGCGAGCACGTGACCCCACGCCGCGAGGGCGACGAGCGACGCCGCAGCCAGCGACGCGATGGTGACGACGATCGCGCCGCGGCGATACGACAGCGCGCCTGCAGTCACGATCGAGATCGCGTAGAGGAACTGGTACGGGCTCGACGAGCCGCCGGTGATGTACACGAGCACCGAAGTCAGCACGAGATCGTTCGCCTGCACCGGCCACACGACGCGCTCCGGCGCCAGGCCTCGCGAGAGCAGCACGCCGAACACGATCGACGACGAGAACGTCGCGACGATCACCGCCGACTGCAGCCACAAGCCGCGGCGCTCCGCGGTCTCGCCGGTCCACACCAGCCACAGCGACAACCCGAGCACGATCGTGACGACGAGCGTGCGCAACAACAAGAGCCGCGCCGTGCGTTGGCGCAGATCGCTCGGCGGCGCGGGGCCAGCGGGCCCACCGGCTCCGACGAGAGAGTCGGCGGGCGACGGCGTCGCGGTCACTGCCCGATGGTGCCGGCGAGCCGGAAGATCGGCAGGTACATCGCGATGATCAGGCCGCCGACGACGACGCCGAGGAATGCCATCATCACCGGCTCGATCAGCGAGGTCAGGCCGGACACCGCGGCATCGACCTCTTCTTCGTAGAAATCGGCGATCTTCGTGAGCATCTGATCCATCGCGCCGGTCTGTTCACCGACGCCGATCATCTGCACGACCATCGTCGGGAATACTTTCGACTCCGCGAGCGGGCTCGCCATGTCGTGACCTTCAGAGATCTTGTCTTTGGCTTTGAGGATTCCCGATTGCACGACGCGGTTGCCGGCGGTCTTCGCGCAGATATCGAGTGCGTCCAAGATCGGTACGCCCGAGGCGAGCAGTGTCCCGAGCGTGCGCGTGAAACGCGCGACGACGATCTTGCGCAGTGTCGGGCCTAGGACCGGTAGTCGCAACAACACGCGATCGATGATCTCGGCGCCTTGCTCGGTTCGCTTCACTGCGACGAACGCGACGATGACGGCGACGAGCGTGCCGAAGATCAGGTACCAGCGATTGACGAAGCCGTGCGAGATCCCGACGACAACGAGCGTCGCGCCGGGCAACTTCGCGTTGCCCATGTCTTTGTACATCTTCTCGAACACCGGAATCACTTTGAGCAGCATCACGCAGATCACGCCGATCGCGACGACGAGAATGCCGGTCGGGTAATACATCGCGCTCTTGAGCTGGCCGCGCAGCTTCACCGCCTTCTCGATGTAGATCGCGAGGCGGTTCAAGATCGTGTCGAGGATGCCGCCGATCTCGCCGGCGGCCACGAGGTTGACGTAGAGCTCGTCGAACACCTTCGAGTGCTTGCGCAGCGACTCGGAGAACGTCGCGCCTTGCTCGACGCTATTCTTGACGCTGAACAGGACTTTCTTGAACGCCAGGTTCTCGGTCTGGTTCGCGAGGATGTCGAGGCACTGCACGAGCGGCAGACCGGCATCGATCATCGTCGCGAGCTGGCGCGTGAAGATCTGCAGATCTTTCGGCTGGACGCCGGTGCCGATCTGAATATTGATGTTGAGATTGATGCCGCCCTCGCGGCGCACGCGCGGGTTCGCGAGGCCTTCGCCGCGCAGCCGCTCTTCGGCCGCGGCGGACGAGTCGGCCTCGACCATGCCTTTGCGTTTCTCGCCGGCGCGCGTCGTCGCTTCCCATTGGAATTTGGCCATGTTCAGCGCCTCGGTGTGTTGGCAGCCGGTTTGGCGTGATCGCCGAGGCTGCCGCCGGCGTTCGCGATCATCGTCTTGAGCTCGTCGATCTCACTCGAGTGCCCGAGGCAGTCTTCGAGCGAGATCGTCTTTTTCATATAGAGCTCGGTCAGCGCCTGATTCATCGTCTGCATACCGAACTTGGTTTGTCCGATCTGCATCTGCGAATAGATCTGGTGCAGCTTGTCCTCGCGGATCAGGTTGCGAATCGCGGGATTCGGGATCATCACCTCGGCCGCGAGCGCGCGGCCCGATCCCGACGCTTTCGGAATCAGCGTCTGCGTGACCACGCCCTCGAGCACGAACGACAGCACCGCGCGCGTCTGCGCCTGCTGATGCGATGGGAACACGTCGACGATGCGGTTGATGCTCTGGATCGCGCTGTTGGTGTGCAGCGTCGCGAAGCACAAGTGGCCGGTCTCGGCGACCGCGAGGCCCGCCTCGATCGTCTCGAGGTCGCGCATCTCACCGATCAGCACGACGTCGGGGTCTTGGCGCAAGATGTACTTGAGCGCGCGCTTGAACGATTGCGTGTCGCGGCCGACCTCGCGCTGGTTGACCAGACACTGCTTGTGCGCGTGCTGGAACTCGATCGGATCTTCGATCGTGACGATGTGACCGCGCTGCTTCGTGTTGATGCGATCGATCATCGACGCGAGCGTCGTCGACTTGCCCGAGCCGGTCGGCCCGGTCACGAGCACGAGGCCGCGCGGTCGGTCGCACAGCTCGGTGACCACCGGCGGCATCCCGAGGTTCTCGAGCGGGATGACCTGATACGGCACGATGCGGAACGCACCGGCGACGCACGACTGCTGCATGTAGACGTTCGCGCGAAACCGCGCGAGCCCGCGAATACCGAACGAGAAGTCGATCTCGAGATCTTCTTCGAAGCGCAGCTTCTGCGCGTCGTTCATGACCGAGTAGCACAGCGTCTTGGTGTCGACCGGGCCGAGCGGATCGGTCTGCAGCCGCACCAGCTCGTTGTCGATGCGCAAGCGCGGCGGCGAGCCGGCGGTGACGTGCAGATCCGACGCGCCCTTGTCGAGCATCGCCTTGAGCAGCGCCTGCAGGCTTAGCTGCGACATGCGCTAGTCATCCACCGTCGTGCGCAGGATCTCCTCGGGGGTCGTCATGCCGTCGATCACTTTTGCAATGCCGGCCATGCGCAGGCTCTGCGTGCCGCCGCGGATCATCTCGGCTTTGATCTCGGCCGCCGACGCGCCTTGCAGCACGAGCTCCTTGAGCGGGTCCGTGAACGGCATGACTTCGTAGAGCGCGACGCGGCCCTTGTAGCCGGTGTTGTTGCAGGTCTGGCAGCCGCGGCCCTTTTGGATGTTCGCCTTGCGAATCTGATCCTCGGTCATGCCCATCTTGAGCAGCGGCTCGGCATGCTTCTCGGCGACCGGCGCTTTGCACGATTCGCAGATCCGGCGCGCGAGGCGTTGTGCGAGCACCAAGTTCACCGATGCGGTGACCAAGAACGGCTCGATACCCATGTTGAGCAGCCGCGACACCGTCGACGGCGCGTCGTTGGTATGCAGCGTCGACAGCACCAAGTGGCCGGTGAGCGCCGCCTTCACCGCGATCTCCGCGGTCTCGAAGTCGCGAATCTCGCCGACCATGATGATGTTCGGGTCCTGCCGCAAGAACGCGCGCAGCGCCGTCGCGAAGTTCAGGCCGATGTCCTCGTGCATCTGGACCTGATTGATGCCGTGCAGGTTGTATTCGACCGGATCCTCGGCGGTCGAGATGTTGCGATCGGTGGTGTTGAGCTCGGACAACGCCGAGTACAGCGTGGTCGTCTTGCCGGAGCCGGTCGGTCCGGTGACGAGCACCATGCCGTACGGCTTCTTGATCGCGTACTTGAAGTCGTCGAGCGGCTTGATGTCGAAGCCGAGCTTCGTCATGTCGAGCTGCAGCGACGATTTGTCGAGCAGACGCATGACGATCTTCTCGCCGTACAGCGTGGGCAGCACGCTGACGCGGAAGTCCATCTCGCGATTGCCGCCGATCTTGAGCTTGATGCGGCCGTCTTGCGGCAGCCGGCGCTCGGCGATATCGAGCGACGCCATGATCTTGAGGCGCGACGTGATCGCGTTGCGAAGCTTCAGCGGCGGCCGC
>DATBAS010000155.1:0-32963 GCA_036271395.1 Kofleriaceae bacterium
ACGTTGGGCTGGAGCTTCTTCAGCTCGCGCTGGTTCTTGCTGCCGAAGATCGTTTGAATGATGCCCATGGCGTACCGTCGGTGGTTCTTACCATTGTTCTCGCGCAGCTACAGCCAAACCTCGCAGATCAGGCAGGTCGAAAGCTGCGCAAGAACCGCCACCAGTCTCGGCGCAAATCGAAGCGCGTCAAGCAGGTCCCGACGTGGCGGTGGTTGCCGTCGACGATCTCGGCGGGCAACGTCGTGAACGTCTTGAACGGATGGACGAACGAGATGTCCTTCTGGCCGACGATCTCGTAGCGGTTGCCATCGTCGCCAGTGAAGCCGAGCTCGTAGCGGATGATCCGGCCGAGCAGCGGCCGGATCGTGATCGTCCCGTCGACGGTCGCATCGCGCGCTTTCGGCGGCGCCAGCAGCTTGCCGTGCATGGCCGCGACTCCCGTGAACACGTGGTCGCGCAGCGACGGGGCGTGCGCGGTCACGTCGAAGCGGAATGGATGGCGCTGGCCGGGCTCGGCATCCCACTCGACGGTTCCCGACATCGTTTCGGAGAACTCGAAGCCCATCCCGCAAACGTACTCCGAAAACGAAAACGGACCGGTCAAAACCGGTCCGTTCGCACGTTCCCTAGTCGCAGTTAGCTATTGCGCGCCCGAGGTGCTGCAGTGGTCGAACGAGAAGCTCGCGCACGTGCAGCCGGTGTCGCCCGACACGCATGCCGCGCCGCTCGAGTCGGTGCAGTCGATGCCGGTGTAGACCGCGGTGCAGTCGTTCGCGCGGCTCAAGCAGTCGGTCTCATCATTGATGTCGCCGCAGACCGGCAGCGCATCGCACTGCGCGGTGACCTGGCAGGTCCCGGTGTAGCAACCGTTCGCGATGACCGGCGAAGAGCCCGAGGGGCAGGTCGGGATCGCGCTGTTGCACGTGATCGCGCCTGCGCAGCTGCCGGTCTGGCACGTGCCCGACGTCGCATCGCAGTATTGCTCGGCGCCGGTGCAGTCCGTGTTCGACGAGCACGAGGTCGTCTGGACCGGGTTCGGCTCGCACGACGAGCGCGTCGTATCGCAGAAGTAGCCGCTGCCGCAGTCCGAATCCGAGGTGCAGAACCCGCCCTCTTCGCACACGTTCTGGGCCGTGCAGTAGCAGCCCGCGGCGCAGTCCGAGTTGGAGCCGCACTCGTAGCCGTTCGTGCCGCCGCTGCCATCGCTACCACCCGACTCCCCGGTTCCGGGCGGACAGGTATTCGAGACCAGCTGACAGTTGTTGTTCTGGTCGCACTGGTAGTACCCGTCCGAGCCGCAGTAGTTCCAGGAACCACTGCTGCTGCTGTCGCCGCCGAAATACAGCTCACAGCCGGCGAGCATCAGGAAGGGGAGAGCGATGAGTAGCTTCTTCATTGGGGTCGTTCCTCGTGGTGGGGACGTGCGGTGAACGTCAGCGAAAGCAGTCTGCGTGCCATTGTGGCGAGGGGATCGAACTGCTTGAGAATCCATTAACGTGGCGACACTCGAGCGTTAGGTTTTGGGACTCGAGTCAGCAACCACGACAAAAATGCCCGAAAAATCGACGTTCCACACGATCTCGTCTTGGGTTTCAGACTTCTCCGGCTTAGTGGCGGGATGTCCGGGAGTTGAGACAAAAAAATCGGTGTGAACGTAGCGATACACTAGGTGTGGCCACGAGATACGGCAAGACGCAGCAGATCACAGCGCCAATCACGCGACCGCGACACCGCGATCACGCGATCTCACGTGCGGCAGCGATGGTCTCGCGGAGGCCAAAACGGGGCCGATAGCCCAGCTCGGCCGCGGCGCGCCGGCCGTCGATCATGCAGACGTAGCGGATGAAATCGAGCTCCGCGACGGGGAAGCTCGATAGCCCGAACCGGAACGCGAGCCCGAGCAGACTCTTCGCGAGCGGGTGCGGGATCCACCGCGGCGAGCGACCGAGCTCGTGCAGCACGGCCGACAGCGGAACCTCGCCCGGGCCGATGATGTTGTAGATCCCGCGGCGGCCGGGAGCGAGCGCGAGCACGATCGCCTCGGCGACATCGAGCGCGTGGACGAGCTGCACCATCGGATCGAAACCGAGCAGCACCGGCGGCCGGGCGATCCGCAGGTAGTTCGACGGCGCGTTATGCACGGGGCCGACGATGTGGGTGGGACGCAGGACGACCGTGTCGATCTCTCTCGCGCGCCACAAGAATGTCGAGACCAGGTGGTCGATCTCCACGAGATCGCGCATCGCGGGGAAGCGTTGCGCGGCGAGCAGTGGCGCGTCCTCGGTGAGAAACTGCGGGTTATCCGGACGCGGCCCGTAGACGTTCGCGCTCGACAGCAGGACGACCTTGGGCACGTGATACGCCTGGCAATACTCGAGCAGCTTCGTCGTCCCGGTGATGTTCCACGAGTACAGCTCGGCGGGCCGGGCACGCGGATCGTGCATGACGCCGAGGTGGATGAGTGCGTCGACCCGGTTGGCTCGGAAGATCTCGCGCGCCCGCTTGCTGCGCAGATCGAGCTCGTGGTGCTCGATGTCCTTCGGGCGCCCGGGCATCGGCCGTCGATCGAGGCCGACGATCCGCCAGCCGACGATGTGATGCAGCCTGCGCGCGACGAGGCGGCCGAGCCGGCCCGAGATGCCGGTGATGACGCAGGTCTTGTCGCTTCGGTCCATCGGCGGAAGCTCGCCGCGCTCACCAGAAGACATGTTTCCGCCCGCGCAAGCCGAGGTGGAGCATCGACTCGATCCGGTTCTTGACGGTCTTCACGCGCTCCGCGAGGTCATCATCGTCGTCATCGGGATCGCCGGTGAATCGCATCGGCTCGCCGAAGTAGACGCGGTACTTCACCGGCAGCGGCACCGCGGCGACGAACGGCGGATACGGCACGATCGGGAACGCCGGCGTGCCGAACAGCCTCGCGAGCGGCTTGACGTTGATCGCGGGAGCTTGTTCTTCGGCGCCGATCACGGCGACCGGCACGATCGGTGCGCCGGCTTCGAGCGCCAGCCGCATGAAGCCCGAGCCGAAATCGGCGAGCTGATAGCGCTTGGAAAACGGCTTCGAGATCCCGCGCGCGCCTTCTGGAAACACGAGCACGGCCTCGTCGGCGGCGAGCAGCCGGCGGCAGTTCTCCGGCGTGCCGGTGATCTGGCCCCAGCGCGCGAACAAGTACGACGCGAACGGCACGGTGGGCACGAAGAACTCGACCATCGCGCGCACGAGCCGCGGCTGCGGCGGCTCGAGAAAGCACGCCGCGCCGATCACGAGAGCGTCGAACGGCAGCTGGCCGGAATGGTTCGAGACCAGCACGACGCGGCCGTGCGCGGGCAAATTCTCGATCCCGAAGCACTCGGCGCGAAAGTAGTAGCGATAGATCCAGCGCACGAACGTGATCGCGGTCGCCACGCTCGCGCGCGACATCCCGAACGGATCGAAGCCGAACTCGTTGTTGTGGACGACGAGCGCGCGAGTCCGCGCGGCGATGTCATCGTCAGCGCCGGCGGTCCGGAGCTGGCGGGCCCGCCCGAGCAGGCGATCGAGCACGCTCATGGCGGTTGAAGTACCATGCGCGCGATGAGCGAGAGCTTCGTGGACCTCACGTATCGCGGGCTCGCGGTCGGCCGCCGCGTGAAGCTGACCCAGGTGCGGCCGAGCAGCGGTTACCTCGAGTTGCCAACGCCGATGCCGGTGGGCACCGCGATCGGCATCGCGTCCGACGACGGTCTGTTGACCAGCGCGATCGTCACCGAGATCCACGAGCAAGTCGGCGGCTCGGAGCACGTGCCCGGCATGCTCGTGAAGCCGGCGCTCGAGAGCGACATCGTGCGGACGTGGTGGAGCGCGCGCGTGACGCTGCCCGAGCTCGCGGCGACTCCGCCGCCGATTCCGGCGGTGTCGACCGTGCGGCCGAAACGGGCATCGGCAGTCCCCGAGCTCGTCGACGATGGCCGCAACACCGCGGCGATGGCGGCGATGGAAGAGCCAGCGGCCGATGACGACGGCGACACGCAGCAGATCGACGTCATCGAAGAGGTCACCGCGCCGCCGCTCATCGACGATGGCAAGCGCACGATCGCGATGGCCGCGGTCGATCTCGAGGCGCTCGGCCTCGATCCTTCGGCGTCGACGACCGGATCGATCCCGGTGATGAATGATGGCGATGACGAGCCGTCCTCGCCGAGCGATACGAAGCCGGGCGGCAGTGTGCATCGCCGCAAGCGCAAGCGAAGATGACGGCGAGCGCGATCCGGCCGCCGCGGATCAAACGAGGCGAGACGCTCGGGATCGTTGCACCGGCGGGTCCGGTCAAGCTCGAGCGCTTCGAGCGCGGGATCGCGCGGTTGGGCGATGCGTTCAGGCTGCGTGTCGCGCCGTCGGTGACCGCGCCGCATCCGTCCGGCGTGCCGAGCTACCTCGCGGCGAGCGACGATCAGCGCGCCGACGAGCTGATGGCGATGATCCGCGATCCGGATGTCCGCGCGATCGTGGTCGCACGGGGCGGCTATGGCTTGATGCGAATCTTGCCGAAGCTCGATCCATCCGCGCTCGCGGCCGATCCGAAACCGATCGTCGGGTTCTCCGACGTCACCGCGCTGCTCGCATGGGCGTACGCCGCGGGAGTTCGCGGCGTGCACGGACCGCTGATCGTGCAGCTCGATTCACTCTCCGATCGCGACGTCGCTTCATTGATCGATTCGATCAGCGAGGCGCGAGCGCCCGGTGTGCGGCCGTGGCCGCTCGTCGCTCACGGCTCCGGAACGCGCCGCGGACCGCTGTTCGCGGGCAACTTGACGATGATCGCGATGCTCGCAAACACGCCGTGGCCGGTGCCGCTCGCGGGCTCGCTCACATTGATCGAAGAGGTCGGTGAAAAGCCCTACGAGATCGATCGTTACTTCACGCAGCTCGTGCTGATCGGCGAGCTCGCGCGCGTGCGCGGCGTGATCGTCGGCGACTTCATGCGCTGCAGCGATCCGAATCCGCCGACCGGCGTGGCCGATCCCGCCGACGCGGCGCTGCAGACGATCCTCGAGCGCTGCCATTCGGCGCGCGTGCCGGTCGCGGTCGGCGCTCCAGTCGGCCACGGCGATCGCAACGAAGCGATCCCGTTTGGCGCCGACGCGATCTTGGATCTCGATGCGGCCACGCTCGAGATCACCGAAGCCGCGGTTCAGTGAAACGACGGCTCTTCGTCGGGGCCGAGCTCGACGCGTCCGTACCGCTCTTCGTACCGCTCGAGGTTCTTCTGCAGCGCGTTCAGTAGCCGCTTCGTGTGGCGCGGCGACGAGATCACGCGCGCGCGCACTTTCGCGCGGCCGTTCGCGGGTTGGATGAACGCGAAATCAAGCACGAACTCGTTTTCAGTGTGATTCAACAGAACGAGGTTCGCGTACACGCCCTGCGAGACATCGTCGTCGAGCTGGACCTGGAGCTTTGGCGGCGTCGTGGTCTCGTCGGACATGAAACCGCTTTACCAAGGTGGCCACAGCACTGGCCAGCAGTGAGACCCTGAAGTGACAGTTGCAGTTGCCGTTCGTTGTCTAAAGCGCTGTTTCGCCGTCACACGCGCCGCGCGAATTGCGCAGCGATCGCAGTTTGGCGTTGCGACTTGCGCTGGCACCGTTCGTGCTCATGTTCCGTGCAACCAGGCAGTCGCGACGAGCTTCTCAGGAATACCGGATCGCGAGGCCTGGTTTGAAAATCAAAACGAATCCAACGCGCGACGTTTGAGCGAACGTTTCGACTCGGTGGATGACCGGTGGTTCCCTCCCCCTCATCCCGTCGGTCTCCCCCACCACCTGAGGCAATCAGTAGCTCTCGCGATCTGCGCCCAGGCCCCGCAATCCCCCTTGCGGGGCCTTTATTTTTCCGGAACCCGACTTTCCGGATAACCTCTGGCCATGCGTGCGCTTGGCCTCGACGTTGGCCAGAAAACGATCGGCGTGGCGATGACCGACGAAGCGGCGATCGCCGCGCACCCGGTGTGCGTGATCGCGCGGTCGGGAACCGACAGAGACGTGTCGGCGATCCTTGCACTGATCGACGAGCATGCAATCACCGACGTCGTTGTCGGAATGCCATTCGAGCTCGACGGAAAGATCGGGCATCGCGCTCGTCGTGTTGCGGACTTCGCGCGCGTTTTGCGCGAGAAGCTCGGTGCTGCGATGAAATTGCACGAGCAGGACGAGCGTTTTTCGACCGCGGAGGCCGAACGCATCTTGCTCGCTGCCGATCTGTCACGCGAAAAGCGCAAGCAAGTGATCGATCGGCAAGCGGCGGCCGTGATCCTTCAGACGTGGCTGCAAACATGGCTGCGATCGAACACGATATAAGGGCGGCTCGGATGTCCAAGCGCTCGTTCCGGATCGCACTCGCGGTCGTCATCGGCTCGGTGTTGATCGCGCTCGTGATCGCCGGCGTGCTCGTCAAGCGCGCGCTCGCGTATCCCGAGCAGGCGCATGCGGGCAGCGGCGCCGACGTCGAGATCGAGATCAAGAGCGGCATGACGTTCCCGCAGATCGCGCGCATGCTCGCCGACGAGCACGTCGTCGATCGGCCGACCTGGTTTCGAATGTACGCGATGTGGGAAGGCGACACGACGAACGTCAAGACCGGCAAGTACCTCATCAAAGACAACGTCACGCCCGACGCCGTGCTCAAGGTGCTCGTCGCCGGCGTCAAAGAGGTCACGACGAAGGTCACGTTGCCCGAGGGCAAGAACATGCTCGAGTACTTCGCGCTGCTCGACCAGGCGCGCGTCGCCTCGGCGAAAGAGCTCGAGGCACTCGCGCGCGACAAAGCGCTCTTGGCGCAGCACGCGATCACGGGCGACTCGGTCGAGGGCTACTTGTTTCCCGACACGTACGAGTTTCGCGTCGGCGAGAAACCGCGCGTCGTGCTCGACCGGCTGATCGCGCGTTACCAGGAAGTCTGGAACGAGCTGCTCGCGCAGCATGGCCGCGACGCCGCGAAGCTCAAGGACAAGCTGCACTGGAGCGACCGCGACATCCTGACGATGGCGTCGATCGTCGAGAAAGAAGCCGTCGATCCGGCCGAGCGACCGCGCATCGCGCAGGTGTTCATCAACCGCCTCGTCAAAGACGATTTCAAGCCGCACCGGCTCGAGACCGATCCGACGATTCGCTACGGCTGCGAGGTGCCGGTGCAGAAGAGCGCCGCGTGTGCCGGTTGGAACGTGCAGGATCGGCTGCACACCGCGCAGCTGCGCGACCAAGACAACCCGTACAACACGTACACGCACGAGGGGCTGCCGCCCGGGCCGATCGCGAATCCGGGCCGGCGCTCGATCGAAGCCGTGCTCGCGCCCGATGGTTCCGACTACCTGTACTTCGTCGCGAAAGACGCGCGCAATCACGTGTTCTCGAGGACGCTCGACGAGCACAAGCGGAACGTCGCGAAGTATCAGCGCTGAAACGTGTTATCGCGCGGCATGACCGCGGCGGCGATGGCGCTGATCGACAAGTAAGCCGCTGGCGCGACGTTCACCGGCAACGCGGCCAAAGAACAGAGCGGCAGGCCGGTCTTGTTCATGGATGTCGATGGCAAGCGCCGCATCGCTCTCGGCATGACCGACGGCGCACCGTTCGCGAACGTGAAGGTCGGCGATACGATCACCGTGACGCGCAAGATCGGCGGTGCCGATGGCGCACTGATGCAGGTCACGGACTGCACGAAGCAGTCGTCCGTCGGCGGATCTCACGCGGCGCGCCGTTCGCGGCAGAACCGCGCACTACCCGACCGCCGAGTGAGCAGCCACCGTCAAGAGTGGTACGCTCGGTGCCATGACGCTGGTGAGCCAGATCGCCGAGCTGCAAAACTACGCCACCTACAAAGAGCTGTCCTGGGAAGGCAACTTCGAGGACTACCTCAACCTGGTTCGCAAGAACCCGCAGGTCACGCGCAACGCGTATCAGCGCCTCTACGACATGGTGCTTTCGCACGGCGTCGAGGAGTACATCGACAACAAGAAGAAGCTCGTCCGCTACAAGTTCTTCCGCGACGACGCGCACAACGGCCGCGACGCCGTGTTCGGGCTCGACGTGCCGCTGATGCGACTGATGAACGTGCTCAAGAGCGCCGCACAGGGCTATGGCACCGAGCGCCGCATCATCTTGCTGCACGGTCCGGTCGGCTCCGCGAAGTCGACGATCGCGCGCCAGCTCAAGAAGGGCCTCGAGGAATACTCGCGCACGCCCGAAGGCGCGCTCTACACGTACTTCTGGACGCTGCCGGGGCCGCTCTCCGAGCTTGCCGGCGGCACCGAAGTGTTCAACTCGCCGATGCACGACGAGCCGTTGCGATTGATCCCGCGCGAGTGGCGCAAAGAGACGATCGACAAGCTCCACCTCGGCAACGACGACTACCACGTCAAAGCCGAGGGCGACGTCAACCCGGCGTGCCGGCTGATCTTCAAGGAGCTGATGCGCCACTACGGCGGCAACTTCGAGAAGGTGATGAGCCACGTGCGCGTGCGCCGGCTCGTGCTCAGCGAGCAGGATCGCATCGGCATCGGCACGTTCCAGCCCAAGGACGAGAAGAACCAGGACTCGACCGAGCTGACCGGCGACATCAACTACCGCAAGATCGCGACATTCGGCTCGGACTCGGATCCGCGCGCGTTCAACTTCGACGGTGAATTCAACATCGCGAACCGCGGCATCCTCGAGTTCGTCGAGATCTTGAAGCTCGATGTCGCATTCCTCTACGACCTGCTCGGCGCGACTCAGGAGCGCAAGATCAAGCCGAAGAAGTTCGCGCAGACCGACATCGATGAAGTGATCTTGGGCCACACCAACGAGGCCGAGTACAAGAAGCTGCTCAACAACGAGTTCATGGAAGCGCTTCGCGATCGCACCGTGAAGGTCGACATCCCGTACATCACGAAGGTGTCCGAGGAGGTCAAGATCTACACGAAGGACTTCACGTCACAGAAGGTCGGCAAGCACATCGCGCCGCACACGCTCTACGTCGCGGCGCTGTGGGCGGTGCTCACGCGACTCGAGGATCCGAAGAAGCACTCGCTGTCGCTGCTGCAGAAATCCAAGCTCTACGACGGCAAGACGCTGCCCGGGTTCACGCAGGACAATATCAAAGAGCTGCGCAAAGAATCGCAGCGCGAAGGCCTCGACGGCATCTCGCCGCGCTACATCCAGGACAAGATCGCGAACTCGCTGGTCAGCGACAAAGCCGAGGGCGCGATCAACCCGTTCATGGTGCTCAACGAGCTCGAGAGCGGCCTGCGCTCGCACTCGCTGATCAACAGCGACGAGGTCCGCAAGCGCTACGGCGAGATGCTGAGCGTCGTGAAGCAAGAGTACGAGGACATCGTGAAGAACGAGGTCCAGCGTGCGATCAGCGCCGACGAGGACATGATCGCCAAGCTGTGCGCGAACTACATCGACAACATCAAGGCGTACACGCAAAAAGAGCGTGTCAAGAACCCGTATACCGGGCAAGACGAGGAGCCCGACGAGCGGCTGATGCGATCGATCGAAGAGAAGATCGACATCCCGGATAGCCGCAAGGATGACTTCCGCCGCGAGATCATGAACTACATCGGCGCGCTCGCGATCGAGGGCCGCACGTTCGACTACAAGACCAACGAGCGGCTGCACAAGGCACTCGAGGGCAAGCTGTTCGAGGATCAGAAAGATTCGATCAAGCTGACGTCGCTCGTGAGCTCGGTCGTCGATCGCGACACGCAGGCGAAGATCGACGTGGTCAAGCAGCGTTTGATCAAGAACTTCGGCTACGACGAGGTCAGCGCGACCGACGTGCTCAACTTCGTCGCATCGATCTTTGCACGCGGAGACGTAAAATCGTGAACGAGCGAAGCGAGTGTAACTGGGAGAGGCCTTGAGCGACGGGTTGGGTATCGGCACTGTTCAGGTCGAGCTCAACCACACGCTGGCCGAGCTGCTGGCGAAGCTCTGTGTCGAGCTCGAGACCGATGACTACACCGGCGTGCTGTCGCGCGCGCTCGGCCTGCTCGAAATGGTGCAGCGCACGAAGCGGCAGGGTGGCCGCCTCGTGTTCATCAACGAACGCGGCGATGCCGCGGATGTGGTGTTTTAGATGAGCGAGCGATCAATCGCGGTCGACCGTGACCGCGTAGCGAGCGAGTCAATCTAATGAGCCAGAAGATCGATCTCGACCACGGCCGGTTCCGCCAGATCATCCGCGGCAAGATCAAACAGAACCTCCGCAAGTACATCTCGCAAGGCGAGATGATCGCGCGGAAGGGCAAAGACACCGTCTCGATTCCGATCCCATCCGTCGACATCCCGCATTTCAAGCACGGCGATAAGCAGCAGGGCGGCGTCGGCCAAGGTCAGGGCGAGCCCGGTGATTCGCTCGGTCAAGGTAAAGACGGCGATCAGCCGGGCCAAGGTCACGAGGCCGGCGATCGGCCCGGCGATCACCTGCTCGACATCGAAGTGTCGCTGCAGGAGCTCGCCGAGATCATGGGCGAAGAGCTCGCGCTGCCGCGCATCGAGCCCAAGGGCACCGAGAAGATCATCGCGTACAAAGACAAGTACTCGGGCATCCGCACGACGGGGCCGGAGTCGCTACGGCATTTTCGGCGCACGTTTCGCCAGGCGATCCGCCGCCAGGTCGCGATGGGCACGTACGACGCGAAGAATCCGGTGATCATTCCGATCCGTGAAGACAAGCGGTATCGCAGCTGGCGGTCCGAGCCGCTGCCGCAGAGCAACGCCGTCATCATCTACATGATGGACGTGTCGGGCTCGATGGGCGACGAGCAGAAAGAGATCGTCCGGATCGAGAGCTTCTGGATCGATACGTGGCTGCGCTCGCAGTACCACGGCATCGAGAGCCGCTACATCATCCACGACGCGATGGCGAAGGAAGTCGATCGCGATACGTTCTTCAAGACCCGCGAGTCGGGCGGCACGATGATCAGCTCGGCGTACAAGCTGTGCGCGAAGATGATCGACGACGAGTATCCGTCCGCCCTGTGGAACATCTATCCGTTCCACTTCTCCGACGGCGACAACTGGAGCGTCGACGACACGCACACCTGCGTCGAGCTGCTCAAGAAAGACGTGCTGCCGTACGTGAACTTGTTCTCGTACGGGCAGGTCGAGTCGCCGTACGGCTCGGGTCAGTTCATCAAGGACCTGACCGAGCACTTCGACGAGGACGAGCGCGTCGTCACCAGCGAGATCAAGGGCAAGGACGCGATCATGGACTCGATCAAAGAGTTCCTCGGGAAGGGCAAGTAATGCCGGCGATCAAGCCGCTGCCCGCGTACCTGCGCGACATCCAGGAAGAGGTCGAAGGCTACGCGGTGAACTTCGGGCTCAATTTCTTCCCGATCCTGTACGAGGTCCTCGACTACAAGACGATGAACGAAGTCGCCGCGTACGGCGGCTTTCCGACGCGGTATCCACACTGGCGCTTCGGCATGGACTACGAGCAGCTCGCGAAGAGCTACGAGTGGGGCCTGTCGAAGATCTACGAGATGGTGATCAATACCAGCCCGGCTTACGCGTACTTGCTCGAGGGCAACTCGACGACCGATCAGAAGATCGTGATGGCGCACGTGTGCGCGCACGTCGACTTCTTCAAGAACAACTATTACTTCTCGAAGACCAATCGCAAGATGATCGACGGCATGGCGAACCACGCGTCGCGCGTCCGCCGTCACATGGCGCGGTGGGGCCAGGATGTCGTCGAGGATTTTATCGATACGTGCCTGTCGCTCGAGAACCTGATCGATCCGATGTCGGCGTACATCGTGCGGACGCGTCCGCCGAAGCCGGTCGACGACGACGAAGAAGAGCCCACCGTCGGCAAGCTCAGGTCGAAGGGCTACATGGATAGCTTCATCAACCCGCCGAGCTACCTCGAAGCGCAAAAGAAAAAGAAAGAAGAAGAGGCCAAGAAGGCGCGCCGGAAGTTCCCGGAGCAGCCGCAGCGCGATGTGATGCAGTTCTTGATCGAGCATGCGCCGCTCGATCACTGGCAACGCGACGTGCTCGAGATCGTGCGCGACGAGGCCTACTACTTCGCGCCGCAGGCGATGACGAAGATCATGAACGAGGGCTGGGCGACCTACTGGCACTCGAAGATCCTCACCGAGAAGGCGCTGACCGCCGCCGAAGTGATCGACTACGCCGACGCGTGCTCGGGCGTGCTCGCGACGTCGCCGGGCCGCCTGAACCCGTACAAGCTCGGCGTCGAGCTCTATCGCAACATCGAAGATCGCTGGAACAAGGGCCAGTACGGCAAAGAGTGGGACGAGTGCGACTCGATGGAGCAGAAGCGCAACTGGGATCGCCGCACCGGGCTCGGCCGGCAAAAGATCTTCGAGGTGCGCAAGCTCTACAACGACATCACGTTCCTCGACGAGTTCTTCACGCTCGAGTTCTGCATCGATCAGAAGTTCTATACGTTCGGCTTCCAGGAGCGCTCGGGCAACTGGGAGATCATGAGCCGCGAGTTCAAGAAGGTGAAAGACCAGCTGCTCAAGATGCTGACCAACCGCGGCCAGCCGGCGATCGTCGTCGAGGATGGCAACTTCGAGAACCGCAGCGAGCTGCTGTTGCGCCACGTCCACGAAGGCACGGATCTCGACGGCGGTCAGGCACGCGATACGCTGCGCAACGCGGCGAAAGTTTGGACCCGCCCCGTGAGCCTTTTGACCAAGGTCGAAGGCAAGGGCAAGCTGCTGCGCTGCGAAGACGGCAACATCAGCGAGCGCAGCGCGGAGTACACCTAGCGTCCATGTTGGTGTCGGCCTGGGGCCAGAGCGATCCCGGTCGCAAGCGCGAGCGCAACGAGGACAGCTTCCTCGTCGACGCCGAGGTCGGAATTCTCGCCGTCGCCGACGGCATGGGCGGCCATCAAGGCGGCGCCGTTGCGAGCCGCATGGCCGTCGACCTGTTGTCGAAGGAGCTCTCGACCGCGCGCGGCGACTTCGATGCCGCGCTGCTGCGCCAGCAGCAAGCAGCCGTGCGCACGACCGAGGAGATGCCGGCACAAACGATCGAGGACACGGCGGACGACGCCGCGCCGCTGTTGCAGACGCCGTCGCGATCGAGCGTCGTGTTCTCGCCGGCGCTCGAGCTGATGCGCGGCGTGGTCCGGCGCGCCTCGAAGGCGATCTTCGAAGCGTCGTGGCAGAAGCCGGAGCTGCGCGGGATGGGCACCACGCTCACCGCGGTGCTGGTTCACGGCGACAAAGCGCATCTGGTTCACGCCGGCGACAGCCGCTGCTACTTGTTTCGCGACGGCCGCTTGTTGCAGCTGAGCGAAGATCACTCGTGGATCGCCGAGCAACTGCGCAACGGCGCGCTGACGCCCGAAGAAGCCCGCGCGAGCAAGTTTCGCCACGTGATCACCAAGTCGATCGGCTTCGAGCGCGACACCGATTGCGATCTCAAGAGCGTGCCGATCGCCGCGGGTGATTGTTTCGTGCTGTGCAGCGACGGGATGTCGAACTACATCGAGCACGGCGAGCTCGAGCGCATCGTCGCGATGACGTGGTATCGACGGCTGCCCGAGACGCTCATCGCGCTCGCGAACGATCGCGGCGGCGATGACAACATCACGGTCGTCGTCGGGCTCGTGTCGAACGCATCATGAAGGCATGGCTCGTCGTGGTCGTCGCCTGCGGTAGCGCGCCGACGGTGGTGCAACCGCCGAAGCCAGCCGAGGGCTCGCCGCCCGAGCTCGTGACAACCGCGCCCGGCGCGACGTCGTTCGTGGTCGATCACGGCGACGTCTACTGGCTCGCGCCCGGATCGGGGGTGTTCGAGCTGGCCGCCGGCAGCGCCTCGGCGCAAAAGCTCGGCGACGTCGATGCGAAGGCGCACGACCTCGTGTTGGCGAAGTCAGGCAGCGCGAGCATGCCGCTCTACATCAACGGCGGCAGTCGATTTGCGCGCCTCGGCAACCCGCCGCCGGCGGAGCTGGCGCCGGAGCCGAATGGCAAGCTCGTACAAAACGGCCATGCGGCCATCGCGGCGATGCGCGGCGACGACGGCTGGCGCGTCTCGATCGGCGAGCGCGACGCGTTCCAGGTCGACGGCGACGTGCTCGCGCTCGCGATCACCGATGACGAACACGGCGTGGTTGGCACGACGACCAGCTTGTATCGCGGCAGCGCCGCGACGCCGATCGAGGGCGGCGTCGACGCGCTCGCCGTCGATGGCGACGACATCTTTCTCGGCAACACCGCGCTGTTCGAGAAATACGGCAACGGGCCGGTCGACAAGCTCGGGCCCGCCGGTGGTCGGGTCGTCGCGATGGCGCTCGATCGCGACTTCATCTACTGGGCAATCGCCGCCGGCGATCGCGATCCGGCGATCTATCGCGCGCGGCGGGCGAAGCCCGAGCTCGAGCTGGTCACGAAAGTCGGCAACGCGTCGCAGCTGATCGTCGATGGCGCCTTCTTGTACTGGCTCGACCCCACCGAGGGCGCGATCCACCGGATTCGCCGTCAGAAGTAGAACAACGTCGACAACGTGCCCGTGCCGGTGCGCTCGTCGTACTGCCCGGTGAGATCCAACGCGAAGAAGTGCGTCGCAGCCCAGCGGATCGTCGCGGTCGCGTTCCACGCCGCGAGCGGATGCTGCACCGGCAGCCAATCCCACTCGCCGATGAACAGCGCGATCAGGTTCGGCAGGACGCGCAACCGGAGGCCGCCTTCGGGACCGAGCCCGATGCGAATCGGCGCGTGGAACAAGCCGTCGAGGTGGATGCCCGACCACACGTGCGTGTTGGCCAGGAAGAAGATCGCGGCGCGCTGGTTTGCCGAAGCGAACGTCACGCCGCCGCCGAACTGCGCGTGACCGACGTAGCAGTTGCAGCCGGCGTCGTCGATGCGCTCGCTGCCGAGCCGGAACTCCCACGACACGTGACGATCGAACGCGTTCTGCGGCGTCAGCGAGATCACGTGGACGAGATCCAGCTGGTCGAGCGCGACGTGCTCGAACGTGGCGTCGTAGCGCAGCCGCGCCGGCAGGAACTCGATCTCGTTGAGCTCGGGATAGCCGTTCGGCGGATCCGCGAGATCGTGCAGCGCGAGCCGCAGCGACGCGACCGCGAACTTCTGGCCGGTCAGATCGCCGCCGATGCCGAGGCCGATGCGCCGAGAGCCATGGCCGAGCTGCGGCTCGCGATCGAGCGGAATCGGCGCTGGATGGTCGACCGACGGGACGAGGATCTCCGCGCGCCGCTCGAGCAACGCTTGCTTGAGCTTGGCGCCCGGGCCGGTGCCGCGATCGTCGACGAGCTCCTTGGCGTAGCGCAAGTCGACGAGATCCTGCGCGGCATCGATCGCTTCGATCTGCTGGGTCGGCCCGAGCTCGTCGAGCTTGGTCTTCGGATCTGCAACGAGCCGCTCGATCGCGTCTTGCTGCGCCGAAGGCATGCCGCGGATCTCCCACTCGAACCGCGTGCGGCTCGACGCGCGATAGTGAATGCCGGTGACGAAGCCGGGATTCGCGTAGAGCGCTTTGACCGCATCGGCGGGGATCACGGGCCAGCCGAGATGACTCGTCAGATCGACGTCGAGGTCGGCGGCTTCGACGGCGCCGAGGATGTGATACGAGCAATTTTCCGAGAGATAGAAGTAATCGAAGAACGTCGAGCCGAGCTCCCACACGTGCGCGATGAGCATTTGCAGCTGCGCCGGCGTGAGCTTGATTTCGTACTCCCATAGATCGCGAGATTGGTAATCGTTGTACTCGCGAACCTTGTAGTAATAGGGCAGGCGGCGAAACGTGCCGGGAAACGCGCCGAGCATGCCTTTGATCGCGTAGAGCGGCGCGAAGTGCGTATCTGGGTCGGCGGAGAACTCGACGCCGAAATCGAGCAGCTCGCGCTGCTTGGCCGGCACGCCGTCGTTCTTCTTGTGAAAGCGCAGGAACGTATGGCCGAACGCCGATGCCGGGTTGTTCAGGTAGTACGACGAGAACACCAGCGCGACCGACGACGGATCGACGAGCCGCTGGAACTGCTCGTAGCGCGCGCAATCGTGTTGCGGCAATCGCGACGCGTCGATCTTCAACTGATCCGATAGCCACGCGAAGCGTGCCGGAAATTGACAGATCGGATGTTGAACGTTCTTGTTGTCTTTGAGCTTCGGATCGAACGGCGCGAGCTCGGAGAGAAAGCCGTCGATCGTCGCCTCGAGCTCGAGCTCGGGGTTGGACTTGCCGTCGGGGGACAGGAAGAAGTTGTCGCCGTCGGCCTGGCTCTCGAGATAGCCCGACAGCGTCGGATGCCAGTGGCCGAGCCGCAGCCACTGCGTCGCCGACGCGAGACGGAGCCGGCGCGCTCGCTGCTTGAGCTCGCGCGCATACGCCACGCGATCGGCGGCCGGCGGCTGCAGCGTCTGCCGCGTCAGCCGGCCGCCTTGTCGCGTCAGGCAGCCACCCGCTGCCAACACGACTGCGACGATCGCTATGCGCGCGACGATGTTTCCCGCCGCGCGCACGACTCGATTAGATCAGCTTCGAGCAGCCGAGCGTCTTGTCCGAGCGCAGCACGGTGAGCACCGAGCTCGAGACTTGCGTGTCGGAGACCGAGGCGTCCGGGAAGATCGACTTGAAGTTCTTCTGGAGCGTCACGCCGACCGCGCCCGCATCGCTGCAACCCGACAGCGTCGACAGGTTCGCGATGGTCTCGCCGTTGCCGCGCGAGATTTCCTTCGACAGCGCCTGGCGGTTCGTCTGGATGAACGCCGCGGCCGTCGGGCCGCCGCCACCGCCATCGACGCAGTTGCTGGTGCCCGACGTGATGCCGAACGTCTGCGTCGCGAACGTGCCGTTGGTGGTGCCGGCAAAGATCTGAACGATGCCCGGCGAGTTGCCGAACACGATCGAGCCGAGGCCGCAGCCGGCCGTACCGTACGGATTTGCCTCGGCAAGCGAGCTGGCGCCGAGCGTCATCGTGGCCATGGCCACGGCCGAAATCATCATTTTCTTCATCAAGTTCCCCCCTAAAGTGAACGGACCGGGGGCACCGTAGGCCGGTCCCGCCAGGCAAGTCAATTCGATGAACCCAGGTTCAGCATCGTGAAGCCCGTCCGCGTACATTTGCCAACGCGCGGCGGCTTGCTCGTCATCCTCGCGATCGCGAGTTGCGATCGCCACCCATCGCCACCGCCACCGGCACCCGTGGTCGAAGCGCCGGCTCCGGCCGCGCAACCCGCGTGCAATCTGCCGCCGATCGCGCTGCGGATCGCGATGCCGAAGCGGGCCGTGGCGATCGGCGACTTGCACGGCGATCTCGCCGCGACCCGCGCGGCATTGCGCGCCGCCGGCGCGATCGACGTCGACGATCACTGGATCGGCAACGACCTCGTCGTGATCCAGACCGGCGACGTGCTCGATCGCGGCGGCGGCGAATCAGCGATCTTGCAGCTGCTCGAGCGGCTCGACGGCGAAGCGCGTGCCCACGGCGGTGCGCTGATCGAGCTGCTCGGCAATCACGAGCTGATGAACGCCGCCGGCGACTTTCGCTACGTCACGCCCGATGGCATGCGCGACTTCGACGGTGACCGCGCGCACGAGCTCGGCCCGGGCGGACGTTGGGCCAAGCGCCTCGCGAGCCACAACGCGATCGCGATCGTCGGCGACAACGTGCTGTCGCACGCCGGCGTGATCGAGAGCTGGATGGCCAAGCTCGATCAGACCAACCTCGAAGCGCGCTGCTGGCTCGACGGCGATCTCGCGACGCCGGCATCCGCGCTCACCGCCGACGACAGCCCGGTGTGGACGCGCGCGTACGGCGGCGACGATGTCGATTGCGCGGCGCTCGGCCGCGTGCTCGCGCAACTCGGCGCGAAGCGGATGATCGTCGGTCACACGGTGCAGCGAGCGGGTATCAACTCGGCGTGCGACGGCGCGTTGTGGCGCATCGACGTCGGCATGACCGCGATGATCGGCGGGCCGATTCAGGTGCTCGAGCTCGGCGATCCGCCGAAGATCATCAACGGCTCGCGCTAACACGTAGGCGTTGGCGAGCGCACCTGAGTTGGCGCCGAAGCAGGCCTTCGCCCGCGCTTACGCTTTAAGCCTTCAGCTTGTAGCCGGTCCTGAAGATCCACCACACCGCGGTCATGCACACGATGAGGAAGCCGCAGATCGCCGCGATGCTGACCGTGACGTCGACGTCACCCGCGCCGTAGAACGCCCAGCGCATGCCGCTGATCAAGTACACGACGGGATTGAACAGCGTCACGTGCCGCCAGAACGGCGGCAGCATGTCGATCGAATAGAACGCACCGCCGAGGAATGTCAGCGGCGTGATGATCATGAGCGGGATGGTCTGCAGCTTCTGGAAACCATCGGCCCACAGCCCGATGATGAAGCCGAACATGCTGAACGTCACGGCCGTGAGCACGAGGAACGCGATCATCCACCCGGGATGCAGCACGCTGTAGGGCACGAAGCAGCGCGCGGTCACGAGGATGAGCGTGCCGAGCATGAGCGACTTCGACGCGGCCGCGCCGACGTAACCGAGCACGACCTCGAACGCCGAGAGCGGCGCCGACAGCAGCTCGTAGATCGTGCCCGAGAACTTCGGCAGGAAGATCCCGAACGATGCGTTCGAGATGCTCTCGCCGAGCAGCGAGAGCATCACGAGCCCGGGGATGATGAACGCGCCGTAGTCGACACCGCCGACCCGGCCCATCCGGCCGCCGATCGCGGTGCCGAACACGACGAAGTACAGCGACGTCGACAGCACCGGCGACAAGATGCTCTGCATCGCGGTGCGGAACGTGCGCGCCATCTCGAAGCGATAGATCGCGCGGATCGCCGGGAGGTTCACGCGGCACCTCCCTCGACGAGATCGACGAAGATATCCTCGAGCGACGTGTCTTTGGTGTGCAGATCTTTGATCTCCAGGCCGAGCTCGCCGAGCCGCTTGAGCAGCGCGGCAATGCCGGTTTGCTCGCGCTGGACGTCGAACGTATAGGTCAGCGTCCGGCCATCGGCCGACAGCTCGAGCCCGGCCTGCCCATCCGGCGCCGCTGCGAGCGGCTGCTGGAGCTGGATCTCGAGCTGGCGCTTGCCGAGCCGGCGCATCAGCGTGACCTTGTCTTCGACGACGATCAGCTTGCCGTTCGCGATCACGCCGATTCGATCGGCCATCAGCTCGGCCTCTTCGATGTAGTGCGTCGTCAAGATGATCGTCACGCCGCTCTCGCGCAGCTTGCGAACCATCGCCCACATGTCGTGGCGGAGCGCGACGTCGACGCCGGCCGTCGGCTCGTCGAGGAACAAGATCGATGGCTCGTGCGAGAGCGCCTTCGCGATCAGCACGCGGCGCTTCATGCCGCCCGACAGCGTCATGATCTTGGCGTCGCGCTTGTCCCAGAGCGACAGCGTGCGCAGCACTTGCTCGACGTGCGACGGGCTCGCGCGTTTGCCGAACAAGCCGCGGCTGAGCGTCACGGTCGCCCACACCGTCTCGAACGCATCGGTCGAGAGCTCCTGCGGGACCAGCCCGATCTTCTCGCGCGCGCGGCGGAAGTCCTTGACGATGTCGTGACCGTCGGCGACGACCGTGCCCGTGGTGGCGGTGACGATGCCGCACACGATGTTGATCAGCGTGGTCTTACCGGCGCCGTTCGGGCCGAGCAACGCGAAGATCTCACCGCGCCGGATCTCGAGATCGACGCGATCGAGCGCGGTCGCTCCGCTCTGGTACGTCTTCGACACGCCTGCAATCGCAACGATCGGTTCCACGCCATCGCTATACGCGAATTGCCGTGCGGCCGCGCCACCCGATCGACCAGGTTCACTTCGGAAGCTCGAGATCGAACGTCCACACGACGACCGATGTGACCGGGCGATCGTCGGTGTCCTTCGCCGGATCGAACTTGATCGCATTCGCGCGGGTGAGCGCGAGCTCGTCGAGGCCATGGCCGAGCCGGTTGAGCAGCGCCGCCGATTTGACCTCGCCGCGCTCGTCGACGATCAGCTTGACGCGGATCTTGCCTTCGATGCCGAGCCGCTTGGCCTCGGCGGGATAGTCCTTCTCTTGCTCGTACGAGTAGTCGCCTTTCGGCATCGCGCGCGTCTTGATCGTCGCGATCGACATCGGCTGCGGCGTGTCGGCCGAGCCGGCGCCGGAGCCCGCGCCGGTGCCGGTGCCCGTGCCGCCGCGGCCGACGTGGCCGGTGTTGCGCTTGCCAACCGCGACCGGCACGCCCGTCGCCGACGGCGCGATGTTGTCTTCGGTGACGACCGGCGCACCGCCGCTGTCGGGCGCCGGCGGCGTGGTCGGCGGTGGCGGGAGCGTTTCCGTGTGCGCGATCGGCCGCGACGCCGCGACATGCTGCGCGGGCGCCGGCGCGACCTCGGGCAGCTTTGCCGGTGGCGGCGGCGGCGGTGGCTTGACGATCGGCGGGACCTGGATGTCGACGAGCTCGAGCTTCGGCGGCGGCGGCGGATCCGGCCTCGGCGGGTTCAACACGAGCATCGCATCGGCGAGCGTGACGAGCAGCAGGTGGATCGCGAGCGTGCCGGCGATCGCGAGCACGAGCGGCGATTCCCACCAACGGCGCATGCGCGGCTCGGTGGGCAACACCACACCGCCAGCCTAGCGCAACTCACCGCAGCGCGGACGACAGCTCGGCGGCAAGCGCGGGCAGCGAAATCGCGACGAGGATCGCGAGATATGCGAGCGTCGGACGCCAGGTCGCAAACGCGACGTCGGCGGCGCTCGCCGGTGGCAGATCGGCGCGCGCGATCGCGATGTCCTCGCCCGGTGTGAGGCCTGCGTGTGCGCGAAACGGCTCGCCGGTGTCGCGGCGCTCGAGGCCGGCGATCACGACGACGTCGCCGACCGAGATGATCGGCATCGCCTCGCCGACGCTCAGGATCGTCGTCGCGGGCGCGATCGCGGTCGCGAGCCGAGCGCCCGGAATCGGCAGCTCGCCTTCGGGCGTCGCGATCGTGAACGGCCGCACCACCGTGCGAGGCGCCCGCAGCCACCCCGCGATCTCGAGCGCCCCGACGACGGGCTCGCCGCCGTCGCAGGCCACCGTCGCGCGCACACCGTGCTCGAGCCGCCGACGCAGCGAGCGTTCGCGCACCGCCGTCAACGCGACCTGCAGCGCGAGCCCGCCGCATGCGACGAGCGCAGCCGCGAGCAGGATCGGGATGAAATTCGCGAACGTCAGCGCGTCGGCGACCGTCGCGTTGCCGCGCAGATAGATCGCGATCATGATCACGATCGCGAGCTTGCCGGCGATGAGCGCGCGCCAGCGGTTCACGAAGTCGGGCCAGCGAATCGCGATCGCCGTGTAGGCGACGGCGACGACGGTCGGCGTCGCGACGACCCAGGCGACGAGCCGGATCGGCACGAGCTCTCGCGGATCGGTCGGGAAATCGAAGCGATCGGCCGCGATCGCGCTCGCGAACGGCAACCACAAGCCGAACGCGAACAGCAGCGCGAGCCCGTAGAGCGCGAACGCGTTGCTCCAGTGCACGTCGCGGCGCCGGCGCGCGATCACGCGCGCGGCGACATAGCCGATCGCGGCGAGCCCGAACGCGGCACCGAACAGCGACGTGCGCACGCCGATCACGAACCAGCCATCGGGATCGACGACGTTGGGCACGCAGCGCCGCCATAGCACCCAGCCGATCGCGATCAGCCCGACGTGGATCGCGGGCAGGAGCACCGCGACCTGCAAGCCGCGGCTGATTCGCAGTTGCGGGATCGCGGCGACCGCGAGCGCGATCGCGGCGAGCAGTGCGACGCCGTATTCGATCGCGCCCGCGCTGAACACGCTCGTGTTGACGACCTGCGACCACAGCACGTGACCGCCGACGGCGGGCAGCAGCACGGTGGCGAAGCACGCGAGCGCGATCGCGATGCACGCCCATGTCGGCAGCGTGCCGGGCGCGTCGCGAAACGCCAGATCGTCGGGATGCACGGCCATGTCACGTCGACAACGGCGGCGGCGAGCCGGTTGCAAGTATTGCAGGAAGCGCGGCACCCCCGCACGTAACGGCCGGCGGCCGTGCGGCTATTCCTACGGCCGTTCGTTCTCGAGCGCGATCGCGGTCACGCCGGCTTGCTGCGCCAGGTCGATCGCGTGCATCACGCCGCCGTAGGCCGTGGCGCGATCACCCGCGATGATCGCCTTGGGCTGCGTCGTGGTCGCCGCGATCTCCTTGATCCGCGCGATCGCCGCGACGTCGTCCGCGTAGGCGGTGCCGTTGACCGATAGCTCGCCGTCTTTTTTTACCGCGATGCGCAACGTGCTCTGCACCTCGCCGCCGGTCGATGCCTTCGGCTTGTCGATGTCGACGCCGCGCGCGACGATCAGCTTCGCGGTGACCATGAACACGACGAGCAACACGAGCACGATGTCGACGAACGGCGTGACGTTGATGTCGGTGATGCCGGCCGAGTCTTCGTCTTGATAGAGGCTATTGCCGGCCATCGACCGCCTCCTGCGATGGCGCGGTCTCGGGCGCGGCGAGCTTGGGCGGCGTGCCGTGGACGAGCGACAACACGGCGTGCGCGCACTCGTCGGAGCTGCCGAGCATGACGCGCAGCTTGCGGCTGAAGTAGTTGAACGCGATCACGGCGGGCACCGCGACCATGAGGCCGAACGCGGTCGCGGCGAGCGCCTCGGCGATCAGATCGAGCGTGCGGTCCTCGGCCATCGCCGTCTTCTCGCGCAGGTGCTCGAACGCGTTGATCACGCCGAGCACCGTGCCGAACAGGCCGATGAACGGCACGTTGTTGCCGAGCGTGCCCAGGATGATGAGGTGGCGATCGGCGGCGGTCCGCCAGCGCGCGCGCTCGGCTTGCATCGCCTCGGCGACGGCTTCGGGCCCGCGATCGCGCTCGGCGAGCCCGCGCAGCGTGACCTGCACCGGGACCGACGGATCGTTCCTATACTTGCTCTCGAATCGATCGAGCTCGTTGCGCGCGAACGCGCCGCGCAGCTCGCGCGTGATCTTGTCGGTGTCGACATCGCGCCGGCGAAACCACAGCGCGCGATCGATCATCACGCCGATCGACAGCACCGACAGCGCGATCAGCAGCCAGAGCACCCAGCTCGCGCCGAGCTGAGCGAACGCGACGAAATGGCCCGACAGATCCATACGTGGGCGCGACCTTAGCACTTCACGCCTGGTAGCATCGACGCATGCTTCGTTCGCTCGCGATCGTTGCGCTCGGGGCGTGCACCGGCACGTACGGCGGACAGCCGCCGGCGCACCCTGAAGCAAAACCCGGCGGGATCGAGAACGCCGCGTTGCCGTACGGCATCGTCGACGCGCGCACCGGCCACGCCATCGAGACCACCGCGTTTTGGACCAAGCTCGCGGCCGCGCGTGCGGTGTGCGTCGGCGAAGAGCACTCCAATCCGCACCATCACTGGGTCGAGCTCGAGGTCGCCAAGCACGTGCTGCCGAGTTGGCAACACGGCGCGCTCGGCCTCGAGATGATCCAGCGGCCGTTTCAAGGCGTGCTCGACGACTTCGCGGCGAAGCGGATCGACGAGGCCGCGTTGCGTGCGCGTGTCGGTTGGGAAGATCGGTGGGGCTATGACTTCGGGTTCTACGGGCCGACGCTGGCAGTCGCGATCGCGGCACACGCGGCGCTGCTCGCGCTCGACGCATCGACCGAGCTCACCAAGCAGGTCGCGCATCACGGCCTGCAGAGCTTGTCGGCCGACGATCGGGCGCGGCTGCCCGAGCTCGATCTCGCGAACGCCGCGCACCGCGCGTGGTTCGACGCGCTGATGGAAGACATGGGCGGCTCGGAGGCGCATGCGCACGCGGCGATGGGCTCGGATGCGAGCGGCTCCGACGCGAGCGCCGAGGACGTTGGCATGCCGAGCGCCGACGACATCTACGCAGTCCAGGTCATCTGGGACGAGACGATGGCCGACACCGCCGCGAAGTGGCTCGCGGCTCATCCCGATGGCCACATCTTGATCTTGGCCGGCAACGGCCACTGCCACGACTCGGCGATCGTCGGCCGGCTCAAGCGCCGCGGCATCGCCGACGTGGTGTCGGTACGCACGGTCGGTGACGACGTCGCCGACGCGCTCGCGAAGCCGATGAACGATTTTCTCGTCGTGCTGCAGATCCCGCACGACGCGAAGCGCGCGCACGAGCCCGCCGAGGAGTAGCTGGCACGCGGAATGCTGTCGCGAGACTGCGATGCGAACATGGTGGCTCGTCGTCGCAGCTTGCAACAGTGCGCCGCGCACAGCGGCGCAAGACGCGACGGTCGATGCCGCGATTCCCGACGCGTCGAGGCCCGACGGCGCCGCCGCGCTCGATCCGTGGAACCAGCCGCTCGGCAGCGCGCTCGCCGGCGTGACGCTCGCCGACGGCTGGACCGATCTGCGCGCGTTACCGGCGCCGATGCAGATCACCGGCGGCTGGACCGATTCGCTGTTCGCGACACCCGACGGCTTGCACCTGCGCTTCGCATATCAGCCGGTCGACTTCTTCGACTTCATCAACGGCAGCGGGGCAAGCGTGCTGACCGGGCCCGAGCTTGCGGGCGATCCGTCGACGACGTTCCAGCTCTTCGATGCGACGCTGACCGGCTCGGGCTGGACGATCGCCGCCGATCCGGTCGATGTCACCACCGTCACGATGGCATCGCCGGCATCGAACGCGAGCGACGACTTGCTCGTGCTCACCGAGTTCGATGGCCCGTCGCGGCTGTATTACGCGAGCCTTCCCGCGTCGACGCCGGCACCGATCCCGATCGGATCGGGCGCGGCGAACGACGACAACGCGAAGATCTACGGCGAGCTGGCGACCTCCGTCGCGATCTACTTCGAATCCAATCGCGGCTCGAACGCGCAGCGCACGCTGTACACGACGACGTACGCGGGCAGCGCGTTCACGCCGGTGACGCAGCTCACAGGCATCGCGACCGCGACGAGCGACGACAGCCAGCCGTTTCTCACCGCCGATCAGCAGACGCTGTACTTCACGAGCGTGCGCGGCGCGCAATACGGTGTGTTCGCGGCGACGCGCCAACCCGATGGTTCGTGGGCGAACAGCCATGGCGTCGCGCTCGCGACGACCGACAGCACGATGTTCGCGGGCAACGTGACGTACATCGGCGAGGCCTCGATCGTCGAAGCGCCCGAAGGCGAGCTGCTCTACATGATGTGCGGCGTCGCCGAGAATCTGCACGGGAGTGCCACGTACGGCAACGCCAACGACGTCGCGCTCGTACCGTGCGTCGCGCGCCGTTAGCGCGGCAATGCCGAGCCCGGCTTGGGACCGTGCTCGTCGTTGACCAGGCGGATGTACAGCTTCGCGCTCTTGTTCTCCGGATCGATGCGCAGCACCGCGTTCCACTCGACGAGCGCGGCATCGCGGCGACCGAGCGAGAACAGCGTCACGCCCAGGTGGATGCGCGCGGGCACGAAGTCGGGCCGCAGCTTCTTGGCGTGTTCGAACTCGGCGACCGCGGCGTGGAACATCCCCATATCGCGATACACGTTGCCGAGCCGCACGCGCAGGTCGGCGAAGTCGGCACACAGATCGAGCGCCTTGGAGTATTCGCGGACACTCTCGTCGAACATTGCGAGCCCGGCGTACGCGGCGCCGAGATCGGCGTGCATGTTGGCGAGCTTGCCGCGCGCGAATCGATCGAGCGCGTGGGGCTGGCCGACCGACGCGGAAACCGCGCGCGTGTAGACCTCGCGGGCGCGCTCGTACTTGCCGCGATCGTTGTACGTCACCGACAGGTTGAGCGCGGCCTCGGTGTAGCGCGGGTTCAAGCGCAGCGCGTTCTCGAATGCTTCTTCGGCGTCGGAGAAGCGGCCCTGCGCGTGATAGATCACGCCGAGCATGTTGTAGAGGTCGGGGAAGCTCGGGCGCGCCGATGCAGCCTCGGCGAGAAACGGCTCGGCGCGCTCGTACTCGTTCGCGTTGTAGTGCTCGCGGCCGAGTGCGATCAGCTGCTCGACTCTATCGCCCATCGACGGATCGTATCAGTGCGGCGCGCCGGGCGGGGGCGGGTGCGATGGCGCGGTCGGCAGGCTCGCGAGTGCGATCTTGGCCTCGCCGGCGCGCGGGCTTTGCGGGAACCGCGCGACCAGCTCGTTCCAGGTCAGCTTGGCGCGATCGGGCATGCCGACGGCGACGTACGCGCGGCCGAGCAGCCAGAGCGCTTCGATGTCGTAACCGACGCCGCGGTAGCGCTCGAGCAGGCGGCGCAGGCGCAGCACCGTGCCCATCGGCTTCTTGCGGTCCCAGTAATAGCGCGCCACGTACCACTCGTGATCGGCGAGCCGCTTGCCCACGGCCACGACGATGTCTTTCGCGCGCTGGCGATAGGGCGAGTCGGGGTACTTGTCGAGGAAGCTCTTGAGCTCGTTGCCCGCGTCCTCGACCGACGATTGATCTTTTTCGTACGACGGCGGAAACAGCCAGAAGTCACTCGGCAGCTGCTTGTAGTAGGCCTCGCCGATCTTGAACGACGCGTAGCCGTTCGCGACCATCTCGTGGGTCGGATGGAACTTGATGAACAGGCGATAGCTGTCGATCGCCTCGAGGTACTGATCGGCACCGAACTGCGCGTCGGCGAGCCGCAGCTCGGCGAGCACCGCGTACTTCGAGTACGGGAACCGCGACTTGATGAAGCTGAAGTACTTCGACGCGGCGATCCAATCCTTGGTGTCGAGCTCTTTCTCGCCCTTCTCGTAGTTGCGCTGCGCCGAGACCGAGTACTGCACGGCAGCCGTGCCCTTGTTGGCACCGCACGCGCAGGCCAACACGAGCATCGAAACGAGGAGACACCGCGAGATCATCGGGACTTGCCGCTTCTACACCGTGCACAGACGCGGTGCAATGCCGGGGTTGGACCCGGCGCGGCTCGCCAGGGTTGCCTGTATAACCTTCCGCATGCGCTTGTGGCTCGCTCCGGTTTGGCTCGTGGCATGTGGCGGAAGTACCAGCCAGGTCTCGATCGGGCCGCCGCCGCCGCCGACCACGTCGGGCGTCTACGCCGGCCCGCTGTGCGCCGGCGATCACTGCAGCTGCCACGACGACAGCCACGGCGGCGACGGCGGGGCAGGCGTCCCGCTCGATGCCGATCACAAGCGGTTCGAGATCCGGCTCAAGTCGCCGCAGGCGCTGTGGGCGACGGTCGGTCAGGCCCACATGTACAAGAGCGTCGAGCGCGCCGAGGCGTGCTTTTACGTCGACCTGCCGGCCGGCGACACGGCGGTGGAGCTGCGCGCGAGCGATCACAACGGCGCCGCCGGCGCGTGGGAGATCCACGAGCTCGGCACCAAGACCAAGAGCTACTACGACACGTTCAGCTTCAACTGCGGCGTGCCCGGCGTGTGCTCGTTCGACGAGCTCGACGCCAACAAAGCGCAGTACCAGCAGCTCGCGAAGCAGCTGCGCGACACCTGCGGCTCGACGAAGGTCAAGGGGCTGAGTTGGGACACCGGCCACGCGCCCGATCAAGCGCACCCGGACGATCTGCTCGTTCGCCTGCACCTCGACGTCTACAAGTTCGCGCCGTGGAAAGAGCACGGCGATCCGAGCTGCGGCCACGGCAAACCGCCCGGCGACGGCTCGGGCAGCGACGCGAGCGATGCGCCGAGCGACGAAGCGAGCCCACAATGAGCGAGCTCGGATTCATCGGGCTCGGTTTGCTCGGCACGCCGATGGCCGGCAACCTGCTCACCGCCGGCTACGGGCTCCGCGTGTTCAACCGCACCGCGAGCAAAGCGGATGGCTTGGTCGCGCGCGGCGCGACGCGCGTCGAGCGCGCGCAGGATGTCGCGCAGCCGGGTGGCATCGTCGTCAGTTGTTTGTGGGACGGCGCGTCGGTCGACGAGGTCGTGCGCGGCGGCTTGCTCGAGCAGCTCGGCAAGGGCGGCCTGCACATCTCGATGGCCACGATCGCGCCGGAGGCATCGCGCGGGCTCGCCGACGCACATCGCGCCGCCCGCGTGAGCTACGTCGAGGCGCCGGTGTTCGGCCGGCCCGAAGCCGCCGCCGCCAAGCAGCTCCAGATCTGCGTCGCCGGCGCCGCCGACGACAAAGCGCGGGCAAAGCCGATCCTCGTCGCGCTCGGCGGCAAGGGGATCTTCGATTTCGGCGAGCGCTTCGGCAGCGCATTGGTCTGCAAGCTCGCCGGCAATTTCATGATCAGCTCCGCGGTCGCGTCGATGACCGAGGCGATCGCGGTCGCGCGCGCCGAGCACGTCGACCCGCACCTCGTCGTCAACATGTTGACGTCGACGCTGTTCGCCGCGCCGATCTTTCACAGCTACGGCAAGCTGCTCGCCGACGGCACGTCGACGTTCGGCCAGAGCGCCATCCCCGACAAAGATCTCGGCTTGCTCGGCGACTCGGCGGTCGCCGCCGGCACGACCGCGCCGCTCGCGAGCTTCCTGCGCGAGCTGCGGCGCGCGAAATAATCTGCTACCCACTCGGGCGGTGATGTTCGAGTACCCAGACGAGTACGACGTGATCGTCGTGGGCGCCGGCCACGCCGGCTGCGAAGCCGCGCTCGCGGCGGCTCGGCTCGGCGCGCGCACGCTCGTGCTCACCGGCAGCCTCGAGATGGTCGCGCAGATGTCGTGCAATCCGGCGATCGGCGGCGTCGCGAAGGGCCACCTCGTCAAGGAGATCGACGCGCTCGGCGGCGAGATGGCGGGCGTCGCCGACGCGACCGGCATCCAGTTTCGCCGGCTCAACGCGAGCAAAGGTCCGGCGGTGCGCTCGACGCGCGCGCAAGCCGACAAGCGGCGTTACCGCGACGCCATGCGCATGAGGCTCGAAGCGCAGCCGGGTCTGGCGCTGCGCCAAGGCGAAGTCGCGAAGCTGCACGTCGAGGCGCGAAGCGACGGTCAGAGGCCGATCGTCCGCGCGGTGTCGACGACGATGGGCATCACGTATCGCGCGCGCGCCGTGATCCTCACGACCGGCACGTTCCTGCGCGGCGCGATCTTCGTCGGGGAAGCGCGCGCGGCCGGCGGCCGTCAGGGCGAAGCGCCTGCGATGGGCCTGTCGGCATCGCTCGCCGAGCTCGGCTTCCCGCTCGCGCGGCTCAAGACCGGCACGCCGTGCCGGATCGATCGCAAGACGATCGATGTCGCCGGGCTCGAGCTCCAGCCCGGTGACGATCCGCTGCCGCAATTTCGCTGGATGGGCGCGCCGCCGCCGCTGCCGCAGCTCGCGTGCTGGATCACTTATACGAATGAGCGCACGCACGCTATCATCCGCGACGGCCTGCCGCGATCGCCGCTCTACACCAAGGCGATCGAAGGCACCGGTCCCCGGTATTGCCCGTCGATCGAGGACAAGATCGTCCGATTCGCGGACAAAGATCGTCACCAGATCTACCTCGAGCCCGAGGGTCTCGACTCGGCCGAGGTCTACCCGAACGGGATCTCGACGTCGCTGCCGTACGACATCCAGCTCGCGTTCCTGCGGACGATTCCCGGGCTCGAGCGCGCCGAAATGACGCGCGCGGGCTACGCGGTCGAGTACGACTTCGTCGATCCGCGCGAGATCTTGCCGACGCTCGAGACTCGGCGCGTCGCCGGGCTGTACTTCGGCGGCCAGCTCAACGGCACGTCGGGCTACGAAGAAGCGGCGATCCAGGGCCTGCTCGCCGGGATCAACGCGGCCGGGCGCGAGCTCATCCTGCGCCGCGATCAGGCCTACGGCGGCGTGCTCGTCGACGACCTCGTCACGCGCGGCACCAAGGAGCCGTATCGCATGCTGACCTCGCGCGCCGAGTTCCGGCTGCTGCTGCGCGAGGACAACGCCGTCGACCGCCTGATGCCGATCGGCCGCGAGCTCGGCTTGATCGACGACGATCGCTGGCGGCAGTTCGAAGCCCGGCAACGCGAGCTCGCGGCGGCACACGACCGGGCCGCGCGCGCGAGCGTCACCGGCACGCCGGCGGTGAACGCGGTGCTCGCGAGCTACACCAGCTCACCGCTCACCGGCACGCGCGCCACACTGGCCGAGCTGCTGCGCCGCCCCGAGCTCGACTGGCGCGCCGTCGAGAACATCGCAAGCGCGGGCGGGATCGCGCCGCCGGCCGGGATTAGTGAAGCCGCGCTCGAGCGGGTCGAGATCGAGGTGTCGTACGAGGGCTATCTGCGCCGGCAAGAAGCCGAGGCGGAGCGGCTGCAGCGCGCCGACAACGTGCGCGTCCCCGACGACCTCGACTATCGCGCGATCGCCGGGCTGTCGCGCGAGTCGGTCGAGAAGCTCGAGGCCATCCGGCCGCGCTCGGTGGGCCAGGCGTCGCGGATCAGCGGTATCACGCCCGCGGCGATCGCGGTCCTGTTGACCCATATCGGACTTTCTCAGCGCAAGAAGCCTGGGGTACGTTCGACGCCTCATGAAGCTTAGCGGGACTGTGGTCAGCATCGCGTTGTGCACGTCGGCGGTCGCGAGCGCCGGCGGGTTGCTCTTGCCTGGCGCGGGCGTCGTGTCGACAGGGCGCGCCGGCGCGGCGATCGCATCCGCCGACGATGCCGAGGCGATCATCTTGAACCCGGCGGGCATCGCGAAATCCGAAGGCACGGTGATCACGTTCGGCGCCGACTTCATCGACTACGCGTTGAAGTTCTCGCGCGCGGGCGATTATCCCGCGACGGTCGCCGGCGCCACGCCGACGAGCTTCGACGGGACGCGGTTTCCGTCGATGACGAACATGGCGAGCCCGCCGCTCGGGCTCGGCAGCTTTCAGCCGGTGCCGCTGATCGGCATCGTCTCGGATCTCCATCACGCCGTGAAAGGCCTGCACGTCGGCTTCACGATCTACGCGCCGAACGCGTATCCGTTCCGCAACTTCAACAGCGTCGGCGGCCAGTCGTATTTCGGCAAGGACGGCTCGACCGGCGCGTACACGCTACCGACGACGTACGGCGCCGCGCCGCCGCCCGGCCGCTACGACATCATCGAGCAAGATGCCGCGATCATCTTGCCGACGATCGCGGTCGCGTATTCGATCTTGCCGAACCTGGACATCGGCGCGCGATTCTCCGCCGGCTACGCCGAGCTCAACTCGACGACCTCGGTGTGGGGCCTGACGAACTTCCAGGAAGATCCGAAGCAAGACGGCCTCGTCACGATCAAAGCGACCGACGACTTCGTCCACACGTTCGGCTTCGGCGCGACCTATCGGCCGACGCCGAACATCGAGCTCGCCGCGCAATGGTCGGCGCCGATCGACGTCCACGCGTCGGGCACCGCGTACAGCTCCAACGGGCCCAACGTGGAGGTCGGCATGTCGTCGGTGACCGTGCAGCCCAAGCCCGACATGAGCGCACGCTGCGCGCCCGGTGGCACCGCGGCCGATCTCAAGGCGTGCGTCGATCTCGAAGCCGCGCCGATGACCGCGACGCTCGGCGGCCGCTGGAAGTTCCTCGACGACGCCGGCAAGATGCGCGGCGACATCGAGCTCAACCTCGGCTGGGAGCATTGGGGCGCAAAGTGCGACTACAACAACGGTCTCACCTCGTGTGTCGATCCGAGCAACTATCACGTCACCATCGACGGCGAGGTCGTCTCGGCGCTCGCGCCGACCGATCCGATCCCGCTCGCCGAGCAGTTGATCGAGCACAACCTGCAGGACACGTATTCGGCGCGCGTCGGCGGCAGCTGGATCTTCCCGGTCGGCCACAACGCGGTCGTCGCGCGCGCCGGCATCAGCTACGACTCGGCGGCGGCGAAGAACGGCTGGGAGCGCCTCGACCTCGACGGCGCGGCGCGCACGATGTTCTCGCTCGGCGGCTCGTACAAGCTGACGCGCTGGTCGATCGACGCCGGCTTTTCGTACATCTACGAAGGCTCGCGCACGCAGAACAGCAACTGCACGGCGACGACGACGACCGGTTGCGGCCCGAACGGCGAGCAGCAATCGTTTCCGAACACGGCCGGCGCGAGCCCGGTCAACCCGGTGTTCCAGTTCAACGGCCAGTTCGAGGATCCGATCGATCAGGGCACGTTCGTGTCGCATTACGTGCTCTTGAACGTCGGTGCGTCGGTCCGCTTTTGATGTCATGGTAAGCGCATGAGCAATGCGCTGGTGAAGAGCAGTGGTCGTGGTGGGACCGGCGTCGTGCCTGCCGCAGCCAGTCTCGTGCTCCCCGGTGTCGGGCAGCTGATCAACGGCGAGAGCGACAAGGCGCTCGGCGTGTTCGTCGTCGCGGTCGCGACCGGCGCCGCGTTCTTGGGCGGCTTGCCGATCATCGGCGGGATCTGCGGGCTCGTGCACTTGGCGACGCACGTCTACGCGGTGGGCGACGCGTACATCCAGGGCCGCAAGAAGTAATTGGCGCTATGCTCGTCGGCTAGATGGACGAGCAGTTCGATCAGTTCAACGGCACCGACAGTTACATCGCGAGCGACGAGCTCAAGCACGCGGTCAACGTCGCGGTCGCGCTCGGCCGGCCGCTGCTCGTGCGCGGCGAGCCCGGCACCGGCAAGACGCTGCTCGCCGAAAACCTGGCGAGGGCGCTCGAGCTGCCGCTGCTCCGCTGGCATGTCAAGTCGACGACGAAGGCCAAAGACGGCCTCTACGTCTACGACACCGTGCAGCGCTTGCACGACTCGCGGTTCGGCGGCGACGTGAAAGATATCGCGAAGTACATCAAGCTCGGACCGCTCGGCGAGGCGCTCGATTCGCCGACGCGCGTCGTGCTGCTGATCGACGAGATCGACAAGGCCGACATCGAGTTCCCCAACGATCTGCTGCTCGAGCTCGACGCGATGCGCTTTCGCATCGACGAGACCGGCCGCGAGGTCGTCGCGCGCGAGCGGCCGGTCGTGATCATCACGTCGAACAACGAGAAGGAGCTGCCCGACGCATTCCTGCGCCGCTGCTTCTTTCACTACATTCGTTTCCCCGATTCCGATACGATGCGGGCAATCATCGACGTGCATTTTCCCGGCATCAAGCATCGCCTCGTCGCCGAG
>DATBAS010000156.1:0-4007 GCA_036271395.1 Kofleriaceae bacterium
TCGCATCCGGCGCGCGGGTCACACCATCGATGTCAACACGCACAAGCTCGCGAACGCGATCGGCGTGATCGGCAAGGCCGAGGAGCTCGGCGTCCTCACCGAGATGCACGGCCCGACGGTGCGCGCGATGTTCGATCACGCGATCACGTGCAGCACCGAGCCGACGCCGCCGCGTACGGCCGACGTGCTGCCGGCCGGCGTGCTCGAAGCCGCGCTCGCGAGGGCCCAGGAGCACCTCGCGCGCGTCGAGACGCTCGACGCGTTGCTCGACGAGTTGTTCAACGAAGCACCGACGTAATCACAGCAACAACGCGGCGCGCATGGTGCGTGTCGCGTCCTCAAAAACCAGGAAAGGACGACACACATGCAAAAGGATACGAACCAGCAGGAAACGGCGCGCGCGGTGCTCGCCGAGCATCGCGACCGCTTGGAGTGCGCACTCATCGAGTGCACGTTGCTGGAGCGGGCGCACAATGAAGAAATCGCGATCGCGGGAGAACGGGGCCCGTACGTGACACTCGCGGCGCTTCGCACGACGCTGCGCCACGCACTCGCGGACTGCGATCAGCTCGCGGCGCTCTTGCAAGACGACGAACGCGACGCGAGCACCACGACCGCACACGATCTCTCGGGCCCACGCGACACGGTGCGCGCGACCTTCGGCGACTACACCGTCGAGATCAAGGCGCCCGGCATGGGTCGTCCGCTCGCGTCGTGGATCGGGTGGCTCCACAACGCGCGCCGCGCCGCCGAGTCCCTCTTCAACCCGTCCGGAGAGTAGCCATGGCGAAGAAGACCAAACGCAAGCGCGCAGCACGGAGCGCACCGCGCTCGACGTATCGCAATGCGGCGCCGAGCGGCGCAAGCAAACCCAAGGAAGAGACTCCCCTCGCACGCATCGGATACACGGTCGCGGGTGCAGGTGCGGCGGCTCTCGCCGTGACGATGTTCGAACACGAGAAGTGGGAGCCGAAGAAGGTCGCCGGCTTGCTCGGGCTCGGAGGCGCCGCGCTCGCGTGGAGGACCGCCGATAAGGCGATGAAGTCGATCGGCTTGGGCGTCACGAGCGCGGCCGGTGCGCAGCTCGCACTCCTCGTGATGAACGATCACGACAAGAAGCTCGCCGACGCCGCCGCGAGCAGCGCGCAGAGCGACGCCGCCACGGTCGCGCAAAACAGCACGCCCGCGCAGAACAGCTTGCCCGCGTCGACGGCGCAGCGACCGGCGAACGCCGCCCAAGCGTTGCCGCCCGGCGCGCTCGAATCCGCGCTCGCACGCGCGCAAGCGCGGCTCGCGCTCGCGGAGGGAGACGGCACCTAACAGACAGAGCTATCGGGGGTCGGGGCCGCGCGAGCGGTGAACGTGCGAGCCCACGACAAAGGGAGAACGTATGGACGAAGACGAGATCTATTACTTCGACACTCGGAATGCGGAGCCCGTGGTGGTGAGCCGCGGTGGCACCAACCGCGGCGTGATCACCACGAGCCGCTCGGGCGGCGGCATGAGCGGCGGTATGCGGCCGGGAACGCGCGTGACGCGCGGTCCGATGGCGACGAACCGCTACGGCTCGAGCTACGCGAACCCGTACATGGTCGGCTCCACGGCCGCCGAGTACGGCGCGATGGGTGGTTCGCTCGGTGGTCTGTTCGCGGGCACCACGCCCGGCCAGCTCATCGACGTGATCGCGCAGATCTTCGCCGCGGTGATGCCGCTGCCGTCGGCTCCGACGGCGACGACGGATCCGGCGACGGATATCGGCAAGCTGATCACGTACCAGAGCGCGCTCGCGAGCTACGCGAAGCGTGACGAGCAGGTCCGCACGATCGGCAACCTCGTCACCAAGCTCATCGGCTAGAGCACCGAAACCATGGCCAATCCGACCTATAACGGACAGGGCCAGCCGCCCGCCACGAGCGGCGGCTGGCTGAGTGGCTGGTTCGGTGCGTCGACGCCCGCCTACAAGCTGGCGCCGACGACGAGCACGACGAGCACGGCGAGCGCGATCCCGTCGAATGCGAGCGCGTCGCAACGCCGCGCGTTCTTCGCGTTCGGAGCACCGGCGTACAAGCTGGCGCCGCAGTCGAGCGATAGCGCCGACGTGCCGCAGCAGTTCGCGCAGCAGTTCGCGATCGTGATCCCGCGTCGCGCGCTCGAATCGATCGACTCGATCGAATCGGCCGAGCTGACCGATCCGCAGCAGTAGTAGCGCAGCGCAGTAACGCAGAAGGCACGACACACCTCAACCCGGGCTCGCGACACCTCCGCTCGCGCGACCCCGCCCCCCGATCCCTTTTTTTCTCGACGAGGACACCATGTTTCACCCGATCCACAACTGGACCGATGGCTTTATCGCCGTCCGCAAGCGCGCGATCAGCACGCGCGGCGCCATCGAGCTCGACGATGGCCCGAAATGGCCACGTACGACCGGCGATGACGTCGTGCTGATCGCCGCGCTGTTCGATCCGTCGGTGCGCGCAAGCGCGACGGCTGGCCTCGTTCGCCGTTGGCGCTCGACGCTCGATGCGATCGAGCGCTCGGCGCTCGCCGCGCCCAGCGACACGTATGGCGACAACCGCGCATTTTGGAACACGCTCGAAATGGCAGCCGTCACACTCGACGATCAAGCAGCTCCGGTGCCGGATAGCGAAGTCTGGCACCGCTTGACCGACGAACTCGGTACGCGGCCACGGAACGCGAGCGACGAGCACTACACGCTCGAAGACCGCACCATTCTCCGCGACGGCGACGCCATCATGAAGCTGTCGCGCGTCGATCTCGGAGACGAGCGCTATGCGGTCGCGCCGTACGACTTCGATCACCTCGCGCGCCGGATCGTTCGCCTACTCAACGGCAAGCGCCCGCGCAACGCCCGCGATCCGCGCATCGACGCGCTCGCCGTCTATGTCGAGATGGGCCGCGAGCTGCGCACCAAGCGCGGTGCCGTTCCGGCCGCCGAGATCACGGGCCTGGCAACCGGCAACGCGCAGATCCCGCGCCTGACGAACGGCGACGCACTGCGGATCGCCGCGTTCTGGGGCGAGTGGCTCGCGGACACGCCGACCGATTCCGGCGACGAGTTGCAAGCGCGCTGGCGCGCTGCGCTCGATGATGTCGCCGCGCTTGCCGTGCCGGGCGACCCGGATGCGGCGTACCCGAACACGATCGAGCTTTGGCGCATGTGCGGCGCGGTTGCGGCGCACATCTCGGAGACCACCGAGACGACGAAGCAGAATGCGCGCAACGCTGGGGAGGCCGACGACGACGACGACGATCGCAACGACGACGACGAGAACGATCTCGACGACGACGACGGCGCGCCCGACGACATCGATCGCACCGATCCGATCGAGAGCTTCATCGCGCTGCGCTCCGAGATGCTCGACGCGCGCGGCTGCGATGAACGGACCGCATCGCCCGACGCGGGTTACGCGGGCGCCTATGCGATCCCGCGCACGACGCTGGCCGACGTGCAGCGCATCGCAGGCGACTGGAGCGAGCGTCTCGCAGGTCCGCTCGGCACGTCAGGAGCGATGAAGGCCATCGGCGAGGTCGCGCGCGCGACGTGGCGCCGCGCGCGCCGGCACGTCGATCGCGCGGTCAAGGCCGCCGATCCGGACACCGTGTACGAGCACAACCACGAATTTTGGCGTGCGCTGACGGTGCTCGCGGCGACGCTCTCCGCGATCTACGAGGTCGAACGCACGCGTCCGCGCAACGCGCCCTCGTCGTACGGCTGGCTCGATCCGGTCATGCAGCGTATCGATCCGCTCGGGATCTACGTCGCATTCGTGCAGCACTACAGCGCCGAGCGCGGCACCGACGTGCTGGCGCCGCCGCCTGGCTTCGGCGGCATGACCCGACACATTCCGCGGACGACCAATCACGACGTCCTCACGATGGCCGCGTGGTGCAGCGACGCGCTCGCCGATACGCCGCACATCCCCGGCACCACCGGCGACGAGATCACGCACTGGGCCGCCGCGGTGGCCGATGTCAACGCGATCGCG
>DATBAS010000157.1:0-43551 GCA_036271395.1 Kofleriaceae bacterium
GGGTACGTCGTGAACAGCGGATGCTCGACGTAGACGCCGTCGACCGATGCGACCGTGTAGAGGTCGGTGATGTAGAGGTCGGTGCCGAGCGCCTGCGCGACGAACTGGATCGACGCGCCCGGCAACATGAGGCCATCGAGCTTGACGTAGTTGATCGGGCAATCGGCCGTACCGGGCATACCGCTGTCGCCGGTGCAGAGCTGCGGCACGAACTGCGCGGTCTCGATCACCGGCGTCGGATCCGACACCATCGCCGACGCTTGCTCGGCGTTGATCCAGGTGAGGATCGATTCGCTGTCGGCATTGCTCAGCGCGGGGCCTTCGTGGCTGCCCTTGACGACCACCTGGCTGCCCTGCGGGTCATTGACGTCGACGACCTGCGGGGTGAAGTTCAGCAGCGCCGTCCGCATGTCGGTCGGGTTGTCGGCCTGCAGGAAGTTGACGGTCGGGTACTGGCCGCTGTGGCACGCCACGCAGTTGTTTTGGAAGACCGGTTGGGCGTCCTGCAGCCAGGCCGTGAGCGCCGCTTGGCCTTCCGGCGTGGTGGTGTCATCACCCCCAGTGGGCTCGCCACTGATCAGGCCGTGGCAGGCCGACAGCGCGATAAGCACGGTCAACCCCACCGAAAGCCGGACCATATCGAGGTGACGCATCAGGGTGTCCAGCATGGCGCGACGCGACTTGAGCGCGCCCATGTTGCCCTTCACAGGGTGCAGACCACGGAACATGGAGCCACTCTACAGCAACGGTTATGCCGCCAGAGATCTGCTCGGCCAGGAATTCAACTACCTGAAAAGAAAGGTGGTTGTGCTAGTGGCAACTACATTGAGCATGAGGTTGCGCACCCCAGATGGGGTTTTGAGTTCCCGCCGTGTAACGTGCAGAAAACACGGGGCCATTTAGTGCAACATCAATAGGTTGCACGCATCCGGAACAAGTCCGGGTCCTCGAGCCTTAATGTTTCGGTGGGGTCTGGCGTTGCAACTGACGCGCGGTCAGTGACGACCCATCGTGGCTCCAGCCGGGCGGGGCGAGCATGTAGCCGAGCTTGGCCTTGAGGGTCGGCGCGCGCCGGACGTCGTGCGCGATCGCGCCGAGCTCGTGGAAGCCGACCTTGATGAAGTTGAACGTGTGGATGTTGTGGGTCAGGCCGTAGCGGACGCGCGCGCGTTCCTGGGCAAACGTCCCGAACAAGCGGTCCCAGATGATGAAGACGCCGGCGTGATTGCGATCGAGGTACTCGACGTTCGCGCCGTGGTGAACGCGGTGATGCGACGGCGTGTTCATGATCCACTCGATCGGGCCGAGCGTGCGGATCGATTCGGTGTGGATCCAGAACTGATAGATCAGCGACCACGCCTGCGCGGTCAGGATCATCGCCGGCGGAAATCCGATCAGGGCGAGCGGCGTCCAGAAGATCGGCCCGGTGATCGGCGTGAGCAGCGGTTGGCGCAGCGCCGTCGACAGGTTGAAGTACTCGCTCGAGTGGTGCGGGACGTGCGATGCCCACAACAGGCGCACCTCGTGGTGCATGCGGTGGAACCAGTAATAGCAGCAGTCCTCGCCGAACAAGAGGATGACCCACGACCACCATATCGTCGGCTGGCCGAGGTCGAGCACGCGATGCTCGTACACCCACGCGAACAGCGCGATCGATGCGAGCTTGCTGACGCCGTTGATCGCGACGTTCGCGATGCCGAACGACAGGCTCGTGCGCGAGTCGCGAAGCTCGTAGCCGAGAATGTCGTCGCCCGCCCGCCGGCGAGCCCACAGGATCTCGACGACCATCAGCACGACGAATGCCGGAATCGAGTAGAGAACGAGGTTCGACACCCAGCGCCTCTTCCACACCGTAGCACGGCGCGCGAGAGTACCCGCCATGTCTCAACATGGCGGCGACCTCATCGCCGACGTTCTCGCACGCCACGGCGTCACGCACATGTTCACGCTGTGCGGCGGTCACATCTCGCCGATCCTCACCGGCGCGCAAGCCAGAGGAATTCGCGTCGTCGACGTACGCGATGAGGTCAACGCGGTGTTCGCCGCCGATGCGGTCGCGCGGATGACCGGCACGTGTGGCGTCGCCGCGGTGACCGCGGGCCCCGGCGTGACGAATACGATCACCGCGATCAAGAACGCGCAGATGGCGCAGTCGCCGATCTTGTTGCTCGGCGGATCGACCGCGACGCTGCTCAAGGGCCGCGGCGCGCTGCAAGACATCGATCAGATGGCGATGATGAAGCCGCTCGTGAAGTGGGCGACGTCGGTCAAGACGGTGCCGGCGCTGCAGCCGACGATCGAGCGCGCGCTCGCGATCGCGACCGAAGGTGTGCCCGGACCGGTGTTCGTCGAGGTCCCGGTCGACGTGCTGTATCCCGAGTCGATCGTGCGCATGTGGTACGAGAAAGAAGCGGGCCTCGGCAAAGCGAAGGGCATCGGCGCGAAGGCGCTCGAGCTCTACATCAAGGGCCACCTCTATCGGCAGTTTCACGCGCCGTCGTTGCCGGAGCTGAGCCTGCCGCTCAAGCTACCTCACCTGCGCGGCGATTCCGGCATCGATCGGGCCGCCGAGGCGATCAAGGGCGCGACGCAGCCGGTGATCGTCGTCGGGAGCCAGGCGCTCGTCGGCGTCAAAGATCCGGCGCGGCTCGCGCGCGCGCTCGGCACGCTCAACACGCCGGTGTACCTCGCCGGCGTCGCGCGCGGCTTGCTCGGCCGCACCCACGAGCTGCAGCTGCGCCACAACCGCGGCGCCGCGCTCAAAGAAGCCGACTGCGTGATCGTGTGCGGCTTCCCGTTCGATTTCCGGCTCGGCTACGGCCGTGGCATCAACAAGCAAGCGACGCTGATCGCCGCGAACTTGTCATCGCACGAGCTGCGCAAGAACCGGCGGCCCGACATCGCGGTCGAGATGCATGCGGGCGACTTCTTGGTCGCGCTCGCCGAGCGCGTGCAGTGGAGTGGCGACGCGGCGTGGTTACGCACGCTACAGGCGCGTGAAGGCACGCGCGACGCCGAGATCGCGAAGAAGGCGCAGCCGGCGGGCGAGCTCGTCGATCCGCTGCACTTCTTCTTGCGAATGGAGGACGCGATGGCCGACGACGCGGTGCTCGTCGTCGACGGCGGTGACTTCGTCGCGACTGCGAGCTACATCGTGCGGCCGCGCGCGCCGCTATCGTGGCTCGATCCCGGCGTGTTCGGCACGCTCGGCGTCGGCGGCGGCTTCGCGCTCGGCGCATCGTTGGTCAAGCCCGGCCGCGAGGTTTGGCTGATCTGGGGCGACGGCTCGAGCGCGTACACGCTCGCCGAGTTCGACACGTACGTGCGCCACGGCGTCGCGCCGATCGCGGTGATCGGCAACGACGCGTCGTGGATGCAGATCGCGCGCGAGCAGGTCGAGGTGCTCGGCACGTCGCTCGGCACGGATCTGCGCCGCACCGACTATCACAAGGTCGCCGAGGGCTACGGCGGCGTCGGTTTGATGCTCAACGACCCGGCGCGGGTCGATGCGACGCTCGCCGAGGCCAAGGCGATCGCGCGCACCGGCCGGCCGGTGTGTATCAACGTGCACCTGCGGCGAACCGACTTCCGCAAGGGCTCGATCTCGATCTAGGGTTCGCACGTGAAGCGGTTCGCGTTCGTCGCGGTGATCTGGCTCGGCTGCACGCCGCCGCCGCCGATCGCGACCGCCGTGGACGCCGATCGCGCGCACGTGCCGCTCGCCGAGCTCGCGCAGGGACGCGATCTCTTGATCCAGCGCTGCGGCGGCTGTCACGCGGTGCCGGGTCCCGCCGCCGAAACGCGCGACAAATGGCCCGCGCAGCTCGACGACATGGCGCAACGCGCGGGCCTCGTCGGCTCGCAGCGCCATCTGATCGAGCAATACCTGCTCGCGATGGATCTCGCGCGTTAACCGCGCAACGACGCCAGGAACGCGTCGGACCATGCGGCCGCGGTGTCCTTCCACACGACGCCGCGCAGCTGCTGGTAGCGCGTGATCCGCTCCCCCTTGGGCATGCGCAGCGCGGTATCGAGATCGCTCGCGAGCCCATCGGCGTGGAATGGGTTCGTGAGCACCGCGAGCGTCATCTGCTCGGCGGCGCCGCAGAATCGCGACAGCACGAGCACGCCCGGATCGTTCGGGTCTTGCGCGGCGACGTATTCTTTCGCGACGAGGTTCATGCCGTCGCGCAGCGGGGTGACCAGGCCGACCGACGCGGATCGATAGAGCCGAGCGAGCGTCGCCTGATCGTACGATCTGTAGAGGTAGCGGACCGGCGTCCAATCGGCCTCGCCGTACGCGCCGTTGATCCGGCCGACCAGCGACTCGACGCGCGAGCGCAGCTCGCCGTACTCGGGCACGTCGGCGCGCGTCGGCACCGAGACCTGCACGAACGAGACTTGGTTGCGCCACTCCGGGAAGCGCTCGAGCAAGCGCGAGTACGCTTCGAGCCGTTCGGGGATGCCCTTCGAGTAGTCGAGCCGGTCGACACCGAGGATCAGCTTGCGGCCAGCCAAGCTGGCTTCGAGCGAGAGCGCCGACGAATCGTTGGGATCGCCCGACTTCGCGGCCTCGGCGAAGCGCTCGGGATCGATGCCGATGCCGATCACGCGCGTGCGCTCTTTGGCCTGCGCTTCGGCGTCGCTGCCGAGCAAGCCGCGCACGGCGGCGAAGTAGTTGTCGGCCCAGCGCTGGCACTGCAGGCCGAGCCGATCGTATTCGACCATTCCGGCGACGAGCTCGCTCGCCCACGGGTTGGTCTCGATCACGTCGAGCGGCGGAAACGGCACGTGCAAGTAGAAGCCGAGGCGACCGCGATGGCCGGCGCGGCGCAGCTCGCGGCCGACGAGGAACAAGTGGAAGTCCTGAACCCAGACGTCGGCGGTGCCGTTCGAGACCTCCATCACCAGCTTCGCGTAGGCGCGGTTGGCCTCGACGTAGCAACTCCACTCACCGTCGGCGTAGCGCACGTTCGACACGAAGCCGTGCAACAGCGGCCACAGGCTGCGGTTGCAGAACCCGCCGTAGAACCGCTCGCGCCACGTCGGCGGATAATCGAACTGCGCGCGCGTATACGACTCGGAGTCTTCGACGCGCAGCTTCAGCCCGGGGTCGCGCTCGGCGCCGCTCCAGCCGAGCCACATCCCGTGCATGCGCTCGAGCGCGGGCACGAGCGCCGAGACCAGGCCGCCGACCTCGCGCGACCGGCCGCCGCTCGGCGCCGCCGGGAGCCGGTTCGAAACGATGATCAGCTGCGGCGTCGATGCGGCCGTGCGCTCGAGCGGCACGGCTTCTTCGAACGTCGTCGCAGCGTGCACGGTGCGCGCGTCGACGAGCCAGCGTAGGAATCGGTGCACGGCGTCGACCGACGGCAGCCGCACCGTCGCTTGCGTGCGCCGCGGCTGGGGCGAGACGAGGACGCCGACGTCTTGATCGCGCAGGCCGACGAACATGTCCTCGTCGGTGATGTCGTCGCCGATCGCCAACACCGTCGCGCCCGGCGCGTGGCTGCGCAGCCAGACCAGCGCGTTGCCTTTGTGCGCGGCGGTATGGCGAACTTCGAGCGCCTCGACGCCGGGCAGCCGCTCGATCTGCGGCTGGGTCTCGAGCCACTCGTCGACGATCACTTCGGCGGTCGTCTCGATCGCGCGCTGTTGCGCAAGCGGAACGCGCCGCCAGTGCAACGCGACCGAGCACGACTTGCGTTCGACGAGCGCGCCCGGATAGCGCTTCGCGAGCGCGCTCAACGCGACTTCGATCTCGTCGAGTTGCGGCACGCGCGGCAGCGCCTGTTCCCACGCGCCCTTTTGAAAGCGCCACGCGCCGTGCTCCGCCGCGATCAGCGCCGCGGGAAATCGCGCCGCGATCGGCTCGGCGAGCTCGCGCGGCCGGCCGGTCACGATTCCACACGTGATGCCGGGCAGCGCGATCAGCGAATCGAGCAGCGCTTCGGTCGACGGCGTCAGCTTCGCCTGTTCCGGCGTGGCCGCGAACGGCACGAGCGTGCCGTCGAGGTCGAGCGCGGTGACAAGCGCGACGGCCGACGCGAGGTGCTGCCAGTCGGCCGCCATGGCCGCAGCATACTTCGGCGTGGCATATGCGCACACCACACGGCGCGCTAGTTCGCATGCGTTAACACCTACGAGTGAGTACGATGCACGGAGATGCAGCGGCTCGATCACGGCGTCATCGGCAACGGCCGCGTGATCGCACTCGTCGCGCCCGACAGCGGCATCGAATGGCTGTGCTTGCCGCGGTTCGATTCACCGTCGGTGTTCGGCGCGATCGTCGATCAAGAGCGAGGCGGCGCGTTCCGGTTTCGGTGCGGCGATCGCGTGCTCACCGGCACGCAGCAATACCTCGCGAACACGAACGTGCTGCGCACCGTGTTCGAAGATGGCGACGCGAGCTGGGAAGTGATCGACTTCGCGCCGCGGATCGCGCTCGCGAGCTATCACTTCGACACGCCGGCCGAGCTCGTGCGCATCGTGCGACCGATCACCGGCACGCCGCGCATCACGGTCGAGTTCGCGCCGCGGCCCGACTACGGCCGCGCGACGCCCGCGATGGTGTCGACCCCGCACGGCATCGAAGTCCTCGGCGGCGCGGTGCCGCTCAACCTGTTCGCGAACGTGCCGGGCGAGCAGATCGTCGCCGGGCTCGACATCGCGCTGCGCCACCCGCTGTACTTCATGCTCTCGCACGGCAGCCGCAAGATCCCGCCGGTCGAGAGCGAGTACATGCTCATGCTCGAAGAGACCGTGCGGATGTGGCGGATCTGGGCGAAGACGTGTGCGCTGCCGAGCTTCGCGCCGGCGGCGGTGCTGCGCTCGGCGCTGTGCATGAAGCTGCATTGCTACGCCGATACGGGCGCGATCATCGCGGCGGCGACCACGAGCATTCCGGAGGCGCTCGGCACGCCGCGGACGTGGGACTACCGCTACTGCTGGCTGCGCGACGCCGCGTTCGTCGTCGAGGCGATGCGCCGATTGTCGCATCTCTACGAAGGCGAGCGCTTCATCGCCTTCTTGCGCGACATGGCGGAGAGCGGCCCGCTCCAGCCGCTGTACGGCATCGCGGGCGAGCGCGAGCTGCCCGAGATCGTGCTCGGCCACTTGCGCGGCTGGAACCACAACGGGCCCGTGCGGATCGGCAACGCGGCGGCGATCCAGCAGCAGAACGATCTCGATGGCGAGCTCGTGCTGTGCCTGCAGACGATCTTGGGCGATCCGCGCGTCGTGTTCGAAGGCGCCGACGCGCTGTTCCCGCTGATCGCGCGGCTCGTCGAGCAATCGATCGCGACCGCGCCGCTCGCCGACACCGGGATCTGGGAGTTCCGCACGCTGCCGCGCCACTACACGTTCTCGCGCGCGATGTGCTGGGCGGCGATCCAACGCGGCAGCGAGCTCGCCACGCAGTTCGGTCATCACGATCTCGCGAAGAAATGGAAGGCGATCGCCGATGACGAAAAGGCGGTCGTGCTCGATCGCGGATTCAACCGAACGCTCGGCATGTTCACGCAAGAGCTCGACGGCGACGCCGGCGATGCCGCGATGCTGCTGTTCCCGACGATCGGGATCATCGACGCAAAAGATCCGCGCTTCCTGTCGACGCTCGATCACTACGGCACGTATCAGACCCACAACGGGCTGATGAAGCGCTACACCAACCTCGATGACTTCGGCCCGACGACGAGCGCGTTCACGATGTGCTCGTTCTGGTGGGCCGAAGCGCTCGCGCTCGCCGGCCGGCTCGACCAAGCGGTCGAAGTGTTCGAACGCGTGCTCGCGCATGCGAACCCGCTCGGCTTGTTCTCCGAGGACATCGAGCCCGAGACCGGCCAGTTGCTCGGCAACTTTCCGCAGGCCTACACGCACGTCGGCTTGGTCCACGCGGCGATGACGATCGGCGAGCTGCTCGACGCGCGCGATGGCCGCGTGCGCGCGTGGGGCAAGACCGAGTGAAACGCGCGCTGTTGATCGCGATCGCCGCGTGTCACGCCACCGCGCCGAGCCCGCCGCCGGTCGTGCAGCAAGCCGGCCCGATCGCGAGCAACGTGCTGCGCAAGGACTACGCCGGCTCGCGCGCGTGCGCCGACTGCCACGATGCGATCTACAAGTCGTGGGAGACGTCGCCGATGCGCAACATGACGCGCGACGCGAAGACGGCGGCGATCAGAGCGCCGTTCGATGGGGCGCAGCTGCGCGTCGGCGACGATACCTGCACGATGGAAATGCACGGCGCCGACCGCGTGATGCGCGTCGAGTCGCCGAAAGGCAACCACACGTTCGTCGTGACCAAAGTCGTCGGCGGCCGCTACCGCGAGGACTTCATCGGCGTCGAAGCCGGAGATCGCGTCGAGCACGTGCTGCCCGCGACCTTCGTGTTCTCGACGAAGTCGTGGCGCTACAAGGGCTACTCGGTGATGGTGACCGAGCGGCCGTGGATGTCGTGGCAGGGCGTGTGGTCGCAGGAGTGCATCGGCTGTCACAACACGCTGCCGCTCGCGACGATGCTCTACGACGATCTCTACGGGCCGTCGCTGCCGCCGTATCAGGGCAAGATGCAGGACCGCGTCCTGCCGGCGTCGCGCAAATGGCCGGCGCGCGCGACCGACGTCACCGGCCTCGAGCACGCGCTGGCCGACGAGATCGCGTTCATGGGCGGCACCGTGCCGCTCGGCTCGCTCGACAATCTCTTGCCCGCGGCGGCCACGACGATGGAGCAGAAGCTCGACGGCAATCACCTCGTCGAGCTCGGCATCGGCTGCGAGGCGTGTCACAACGGCGCCGCCGCGCACGCCGCGGAGCCGAAGATCGTCCCGGCGTTCGCGGCCAAGAGCAGCGTGCTGGCGGTCGATCCGCCGAAAGGCGAGGCCGGCACGAAGGCGCAATGGATCAATCACACGTGCGCGAAGTGCCACACGGTCCTGTTCACGCGCTATCCGTTCACGTGGGAAGACGGCTTGCGCCGCAAGAACCCCGGCGGCAGCTCGATCAGCTCCGGCGAAGGCCGCGACTACCAGCTCGGCGGCTGCTCGTCGCAGATGGCGTGCACGACGTGCCACGATCCGCACACCGAGGATCCGAAAGCCAAGCTCGCCGAGCTCGGCACGCCGGCGGGCAATCACGTGTGCGTGACGTGTCACGCGCAGTACGCGAGCGACGACGCGCTCGCCAAGCACAGCCACCACCAGATCGGCGGCGCCGGCACCGCGTGCATCGCGTGCCACATGGCGAAGAAGAACATGGGGCTCGATTACGTCTTGAATCGCTACCACCGCATCGGCTCGCCGAATGATCCGGTGCGTGTCGAGGGCGATCGCCCGCTCGAGTGCGCGTTGTGTCACGCCGACAAGACCGTCGAGTCGCTGGTACAGGCGATGGAGTCGTGGTGGGGCAAGCGCTACGACCGCGGCAAGCTCGCGCGGCTCTACGGCGACGACCTCAACGTCAACGCGCTGCGCGCGACGCTGGCGCTCGGCAAGGCGCACGAGCAAGCGGTCGCGATCGGGACGTGGGGCGAGCTCAAGCAGCAAGACGCGATCGCCGCGATCGTGCCGATGCTGAGCCACGAGTACCCGCTCGTTCGCTACTTCGCGCAGCGCGCGCTGCAGCAGATCACGGGAGATCCGGTGGCGATCGACGTCGGCGCGCCGGCCGCGATCGTCCGCCGGCAGGCCGACGCCTGGCTGCACGCCCGGCCGTAGCGCAGGGATTTGCACGACTTTCGCTGGCGCGCATCTTGATCAATGCGAGGCGGCAGATGTCGTCGGCTCGTCGGTACGCGTGCTTATCCGTTGCCTTGCTGGGACTGGTCCCCTCATGCGCGGCCGAACCTGCGGACTCGGACGTGCAGTCGGCGCCGGTGATTGCCTTGGATCGCGCGGCCGGCGACGCGATCCCGACGGGCGCGGCCTGCAACGGCACCGGCCGCTACCGCTGCTTCGCGCACGTCCAGGCGACCGGCGATGGCCACGTGCGCGCGGCGGATGCACCGGCGGGGTTCTCGCCGAGCGATCTGCAATCGGCGTACGACATCCCGACGTCGATCAACGGTCACCCGACCATCGCGCTGATCGACGCGTACGGCGATGCGGCGCTCGAGTCGGATCTCGCGACGTATCGCGCCGCGTTCGACTTGCCCGCGTGCTCGACCGCGAACGGCTGTCTCCAGATCGTCAACACGGACGGCAACCCATCGCCGCTGCCGGGCGCGCCGCCGGCCGACGACGATTGGACGGTCGAGACTTCGCTCGACGTCGACATGGCGAGCGCCGCGTGCCCGTCGTGCAACCTCGTCGTGATCGAAGCGCAAGATGATCAGGGCGATGGCCTCGAGCTCGCGCAGGCGACGGCGGCCGGATTGGGCGCGAGTGTCATCAGCAACAGCTGGGGTGGTCCCGAGAAGCAGGGCGTGGCGCTGACCGGCGTCGAGCCGTACTTCGATCAACCGGTCGCGGTGTTCGTCGCGGCCGGCGATGACGGCTACGACGACGGCGGCCAAGGTCCCGACTATCCCGGCACGTCGTCGCACACGATCGCGGTCGGCGGCACGCACCTCGAGAAGGCGTCGAACCCGCGCGGCTGGACCGAGACCGCGTGGTCGAGCGGCGGCAGCGCGTGCAGCTTGTCGATCGCGAAGCCGAGCTATCAGGCCTCGACGGGCTGCAGCTTCAAGGCGACGACCGACATCGCGGCGGTCGGCGATCCGCAGACCGGCATGGCATCGTTCAACTCGAACGACGGTGGCTGGACCGTCGTCGGCGGCACCAGCGCGGCGACGCCGCTCGTCGCGTCGATCTTCGCGGCGACCGGCAACGGCGGCCAGACCTCGGGCGCGTTCATCGCGCAAAACGCCGGCAAGCTCAACGACGTGACCAGCGGCAACAACGGCGACTGCGGCAACGTACTGTGCACGGCCGGCAAGGGCTGGGACGGGCCGACCGGCTACGGCACGCCCGACGCGAAGCTGTTGGTGACGGCATCGGCGACGCCCGACGGCAGCGACGATCCCTATGGCCAGATCAGCGGCGGTTGCTCGTCGACGAGCGGCGACGTCGGCTGGCTCGCGATCATCGGCTTGCTGTCTCTCGCACCAGTGCGCGCAGCAGCTGGCCGGCGCCGCGCGCGAGCGTGAGCGGCGAGATCGGCGCGCCGGCGAAGTCGTTGACGCCCAGCTCGAGCAGCGCCTGCGCACGCGGCAGCAAGCGCTCGAGCGTCGGCCTGTGCTCGCTGAAGAACGCGCGATAGCACGCGTGGCGGATCCACAGCTGCCAGCCGACGTGGTGCCGCGCGACGCTGCCACGCCAGCTCGCGAACCCGAAATGCTCGGTCTCGAACGCGCGCGCGAGATAGTCGCCGGCGAGCGCGCCGTACTCGATCGCCTGGGCGATGCCTTCGCCGGTCGCGATGTCGATGCCGGCCGCTTCGCCGACGAGGATCACGCGCGGCACGGACAGCGCGGCGCCGGGCTGATAGCCGCGCTCGGCATATTGCTTGAGCTTGAAGTCGGCGACGTCGAAGCCGCGCGGTGCGAGATACGCCGCGACGCGCGCGCGCGGTGAATCGGCGCTGAGATTGTGGATCACGTACGCGCCACGGCACACGAGCTCGCGGCCACCGACGAGCGTCGGGAAGTCCCACGCGTAGCCCGCGAGATCGGTCGCCGCGAAATCGAAAACCGCCGTGTCGCGCGGCAGATCGAGCGCGCTCGCCGGCGTGTCGAGCTCGACGACCTGCGCGCGCAGCTCGCTTGGCGACAGGCCGATCGCGCGGCGCGTGATGCCGGCGACGCCGTCGGCGCCGACGACCACGCTCGCCTCGATCAGCTCGCCGGATTCCAGCGTGATACGCACGCGATCGTCGTCGCGCTCGAGCGCCGCGACCGGCGCGCCATCGCGCACGGCGATACCTCGCGCGATCGCCTGCTTCGCGAGCGCGTGATCGAACTCGACGCGGCGGACCACACAGCCCAAGCCCGGATGGCGCACGATCGCGGTGTCGTGCGCGTAGCGCAGCGCGATCGCGTCGAGCGGCACGCGCGGACAATCGACCTCGACGCCGAGCTTTTCGAGCAGCGCGAACGCGCGCGCGCCGATGCCGCCGGCGCAGATCTTTTCGCGCGGATAGCGCTTGGCCTCGAGCACGACGACGTCGAGTCGCGGTGCCTTTGCCCGCGCGTGCAGCGCCGTCGACAACCCGGCGGGACCGCCGCCGATGATGACGACGTCGTGCTTCACAGGTCGATGTGCAGCCGGATCGAGCCGACGAACACCGGGCCGCGATCGGTGTTGTAGCCGGGATGCGCGATCGCCTGGATGTCGACCGCGGGGAAGATGCCCTTGTACGCGCGCGCCGTGTAGTACGCCTCGACGATGTCCTCGCGGCCGTAGCGTAGCTTGCCGTCGCCGAGCAAGAAGCCCAACCCTCCGTCGGCGAGATAGTCCGCGTGATCGCGCGACAGCCCGTTGGTCACCGCGGCGAGGCCGAGCTTGTCGCCCGGTCGACTCCAGCGATCGCCGACGAGATCGCCGCCGAGCATCACGGTGTTGTCGATCTCGGTGTACGCGAACGATTCGGTCTTGCCGTCGTTCCAGCCGATGCGGCCGAACACGTGCATCCCGGCGATGACCTCTTGCTCGTCGTTGAGGCCGAAGCCGTACTTGAGCGTGCCGGGCACGCGCGTTTGCGTGATGTCGGGGACGTTCACGATCAGCTGGTTATAGAGCGCGAGCGCGGCGCTGTACGTGCCGGCGTCGGCGTGGTTCGCGTACGCGAGCAACCGCAGCTTGCCGGGATGACCGGCGATGCAGTCGTGCCACTCGCCTTCGAGTTGCTCGCCGCGCGCGTGGCCGATGCCGTAGTCGTAGTCGATGCCGTTCGCGACCGTCGGCATCAAGAACTCGCCGAGCCGGATCGCGAACTGCGGCGCGTCGTACTCGGCTTCGAAGCCGAGCGTGTAGCCGCGCGTGTCGGCCGCGTAGTCGTATGCGCCGTTGTCGTCGATGCTCCAGTTCATGAACTGCTTGTGGCTGTCGCTCGCGCCTTCGTTCTGATCGAACCAGTCGTTCGTCGCCATCTTGCCGGCGCGCAGCTCGATGCGGTGATCGGGCAGCGCGCGCAGCACGTGCAGCCAATCGCGATCGACCGTGACCCAGTGATCGGACAGCGGAATGATCTGCTCGACGAACGCGTGGCTGAGATACGGCGTCGGCCCGAGCGTCGGGTTGCGCACGACGTCGAGGTTCGTGAAGCCCGCCAAGCCGAGCGCCGCCGATAGCCCGCTGCCGCCGGCCGATTCGCCGTCGATCACGACGGCGGTCGTGCGCGTGATCTGATAGCCGCCGTAGACCGTCGCGACCTCCGACAGCGCGTGATGATCGTCGGGCAGGAAGCTGTTCGTGCCTTGATACGGCGAGGTGAAGCCGGGCTGGAACTGCCAGATGAAGTTGCCCTGCGCCGACAGCCACCAGTTGGCATCGGGATGTGGCAGCAGGTAGTCGTCGTCGGCGTACGCCGCCGCGGCGGTGAGCAACGCGGTCGCGCCGGCTACGAACGACAGCGCACGGCGCATTCGCGCACGATGCTGCGCGAACGCACCATCGGTTTCAAGCTCAGCCGCCGACCATCACGTTTGGCGATCCGACCTTCAAGGTGCCCATGCCGCCGCAGTGTTTGGTGGCGTCGTTCATGCGATGCGAGGCTTTCCCGTTGATGAACACGGTGCCGCTGCCGGCCTGTGCGGTCCACGTGTTCGGTCCGCAACACGCGGCATGTATGCCGGTATCGTCGACGCGCAATGCGGGCATCGAGTTGCAGTTCACGTCCGGCGAGCCCGAGATCGCCGGGCCCACTGCCGGGTGCGGACATGCCGGGCAGCCGTGCGCGTCGGCCGGCACGTTCGCGATGTCACCGACTCGTCCTTGTGCCGGCATGATTACGTCAAACCTCCGGGCGTCATGGTGCCGACGCCGCCGACGACCGGGCCGCCCGGAACAAACGGCGGCGCGAACGTCGGGATCGGCCCGATGCCCAAAATGTTGGTGACCATCGTCGAGATCTTCCACAGGTCGTAGCACTGCTCGAACGCCGTGCAGATCGCTTCGAAGATCTGCGGCGCGAACGGCGCCTGCGGATCGCCGAGCTGCGCCACCATCTGCATCTTCATGGTCGATGCCGAGATCGACACCGGTACCTGCGTCAGCGTCGCGAACGGCATCGGCACGTTCGGCGTCGGCGGCGCGATCGGGCCCAGGAACATCGTGAACGCCGGATACATCGGCAGGCCGGGAATCTTCACCGTCGCCGTGAAGCTGAGCCATGCGGTCGAGATCACCGTGGCGATCACGTTCGTGAACTTCATGAGGTTCGGCGTCGAAACGGCACCGCTCGCCATGATGAGCGGCATCAGCGGCGGGCCGACCAGCTGACCGCCGGCTGCGACCGGGCCGTTGATGATGACGCCGGTCATCGTCGTCAGCGATTGCCACTGCCCCCACGCCGAGCAGATCGCCGAGCACGTCGTATCGATGAACGAGCCGATCTTGGCGATCAACATCTTCTGGGTATCGGTGTGGTACTTGTTCGCCGACGCGGCGATGAACAGCGGCGGCGTTCCCGGCACGCTGGTTTTCTCGCTGTCCTTGAACGCCTTGCCGTATTGCGCGCCCGCAGGATCGCCTTGCGGGTCCTGCCAATTCGTTGGCACCCGAAGCGCGAAGCTCATGAACTTCGTGCGGGCGAGCTGCTGCATCATGCTGGCTTGGGGCGCGGGCATGGACCTGGCCAAGCTTATACGGCCTGACCGCCGCGGTTACCCCTTGCGGGCGCGGATGTAGTGGATGCGATAGGTTGCGGCGCTGCGGGCGTCGCGCCGCAAGCTCCACGGCAGCTCGGCCTCGTCCTCGATCGTGTAGGGCCGCGATAGCCCGGTGGCGACGAGCTCGCGCACGGCACCGGCCGGATCGGCAGCTCCAAGTCGCGCACCTTCATCGACGTGGCTCGACTGCCACGCATACGGCGAGCTGATGATGATCTCGCCGCCGCGCATGCACAGCGCGTCGAGCACCGTCAGCAGGTGCCTCGGCCGGCGCACGACATCGAGCAGGTTGAGCGCGACGACGCGCTCGAATGCGCCGGGCACGAGCGGCGGGTCCAACGCATCGCCGCATACGAGCGTTGCGGCCGTCGCGCGATCGCCGGCGCGCGCCGTTGCGGTCGTATAATGACGGCCGGCGAGACGCCGCCCGTACGCGACCGGCTCGCCGGCGAGCAAGCGGCGAGCGCGGCGAAGCACGCCGTGCTGGATGTCGACGCCGACGACGTGATCGGCTCCACGCGCGAGCTCGGCGAGCATGCGGCCGGCGCTGCAGCCGAGCTCGACGGCGCTGGCGACGCGATGATTCGCGCGCTCGGCGAGCTTGGCAACGAGCGCTTCGCTCGCGAGCGGGGCGGCGGGCTCGGCGCGGTCGCCCCAATGCGCGTCGAAGTAGATCGAGATGTGCTCGAGCAGGCGCGGGTAGGGCGCGTCGTCGGGCCCCGGCTCTGCGAGCAGCGCGGCCGTCTCGGGATCGAGCTCGCCCGTCGCGATCGAGCTCGGATCCGGCGGCTCGGCAAACACGACGGGGACGCCGCCGACGATCGGATAGCGCCGCCCACACGCGCAACCCAACGCGGCGCCTTCGCGCTCGATCGTGCGCACGTCGATCCGGTCACCGTCGACCGTCCGGCACGCCGGGCACACGAGGAGGATCTCCATCGCCGTTTGCGTACCATGTGTTAGCTTCATTTTATGGCAGCCTCGCCGAAGGAAACGCTCGACGTCGAGACCGGCTCCGAGGAGGTCTCCGACGAGCGCGAGGTCTACCTGCCGGGCGGGCGCACGCTCAACGTCGACGGCGATCTCGTCGAGATCAAGAGCAGCTCCGGCATGGTCGAGCTCCGCGTGCGCCTCACCGATCAGGGTCTCGTGTTGCAGATGGAGAGCGCGCGGCTCCAGCTCAAGGCGACCGAATCGCTCGAGATCGAATCCAAGCGCGTCGCGATCAAGGCGACCGAGGAGCTCGCGTTGACCGGCAACGAGGTCAACGTCGAAGGCGAGGCCGACGTCAACGTCGACGCAAAAGGCGAAGTGCGGGTTGTCGGCAAGATGATTCACCTGAACTGACACCGGCGGCCCGTTTCGTTGTTAGCTCGTCCTCATGAGCCAAGACGGGGATGGCCAGAAGGTAAAGTCGCAGCCAAAGGCGGAGCCGAAGCCGGCGGACGCGAAGCCGGCGGAAGCGAAAGTCGACAAGAAGCCCGAGCCGGCGGCATCCGGGCCGCTCGATCTCGAAGAGCGCAGGCTTGGCTTCGACGAGATCAAGCGCGGCGCCGCGCAGCTCTCGGTGGATTCGCTCGTGGGCTCGTTGATCGACGGCCGCGCGTACGTCCGCGCCAATGCGGCGCTCGGCCTCGCCGCGCTCGGCCACGCGGCACCGCAGCTCGTGCCGCTCTTGCGCGACAGCGAAGCGGTCGCCGCGAACGCGACCGCCGATGCGCTCACCAAGCTCGGCCGCAGTGCCACGCCGCTCGTGCCCGCGATCGTCGCGGCGACCGCCGGCACGCAGCCCGAGATCACCGACAAGGTCGTCGCGCTGCTCGCCGAGCTCGTCGGCGCCGCCGATGACGAGCTGATCATCGCGCTCGATGTTCCGACGGACATCGCGATGAAATCGGTGATCGCGGCGTGCGGCACGCTCGGCAAGCGCGGCATCGCGTTCTTGATCCGCGCGGCGAAGCACGAGCGCAGCCGCGTGCGGATCAACGCGGTCGCCGGCCTCGGCAAGCTCGGCAAGGCCGATCTCGACGTCGCCATGGAGTTCCTCACGGCGCTCGAAGCGACCGACCCGGTGCCCGACGTGCGCACCGCGGCGAAGCAAGCGTCGCTGCAAGTGATCGCGCGCGAGAAGCAAGTCGTCGTCGATCGGCTGCCGAAGAACATTCCCGACTTCGAGGCGCGCAAGCTGTCGGCGTCGGAGCTCGCCGAGTACGACAAAGCGATCGACATCGGCGAGATGACGTTCGCGCTCCACGACGGACGCGCGCACGTCAAGATCAACGCGGCGCGCGCGCTCGCGGTCAAAGGTGCAGCATCGGGCGCCGAAGCGGCGACCGCGATGGGCCTCAACCTGCGCGACAGCATCGCGGCGGTTCGCAAAGAAACCGCGAAGGCGCTCGGCAAGCTCGGCGATGCGACGATCGCGGCTGCAAACGATCTCGCCGGCGCGCTCGGCGACGCCGAAGAAGATGTCGCCGAAGCGGCGGCCGAGACCCTCGGTGCACTCGGCTCGCGCGCCGAGGCGGCGCTCGTCAAAGGGCTCGAGACCGGCAGCGAAGACGGCGGGCGTCGCGTCGGCGAGTTGCTCGCGAAGCTGCCGAATGCGCCGGCGTTGCTCGTGCGCGAGTTCGCGAGCCCGGCCGTGAACGTTCAGGTCAATGCGGCGCGCGCGATGGGCCTCATCACCAAGCAGCAGCTCGGCGATGCCGCGATGCAAGCGCTGTACGGCGCGCGCACCGGCGGCGACGCACGCACCCGCGATGCCGTGCGCGGCGCACTCGATCGCATCGAGCCGCGCGGCGCCACCGGGCCACGTGCGGTCGCGATCGAAGGCTTCGAGACGCGCGCGCTGACCGCCGCCGACCTCGACAAAGGCAAGGCCGAGCTGACGACGGTCGGGCCCGGCGATCTCGCCGGTCACCTGCAAGACGGCCGCGAGCTCGTGCGTGGCAACGCGGCGCTCGCGCTCGGCGTGCTCGGCGCGCCGGCGGCGTTTGCAGCGCGCGCGCTCGGCGTGCTGCTCCGCGACGACGTGCCGCGCGTCCGCATGTCGGCCGCGCAAGCGCTCGACAAGATCGGCGACGCCGCGGTGCTCGAGACCGCCGACGATCTCGTCGGCGCGCTCGGCGATCGCGATGACAAGGTCGCCGAAACCGTCGCCGGCGTGATCCGCGCCCGCAAGGGCAAGATGATCGCGGCGCTCGTCCGCGGGCTCGAGACCGACAAGGTCACGGCGGCGCAGCGAACCGGCGAGCTGCTCGGCCAGTTCGACGATGCCGCCGACATCTTGTGCGACGCATTCGACAGCCCCGCGGTGAACGTGCAGGTCAACGCCGCGCTCGGCCTCGGCATGCTCGGGCCCAAGCGCGTCGGCAAGGGCCGCAAAGCGCTCGAAGGCGCGCGCACCGGCGGCGACGCACGCACGCGTGAAGCGGTGCGCGCCGCGCTCGAAGTGCTCGACGGTCCCAAGCGCAGCGGCCCCGAGCCGGTCGCGGTCGACGGCTTCGAGACCAAGCTGCTCGGCGCCGAAGCGTTTACCGATCCGAGCAAGTTGCGGCTCGACGATCTCGTCGGCTACGCGCAAGACGGCCGCGCGGTCGTGCGCGCGAACGCGGCCACCGCGATCGGCAGCCTCGGCGCGAACGGCGTCGCCGCCGCGGTCGCAGTCGCGGTCCTGCTCCGCGACGACGACATGCGCGTGCGCGGTGCCGCGGCGCAGGCGCTCGACAAGCTCGGCGACGATGCCGTGCGCGAGACCGCGAGCTATCTCGTCGGCGCGCTCGGCTCCCCGGATCCGGACGTGTGCAAGGTCGTCGCGGGTGTGCTCGCGGCGCGCAAAGCCAGGATGCTCACCGCGCTGCTCAAGGGGCTCGAGACCGACAACGACGAGCACGCGAAGCGGATCTTGGCGCTGGTCGGCGCGCTGCCCGATTCCGTGGAGATCTTGTGCGACGCGCTCGATCACCCCGCCGAGAACGTGCAGGTCAATGCCGCGATCGGCATCGGCATGCTCGGCGCGAAGAAAGCCGGCGGCGACGGCAAGAAGGCGCTCGAGTCGCGCCGCACCGGCGGCTTCGTGCGCACGCGCGAGGCCGCGTTCAAGGGCCTCGCGATGCTCAAGGAATAGGCGTCGCGTCGCTGCCGGTCGCGAGCGTCGGGGTCGGCGCGGCCGATCCGGTCGCCGCAGCGGGCTTGGTCGGCGGCGTGGCGGATCCGGTCGCCGCGGCGGGCTTGGTCGGCGGCGCGGCGGATCCGGCTGCCGGCGCGATCGCGGGCGTGCGCGGCGCGGCCGAGCCCGCAGTCGGCGGCACGCGCTGCGCTTGCACGCTCGGCGTCGCCGATGGCTTCGCCTGCGGCGCGGGCAACCCCTTGAGCGCGGCAAGCTGGGCCGTGACTTTGGCGAGATCGCCTTCGATGCGGCGGCGGATCGCTTCGGCGCGATCGCGATCGGCGAGCGCGCGGTCGCGCTCTTGCTCGACCTGCGTGCGGGCGTCGACCGCCGCATCGCGTTCTTCGAGCGCCTTGTCGCGCTCGTCGCGCGCGCCGTCGCGATCGCGCTGCGCCTGATCGCGGTCGCGATCGGCTTGCTCGGATTCCAGCCGCGCGCGGTTCCAAAAATCTTCGTAGAGCTTGCGGCCGAACTTCGCGGTATCGCGCTCGGTGTGTGCCTGCGCGAGCTGGTCCGCGAGCGCGCGGGTCGCGGCGCTGGCGTCGGCGAGCGCGCGCTCGTTGGCGGCGACGATCGCCTCGTACTCTTTGTCGGCGTCGGTCAGCGTCTGCTTGACCTGCTCGAGCTCGGCGTTCTTGGCATCGAGCTCGTGCTCGGTCGCGGCGAGCTCGGCGCGCACCTTGACCCCGTGCGCCTGGAGCTCCGCGTTATCGAGCGCCTCTTTGCGCGCCTCGACCGCGAGCGCGTTGCGCTGCGCGCCGACCTCGACGATCTGCATGTACGTGCCGCCGCTGATCGCCGCGAGCGCGGTCGCGAGCCCCACGGTGATCGTCAGCTGCGGGTTACGCCGGCACCACAGCCAGAACCGCGCGGCGCGCGAGCTGTCGTGGCTGGTCGGCTCGCGCGCGAGATACGCGTCGAGGTCGTCGGCGAGCTCGCCGGCGGTCGCGTAGCGATCGCTGGCCGCGATCGCGAGCGCCTTGCCGACGATCCGGCGCAGCCGGCGCGGCAACGACCGCGGCAGCTCGGGCGCATCCGTGGCACTCGCCGCGAGCTCCCACGGCTCGAGGTCGGCCTCGGCTTGCCACGGCGGCCGGCCCGCGAGCAGATCGAACGCGAGCGCGCCGAGGCCCCACACGTCGAGCCCGACGAGCACCGCGCGCTCGTCGAGATCGTGCGGGTCCAAGGTCTGCGGCAAGCCCGATGCTTGCTCGGGCGCGATGTAGCCCGGCGTGCCGGCGATCTGCAGCGCGCGGTCGCGGGTGCCATCGATCGTGCCGCTCGCGACGCTGGTCTCGTGGCCGTCGCTGACCGCGAGCCCGAAATCGGCGATGCGCGCGCGCCGCGAGAACGGCGTGATCAGCACGTTGTGCGGCTTGAGATCGCGGTGGAACACGTTGCGCAGGTGCGCGTCGTGCACGCCGCGCGCGACGTCGCGCACCCAGCGCACGGCTTCGTCGTCGGAGCGCGGCCGGATCGCGGCCGCCGAGCCGCCGGGAGCGAGCACGCCGCGCTTGGGCTCCCACTCGCCGACGAGCTCCATCACGATGTACGGCGGATCGGCGCCGTGGACGTCGAGCACGCGGACGACGTGATCGCTCGTGACCTCGGCAGCCGCGCGCGCTTCGGCCAAGATCTCGTCGATCACCGCCGAGCGCTCGCCGCGGAAGACTTTGATCGCGACGTTGCGGCCGAGCTTCGCGTCGTGCGCCTGCCACACGCTGGCGGTCGCGCCGACGTCGAGCAGCACGCCGAGCTCGTAGCGATCGCCCTCGAGCGCGGGCGTGGCCTCGTCGTCGTCGAGCCGCTCGCGGTTCGCGCGCAGCCAGATCAGCGCCTGCGTGCGCAGCTCGTCGGGCAGCTTGGCGACGAGCGCGGGCCACTCCGAATCGGGCCGCATGGCGATCGCCGCGAGCGCTTCGCCGACATCGCGCGTGCTCACGCGATCCCCTGCTCGATGCTCTGCACGAGCACCAAGTAGTTCGTGCCTTCGACGATCCGCTTGTTGACGACGCCGAGCGACATCCCGAGCGCGGTCGCGATCTCGCGCTGCGTCTTGCCATCCAGATACAGCCGCAGGATTTGCCCGGCTTGCTGCGGCCGCGCGAGCGGGATGCGCACGCGCGAATCGACGACGCCGCGCTCGAGATCGGCGACGCGATCGATCACCCACTTGCGCAGCTCGGCGAGCTCGACCATCTCGCCGAGCAGCTGTTCGTCCGGCAACGGGATTTGCTCCTTGTCGAGCTCCTCGCGGTGGCCGCGCCGGCGCAGCTGATCGAAGCGATCCAGGATGAAGCGGCGCACGCTCTCGCCGAGCTTGCGCTCTTCGGGCGGCAATTCTTTGAGCCGCTCCCACTCGCCGCTGTGGACCCAACGCGCGACCAGCGATCCCAAAATGTCGCGCGTCGAGTACGAGCCGCGATAGTTCATCGACTGCTTGACGCGTCGGATGATGCGCTCGAGCTGCCCTGCGATCTGCGAATCGGCGTCGGATGACAAGCAGATACGAGTTTACCGTGAACGGCCGAGCGATGCCGCCGTCGTGAATGCTTGGAGGCCCGATCCATGGTTCGCGTAGCTCTCGTTAGTTGCTTGTTTGTCGCGGCGTGCCATCACGCCACACCTGCTCCGACCACGCCCGCTGTCGCTGCAGCGCCCGCTCCGAAAGCGGCGCCGCCCGCACAACAGGCGAGCCCGAACGTCTACGTCTCCGACGATCTGGCGAAGCAGTGCACGCTGCACATGGATAGCGTCTCGCAGGCGCCGAAGTTCGACTACGACGCGGCATCGCTCGAGCCCGCCGATCGCGACGTGCTGCAGGCCATCGCGCAGTGCGTGACGGCCGGCCCGCTCAAGGGCCGTCGCCTCGAGCTGACCGGGCGCGCCGATCCGCGCGGCACCGAGGAATACAACATGGGACTCGGGTCGCGCCGCGCCGGCACCGTGCGCGACTTCTTGCAGCACCTCGGCGTCACTCAGAAGCAGATCGCGCAAACGACGCGCGGTGCGCTCGACGCCAACGGCACCGACGACAGCAGCTGGAAGCAAGATCGCCGCGTCGACATCACGCTGCAGTAGCGTTCGGCTCGGCGAGCGCCGCGGCAGAGACGTCGTGCTCGTCGAGCAGCCCGACGATCGTGCCCGCCGAGTCGACGACCGGTAGTGACCGCAGATCGTGTGACAGCATGAGCTGCGCCGCCGAGCGCAGCGGGGCGTCGAGCGCGACGGACACCGGCGGCATCATCAGGTCCGCGGCAACGGCCAGCTGATGCAGCTCGGGGTTCGACGCGATCACGCGCAGCGACTCGGCGGCGACGATGCCGCGCAGCACGCCGCCGGCATCGACGATCGGGAACACGTCCTGGTCGGCGGCGCCGGCGATCTGCGCGGTGAGCTCGGGCACGCGAGTCTCCGGCGCGAACTTGAGGAACACGCGCTCGCGGCGGACGACGTCGCTGCAGCGCAGCCGCACCAGCGGATCGGCGTCGTGGCGATGCGCCGGCGAGTCGCGCAGCGTCGGCACCTGCGCGGTGTAGAGCGAGACCTTGCGCAGCGCGATGAACGCGACGCCTTCGGCGAGCATCAGCGGCACGAGCAGCTCGTAGCTGCCGGCGATCTCGCACACCAGCACGAGCGCGGCGAGCGGCGTGTTCGCGATGCCGCCGTAGAACGTGCCCATGCCGACGAGCGCGAATGCGCCGGGGTTGATCGTCGGATCGTCGAGCAGGATCCGTGCGGCGATCCCGAACGCGCCGCCGAGCAAGCCGCCGATCGCGAGCGCGGGCGCGAAATCGCCGGCGCTGCCGCCCGAGCCGATCGTCAGCGCCGACGCGAAGATCTTGACGAGCGCGAGCAGCACCAGGATCTCGACGCCGCGCCAGCCGACCGGCAGCCAGTCGGCGCCGGTGATCGCGACCTGGGCCGCGCCGTAGCCGCCGCCCAAGATGCCCAAGCCCGAGTGCGCGTGGCCGACCATCGGGCCGACCCAATACAGAAACGCGGTGACGAACACGCCGAGCGAGAGCCCGCCGATCGCGGGCCGCACCCACTCCGGCACGCGCATGCGCCGCGAGATCTGCTGAGCGAGCCGCAACGTGCCGACGAACAGCGACGCCGCCGCCGACACCGCGATCGCGAGCCCGATGTAGAGCGGGATTTGCCCGGGCCGGAACGGATAGGGCGGCAGGTGGCCGAACTGCGTCGCCTCGCCCAAGATCGAGATCGAGACCGAATACGCGACAACGGATGCCAACACGCTCGGGATCAGCGCCTCAGATTCGAAGTCGTCGCGATAGAGCATCTCGATCGCGATCAGCGCGGCGCCGAGCGGAGCGCGGAACACCGCCGAGATGCCGGCGGCGATGCCGGCGACCATCAGCACGCGGCGCTCGCGCGCGCTGACCTTGAGATAGCGGCCGACGGTCGAGCCGATCGCGCCGCCGATCTGCATCGTCGGGCCTTCGCGGCCACCCGAGCCGCCCGAGCCCAGCGTCGCGATCGATGCCAGCGGCTTCACCCACAGGACGCGCCGGCGGATCACGCCGTCGTCGTGATGGAACGCGTCGATCGTCGCGTCGCCGCCGCCGCCGCGGCACTCCGGCGCGAAGCGCGTCAGCAACCCGGCGATCAGCGCGCCGACGGCTGGAATGACGACCAGCAGCCACAGATGCGACGTCGTCGCGGTGCTGCCCCAAACCTTGTCGCCGGCCGAGCGCAGCGGCTCGTAGCCGGCGAGCTGCTCGAGCAAGAGGTTCTGCAAGATCTCGGCGCCGGCATAGAACGCCACGCTGAGCAGGCCGGCGCATAACCCGACCATCGCGGCGTGAAACAGCGTGCGGCCGACGATCTGCAGCTCGAGCGGCTGCTCCGCGGGCGTCAGCAGCTGGACCAGGTTGCGGACCGGCCGGAACACCGCCGCCGTCGCGTAGACGAACGGATTGCCCGCCGGGGGCGTGTCGAGCGCGACTGCGCTCGGGCGTTCTGGCGGCTTGTCGCCCTCAGGCTCGGCCGCCGGCGGTGCGTCCACGGGATGCATTATAGTAATACTTTGCGTTCCAAGCGATCGGCCGGGCGCCACGCGATCCACACGAGCGAGCCGGGCACGAGCCACGCGGCGATCACGACCGCGATCGTCGGGTAGGCGACGTGGTGATCGTGTGCACTGCCGATCAACGGACCGGCCACGATATACGCGATCGATTGCGCGCACGCCAATGTCCCGCCCGCGAACGCGATCGCGTGGCGCGGAATCCGGACCAGCAAGTCGGCGGTGACCAGCGTGCGCAGCGCGCCGCTGCCGAGCTGCGCGACCGACATCACGGCGATTGCCTGCCACGGCGAGTGCGCCAGCGGCATGAGCACGAGCGTCGCGCCGAGCAGGGTCGCGATCGCGTAGAGCGTGCGCGGTGGCGCGAACCCGCGTCGCGTGATCGCGGCGAGGTGGCCCAACGCGAGCGCGCCGAGATCGAACCACAGCGGCGGTAGCCACAAATAGTGACCGACGTCGCCCTGGGTCACCGCGAGCTCGCCGACGAGAAACTTCGAGCCCCACTGCTCGACGAACAGCACGATCGGCGAGCTCGCGACAACCGCGATCATCGCGCGGATCACGATCGGGCTCGTCACGAGCTCGCGGAACCTCATGCGCGGCTCGGCGGTGTCGCGGCTGCGATCGAGCCGCTCGCGCACGTCGTCGTGGCGCGTGACGAACATCCACAGCGGGATCCATGCGAGCCCGACGACCGCACTGCCGAGGAACGCGGTCCGCCAATCGAATTCGCGGAACAACCACGACGCGAGCGGCGGCGTGATCATGCCGCCGAGCGAGCTGCCGATGAACAGGATGCCGAACCCGCGCGGTTGGGCGGCTTCGGGCAGCATGCGCTGCACGGTCTGCGCGCCGCCGGGAAATCCGGGGCCTTCGGCGAGCCCGAGCGCGACGCGAAAGCACAGCAGCGTCGCGAAGCCCGGCACGATCGCGTGCAACGCGGCGACGGTCGACCACGCGAACAACGAGCGCACCAGGCCGCGGCGCGCGCCGATACCGTCGAGCCACCAGCCCGAGATCGGGGTCGCGACCAGGTACGCGAGCGCGAACGCCGAGCCGAGTAAGCCGTATTCGGCGTCGGTCATGTGCAGCGCTTGCGTGACGTGCGGTGCGAGCACGGAGAGGGTCTGGCGATCGACGTAGCTGACCGTCATCGTCAGCGTTCCGACGATCACGGTGGTCCAAGCGCGACGCGATTCCACGGCTGGCCACGTATATCGCGACACCGAGATCAGATCGATCCTTGGGAGCGCGCGTTGACATCGCCATGTCGAACCACCGCCTGGCTCTCGCCGGGATGGTCGTGGTCTGCCTCGTGCCGGCCGCGACCGCCCAACCCATCGCCACCGATCGGCTCTCCGCGGTCATGATCGCGACCGATCGCGGCGACGCGCTTCCGGTCTTCGCCGAAAAGTTAGTCGTCGATATCGATGGCCAACACGCGCGTGCGGACCTGATGCAGACGTTTAGCAACGGGCTGTCGCAGCAGATCGAAGGCCACTACCAGCTCCAGCCCGGCCAGGGCTCGCATGTCGACGGCTTCGCGTACTGGAACGGCGAGCAGAAGATCGTCGGCGAGGTGTTCGAGAAGGGCACCGCCGAGCGCGTCTACACCGAGGTCACGACGCGGCGCCGCGATCCGGCGATCCTCGAGCAAACCGGCGAGGGCTTGTACGGCTTCAAGGTCTTTCCGATCGCACCGGGCGAGCACAAGCGCGTCGAGATCGCGTGGAGCAAGTGGCTCGAGCGCCGCGATCACAGCGTCGAGTTTCGCGCGCCGATCTCGAGCCGCAACGCCGAGATCATCGTGACGCTCGCAGGGCCGATCAAGAATCTGACCTCGGCGACCCACGTGCTCGGCGTCGAGAAGCTCGATACCGGCGTGCGGGTGCGCGCGACCGGTCCCGCGAAAGACGGCGAGATCGAGCTGCGCTGGGATGTCGACGAGCCGGCGTGGACGCCCGACGCGTACGTGCAACCGCCGGCCGCCGCCAACACCGAAGGCTGGTTCGTGGTGGCGCTGGCCGCGCCGCAGTTGCCGGCGACCGCCGCGATGCCGAAGGACGTCACGATCGTGATCGATCGCTCGGGCAGCATGGCCGAAGACCAGAAGATGACGTTCGCCAAGCGCGCCGCCGCGAAGCTGATCGACATGCTCGATCCGCGCGATCGCGTCAACGTCATCGCGTTCTCCGACGAGGTCGATCCGTTGTTCGCCGCGCCGCATCCGGTCGATGCGGCCGCGCGCGGCCAAGCCAAGGCGTTCGTCGATCGGCTGCTCGCCGGTGGCGGCACCGACCTCGCGCTGGCGCTGCAGACCGCCGTGCATTCGCAGGCCAAGCCCGAAGCCGGCCGGCCGCGCATCGTCGTGTTCCTGACCGACGGCGAGTCGGATGCGCCAAAAGCCGTCGCGGTCGATACGTCGGATCTGCGGCTGTTCACGCTCGGCGTCGGCACCGACGTCAACAAGGCGCTGCTCGAAAAGTTGTCCGCCGAAAAGCGCGGGCGCTTCGTCTACGTCGAGCGTGCGACCGAGATCGAAGGCGACGTCGCTCGGCTCGGCTCGGCGATCGCGCATCCGCTGCTGGTCGACGTGTCGGTCGATGTCGAGGGCGCGGTCGCTTCGCGAATGTATCCGCGCACGCTGCCCGATCTGTTCGCCGAGGACGAGCTGCGCGTCGCCGGCCGCTACAAAGGCACCGGCTCGATGACGTTCACGATCCGCGGCAAGCTCGAGGGCAAGCCCGTCGTTTACAAGCGCGTGATCGACACGGCGCATCCGCACGCGTGGACGGCTCAGCTGTGGGCGCAGGCGCGCGTCGACCACCTGCTCGAGCAACTCGAGCTGTCGCCGACGAACCAGACCGAGCTCCACGACGAAGTGATCGATCTCGCGCTCGCGTACAACTTCGTCACGCCGTACACCGCGTTCTTGGCGGTGCCTGCGACCGAGCTCGATGCCAGCTCGGCGCAGACGCTCGCGCAGGGCCGCGCTCGCAAGCGCGACGCGATCGCGCAGCAATCCGCCGACGGCCATGTCGGCGGTGAGGTCATCGCGATCAACGGCAAGGCGCCCGCGATCGATCCGAGCAGCACGTCGCAGGGGGTCACGATCAGCGACGACTACACGCGCAACGTGCCGGCGGGCCGGACGTTCGAGGCCGGGCTCTCGCGCGACACGGCGAAGCCCAACCGCGTCGCCGACACCGACGGTGACGACGAGAGCGCCGCGACGGGCGAGCAAGTGCACCGCCACGGCTGTGCGGGCTGCGCATCGACGGGCGGCGACGGCGTGATGTCGCTGATCCTGATCGGCCTCGTCGCGCTCAAGCTCAGGCGGCGATCGGCACGGTGACGATCACGCGGGTGCCGAGCGTGCGCTCGCCGTCGAGCCGGCACGTGCCGCCGCCCGCGCGTGCGAGCCGCTCGACGATCGACAGGCCCAAGCCGGTGCCGGCGATGTCGCGGCGGCCGCGCCAGAACGGATCGAACGCGTGGTCGAGCGACTCTCGATCCATGCCGACCCCGTTGTCGCTGACCTCGATCACGACGCCGGCAGCCTCGCGGCGCGCGCTGACGTCGATCGCGAGCTTGCGGTCGGGCGAGCGAAACTTGGCCGCGTTGCCGATCAGGTTGCGCAAGATCTGTTCGAGCGATGTCTCGGTGATCGAGACCGACAGGTCGTCGGCGTCGACGCGCACCTCGGCATCGTGCAGCTCCGCCTCGAGCTCGGCGCGGACGCGACCGAGCACCGGCACGATCGCCGCCGTGCCACTCTCGACGTGACCCGCACGAGCGAGCTCGAGCATGTCGTCGATGATGCGCTGCATCCGCAGCACGGCCTTGGTGATGAGGCTCGCGTGACGCCGCGTCTCGGGTGGCACGTTCGCGTCGGTCGAGATCAGCTCGGCGTAGCCGCGGATCGGGTTGAGCGGCGAGCGCAGATCGTGCGCCGCGCGGCCCGCGAACGCGTCGAGCTCGCGATTGCGATCCTCGGCGCGCGACAAGTTCTCGGCGAGCAGCTCGGTCGCGCGCTGCTGCACGCGGACGAGCCGTAGACCGAGCACGCCGATCACGATCGCCGCGGCGAGCACGGCGATGCCGTCGACCGCGAACTCCACGCGTCGCGTCGACGTCATCCGCTGCGTCGCGTGCTCGGTCTCGCGCACGTTGATCGCGAGCAGCTGCTCGATCGCCGGCGCGAGCGCGGTCTCGCTCGCGCGGATCGCGCCCGTGTCGCCGCGCCGGGCTTGCTCGCGCACCAACGCGAGTGCATCGCGCGCGCCCGCCCACGTCCTGGCTTCGTCCTCGAACGTCGCGAGTGGCGCGTACGCGGCGGTGTCGGCATCGAGTTGCGCGATCACGCCGGGCACGCGCTCGGCCGGGACCTCGCTGAGCCGGTGCAGCTGCCAGTGCAGGTCGTTGACGAGCCGGATCGACTGCGTCGCGTTGTTCAAGATCTGGTCGGCCGATTGCGCGGCGCGGCGGGCCCCGTAGAGGTCGACGACGAGGATGAACGCCATCATCACGCCGATGATCGCGATCAGATAGCCTACGCGCATCGTGCCCCGAGCCACGGCGCCAGCATAGCGCATGGTAAAATCCGCCGATGGCTGCGATCCGCGCGCTCGTCGTCGACGACGATGATCTCAGTCGCGAGATGCTGGCCGAAGTGCTCGCGCGCGACGGCCACGTGGTCGACCTCGCCGCCGACGGTTCCGAGGCATTGCGCCGCCTCGCGACCGCCGGCGATACGGCATTCGACCTCGTGATCTCCGACGTGCAAATGGCTCGTACGAGCGGCTTCGAGCTGCTCGCGGCGATCGGCCGCGCGTACCCCGACATCCCGGTCATTCTCGTCACCGCGTTCGCTGATCCGCGCGCCGCGATGGATGCGGTGAGCCGCGGTGCGGCCGATTACCTCACCAAGCCGGTCGACCTCGCGCAGCTGCGCGCGACGATCGCCCGCGCCCTCGAGCGCCGCGATCGCCGCCGCGAGCACGCCCGGCTCGCGGGCTCGAGCGACGTGCTCGATCGCCGCACGCTGATCGGCACGAGCGCGGCGATGATCGAGCTGTACAAGCAGATCGCGCAGGTCGCGCCGACCAACGCGACGATCTATATCCAGGGCGAGAGTGGCTCCGGCAAAGAGCTCGTCGCGCGAACCATCCACGAGCGCAGCCAGCGCGCGACTGGCCCGTTCGTCGCCGTCAACTGCGCGGCGCTCACCGAAAGCCTGCTCGAGAGCGAGCTGTTCGGCCACGAGAAGGGCTCGTTCACCGGCGCGCTCACGACGCGGCGCGGCCTGTTCGAGGTCTCCGACGGCGGCACGTTGTTCCTCGACGAGATCGGCGACGTCACCGCCAAGCTGCAGGCGCAGCTCCTGCGCGTGCTGCAGGAGGGCCAGCTGCGCCGCGTCGGTGGCACGCAGGAGCTCACCGTCGACGTCCGCGTGATCACCGCGACGAACCGCGATCTCGCGGCCGAGATGGCGGCGGGTCGCATGCGCGCCGACTTGTTCTACCGGCTCAGCGTGGTCACGCTCGCCGTGCCGCCGCTGCGCGATCGCGGCGACGATCTGGTCGCGCTCGCCAAGCACTTCGCCGCACGGCACGCGCTCGAGCTTGGCCGCGCCAACCCCGAGCTCACCGACGCGACGCTCAACGCGCTTCGCGGCCGGGGCTGGCCGGGCAACGTGCGCGAGCTCGAGAACGCGATGGCCCGCGCGGTCGCGATGTGCCAGCACGACGTCATCCTGCCCAGTGACTTGCCGCCGGTCGCGCTCGCGAGCGCGGGCGGCGCGATCGACGCCGACTGGCCGACGCTCGAGGTGCTCGAGCGCCGCTACATCGAAAAGGTGCTCGCGCGCGTCGATCACAACAAGACCGCTGCGGCACAAGTACTCGGGATCGATCGCCGCACGCTCCAACGCATGGGCAAGGAATAGGCAAACGCCAAACCACGGGAGTGGCTGTCATTCCGCGGATGTGCAGAGTTCGTACAGCGTTTTAATGTCGCGGTGGCGCGGCAGTTTGCCGCGGCCGTTCATGGGGCGCCGCGGGACAATCGAGCGCTCATGCACCCTTAACCTCAGGCACTGCGGCTGCAATGCACCGCGGGTCATGCAGCAGCAGTCTCTCGACTCGTCGCAAGATATGTCGCTCGAAGCGATCACGCGCGTTCATGTCTTGAAGGTTCTCGAAGCTTGCGCCGGCGTCCGCACGACGGCGGCTCAAGCGCTCGGGATCGATCGCAAGACCCTCTACCGCATGCTCAAGCGGTGGCAGGTCACCGAGTAGACTGCGAAAACCTCGCGGCGCTTAACGTTAGTTCACATCGAGTCCGCGTGATAGTGCGGCCCATGAAAGCACCGTTCGTTTCGATCTTGGCGGCATCGCTCTGCATGCCCGCCGCGCTCGCACTCGCTGATACGCATCGCGCGCCACGTCCGGCGTCTCCGCCGCCGAAGGCGTCGGCTCCCCGCGCCGTCGGCGTCCACATGTCGGCGCACCCCGAGCAGCCGGTTCACCCGCAAAAGAATCCGGGTCACGAGTACATCGTGCACGACCCGAAGACGAACAAGGACGAGCACCACGCCGTGATCGTCGATCATCGTCCGGCGCACGTGATCGATCGCGATCCGCACCTCCGTGTGATCGCGCGCGGCTACCACCCGACGCACGACTGGGGGCGTTTCCACGTCGCGCACGGCGGCTGGTTCACCCGCTGGGGCATCACCGCGTGGGACACCGTCGGTACGGTGAGCTGCGAAGCGGTCAACGAAACGACCGGCCAGCTGTACCCCGCCTCCGAGGACCGCGACGCGCGCGGCTGGGACGACGACTCGGTCAACTCGATCCTCGACTCGGCGCTCGACGATTGCTACAGCGAAGCCAACGGTGCGACCTGCGGCCCGGCCACGCCATCGTGCTCGTTCCAGCCGTACTAGCGTGAACAACGCTCCGCCGCCGCCGTCATCGGAGGTATGCGGGGCTTGTTCGCATGGCGAAAGGGTGTTGACGCGCGCGTGCTGGCCGAAACGGCCCGTATATCGATCGGCGGCTCGGCGCGCACCACCGCGCTCGCCCGAATGTTCGCGCTGTTTCCAGGCGAGCGCGCGATCGTCGTCGTCGATCAGCGCGGCGCGCCGATCGGCGTGGTCACACCGGATCAGATCTCGACCGCCGACGAGCGTACCGTCGCCGACGTGATGCACGCGATCGCGTAGCCGCGCATCGCCTCCGGCGCGCTCGGCGTTCGCCGAGCTTGCCTGATTCGCGTATCGTCCGCCGATGTCGCGGATGATCGTGTTTCGCTCGCGGCTGCGCGATGGGATCGCCGACGCCTACAACCCCGACGCCGAGCGGATGTTCGGGCTCGCGGTCGCGATGCCGGGCTTCGTCGCCGCGAAAGACTTCGCCGCGGAGGACGGCGAGCGCTGCGCGGTGATCGAGTTCGACTCCGCGGCACATCTCGCCGCGTGGCGCGATCACGGCGAGCACGTGACCACGCAGCAGGTCGGCCGCGACCGCTACTACAGCGAATATCGGCTGAGCGTGTGCGGCGTGATCCGCGAATCGCATTTCGATGGCGCGGTCGTGACGCGGCGCGACGCGGACACGAGACCGATCGCCGAGCGCTGGCTCGATCGGTTCGAAGCGCGCGATCTGGACGGCTTGCTCGCGCTCTACGCCGACGACGCGACGCATAGCTCGCCGAAGATCCGCGTGCGCCACCCCGAAACCGGCGGCAAGCTCGTCGGCAAACCGGCGCTGCGTGCGTGGTGGGCAGATTCGTTCGAGCGGCTGCCGGCGCTGCGCTACATCCCAACGTCGATCACCGCCGATGCCGATCGTGCGCTGCTCGAGTACATCCGGCGATTGCCGGGCGAGGCCGATTTGCCGATCGCCGAGGTGTTCGACATCGAACGTGGCTTGATCGTCGCCAGCCGCGTATTCCACGGCTAGTCGTTGCGGTGTAAGACACCAGCGTGAGCACGCTATCCGCGGTTCCGACCGTGTCGTCCCGGCTGTCTCCCGAACAGCTGCTCGAGACCTACGACTTGATGCTGCGCGCGCGCGTGCTCGAAGAGCGCCTGATCAGCATGTACAAGCAGGGCGAGGGCTACTTCTGGATCGGCGGCCCAGGTGAAGAGGCGTTCAACGTGCCGCTCGGGTTGCTCGTCAACAAAGGGCAGGGCGTCGATCACGACTACCTGCACCTGCACTATCGATCGAGCGGCACACTGCTGGCGATGGGCGCCGATCCGATCGATTCGCTGCGCCAGATGCGGAACCTGGCGACCGATCCGTACTCGAAGGGCCGCAACTTCGCGGGTCACTACTCGGTGCGCGCCTGGAACGTCGTGCCGGTCAGCTCGCCGATCGAAGTGCAGTTCTCGATGGCGATCGGCACCGCGAAGGCGCAGAAGCACGCGAAGGGCGTCACGATCGTGCAAGGCGGCGACGCCGGCACCGCCGAAGGCGACTTCGCGACCGCGCTGGTATGGAGCTCGCGCAAAGGCGCCGAGCTGCCGATGCTGATGATCGTCACGAACAACCGCTGGGGAATCTCGACCGCGTATGCCGGCCAGCACGGCTACGAGCAGATCTCCGATCGCGGTAAGGCGTTCGGCATGCCGACGGCCGTCGTCGACGGCAACGACGCGGAGGCGAGCTACGCCGCGATCGCGAAGGCGCTCGACTACGTGCGCCGCGAGCGCAAGCCGTACTTGCTCGAGGCGATGGTGTCGCGGCTGCGCGGCCACTCGTCGGCGAGCGGCGCGAACATCGTCAAAGGCGAAGTCGACTGCCTCGACAAATTCGAGCAGACGCTCGAGGCGCGCAAGCTGATGACGCGCGCGAAGTGTGACGAGCTGCGCGCGCGCTACAACCAAGAGCTGCTCGACGCGAGCAAGCGGATCGCGAGCGAGCCGGCGCCCGAGCCGCACGACATCTACAACAACGTGTTCTCCGACACGAACCTCGTCGGAGGTGAGTGACATGCCGAGCATGATCCAAGCGATCCGCATGGCGCTCCACGTCGGCGAGAGCCGGCTCGGCGTCACCGACATCTTCGGCGAGGACGTCGGCGCGCCGCTCGGTGGCGTGTTCACCGGCACGCAGGGCCTCAAGACCGCGTGGAACACGCCGCTCGACGAGCGCGGCATCGTCGGCATGGCGATCGGGCTCGCGCTCGCCGGGCAAAAGCCGGTCGCCGAGATCCAGTTCTGCGACTACGCGTTCAACACGATCGATCTGCTCAAAGTGGCCGGCAACCTGTGCTGGGCCTCCGGCGGCGATTGGAACGTGCCACTGGTGCTGATGACGCCGGTCGGCGCCGGCATCCGCGGCAGCATCTATCACTCGCACTCGTTCGACGCGCAGGCGACGCGAATTCCGGGCTGGAAGATCGTGATGCCGTCGACGCCGCTCGACGCGTACGGCCTGCTCCTCAGCGCGATTCGCGATCCGAACCCGGTGATGTTCTTGATGCCGAAGGCGTTGCTGCGGGTGAAGGGCAAGGCGGGCGAAGACATCCCGGGCGCGCCGCTCGACGACAAAGTGCTCGGCCAGCTGATCGATGCGCCGCTCGGCGATCGCACGAGCTGGCTGCCGCAATGGCCGGCGCTCGAGGAGTACTACGTGCCGATCGGCAAGGCGCGTGTCGCCCGCGAGGGCACGAGCGTGACCGTGCTGACCTACGGCCGCAACGTGCCGATGGCCGTTGCCGCCGCCGAAGAGCACGACGCCGAGGTGATCGACCTGCGCTCGCTGCACCCGTACGACTGGGACGCGATCACCGCGAGCGTCAAGAAGACCAACCGCGTGCTGTGCGTCAACGAGGACACGGAAATCACGAACTTCGGCGAGCACCTGATCCGCCGGATCTGCGAAGAGCTGTTCTACGAGCTGCACGCGCCGCCCAAGCTCGTCGCCGGTGCGGCGATCCCGGGCATCGGTCTGGCCGATCACCTCGAGATGGCGAGCGTGCCTCAGATCGATTCGATCAAAGCCGCGATCGCCGAGCTCGCGGCGCACGAGCCGTAGCCCAGCTCACGCGCCGAACGAGTAGCCGGCTGCGGGACTCGCCGCAGTGCGCCATGGCTGCACGCTCGCGATAGTGATTGCCCGCGCTTGGCCGTGGAACAGAGCTTGTAGTGCGCGCCGGCATGAAGCTCGTGTTTGGCGTGTTGTTGGTCGTCGCGTGTGGACCGACCGCGGTCGTCGACGAGGCCGACGGTGACGATCCGCTGAGCGGCTCGGGATCAGCGGCGACCACGCCGATCTTGGAAGGCGCGCTGACCTGGGGCAGTGCGAGCGAAGCGACGTTCAAATCCGGACTCGAGCTCGACTACTTCACGTTCTCGCTGTCGGGCTCGGCGACGGTGACGCTCGAGACCACCGGCGGCAGCTCCGACCTCGACACGATCTTGTACGTCTACGATCCCCCCGCGAATTCGCCGTCGTGGGGCGCGTACCTCGCGAAGAACGACAACGGCGGTGAAGGCGAGCTGTCCAAGCTCACGCTGCAGCTCGACGCCGGCGCGTATCGCGCGCTGATCAAGCGCAAGTCGTCGAGCGGCGCTGCGAACGTCGAGCTCGCGGCGTCGTGTAGCGGCGGCGGCTGCGCGGTCGCGCGCACGGACTGCTCGACGACTTCGCCGCGCAGCTCGACGCCGACCGTGTTCATCGGGCCCGACAATTGGGAGCCTTCGATCGAAGCCGCGATCGACAAGGCGATGACCTCGCTCGACGTCCAGATGTACCTGTTCACGATCACCGACGTCGCGACGCACATCATCGATGCGCAGAACCGCGGCGTCGCCGTGCGCGTCCTGCTCGACGCGAGCGAGTCGCCGAACAACACCGCGGTCACGCAGCAGCTGACCGCCGCGAACGTGCCGAACCACCTGGACCCGACCGTGTTCTCGTTCGCGCACGCGAAGTACATGATCGTCGACCAGGCGACCGCGGTGATCTTGTCGGGCAACTTCAACGTCGGCGCGACGACCGCCGATCCGGGCGGCGAGCGCAACTACGGCGTGATCGATACAGACCCCGACGACGTCGCCGATCTGCAATCGATCTACGAGACCGACTGGGTCGCCGGCCCCGAGCCCGAGCTCGGCTGCACGCGGCTGATCGTCTCGCCGATCAACTCGCAAGCTCGGATCGTCGCGCACGTCGACAGCGCGATGAAGACGCTCGACATCGAGGTGCTCTACCTCGACGACACGTTGGTGCAGAACGCCGTGATCGCCGCACAGGCGCGCGGTGTCGCCGTGCGCGTGCTGCTCAGCGATCCGGCGAAGAACCCGCAGAACACCGCGACGCAAACGCTCCTGACCGGGCACGGCATCCCGACGAAGATCCTCTACGCCAACTACCTCCACACCAAGATGATCCAAGCCGACGGCATCGCGCTCGTCGGCTCGGAAAACATGTCCGATACCTCGTTCAACAAGAACCGCGAGGTCGGCGAGCTCATCTTCGAGCCCATGCCCGCCGGCCAGATTCACGCGCAGTACGAAGCGGACTGGGCCGCGGGCGAGTAAGCCCGCTACGCCGAAACACAAAACGGCCGACCCAATGGTCGGCCGGTCTCGCGTTAGCTGACTTATTTGTGGTTGCGAACGACGTGGAAGCCGGCGGACGTCGTCGACTTCGGCGCCGGGAGGTGCGCGGCATCGGGCTCGGTCGGCGAGCAACCGTCGAAGAACGAGTCCGTGATGTCCCATTCGTCGTCGGTGCCGCAGAGTCCGTACTCGGCGATGTAGCAGTCCGACGCGGGATCGACGATCTCGATGTCGTAGTCATCGCAGGTCACCGACACCGTGATCGAGTTGTCGCCGGGGTCGTTGCTGAGCGGGATGCCTTCGAGGATGTCGTCGCTGTCGCCCCAACCCGACGGGCTGATGTAGATGTTGTCGATCTCGAAGCTCTCGTCGTTGACGATCGTCAGCGTGGCCGTCCCGCCGTCATCGTCACCGGAGCTCGTGGTGACGGTACAGCCGGTCGCGAGGGCGCCGACAAGGAGAGAAGCAGCAAGCGTGGTGGTTGCGAAGCGAATGAGCATGGTCCCCCGGTAAAGCAAGTTGAATGCCGAATTGGCACGCCCTTACGGGCGTCCCCGCAACAATTCTACACGTACCGGCGTGGACGTGCCGCCACACTGGGCGAATAGCCGCGCCCCGTGTCGCAGGCGTCCGCGGGTGATCGACGCCACGCTCCCGGACGAACTACGTGCAGCTGTTCGTCTTGTCGAGCGGGCAGGGATCGCACGGATCGCCCATGCCGTCGCCGTCGGCATCGGGCTGCTTGCCGTTGTCCATCGGGCGCGCCGGGTTGAACACGTTCGGGCAATTGTCTTGCGAATCGGGGATGCCGTCGCCGTCGCTATCGGTCGAGCTCGGCACGCCGGTGTAGATCGTCGACATCGACACGGCATTCGGCCGCGACGGCGTGCACGTCGGCTCGTTGACCGGCGGCGCACCGCACGCGAACAGCGCGTACTGCGTCGAGTTGCTGCTCGAGAGGGTCGCGTACGTGGTGTTGATCTCGCTCATCAAGCACGCGCGCTTTTCGGTCGAGCACACCGAGATCTGATCGCACGCGGTCGCGCCGTTGGTCACGAGGGCGGACACGACGGCATCGTCGCCGTACAGCGTCGTGCCGCCGCGCATGACGAGCGCGACATCCTGTGGTTGCGCGTTGATGACCGCTTCGAACGGCGTCATGCTCGGCTGCGGCGCGAAGATCGAGATGTCGGCGAGCTTGCCCATCGCGAGCGCGCCGAGGTCGTTGTCCATGTGCGTGACCTTCGCGGCGTTCCCCGTGACCATCGCCCACAGGTCCTGCGGCTTGAAGTAGCTGTTCAGGTACGTCGTGTTGTAGCTGCTCGCGCACGCGAGCTCGCGCAAGATGTTGCTCGAGCCGCTCGGCAGCCAGTCGGTGCCGAGCGCGATGTTGACACCGAGCCGCGACGCGACGCTGACGCGCGCGGTATCGCCGTAGAGCGAGATGTTCGAGCGCGGCGACCACACCATGCCGGTGGTCGCGCCGGCCATCAGCTCGTAGTCGGCGGCGTTGAGCGCGACCGCGTGGATCATCGACGTGATCGGCAGCAGCAGATCGTTCGATTGCTCGCCCGACTTCGTGTCGTATGTCGCCGAGCTCTCGCACAAGAACTCGTTGTGCGCGTAGATGTCGACGCCTTCCGACGTGTGCGGCTCGTACGAGGTGTCGTTGTGGCTCTGGAGCTCGGCCGGCGTCTCCGCGCTGCCGCCGTAGTCGCAGTTCGCGGTCTGTTGCGTGCCGCTCGAGTCGTCGAGCGGGAACGTGTCGAAGTAGACCGCGGTGTCGGTCAGATCCGCGCCGCGCATCGCCGATTCGTCGAGGTTGCGCACGAGGCCGGCTTCACCGCCGGCGCCGATGACCGACGTCGCGCCGGCCATCAGATGGCGGAGCTCGCCCCATTCTTGCTGAGCCGCGCTCGCGCCGCCTTTGTTGGACAGCTCGATGGCACCTTCGTCACCGGTGCGCCACTGCTGGCGATCGTCGTAGCGCTGGGTCAGCGGCGACGGCGGCTGATCGTTGACGTACGAGATGTGATCGTGCGGGTTGATGAGGCCGGGCGAGATCGACGCGCCCGGGCAGGTCACGACGGTCTCGCCGCCCTGCGCGCAGCTGCAGCCGACGCACGTGATCTTGCCGGCGGAGACCTCGACCTGGCCGCCGTGATAGACGGTGCTCTGGGTCAGCACTTCGCCTTCGAGCAGGATGGTCGAGCTTCCGGTGGTCACCGAGCACGTGCCGCTGCCGAGCGGCGCCAACGTCGTGCACGTGACATCGGTCGCGACTGGGGCATCGGCGGGCACGAAGTTGCTGCCGCTGCCGCTGCCGCTACCAGAGCCGCTGCCGCCGTCGCCTCCGCCGCCATTGTTGTTGTTCGAGTTGCCGCAAGCCACGGCGATCGTGAGGGAGGTGATGGAAACGAGAAGGACAGCCCGCATCGCGGCGGACTCTACTCCAGCCTCACTCCCCGACGGCAACGGTATTTTTGCCCGGTGTGTCGGTTTGTGACAGGTCGTTTTTTAATCACTATGGCAGCCCGGTGGCAGTACCGTTCCGGCCGTGCGAAGCGTGCTGTTGATCGCTGTCCTCGCAGCCTGCGGCGGTATGCCGGGGATGAACCAACAATCCGGTGGCGACGGGGGCGGTGGGAGCGGCTCGGGGAGCGGCTCCGGAGGCAGCGGCGGCAGCGGCTCCGGCAGCGGCAGCAACATCACGCCGACCGGCGACATCTCGATCATCGTCGAGCCCAACGGCAACAAGGGTTCCGAGCTGGTCGCGGCGATGAATGCCGCGACGACGAGCCTGTACATGACGATGTACGAGCTCGACCATCAGGGCGTGATCTCGGCGCTGACCTCGCGCCACGCCGCCGGCGTCGACGTCAAGGTCATCCTCGACGGCTCGACCACGACCCGCTCGTTCAACATGCCCGCGTACACGACGCTGATGACCGCCGGGATCCCGATCGTGTGGTCGAGCTCGACGTTCACGTATACCCACGAGAAGACCGTGATGATCGACGGCAAGACCGCGTGGATCATGACGATGAACGCGAACACGAGCTCGCCCGAGTACAACCGCGAGTATCTGGCGACCGACACGTCGCTCGCCGACGTGCAGGAGGCGACGGCGATCTTCCAGGCCGACTACGCGATGTCTTCGGTCTCGCCGAGCGGCGCGCTCGTCGTCGCGAACAACAACGCGCGGCCGGATCTGTACGGCCTCATCACGTCGGCGACGTCGACGCTCGATGTCGAGGTCGAAGAGCTCAGCGACACCGATCAGAACGGCATCGTCGACGGCATCGTCGCGGCTGCGAAGAAGGGCGTCACCGTGCACGTCGTGGTCGCGAATGCCGGCCCCGACTCGACGAGCGACAACGACATCATCAGCGCGGCCGGCAAGGGCTCGGTCGTGATGACCGGCCCGACCTCCGACGAGGGCACGGCCTCGAACCCATATATCCACGCCAAGGCGATCCTCGTCGACTGCAGCGGCACGAGCTGCAAGAAGGGCTTCGTCGGCTCGGAGAATTTTTCGGCCGGCTCGCTCGGCTACAACCGGGAAGTCGGCGTGATCTTCACCGACGAGACCGAGCTCGCGAAGGTCAAGACCGCGATCGACACCGACTTCGCGGCCGGCGTCGCGCAGTAACCGGCTACGCCAACGGCAGCTCGATCGTGAGCTTCGCGCCGCCGCGCGCGCCGCTGCCGGCGCTGATCGTGCCGCCGTGACGCTCGACGATCCGCCGCGTGATCGCGAGCCCGAGGCCGACGCCGGCGCTTTGACCCGAAAAGATCCGCGCGAACGGCACGAACAGCTTGCTGCGATCTTCCGGCAAGCCGGGCCCGGTGTCCTCGACGGTGATCGTCGCGAGCTGATCGCGATGCTCGAGCGTCACGATGACCTCGCCGTCCTTCGGCGTGACGCGCAGCGCGTTCGAGATCAAGTTCGAGACCGCGGTGCCGAGCAGCTCGGCATGGCCGCGGAGCTTGGCGACGCCGGCGCCGAGCTCGACGCGCAGCTTCACGCCCGCCTTCGCCGCCGCCGCGAGCTGGACCGCGGCCGCATCTTCGATCGCGTCGGCGAGCTCGACCGTCGTCGCCTCGGCGTCGCGGGTCGCATCGGCCTGCGCGAATCGCAGCATCGAATCGACCAGGCGGCCGAGCCGATGCAGCTCGGCGAGCGAGGTCTGCGCCGACGTTTCCCACTCGGCGACCGTACGCGGCCGGCGCAGCGCGGTCTCGAGCTCGCTCGACACCGCGGCGATCGGCGTGCGCAGCTCGTGCGACGCATCGGCGGAGAACGACGACAGCGCCAAGTACCCGCGCTGCAGCCGATCGAGCAGGTCGTTGATCGCGTTCGCGAGCGCGCGCAGCTCGACCGAATCGGCCGGCACTTCCATGCGGCGGTCGAAGCGATCGACCGAGATCGCGGTCGCGGTGCGGGTCGCGCGCTCGAGCGGGCCGATCAATCGACGGCTCGCCCACGCGGCGGCGATCACCGACAGGCCGAGTGCGAGTGGCGCGGCGATCGCGAGCGACGTCATCACCTGCGCGCGCGCCGAAGCGGCCGCGTCTTGCTCGACGCCGCGCTCGACGTCGGCTTCTTCTTCGATGTACACGACGACGTAGGCCGCGGCGGTGAACACCGCGAGCCCGGCGAACATCATCCCGCACATCCACAGCGCGAGCCGGCTCGGCAGCGTGCGTGCACGGATCATGGATCGGCCGACTCTGGGTCGGTGTCGCCGGGCGTCGCGGCATCGCCGGGCCCGGCGGCGCGCAAGCGATAGCCGATCCCGCGCACCGTCTCGATCACGACCGCCTTCGTGCCGAGCTTGCGGCGCAGGTTCGCGATGTGGACGTTGACGAGGTTCGTGCCCGGCTCGAAGCCATAACCGAACACCTGCAGCAGGATCTCGTTGCGCGCGAGCGCTTCGCCTTGCCGGCGCAGGAAGAAGCCGAGCAGCACGTGCTCGCGCGGCGACAGCGGGATGCGCGTATCGCCGATCGTCACGACGAGCTCGTTGTCGCGGTAGGCCAGGCCGTTGCAGGTCAGCGGCGCCCACCGCGGCGCGGCCGCGCGGCGGAGTAGGGCGCGCAGCCGGGCGAGCAGCTCGTCATACTCGAACGGCTTGACCAGATAATCGTCGGCGCCGCGATCGAGTGCGTCGACGCGCATCTTCACGGCGTCGCGAGCGGTCAGCACCAAGATCGGCGCGTGGACGTCGCGTGCGCGGGCGTCATCGATCACCGCGAGGCCGTCGATGTCGGGCAGGCCGAGGTCGAGCACCACGCCGTCGACGTCGCGCCGCGCGAGCCGCTTGATCGCATCCGCGCCCGTGCCGACGGCGTCGACTTCGAACCCATCCTCGCGTAGGCCGCGCGCCAGTGACGCCGCTAGCACTGCGTTATCCTCGACGAGCAAGAGCGGCATTGACGGCGCATCATCGCCGCAGATGTGTTTCTCCGCAGTGACCTTTATCGCGGTTTAATCTCACTGCGTCTTGGCTAGCCCAGCCTCGGCGTCCTTTTGCCAGCCGTTCGCGTCGGGCGATTTCGACGATGCGGCCAACTGTGCAGCTTTTGCATAGGCAGCGTGAGCTTCGGGCATCGATCCGTTGGCGGCGAGCGCCTCGCCGAGCGCGAGCTGGTTTTCGGCCGCGTCGGGCGTGGTCGCGACTGCTTTGCGAGCCTCGTCGAGCCCGGCCTCGGGATCGCCGGGCCCGGCCGGCCACGACGGCGCGCGCACGAGCACGAGCGCGAGCACGCGGTGCGGTCCGGCGTCGTCGAGCGCGGGTTGCGCGGTGATCGCTTGGCGGAGCAGGTCGACCATGTGGTTGACCGCGTCTTTGCCCTGCGCCGGATGCTCGCGCGCTTCCTGGCCGAGCGCGATCGCCAGCCTGTACTTGCAGCCGCTGTCGTTCGGCGCGCGGCGCAGACACTGCTGGCCGAGCTCCACCGCTTTCCGCGACAGGTCGCCCTTATCGACCCCGGCATCGTGCTCGATGCGGAAGTGCATCGCCGCCATCGCCGCGACGATCGCATCGACGCGCTTGTCGTCGCCCACGGCCGCGTCGAGGTAATCGTCTTGCGCGAGCTTGGCCTGCGCGGGCTCGACACGACGCGCCCACGCGGCATCGCCGTCGCGCATCAGCTGGTCGGGGCTGCGACCGTTCGCTTGGTGCGGCGCGAGCGCGCTCAACGACGACGGCTCGTGCATCGACGATTCGCATGCCGCGAATGCGAGCAGCGCGACCGCCGCGGCCCTCACTTCGCGGCCTCGAATGCGGTCCGCGCCGTGCTCAGCGCCTTGTCGTCGAGACCCGTGAACTTCGCCTGTCGGATCGCCGCGAGCTGATCCGGCGGCATCGCGCGCAGCGCCTTCTCGATCGGCGCCCACGTCGCCGCCGAAACGTCGGCATCGATCGTCACGACGACGCCGGCCGGCATCGCGGGCGATGTCGCGACGACCGCGAGCTGGTTCGCGTACGGCAGCGATGCGAGCGACGCCTGCTGTGCGCCGTCGAGCACGACCGCGACGGGATCGCCGTTCGCCGCCTTGCGCAGCGCCGAGAGCACGGACGTCGATTGCACGAGCTTCGCGCTCGCGGGGACCTTGCCCCAGCTTCCCAACACCGCGCCGCGCACGAACGCCGGCGCGAACGCGACGTTGCTGTAGATCGTCATGTCGCCGAGCGCGGTCGGGTTGGTCACGCGGCCCTGCTTGGCGACGAGCGTCCACTTGTCGAGGTCGGGTCGACCCTGTTGCACGACTTCGAGCCGCGCGTGCAGGCCGAGCTCTTTTTCGTGCGCGAGAAAGAACGGCAGCGAGACCAACCCGAGCCCGGTCGTCTTGAGCTGCGCGACGCCGGCTGCTTCGGTCTCGTCGAACACCGCCGCGAGCGGCACGCCCGCTTTCGCGCCGACCGCGTTCGCGAACTGATCGAGTGCCGGCTGCGCGTCGGCCTGCGTGCCGACCGCGCCGGGCGAGCACACCGCGATGGTTCGCTTCGCCGGTGGTGCGGCGACTGCAGCGGCGGCGATCGCGAGCACGACCAACGAAGCACTTCTGATGATCGGCATGATCGGACCCTACCTCTTGACGCGTGCACGCGCGACTCGCTACGTGAGGACATGACCCCGCCGCACGATCGGATCGCACGCGCGCTCGCCGCGATCGTGCGCCACCGCGCGGTCGTGCTCGTCGTCTACGCTTTGCTACTGCCGGCCGCGATCTACGAAGCGGTCCGGATCCCGAGCGATAGCGGCATCGACCGCCTGATCGTGCCGAGCGATCCCGATTTCGCGGCCACCCGCGCGTTCGACACGTTGTTTCCGGAGCCGCCGATCGCGCTGCTCGTGTTCGAGAGCCCGTCGCCGTGGGCGCCGGCCGAACTCGCGCGCGTGCAGCGCGCGCAAGCGGCGCTGTCGGTGATCCCGCACGTGACTGCCTTCACGGCGTTGGATGCGCTTCGCCAGGCGCGGCCGGCCGCCTCGATCGACGAGCTGCGAGCGCTCGCGCGCGGCACGAAGATCTTTCGCGCGCAAAACCTCGTCGGCGACGACTTCATCTCGCTCGTCGCGAGCTTGGACGTGCACACGCCGGCCGAGCGCGATCACGTGCTCGCCGCGATCGATCGGGCGCTCGCGTTGTCGGGCGCGCTGCCGGTTCGCATGGTCGGCCAGCCGCTTGTGAGCTCGTGGATCGAGCGCGCGACTGCCGATGCATCGGCGCGCGCGTTCCCGGTGTTCGGTCTGCTGCTCGTCGTGATCGCGGTGTTCCTGTTCCGCTCCGTGCGCGCGCTCGGCGCGATCGTGCTCGCACTCGGCACGGCCGTCGCGCTGGCGGTCGCCGCCGGCGGCGCGCTCGGCTTCACGTTCACGATCGTCTCGGTGCTGGTGCCGCTGACGATCATGGTCACGACGCTGGC
>DATBAS010000158.1:0-34527 GCA_036271395.1 Kofleriaceae bacterium
GCAGCCGCACGATCGCGCGCGGCGCGCTGGAAGATGTCGCGACCGGCCAGCGCGCTGCGATCGAGGCGAAGGGCGGCACGCCGTTTCAGCTCGCGCTCTCGCTGATGCGCTCGCTCGGCCAGCTGCCGCGGTTCGCGTTGAGCAGCGTGTTGCGCAAACGCCTCAAGTGACCAGCGCCGAGCTCGAAGCGCGGAGGCAGGAGCTCGAGCTCGAGCTCGGCGAGCCGATCACCGTCGATGGCTTGACCGCGAGCTACCGCATCTTCCAGCGCAAGCGCGGCCATCGCCACTCGACCGACGACTTGCTCACCGCGTGGTACGCGATCGAGCACGCGCCAGATGTATTGCGTGCAATCGATCTCGGCACGGGGATCGGTGGCGTCGCGCTGCTCGTCGAGTCGCAGCTGCCGGCGGGCGCGTCGGTCGTCGCGATCGAAGCACAGCCGATCAGCCACCGATTCCTGATCGAGAACATCCGCGCGAATCGAGCGCGCGTCGAGCCGATCCACGGCGATCTCCGCGAGCTCGCGCTGGCCGAGCGCTTCCCGCTCGTCACCGGCAGCCCGCCCTATTTCGATCCGAGCGCCGGCATCGTGCCGGCCGATTCACAAAAGGCGCACGCCCGGTTCGAGCTGCGCGGCGACATCGGCGACTACGCGCGGGCGGCCGGTCGCCATCTCGCGCCCGGCGGCTGGTTCGTGCTGTGCTTTCCATACCAGCAGCTCGACCGTGCGATCGCCGCACTGCATCGCGAGGGCTTCGCGATCGTGCACCGTCGCGACGTCATCCCGCGCGCCGGCTTGGACCCGCTGTTCTCGCTGTTCGCGTGCCAGCGCGGACCGGCGAGCGAGACGGTCGAACCGGCGTTCGTCGTCCGGGATGCGGATGGCTCGCACGCAATTGAATTGCGCGCAACACGTCGGCGATTCGGCTGGCCGTGATGTGCCAATATGCGGCGCGATGTCGGATCGGCGGAAGCCTCCGCACCCTTGGCTGTTCGCGCTGACCGGCATTCCCTACGGGGTCGGCGGCGCGTTCACCGCGCAGATGATGCCGAGCTTCGCCGAAGATGCCGGCTATCACCTCGACAAGATCGGCTGGTTCACGACGCTCCTGTTCGTGCCGACGTGGTTCCAGTTCCTCTACACGCCGGTGCTCGATCTCGGCCCGTCGCGGCGGCACTGGCTGATCGGCCTCGCGCTGTTCGGCGCCGCGTGCTTCGGCATCGCGTGCGCGATCCCACTCCAGACGCACATCACCGCATTCCTCGTGCTCGCGTTCGCCGGCCAGGTGATCTCCGGTCTGGTGGGCAGCTGCAACGGCGCGCTGATGGCGACCACGATCCCCGACGAGCTACGCGGCAGCGCCGGCGCCGCGTACAACATCGGCAACATCTCCGGCGGTGCGGTCGTCGGCAGTGCCCTGCTCGCGCTGCACGGCGAGATTCCGCCGTGGGCGCTCGGGCTGATCGCCGTCGTGTTGATGGTCGCCCCGTCGCTCGCGGTGCTCTCGATCGTCGAGCCGGCGCGCGAGAAGCCCGGCGACGTCTGGGGAACGATGTTCCGCGACGTCGAGCGCGTGCTGTTCTCGCGGAGCGGCGTGACCGGCATCATCTTGATGCTGTCGCCCGTCGGCACCGCCGCGCTGACGAACTCGTTCACCGCGCTCAAGACCGATTTCCACGTCAGCAAGAGCACGGTCGCGCTCGTCAACGGGCTCGGCGCGGCGGCGCTCAACGCGATCGGCGCATGGATCGGCGGCAAGCTGTGCGACCGCAACAGCCGGCGCGCGATCTATCTACTGTCGGGCCTACTCACCGCGATCGTCTCGTTCGTGATCGCGCTACAGGCACAGACGCCGGCGGTCTACATCATCGGCATCTCGGGCTACCAGCTCGTCACCGGCATCTGCTTCTCCGCGTTTACCGCGACCGTGCTCGAGACGATCGGCCACGGCGACGCGGCGGCCGCGACCAAGTACACGCTGTGCACCGCGGCCGGCAACGTCGCGATCGCGTACACCAACCTCGCCGACACGCAGGCGTACGCGCACTACCACAACTCGGCACCCGCGCTGTTCGGCAGCGACGCCGTGCTCAACATCGCCGGTGTGATCGTGCTCGGCCTGGTGTTCTGGCTGCTGCGCTCGTTCGGTGCGACCAAGCATCCGGCCGAGACCGCGATCGATACATCGCTGCCCGACGAGCCCGATGAGCTACCGGTCGCGCGCGTTCACGACAGCGGCTCGAGCTCCTGAATCACGACCGTATCGGCGAGCGTGCGCAGCTGCTCGCGCAGCCGGCGCAGCGCGACGACCGACTTCGGCTTGCTCAGATCGAACCCGGCACACTCGGCGAGCTTGACCGGGATGTCGCGCGCCTTCGCCTCGAGCGCCTTGCCGGCGCGGGTCAGCGCGATCCTGACAACGCGCGCATCCTCGCCATCGCGCTTGCGCTCGACGAGCCCGTTGTCCTCGAGTCGCTTGAGCATCGGCGTGAGCGTGCCCGAATCGAGCCCCAAGCACGTGCCCAGCTCGCTCACCGGCCGGTGATCGCGCTCCCACAGCACGAGTAGCACGAGGTACTGCGGATACGTCACGCCGAGCGGATCGAGCAGCGCCGTGTACGCGCGGGTGAGCGCGCGGTGGGCCGCGTACAACGCGAAGCACAGCTGGTTGTCGAGCGCGAGGATGTTGTCGTCGTCACCTCGCGAGCTCATGCCAGCTTCACGTCCACGACGATGTTGTTGCGCGTCGCGTTCGAGTACGGGCACACCTGGTGCGCCGCATCGACGAGCGCCTGTGCCTGCTCGCGATCGAGATCCGAGATCGTCGCAACGAGCTCGACCTGGAGCCCGAAGCCGGTCGCGACCGGGCCGATGTCGACCTTCGCGGTCACGCTGATCTTGCCCGGGTTGAGCTTCTTCGACCGCGCGACGTGGCCGATCGCGCTGCCGAAGCACGCGGCATAACCCGCCGCGAACAGCTGCTCGGGGTTGGTGCCGGCGCCGCCGGCGCCACCGAATGCCTTCGGCATCGCCAGCTTGACGTCGAGGTTGCCGTCGTCGGATTTGGCGCCGCCATCGCGGCCGTGATCGGCGGTGCAGGTCGCGGTGTAGATCTTGTGGGCGAGAGGCGCAGGCGTGGTGCTCATGCGCGCAACCTACTCCCGAATTACCTCGCGCACAATTCAATTGTGCACAATCTATTTTGCGCCGATCTGGTCGTGGATCGTGTTCCAGTTCGCCAGGAAGCCCGCGAACACCGTCGGGTTGTCGACGCGGAGCAGGACCTCGTCGTTCTCGCGCAGCGCGCCCTTGGTGTAGTTGTGCGAGCCGGTCCACACCAGCTGGCGGTGCGATCTGCCGTTGGTCGTGTCGTAGTCCGAATCGATCAGGAGATACTTCGAGTGGATGTTCGTGCCGTGCTGGCTCGGATACTCGCCGACCTTGACGCCGGCGGACTTGAGCGCCGAGATCACGGTCGCCGAGACGTTCGTGCCGGCTTTGCGCATGTTGACGCGCACGTCGCAGCCCGCCTTCACCAGATCCTTCAAGCCGTCCACGATGCCGATGCGGTAGTCGTCCCAGAACGCCATCGTGATGCGCACGATGCTCGACTTCGTGCAGTGCACGTTGCCGAGGATGCTCGTGATCGTGTCGCCCTCGGCGCGCGGGAACATGTACGCGATCGTGTGGTCGCCGTCGAAGTGGCGGTAGTAATCGAGGTTCTCGTGACGCGCTTCGAGCGCGTCGAAGTACGTGACGTAGCCGTCGTAGAGCGCCTTGTCGCCGCGCGAGATCACGAGGTTGTTGTGGAGGTGGAACGTCGTGAGATTCGCCGACGACTGCACCACGACGTTCTCCGAGCCATCCGAGAGCTTCGAGAACATGTAGATCTTGTTGTGGTTGATGTTCGTGCCCTGACACGAGCCGTGACCGCGGGAGCAATACGTGATCGATCCGCTCGGCAGCCCTTTGCGCAGGATCTCGATCGCGCTATCGAAGGCGATCTTCGCCGCCGGGGTCGCCGCCGCGTCGTCTTCGTCGCCGCCGTCGTCGCCATCATCATCAGCAGCAGCATCATCGGCGACGACGTCGACACCCGCGCTTGGCGTCGTCTCGTTGGCTTCCTCGTCGATCACGACATGAACATCGACGCCGCGCTTGCTGGCGGCGACGAGCGCATCGGCCGGTTTGGTGTGCGACCACTGGAACATCGCGATGCGGATCTTCGAGCCCGCGACGGCCTCGTTCATCAAATCGATAACCTTGTCCTCGAGCGCGGAATCGCCGGTGCCGTCGGCTTTCGGCACCGCGAAGAACGCCTGGAAGTGCGGCAATGCCGCGTCGGGCGAGACGTCCGAGACGGCCGAGCCGTCGCCGTCGTCGTCGCCGGCATCGGGTGCAGACACGCCACAACCGACAAACAGAAGAGCTAACGAAGCTAACCAAACGCGCATGATGCCGGCGCAATAGGCAAGTCCCACGCCAGATGCAGCGCGTCGAAATTCTGCTCACTTGCGCCGGCCGCTCGCGACGATCGCAACCGCGCGTGTGTAGGGTCAGGCCGACACGATGACGTATCGCGATGACAGCGACGTCGATCGAGCGGCGCTCGAGCCCGAGCTGCGCGTCGCGCGCGAACGCATCGACGGGTTCACAAGAACGAGCTCGCGATCGCGACCACGCCCGGCGCGTCGGCGGCCCGCGCTCGCTCCGCTGAGAGCGCAGGCGTTCCGGTCGCGTTGTCGACTGCCGCACCGATCCTGGCGCCGGTGATCCCGGGCTAGCTCTCCCAGCGCGGCGTTCGCCGTCGGGACGAAAAATCGTTGGCGCACTCGGCCGAGATTAGCGACACTGGTGACGTGAAGTACGTGATGCTCGCGCTGCTGTTCGCAGCGAGCGTGGCACGAGCGGACGGGACGCATTGGCGCCTGGTGACGCCGCGCGGTCCGGTCCACGTGTGGATCCCGGCGAGCTACGATCGCGCGACGGCGGAGACGGTCGTGTTCGTGCACGGCTACAACATCGATGTCGACAGCGCATGGACCGAATACAAGCTCGAAGAGCAATTCGCGAATTCCGGGCTCAACGCGATGTTCATCGCGTGTGCTGCGCCGTCGAGCCTCGCGGAGACCGTGGCGTGGCAGTCGCTGCCGAGCTTGATCGCGACGGTCGCGGCGAACGTCGACGCGCCGATGCCCGCGGGCGAGCTCGTCGCGGTCGGCCACTCCGCGGCGTATCGCACGCTCGTGTTGTGGCTCGGCGAGCCGGCGCTGCGCACGCTCGTGCTGCTCGACGCGGCCTACGGCGAAGAAGATCGATTCATGGAATGGACGCGCGACGACACGCACCATCGCCTGATCAACATCGCGAGCGACACGCTCGAAGGCAGCGACTGGATCGCGCAGTATCTGCCGGCGACCAAGCGCTTCTACGGCTTGCCCGCGAGCTGGACCGACGACGCCAAGGCGTCGCGCGTGCTCTACGTGCGCACCGGCGTCGGTCACATCGCGATGATCACCGGCGGCGTGGCGCTGCCGCTCGCATTGCGCGCGCTCGCGAAATGACTTGTTCGCGGAAAGCCCTCGTGCGCGCGGCCAGTCGCGCTACGTTCGCAGCGTGATCCGCGACTGGCTGCGTACGGCGAGCAATACCGGTTGGCGCTACGGCTGGCAGGCCGCGCGCGCGATCGCGACGCCGTGGATGCAGCGCGAGCTCGTCGAGACTCGCGCGCGAGTCGCAGCCGCGCCGAAACCGATCGTGCTCGCGCGCGACGCGATCGATCGCGCGCTCTCCGAAGCCACGCCGCCCGGCGTGCCGTTCGATGCCGTGGTGTTGCCCGGCGGCGTGCTGCGCGCGCGCTTCCCGGATGGGCCCGAGACGCGTCGTGGCACGCACCTCGTCGGCAAGATCCGGCTCACCCATCGCGCGATCCCGAGCGAAGCCGTGCTCGTCGTCGCGTTGTTCTCCGACGTCGCCGCCGATTACTTCGTCGAGACGATGACCGCGGACATCGCCGCGCCGCTGTGCGAAACGTACGGCGAAGGCATCGCGCTCGCCGAAGCGCAGGCCGGCGTGCCGGTCGTGCTCAAGGAGATCGCGGTCGCCGCGGGGCTCGGCACGATCGGCAAGAACGCGCTGTTCTTTTCGAACCGCTTCGGCTTCAACTGCAAGCTCGGTGTCGTGTTCTTGAACGCGCCGGTCGATCGCTACGACGACGCGCCCTCGAGCACCGCGTGGAAGCTCGCCGATTGCAGCACGTGCAACCTGTGCGTCGAAGCGTGCCCGGTCAGCGCGTTCGACGACTACGCGATCACCAACGTGCCCGCGTGCGATCGCATGATCGCGAGCGACTACTTCGGGCCGCGCCGCGATCACATGTGCCGCGCGTGCATCACGCGCTGCCCGGTCTCCAACGACGTGCTCAAGCTGCGCCGCAGCGAAGGCGTGCCGCAGCGCGCGTTCTGGGACAACGAAGCGCAGCTCGCGCTCGCGGCCGATCTATTCATGTATCGGCCGTCGTTTTGGGTGTGGTTGATGCAGCGCTTCTACTACGGCACCGACATGCCGGGCCGCAAGCCGCGCGCGAAGACCGGGTTCGCCGATGCGCTGTCTCAGGCCGTGAACGTCACGACGAGCGAGCGCACGCGCGACGGTTGGCGCCGCGCCGCGAGAGCGCGAACAACACGATCGAAATGATCGCGAACGACGGCCCATCGCCCCGGCGCGACTGACAGCCGCAGCCCGAGCTCGATTTGCCCGTCGATCCCGAGCCGGTGCCGGCGTCGGTGTCGTCGCCGATCGCGTTACCGTCGCCGCCGAGCGCGGTTTGGCCGCCGACCTCGTCGGCGCCGATGTCGATCGCGGTGCCCGCGATCATGCGGCCCACGAGCATCAGCGGCGCGACGTATTCCATCGTCGGCACCAGCGACTGCATCGGCAGCGTGCTGCCGGCATCGATGCACGGCGACCCGGAGAGCAAGTCGTAGCTCGAGCCGAGCATCGGATCGCCCTGCGTATCGGTCCAGTTCGTGACCTGCATCGCGCTGCCGCCGGTCGTGATCGTGCCGGCGCCGTGATAGATGTTGTTCTGCAGCAACGCCGTCGTGCCGGCGATGAAGCTCGTGAACGTGCCGCTCGATAGGTCGTTCACGATCGTATTGTTCACGAGGTAGATCTGCTGCGTCGGATTGAGCGGCGTCTCTTCGCCCGACGAGATGATCGTGGGGTTCATCGAAGCTGCGCTCTGCTCGATGAAGTTGCCGATGATCGTCGAAGTGCCGCCCTGCGGTAGATCGATCTCGTAGCTCGCGGTACCGCCGGTCTCGTCGAGCAGCGCGTTGTACATGATCGTGTTGACGTAGCCGCGCGACTTGAGCAGATGCCCGACGTTCGCGTGGTGCGAGAACGAGCCGATGACGGTCACGCTGCCGTAGTCGCCGAGGTACATGTTGTGCGAGAAGCCGTCGCCGGCGCCGTTGTTGTAGAACTCCGACGCTTGGATCGTGACCGAGCCGCTGCCCGCGCTCGGCGGGCTGCCGAGAATGCCGTCTTGGTTGTCGTGGAAGTAGCAGTCGATCACGGTGAGGTTGGTGCCGCCGTGGCGAATGCCGGCGCCGTTGTTGCCTTCGGCTTGCGAGATCGCGGCGCCGGAGAGCTCGAAGCTCTGGATCGTCGCGTTCGGCGCGTCGACCGTGAAGATGCCCTTGTCCTGCGCCGGCGTGACACCGGTCAGATCGATCTTCGCGCGGCCGTTGATGCCGACGACCGTCAGGTTGTCGGTCGTCCACTCGCAGGTATCGCCGTTGTAGCTGCCCGACGCGTCGACCTCGATGCGGTCGCCCGCCTGTGCCGAGCCGATCGCCGCGCACGGCGTCGCGTAGGGTTTGCCGGGACCGACCTCGAGCGTGTTCGCGCTTGCGGCGATCGGAACGAGTAGCAGCAACGCCGTTCGCCTCATGCGTCGATGTTACAGCCCGAGCAGAGCTGGCGTCAGCACGTCGGGCGCTCGCTCGGCCGCGACTGGTACGCGCGACCGTCCGGCTCGAGCCGGTCACATCCTCGTCCGAGGCCTGGAGCGTCGGGCGAGGATCGAGCTCGCGTATTCGCGCTTTGCAGGCGCGTGCCTTTGCCACTTGGCGACCGACGCAGACGTGGAGAGGACCGGAATCGAACCGGCCGCAGCCGCATTGCAAGTGCAGCTCGCCTCCTTGGCACATGCCTCCCCAGACATGATCGCGGTCTCGACGAGGATCGAACTCGCCTATCGCGGTGGACAGCCGCGCATCCTCGCCAGAGGATTTCGAGACCAAGTGTCCGTAACTAGCTATCTCGAGATGATGGAACGGGATTCGAACCCGCCTGAGCTTCGTCGGCAACGAAGCGCCGCACCTAGCGGCCTCGTCCGCAAATGCCGCGGCGAGCGCCGGTCTAGCGCTGCGCCGAGTCTTCGATTGTCAATCACCCCGTCTGAACCGTGTCGCTGTCGTTTCGCTATGAGCGATTGCTCGGGAAACCGTCGATTCACGAGAACAGCAGTCGGCTGCAGCTTGGCGGAAAGACGCCTGCTGCCGAAAACGCCGAAGGCCCGTCGAGGTTCTTCCTCGGCGGGCCTTTCGAATCGTCGTGCTAGCTCGGCTAGTTACGCATCGAAATCCCGCCGGATGGCGGCCGTATCGGCACACCGATCCTGACCCGTGCGCGTACCGCGCGCGGTCGAGATTTGGAGTAGGCAACCGATCGACATGACATCACTGTACGTGTGCCAAGCACGTTCGTCAAGGACTACGTGAAACGCGACTCGTAAACATGAGTGCCGGCGAGTGGATTCGACGCGCTGCCACTACCGATCGGGCTACGCCGGCTCGTCGGTGCCGCTGCCCCGACTCCACAACGGATCGGGCTCGACGCAATCGATAGCATCACGAGCATGTCAGTGTCGATAGATATCTCGCAAGCCGCTGTATCCCGAACACGATTGCGGTATCGTGCTCGGCGATGGACAAGCTCGACCGCGAGAAGCTCGCCACGATCGTTTTTGCCGCGCTGCGAATCATCGCCGGCGTGATGTTCATGTGCCACGGCATGCAAAAGCTGTTCGGCGTGCTCACCGAGCATCAGCCACCGGTCGGCTCGCAGCTCTGGATCGGCGGAGTGATCGAGCTCGTGACCGGCGGACTGATCGCGGTCGGTTTGTTCGCGCGACCCGCGGCGTTTGTCGCGTCGGGCCAGATGGCCGTCGCGTACTTCCAGTTTCACTGGGGCTTTCACTTCGACCGGCGGGTGCTGCCGCTCGCGACGGGCGCCGATGACACCGTGCTGTACTGCCTGTTGTTCCTGTGGATCTCGATCCGTGGTGCCGGCCCGGCGTCGCTCGATCGTTCGATCCGCGCGGTCACGTAGCGTCGCGACGCGCGCCGATCGACTTCACGGCACTCGGCCCAGCGCGATCGCGGTGGCATAGGGAATCGAATGCGGCGCGAGCGACCAGCGATAGCCGGTCGGTTTGCCATCGTTGTCGACGAGCAAGACGATCGCGCCGGTGCCGAGGCCGTTGCGATGATCGCGGATGCGCGCATCGGCGCGGCCGTGACCGGCGTGCGACGAATCGATGATCGCGACGACCAGCTCGCCGGCGTTCGAGCCTGCGACCGGCGCACGATCGACGACCATCACGTGGCCGGTGTTGCGCGAGTGCTTCGCCGGCGGCTCGAGCCACACGACGATGTCGCCGGGCGCGAGGTCCGCGGCACGCTCGACGCGATCGCGCTTCGCGAAGAACGCGTAGAAGTCTTTCGCGAGCGGGCGCGGCCGCGTCGCGGCGACGATCTCACCGAATGCCTGCGGCGCTACGCGCTTCAGCGCGTAGCCGACGAAGCCCGAGCAGTCGTAGTCGAACACGCCGTGTGGCTCGTCGATGATCGTGTGATGCGCGTAGTGGCTCTCGTGCACGGCGGCGAGCTCGCGATGCGCTTCTGCGATCAGCGAGGTCTCCGCCGAGCCGAGCGTGGCCGGCGCCGGCAACGCATCGTCGGTGACCTCTGGATCATCGTCGCCGTCGTCCGCGGGATCGGCCGGCGGCGTGGACGCGACCGCGCCGAGCGTCGCGAGCATCACCGCCGTCACGGCCGTTCGCCTGAGCATCGGCGGCAGCATACTACCGGCCGGTGCGCGCGTCTGGTGGGGCAGCGACGGCGCGCGTCGATCGAGATTGAAACGAACGTTTCATCGTGAAACACTCGTTTCAATGGTTGCCATCGCCCGGCCCGCGCAGCTGATGGAGCGCATCATCGAGTACCTCACGCACCACGGCCTGGCCGAGCTGTCGCTCCGACCGCTCGCGCGCGCGGTCGGCTCCAGCCCGCGCGTGCTGCTGTATTACTTTGGCTCGAAGGAGCATCTCGTCGCCGAGGTGTTCGCCGCGCTGCGCGAGCGGCAACGCGCACAGCTCGCGACGCTGCCGGCGCGTGGCTTCGCGGCCGATTGCTGGACCGCGTGGAAGCACATGACGACGGCCGAGTCGCTGCGCTATTTTCGGTTGTTCTTCGAAGCCGTCGGCATCGCGATCCGCCAGCCGGCGCAACATCGGGGGTTTCTCGCGGCGACCGTCGAGGATTGGCTGGGCGCGCTGGTCGGCCCACTGCGCGCGGGCGGCACGTCGATGGCCGAGGCACGCACCGTGGCAACGATCGTGGTCGCTGGGCTGCGCGGCTTCATGCTCGACCTGTGCACGACCGACGACGCGCGCCGCGTCGATCGTGCGGTTCGCGCGTGGATCGCCGCGATCGCTCCCGAGGCGACCCGGTCTGCGGGCAGGCGATGATGAAGTCGGCGGTCGGCGTGGTGCTCGCGGTCGGCTGCGCGTGCTTGCCGTTCGCAGCGTGGGAGCACGAATTCGATCACCTCGTGCTCTACGAGCTGACGTGGTGGCTGCTCGTCGCCGGCGTGCTCGCGTACGTGCGCTTCGTCGAGCGGCGACCGCTCGCGTCGGTCGGCTTTACCGCGCCGCACGCGCGTGGCATCGCGCTCGGGATGGCCACCGGCGTCGCCATGCTCGGCGTGCTCGCCGCGATCTACGCGGTTGGCCCCGACGAGACCGGCAAGCTCGCCGCACTCACCGCGACCCCGCTGTGGTGGCGGGTTATCTCGGTCGTGCGAGCCGCGGTCGGCGAAGAGCTCGTGTTTCGCGGCTATGCGATCGAGCGGCTGAGCGAGCTCACCGGCCGGCGCGGGCTCGCCGCCACCGCGTCGTGCGCGATCTTCGCGATCGCGCATGTCGGCACGTGGGGTTGGAGCCACCTGATCGTCGCCGGCGCGGGCGGCGCGATGCTGACCGCACTCTATCTGTGGCGGCGCAACCTATGGATCAACATCGTCGCGCACGCGATCGTCGACATGGTCGCGGTGCTTCAGTGACACGTCGTCGCGTTCGGTAGCGTGCACGTGCCGATCGTGCTGGCCGAGCCGGTCGGCACGCACTTCGCGGGCGCCAAGCACGGCGGCCCGACGGTCGTGTCGCTGTTGCACGCGGCACCGTCGCCGGCGGCCGCGACGCACGTGCCCATCGCCGCGCTGCCGGCCTTGATGCACTCGCCGCCCGCTTCGCAGTCGATCACGCCCGTGATTGGCGCGGCACCGACGTCGCCGCACGCCGCGCCGCTCGCCGCGAGCTGGACCATCTGACACGTGCCGACCGCGCTGCCCTTCGCCGTCGGAATGCACGCGAGGCCGAGCTCGCCGCTGCAGTTCGGCATCGTCTTGCGCGCGCCGTCGCACGCCGCGCCGGCCGAGGCCGCGAGCGGCTGACACGCGCCGTTGGTCGACGTCGTCGGATCGTCGCCGACGCACGCGAAGCCGGCCTCGCACGGATGCACGCCGGTCAAGCACGCTCCGGCGCTGCCGACGTACGCGGCGCAGGTTCCGGTCGTCGCGCTTGCCGGCGTCGCGCACGCGAGATCGCGTCCGCAATCGGCGGCGACCGTGCACGATGCGCCGGCAATCGGCAGCGGCTGACATGCGCCGCACGTCGCGGCCGATGACAACGCGCAGTACGTGCTCGCGCACTGCGCCGACGCGCCGCACGGCCAGCCGGTCGCGCCCGAGCCGGCCGGTGGTTCGCACGACGCGACCGGATTGCCATCGAAGTAATCCGAGCACGTCTCGCTCGGATATTCGGCCGCGCACGCTTCGATGTTCCCCGGCGACTGGCCGGTCCCAGGCGCCGCGAGATCGACCTCGCATGTCTGCGCGGTGCGCGACACGCACGTCGCCATGTCTGGAAAGCTTTTGCTGATGTTGAAGCCGTCGGAGCACGTGGTGCGCAGCATGCACAGCGCGGTCGCGGCATCCGTGCAGGCCGCCGATCCGGATAGTCCGGCATCGACATCGGTGCTCGAAGACTTGTTCGAGCACGCGATCGGAATCAGGAGCAAAAGGCCCCGCAGCAAGCTCTTCATAGTGAAGAGCGTTACAAGCAAGACGCTCGCCGCGCGAACTTTCTGGAACCACGTCGCGATCGCCGGCTATCGCCCCCACCACGTGTGGGGCACACACGACAGCTAGCTCGGAAAATGCCCCGTCGCCGCGAGCAGGGCAAACTGCGCCTGACGAAGGCCGTCGTCGGCGATCACGGCCTGCGCCGCGGCGTCGCGCGCGGTGCGCTCGGCATCGATCACGTCGAGGCTCGTGCCGGTGCCCCCTCGATACGCGATGTTCGCGAGCTCGAGCGCGCGATTCGCAAAGTCGGCCGAGCGATGCGCGGCATCGCGAGCTTCGCGCGCTCGCTTGACCGAATCTTCGCCGGCGCGCACCTCGGAGCTCGCGTTGCGCTCGAGCTGCGCGAGCTGTTCGCGCGATTCGGCGAGCACGGCGTCGCGCTCTTGTGCGAGCCCGCCGCGATAGCCGCCGTCGTAGAGCGGGAGCGCGAGCACGGCGAGGATCTGAAAGCCCCACGCCGGCGTCGGATCGATCTGCGGCGCGTCGTAGAAGCCGGCGCCGTTCAGCGACAGCGTCGGCGTGTACTCCGCCCACTGCGCGTCGCGCGACCACTTCGCCGATGACAATCGGCGCTGCCCCGCGAGCACGTCGGCGCGCGATGCGACCGCGCGCACGTCGGGCGAATCGGCAAACCGCGGTTCGGTCGTCGAACCGAGCGGCTCGTTCTGGCCGGTGAGCACGCCGAGCGCTTCTTCGGCTTGCACGAGCGCGGTGCGCGCGAGCGCGAGATTTTGCTCGTCGGTCGCGAGCTCGGACTGCGCGCGTACGATGTCGAGCTCGGTGCCGATGCCGCCGCGCGTGCGGCTCGTCGCGAAGTCGACGTGAGCGTTTGCGGTCTGGCGCGCGAGATCGGCGACCTCGATCAGGCGCTCGGCGGCGAACACCGAAAGGTACGCGCGCCCGGTATCGATCGCGACCGTGCGCCGCGTCGTCGCCGCCGTCGCGCTCTCGACCTCGAGGTTGTCGCGCGCGCGCTGCACGTCGGCGCGCTTCCTGAAATCGAGCAGCGGCATCGCGATCGTCAGCTCGCCGATGAACGACTCTCCCGCAGACGTCTCGAAGCCGTGCGAGAACCGATCGCCTTCGAGCTGCTGATATTGCGCCTGCACGCCGATCAGCGGGCGCAACGTCGACGCCGACTCCTGCAGCAGCGCATCGGCGCGAATCACTTCGTCGGCGGCGATGCGCGCGTCGGCCGAGTGCGCGAGCGCGAGCGCGACCGCTTGATCGAACGTCACGGCCTGCGCCGGCGATGCCTCGGCGCGCGCGATCACCGTGGCCGCATCGTCGATCGTGAGATCCGGCGGCGTCGGCGGTGGCAGCGGCGCGTCGGCCGGCGTGACGCCGGGTTGCGCGTGCGCGTTCGCAGCCGCGGCAACGATCGCGAGCGCGAGCGCGAGCTTCATGGCTTCCTTGGCTCGCTCGTCGCCGGTACGCCGGGCGTCGGCGCGCCTCGCGCCTGATCGCCTTGCGGTGCCGGCGAACCCGCGGCTCGGACCGGCGGCGCGAGCTTCGCATCGACGGCGAGGCCTTCGGACAACCGCTCGCTCGGCGCGACGACGACCTGATCGCGATCGCCCAAGCCCGACAAGATCGCGACTTCGTCGCCCATGTTGCTGTCGACCTTGACGGCTCGCCAATGGATCGCGCCGTGATCGACGACCGCGACGCGCGTGCCGCTCGCATCCGCCACGAGCGACGACGGCGCGATCATCAGCGGCGAATCGACGCGGTTCACCTGCAGCGCGATGCTCGCGTACATGCCGGGCAACAGCGCACCGTCGGCGTTCGGGATGCGAATCTCGGCGGTCAGCGTGCGCGTCGCCGGATCGAGCGCGCGTGACGTGCGCGTGACCTTGCCCGCGAACGTGCGGTTCGGAAACTCGCGCAGCACCGTCGCGGCGGTGTCGTCGATCTTGACGCCGGGCGCGTAGACCTGCGGCACGTTGACGAACACGCGCACGATGTTGGTGTTGGCGACGCGGAACATCGCCTGGCCGGTGCCGGCGGTGACGAGCTGGCCGATCTCGACGTTGCGCACGGTGACCACGCCGTCGAACGGCGCGACGATCGTCGCGAACTGTTTGAGGTCGCGCAGCCGCTGCACGTTCGCCTCGGCGGTGTGCAACGCCGCTTCGGTCGCGCGCAAGCTCGCACCGCGCGCGTCGAAGCTCGCCTTGTGCTCTTCCATGTCCTGTTGCGACACCACGCCGGAGCCGGCGAGCGTCTGGTAGCGCGTGCTCTCCGTTCCCGCGAGCGTGAGCTGCGTCTTGGCCTGCTCGATGTTCGCGCTCGCTTGCGCCGCGGCGGCTTCGCCTGCGCGCAATTCCTCGTCGATATCGGGCGTGTCGAGCGTCGCCATCACCTGGCCGGCTTTGATCGCATCGCCGATGTCGACGGTGTAGCTGTGGATGTAGCCGGTCGATCGCGCGTTGACGACGGCTTCTTGGACGGCCTGCACGGTTCCGGGCAATGCGATCTTGCCGCCGTCGCTCTGGCGATGCGGCAGCGCGACCTCGATGTGCGCGGGCTCGCTCGCGGCGCGCTCGCGATCGTTCTCGACCTCGGCCGCGCCGCGAATGCGCGGCACGACGCCGGCGATCACGAGGGTCGACACGGCGATCGCGGCGACGGCACCGGTCAAGACCAGCCGGCGCCGGTTCGGGCGATGCAACGCGGGATCGATCGATGCAGTTTCACTTGCCATAAGCCATCTCCTCGGGCGTCAGTGCCGATTTCGGCGGCGCCTTGCGCAGCGCGCTGTAGACGACCGGCACGAAGATCAACGTCGCCAACGTCGCGATGCACAGCCCGCCGATCACGGCGCGGCCGAGCGGCGCATTTTGCTCGCCGCCCTCGCCGAGGCCGAGCGACATCGGCAGCATGCCGAGGATCATCGCGAGCGCGGTCATGCACACCGGCCGCAGCCGCGTGATGCCGGCGAGGTACGCCGCTTGGCGCGCATCGTGGCCGTCCACGCGCTGATCGTTCGCGAACGTGAGGATCAAGATGCTGTTCGACGTCGCGACGCCGATGCTCATGATCGCGCCCATCAGCGCCGGCACCGACAGCGTCGTGCTCGTCGCGAACAGCATCCAGATGATGCCGGAGATCGCGCCGGGCAGCGCCGACAAGATGATCAGCGGATCGACCCACGACTGGAAGTTCACCGCGCACAGCAGGAACACGAGCAGGACGGCGAACACGATGCCGAAGCTCAGCCCGCGGAAGCTCTGCTGCATGCTCTCGACTTGACCGCGCACGACGATCTGCGAGCCACGCGGCAGGTTCGCGCGCGCGTGCTCGACGATGCCGTCGATCTCGTTCGCGACCGAGCCGAGGTCGCGACCCTGCACGTTCGCGAGCACGTCGAACGTCTGCGCCGCGTTCCAGTGCGTGATGTTGACCGGCACCTCGTCGCGCTCGAACGTCGCGAGGTTGCCGAGCGTCTGCGCGCCGATGCCGCCGTGCGAGCCATCGGGCAACGCGATGGGCGTGTTCGCGAGCTCGCTCGCGTTCGACACGTTGTATTGCGGCGTCATCACGGCGACCGGGTACTGCACGCCTTTCTTCGGATCCATCCAGAAGTTCGGCGCGACCTGGCCGCTCGACGACAGCGAGATCAGCACGTCGCTCGCGACGTCGCGTTCGGTGAGCCCCTGCTGGCTCGCCTCGGTGCGATCGACGGCGATCTTGATGTCGGGGCCGGCGACGACCTGGTTCAGGTGCACGTCGACGGCGCCGCGGACCCGCGCGATCTGATCGCGTAGCGCGCGGCCGATCGCGATGTTCTTGTCGCGGTTGCGCAGCGGCCCGACGATCTGCACGTCGATCGGCGCCGCGAGCCCGAAGTTGAGCACCTGCGTCGTGATGTCGGGTGCCTGGAAGAAGATCTCCATCGCCGGAAAGTCCTTCGCGAACCGCTCGCGCAGCTGCTTGACGTAGCTCGCGGTCGGGCCGTGATGCTCGGCATCGAGCGCGACGAGCACATCGGCGTCGGCCGGCGAGATCAGCGAGCCATCGCCGAGCGCGTTGTTGATGCCGGAGACCGGCACGCCGATGTTGTCGATCATCGTGGCGAGCTCGCCGGCGGGGATGATCTTTTTCACCTCGTCTTCGACGCCCGCGATGCGCCGCTCGGTCTCTTCGATGCGCGTGCCCGGCTGCATGCGCACGTGAAACTTGATCTGGCCGGCGTCGACGGTCGGGAAGAAATCGCGGCCGAGCAGCGGGAACAGCGCGACCGCGGTCCCGATCACGAACACCGCGAAGCCGCCGGTGACGAGCCCTTTGTGATCGAGCGCGAAGTCGAGGTAGCCGGCGTAGACTTTCCGCAGCCGTTCGAACCCGTGGTTGAAGCGATCGTGGACGCGCCAGATCATCGTCTTCGGCGGCGCTTCGAGCCCGGTGTAGACCGCGACTTCGGGTTTGAGCAGATAGTGCACGAGCGTCGGCACGAGTGTCCGCGACAGCAGATACGACGTCAGCATCGCGAACACGACGGCCATCGCGAGCGGCGTGAATAGCGAACGCGCGGCGCCGGAGATGAACGTGACCGGCAAGAACACGATGCAAATGCACAGCGTCGCGACGAACGCCGGCGTCGCGATCTGCTGCGCGCCATCGAGGATCGCGTGGACGAGCGGTTTTCGCATCGCGATGTTGCGATGCACGTTCTCGATCTCGACCGTCGCATCGTCGACGAGGATGCCGACCGCGAGTGACAGCCCGCCGAGCGTCATCAAGTTGAGCGTCTGGCCCAGCGCGGCGAGCACGATCACCGACACCAAGATCGACAGCGGGATCGAGATCACGACGATGATCGTGCTGCGCCAGCTGCCGAGGAACAGCAGGATCATCAGGCCGGTCAGCGCCGCGGCGATCGCGGCTTCTTTGATCACACCGTTCACCGCGGCGCGCACGAACACCGATTGATCGAACAAGAAGTCGAGGTGGTAGTCCGCCGGCAGTGTCGACAGGATCTGCGGCATCGCACCGCGCACGCGCGACACGACGTCGAGCGTCGAGCTGCCGCCGGACTTCAAGATACTGACGAGCACGCCGTGGCGGCCGTTCGTGCGCACGACGCTGGTCGGCGGCGCGAAGCCGTCGTGGACATCGGCGACGTCGCCGATCGTCACGGTCACACCGCCGACGGTCTTGATCGGCATCGCCGCGATCTCGCGCATCACGTCGGGGCTCGCGTTCATGCGCACGCTGACCTCCTGCACGCCCTGCTTCGTCGTGCCGGCTGGCAGGACGAGGTTCTGCAAGTTGACCGCGTTCGACACGTCGATCGGCGAGAGCCCGAGCGCCTGCAGCCGCGGCAGATCGATGTCGATCATCACCTGGCGCTGCGCGCCGCCGAACGGGAACGGCATCTGCGCGCCCTGCACCGTCGCGAGGCCGATGCGCAGAAAGTTCGAGGTCAGATCGAACAGCTCCGCCTCGCTGAGCGACTCGGAGTGCACCGACATCTGGATCACGGGCACGTTCGACGCGCTGTAGAACATGATCAGCGGCGGCGTTTGCCCCGGCGGCAACTGCTTGAGCAGCGTCTGCGCGATCGCGGTGACCTGCGCGTTCGCGGCGCCGAGGTCGGTGCCTTGGTGGAAGAAGACTTTGATCACGCCCCAGCTGTTGAGCGTCTGGCTCTCGATGTGCTCGATGCCGTTGACCGTCGTCGTCGCCGCGCGCTCGAACGTGCCGGTGATGCGCTGCTCGACGTCTTCCGACGACAGCCCGGTGTACTGCCACACGACCGCGATCACCGGGATGTCGATCTCCGGGAAGATGTCGGTCGGCATTCGGTTGACCGCGAGGCCGCCGCCGATCGCGATCAAGATCGCCATCACGACGAACGTGTACGGGCGAGCGAGCGCGAGGCGGACGATCCACATGACTCGCTCAAGCTACGGCGTCATCCGCAAAAGCGGATGGCTGGGCGCTTCGTCTTATCGGACTATCTTTAGGTACACACTACGTCGCGTTTCGCCAGCGTCGAGGCGTAACGCCATGCGCGCGTTTGAAGTGGCGGATGAACAACGTCGCGTCGCGATACCCGACGCGCTCGGCGATGATCTCGATGTTCTCGTCGCTCGCCATCAAGCGCTGGCGCGCTTCCGCCATCCGCCGCTCGATGATCCATTGCTGCACGGTCATGCCGGTCTGCTCGCGCACCACCGTTGTGAGGTGAGCTGGGGATCTGCCGACGGCACGTGCGATGCCGGCGAGCGAGATCGCAGTGGAGAACCGCGCCTCGATGGCGTCGAACACTTCGCCGAGTAACGGCGACATCGGGTCGTACACGCTGCCCGGTGCGAGCAGCCGGCCGATGCCGATGAGGATCGCCTTGACCTCGCCGCGCACGATCTCGCGATAGCCGAGCTCGCGGCGCGTTAGCTCTCGCGCGATCGTCGCGAAGCGGGCATGCCACTCCGACCGATCCAACTCGGGCACGTCGATCACCGACGGCACATCCCACGATCGACGCAGCAGCGCGACCCACTCGGGCCGCGACGGCCGCGGAAACATCCAGCCCGCCGCCTCGCTGCCGAACGCATCCGGCGTGAAATCGAGGCCCCACCGCGACACGCCCGCCATCGCGGCGGTGTCGTGGACCTCGCCCGGCGCCGTGATCACGACACTACCGGCGTGCACCGGCAAGTCGTTGCGCCCGACGCGCATCATGCCGTCGCCGTCGATCGCGAACATCAGCGCGAAGAAGCCATGCGAGTGCGGCCGCGGCGAATGGATCGGCGCGCCGTGACCGTCGAGCCGCGCGATCGAGACCGGGAAGCCCGCCGGCGCGTTGCGCGGAAACTGGATCACGACGTTGCGGGCGAGCCGCGGCACGCCCGCAGTCTAAGACATAACCCCGGAGCTCCGCGATCCCCACCGATCCGGAATGCAGAAGGCTCGGCCCGCTCGACGGATCTGACAAGAGCCACGTGACGCGAGTACGACCACGCGAAACGCGAGGGTCAACCCAGGCGAGCTCCGGGTCGGTGTCAGTTCACGGTCAGCGTGCCCGTCATGCCCATGCCGGCATGGATGACACACTCGTACGGATAGCTCCCCGCCATGGTGAACTGCAGGCACGCAGTCTGCGGACCCGGCGCACCCGACACGAACGTCGCATCCGCGGCCGCGTTCGGCCGGTTCTGGAAGTTGTGGCCGCCGTCGGTCGTGAACTTGACGTATTGCCCCGCGGCGATCGTCGCCGTGCTCGGGCTGAACGTGTCGCCCGATGTCGTGATCATCGCGCCGATCGCGTTGCCGTCGACACCGGTGCAATTCGGCACGACGATCACCGTCGATTGTGCGGCTGAACCCGATCCGGAGCCCGAGCCCGATCCGGATCCCGTGTTCGAACCCGATCCCGATCCCGATCCCGATCCCGACCCCGATCCCGAACCCGCGTCGTGTTGCTGCTGCTGCGCACCGGCGTCGGCCGGCTTGTTGTTGTTGCTCGTGCATCCGACCACGAGCAACAGCGCCGTCATGAGCTTCGTCATGCCCTAACGAGGCGGCGCCGCGCGGATGTCGCATCGGAAAGCCAATTCACGCGACGCGACAGTTAGTGGACCACCTGCCGTGACAATGCCGCTGGCTCGGGGGAAAAAGCCGGATGCGTATCTTCCTTAGCCTTGCTGTGATGCTCGTCGCGTCGGTCGCGAGCCGCAGCGCGCACGCTCAGGCCGAGCTCGTACCCGTCGAGTCGCCCAAAGGCGTCGATCAAGCGGCGGTGATCTCCGGCTGGAATCCGTTCTTCACGCTCACCGCGGGCGCCAATCTGATCTCGAACGACAACGTGATCGGTCAGGTCGACGGCACGTCGACCACGCTCGCAGGCGGGCTCAACGGCGGCGCCGAGTACATCCAGGGCCCGCATTACCTCGGTCTCACCGGCCTGATCAATGAAGGCTTCACGCGCACGCCCGTGGTCTCGCGGTTCGTCAAGAGCAACGACGCCTTCAAGCTCGACGGCATCTACAACTACTTTTTGACTCCGAACTTGGGCCTCTACGGTCGCGCGAGCTTCGCGACATCGTTCTTTCCCGGCGAAGACGTCCGCGGCACGCCGACGAGCTGGATCGATGTGACCAACCCGATGGCGCCGATCCTGCTCAACCAAAACTCGCTCGAGCAACGCCTCGCCGACGCGTTCAAACCGCTCACCGTGACCGAATCGGTCGGCGGCTTCGCCGATCCGATCCGCAAGGAAGAGTTCGGCCTCGCGTTCCGCCTCGGCATCGGCGGCCGCACCACGCTCGCGAACGGAACGTACGTGCCGCACGCCAACGCGGCCGACACGACCGACGCCGAAGTCGTCGAGCTCTCCGACGTCGAGCAACTCGGCCTCGAAGGTTTCGCCGGCACCAGCGGCAAGCTGCAGAAGGGCGACTTCCAGTACAAGGCCGGCGTCGCGGTGCTGCTGCCGTTCGTCAACAACGACAGCTACAACCGCAGCGCCGGATTCCTGACGCGCGTCGCGTTCGAGGCCGATCTCACCTACAAATTCTCGAAGTGGCTGTCGGCCGTGTACTCGTTGACCGTCACGCGCGATCCGCAGCTGTTCCCGAACGGCCAAGACGAAGTTCAGGTGCAGAACACGCTCCTGCTCACGTTCTCGCTCAACTTGCTCGAGAAGCGCGAAGCGCCGAAGACGAAGACGAAGGATCAGCTCGAGCTCGAAGCCGCGAAGGCGGCCGAAGCTGCCGCCGAAGCGCGCGCGGCCGACGCCGAGTCCAAGCTCAAGGCGATCGAGAACACGCAGCCGAGTCAGCCGACGAACCCGACCACGCCCGCGACGCCGGGCGCGTCGACCGCGCCGACGCCGTGATCACGCCTCGGCGACCTGCTTGATGCCCTTCAGCACGAAGTCCCACATCTGCTTGGCGTGCGTGACGCCGTTGTCGTTCGCGATGTGATCTTGCGAGACCGAGAGCACGGTGTCGCCGCCGCGCTGCTCGAGCTGCCAGGTCACCAGCGCGTAGTTCTCCGGCGTATCGGGCTTGCCCGACGCCGCGCTGAAGTTCGTCGCCTGCAGCACCTTCTCGGGCTCGAGCCGCTTGATCACGCCGTGCTCCTCGAACGGCTTGCCCTGATATTCGCCGGTGTACTTGAGCTCGCCGCCGATCTTCCAGTCGGCCGTCATGTCGGCGCCCATGAAGTACTGCTTGACCAGCTCGGGACTGGTCAACGCCGCCCAGACTCTCGACGGCGCCGCGTGAATCGTGATCTGCGTTTTTGCGGTCATGGCCGTAGTGGTTTGCATGATGCCAAGCAGTGCATTCACCGCACCACGGGATGCAATGAGCCCGGCGAGTGACGCCTCGAGCCTGTAACGGCGCGCATCTGCGGGCGAGTCCTCGATAAACCGGTCGTAACCCGCGGGATGCAGATCGGGGCCCCCACCCTCGACGTCCTGCCTCACGCGCCGGCTATCACCGCGCGATCGCGACGGTTCTCGGATGGCACCCTTGTTGAAATACAGCGCCGCATGCGCATCTGCATCGCACTCGCACTGCTCGCCTCGGCCTGCATGGGCACGCTCACGACGGGCGACGACGATGGAAGCGACGGCAGCGACGGCAGCGCGGCACCGGCGGCGCAGCCGGTGCAGATCACCGTCCGTGACGGCGCCGCGCCGCAGGCCGGCGTCGACGTGCTGTTCCAGGCTAGCAACGGTTCGGTCGTCGCCGAAAGCGCGACCAACGCGATGGGCATCGCGACCGCAATGATGACCGCGGGCAACGTCACGGTCGCGCGCCAGTACGCGTCGGGCAGCGCCGAAATCTATACGTATGTCGGCGTCGCCGCCGGCGATCGGCTCGTGCTCGGCGATCCGACGGACGACACCGACACGGCCACGCCGGCCACGATCAACGTGACGGTGCCGGATGGCGCCGATGGCAACGTCGACATCGTGTCGTCGTGCGGCACCGGCCAGGGCACGGCGCCGACCGTCGCGATGAGCGTCGTTGGTTGTCCATCGTCGATGGTGTTCTACGTCACCGACGCCGACGGCGACTCGTTCGTCCAGTCCGCGCCGCAGAGCACGAGCGTCGACCTCAGCAGCGGATTTCTCGAAGGCCCGCTCGACACCACGTTCTCGGCGCAGAACATCACGGCCGAGATGGCGTCGGTGGCGATGGAAGCCGACGCGATGACCGGCACGTACGAGCTCTACACGTCGGGGAGCCAGGCGGTCGACGCCGGGCCGGCCGACGTCGACCTGCCGGACCTGCACGGCGTCGACGAGCTCGTCCTCGCGACGATCACGACGACATCCGGCAGCACGCAGCTGGTCGCGACGCGCAAACCGTACGCGTCGGTGCCGCACACGTTCGACGCGATCGCCAACCAACTGCCGTACGTCTCGAACGCGACGTACGCGCCGAACAACCTGAGCTGGACCGAGACCGGCAACGGCAGCCCGCAGTTCATCATCGCGACGCTCACGGTCACGTCGAGCGGCGGCGGTGCTGCCTTCACGCGGCACATCATCGCGCCACACGCGAGCAGCACGCTGCAGGTGCCCGTGCTCGCCGGCGCCGATACGATCTACAACATGAACGCGAGCGACACGTTCACCGGCTCGGTCGGTCTGGGCAACGTCACCGGCGGCTACGCGACGGCGCGCCAGTTCGCGTTCACCACGCCGAACCTCGTCGATGCCGCACCGATGAACGCCACGCTCGTGCTGTCGTACGCGGCGCCGTAACAACGCGGCGCCGCTCGCGCACTAACCCTGCGCGCGTGGTTGACGCGCGACGAAAAACTCTCGACCTTCGGGGGATGAAGACGATCTCGCTCGTAGTTGCCGCGGCGCTCTCGCTCACTGCGTTTGGCTGCAAGAAGGGCGGCGGCTCCGATTGCACGAAGGCGATCGATCACAGCATGGAGCTGTCGAAAGCCGCGATGGAGAAGTCGGGCATCGACGCCAAGGTTCTCGAGAAGATGAAGGGCATCGGGTTGCAGCACTGCACCGACGACAAGTGGTCCGAGGAGGTCACCAAGTGCATGGTCGACGCAAAGACCGAGAAGGACTCGGGGGCTTGCTACACCAAGCTCTCGTCGGACCAGCAAGACAAGATGAACAAGGCCGCGATGGCGCTCATGACGGCGAGCGCGGCACCCACGCCGGCACCTGCGCCAGCGACGCCGCCGGCCGCCGAGACCGGTAGCGCCGCTGGCTCCGCCGGCAGTGCAGCCGCGCCGCATTGAGCCGAACGGCAACGTGACCTGACGGCTCCGGCCGTCACTGACGGCGCGCGCCATCAGCGGCTCGCGTCGCAGAGCGCGAGATTCTCGACGGTTGAAGCTGGGCCGCGGCTTGCTCTCCCAACCGCGTGACCTTCGCGCGAGATAAGCGATTCGCAGGCGATCGCGAGCGCGGCGATGATCTCCAGCCGGGCAAGCTCACGCGCGTGTCGCCCGCGCGAAGCCTCGAACCGCCGGCGCGCGTGCCCGGCCGGCGCACGCTCGTCGAGCAAGAGCCGGCGGGATACGACGGCGCGCACGCGATCGGCGCGAAGGTCGACGCGTTCGTCCATCACTCGACACAGCTCCGCACGGCGCACGAGCATCACGTCGACGCGGCGGTCGCGAGCGCCGAGCGAGCCGTCGACCCCCACGCGCACCCGCACGCGCATGCCGGCGCAACGCACGAGCACGCGCGCGTGGCCGCCGATCCGCATCGCATCGCCTACGAAGCGCGCTTCGTCGCGCCGCCGCATCGCGCGCAGCACGGGCCGGTCGCTAACGCGAAGGGCCCGATCGAGCTCAAGAAGATCAGCGACTGGCAGAAATTCGTGCCGCAGCTGCCGAACGGAGACGCGCGCGAACGCGGTCGCATCTTGAAGCTCGTCCAGTCGCGCATCAACGCGCAGCGCCAGCAGGCGTCGCACGTGCTCGGCCACATGCGCGACGAGCAGCTGCAGATTGCCGCGCAGATCCATGCGCGCGAGCCCGAGCTCGACGCCGAGATCGAACGCGCGCGCGCGAAGGCGCTGGGCGAGGTCGCCGCCTCCGAAGCGGCCAAGGCGGCGTCGATCCAAGTGCACGCGGCCGGTGTCATCGCGCACGTCCGCGCGAGTGCCGCTGCGATGAAGGCGCAGGTGACGTCGACGCACGCGCGAACCGTCGCGGAGATCCATCGCTCGCTGCAGCAAGCGACTCAGCAACTCGCGCGCGAGCATCAACAGGCCATTCAAAAGTCGCACACCGACGAGGCGACGCAGGTGACCGTCGTCGCCGCGAAGTTCACCGCGACGAAGGCCCGGCTCACCGCGCTCGGTGGAGAAAAAGCGAGCCAGGCGAGCGGGCTCGGCGACTCGACGCCGCTGCCGTATCAGGGCAAGAAGCTCACGGCGGCGCGCAAGGCCGCGCGTCAGGTCGCGGCGCAATACGCGAGCGCGATGCCGGCGCAAGCCTCGAAGGCAGCGGCGCAGCTGTGCAGTCATCAGGCCGACGTCGACAAAGCCGTCCACACGATCGCCAACGAGGTTCGCCAGCACATCGATTCGACGTTTCACCGCTCGACGAAGCTGCTGCAGACCGCGCATCGGCAAACGCTCGCGCTCGCCGATCGAACGAAGACCGGCGCGCTGCATCAGATCGAGCAAACGGCCGCGACCAGCGTGGCGCAGATCGGTTCGTCCTCGGCGTCGCAGGTCGCATCGGTCCGCTCGCAAGGTGCCGGTGCGCGCACGCAGATCGCGCAAACCGCGGTGTCGAGCGTCGCCTCGATCAAGCAGGCATGCGCGAGCGCGGTGAAAGAATTCGATGACGGCGCGCACAAGATCGCGCAGGCCGCGCACGAGGTCGAAGTTCCGAACGCGGCCAAGCTCGAGCTCGAGGGCGGCAAGGCGATCGCCGATCTTCACGGCAAGCAGCACGCGGTCCTCGCCGGCTTGCAGCAGCAGGCCGCGAAGTCATCGCGCGGGGTCGCGTCGCTCGGATCGAGCGCCGTGCAAGGCATGGCGCAGGCCGCGACCCAGGCGAACGCGACCACGACGCAGCTCGGCGCAGGCGCCGGCCAGCAGATCGCGCAAGCCGCGCAGCAAAGCGATCAGGCACTGCGCGAGATCGGTCAAAGCTTCGAGAAGCAGTCCGCGCAGATCGCGAAGACGACCGAGCAGAGCTTTCACAAGCTCGATACCGGTGAAGCGACGGAATACAAACATCAAGCGACGAAGCTGCAGAGTGGGCTCGACAGCGCCTACAACTCGATTCGCCATAGCTTCGACCAGGCCGTCCCGCACAAGGAGGTCGCCGATATCCTCAAGCAGGCCGCGGCGGCCGCCGCGAAGGTCAAATCCGGCTGGTCGGCGTTCTTCAGCGATGTCCTCAAGGTCGTCGAGATCGTCGTCATCGTCGTCGTCGCGGTCGCGATCGTCGCGCTCGTCTCGGTGCTCACCGACGGTTTGGGCGACGTGCTCCTCGGCGAGGGTATGGCGTGGATGATCGATGGCCTCGCCGACGCGGTCGCCGGCGGCTTGTCGAACATGGCGCAGACGATCCTGCAGAACGTCTTGCTCGATCACAAAGGCTGGAGCAGCGGCATGTACACCGCGCTCTGGCAAGGTGCCGCGGCCGGCGCCGCGTCGGCGGTGTTCGCGAAGGGCGGCGAGCTCCTCGTCGCGAGCAAGCTCGGCGGCAAGATCGGTCTCGGCGGAGTCGCGGATGCGCTCGAAGGCGGCAAGGGTTGGTCGAACATCTGGCGGCGCGGCGCGTTCGATCTCACGGCCGGCACGATCGGCGCGACGTTCCAGCAGCTGGTGATCGAAGGCGAAGCGTGGAACGGCCAGTGGTCGTCGCGCGAGTTCTGGATCAACCTCGCGACGAACGCGGCAACCGTCGGGGCGACGAGTCACGGCAAGTTCGACGAGCTCACCGAAGGGGTGCAGACGAAGCTCTACGGCAAGAAGCTCGAGGCCGGCGACCACGCGGGCCACGCCGCACCTGCGAAGGATCCGAGCTACCAGCCCGAGCACGCCAAGCCCGAGACCACCGGCGCGAGCGGCTCGAGCAGCGAAGAGGTCGCGAAAGGACTCGCCGATGCCGGCTATCCGAACGCGCAAAAGGCGAACGCCGATCGCGCGGCGTCCGCCGTCGAGAGCGGCACGACGCCGGCCGCGGGCGACGTGCGCGAGACCGCCGCCAACGCACGCGGCGTCGCGGAGCTCCATGCCGTACTGTCGGATCCATCGCTCACCGCACTCGAGAAGGTGCGCATCGGCGCGCGGCTCGCGCAGAGCCTCCGATCGAAGGCGCCGACCGGCACGCTCGACGCCGACGTCCACGCCGCAGCACACGGGAGGAGCTGAGATGGCCGACCAGGTCACGGACAAGCTCGGGGTCGAAGTCCGCGCATTCCTCGCCGACCTCACATCGCGCGTCGAGCGCATCGCGCAGGCCGTGACCGACGAGCAAATGCCGCGCGCCGTCGATGAAACCCTCGATTTGCTCGCTCACGTGCGGCGCTCGGCCGGCGACGACGCGTTCGCGCGACACGGCATCGACGCCGACGCGATCGCGCAGTCGCTGAGCTTGCTCGCCGGTTGGCTCGCGGCACCGTCGCCTCAGACACAAGCCGCCGTCGATCGGCTGCGCGCCGCCGTGCACGAGCAGACCGAGCGCGAGACCGCCGCCGAGATCGAGCGCACCGTCCGCGCGTCGCTCGAAGAGATCTTCGCCGTGCCGCCGCCGAATCCGCTCGCGTGATCTCGAAGGGTTGGCGGACCGGTCACTCGGCGCGGTCGATTTCTTGATATGGCATGTCGATCTGGCCAGGGCTCGTTCGTCGCCTGATCGAACCATGCAAGGAGCACCCGTGAAGTATCTAGCGTTCGTCCGTCACCCAGAGTCGTTTCGCAATTCCCAGCCTCCGCCGGGCTTCATGGAAGCGATGGGCAAGTTCATCGACCAGTGTCGTCGAGACGGCTCGCTCGTCGATACCGGCGGCTTGTTGGCGAGCAACGACGGCTTCCGCGTGAGGGTGTCGGGCGGCCAGCTGAGCGTCACCGACGGGCCGTTCTCCGAGAGCAAAGAAATCATCGGCGGCTGGGCGATCCTGCAGGGCACCACGAAAGCGGACGTGATGCGGGTCTCCACCGCGTTCATGGAGCTTCACCGCGCACTCTGGCCCGGCTTCGAGGGCGAGTCCGAGGTGCGGGCGATGTTCGACCCGATGCACTAGCCAGCCGGCTTCGCGGCCAGCGGCAGCACGTCGTTCACGAGGTGCATCAGCACCAAGCCGGGTTGTTCGATCTGCATCATGTGCGCCGAGCTCTCGAACCAGAACAGCTTCTTCACCGGCGCGTGCAGGCGCGCGAACCACTGCGCCGTGACCTTCGATGACACCGTCTCGTCGTAGCGGCCGTTGAAGATGATGATCGGACATTTGAAGTCCGTCACGTGCTCGAAATCCACCGAGGCAAAGTCGCCGAGCAATGCCTTCAACGACATCTGCGAGCCTTGGTCGATCGCATCGAGGTCGGAATCCGTGTAATCCGGCGATAGCTCCGACGTACGGTAGTAGTACGCATAGTTGTCGCGATTGAAGGTGAGCCCGCCGAGCTTCATGACCCATTTGCGCTCGACGTTCACCTTGTCGAGCACCAACGAGCCATCGGGCTCGGGATACGGCGCGATCGACTTCAGCTCCTTGACCGCGCCGGCATCGTGCCGCGCTCCGGCAATGGCGAGCATTGCGTCATAGCTCTCCTGCTCGCTCGCGCGTGTATCGATCATCTGGCCCATTCCGATATAGGCATAGAGCCACTCCGGGTGATGCTCGGCCAACCGCAGCCCGAGATTCGATCCCCACGAGTGGCCGAGCACGAAGATCTTGTTCTGGTGATACGTCGCACGGAGATATTGGACGACTTCTTCGGCGTCCTTCTCCATGCGGTCGGTCGACAAGGTCGGCGCGATCGCGCTTGCCGCGTTCGCAGCGTAGGTCTTGCCGGCGCCGCGCTGGTCCCATTGCACGACGGTGAAGAAGTCCTCCCACGGATTCTGGAACGTCCAGCTCGTCGGCATCTCCGGCGCTGCCGGCCCACCGTGGATGAACAGCAACATCGGATTGTCGCGGTCACGTCCGCGCACCGTGATCCACTGTTGCGTGCCGCCGATCGGGATCTCGACCGACACGTCGACACCGCGCGGCGACACGATCTTCTGCACCTGCGCCACGATCGTACGGGCGTCGTTCTGCGTGAACACGGGCTCGTCGGCGCGCGCAAGCGCCGGAACGAACGCGGGAACGAACGCGGCGACGGCGACAAGCCAGATAGTGCGCATGCTTCTCCTGTCCACAGCTTGCTCGAACAAGTCGGCGCTGCCTAACCGATCCGCGCGCATCGCGTCCGGTTTACGCGAAGTTTTCTACGAAGCGTTCGCGCTACGCTGCCGCGATGAACCTCGATGCGTACTTCGTTCGCACCGGCTACACCGGTCCGCGCACACCAACGCTCGAGACGCTCAACGCCTTGGTTCGCGCGCACGTCCAGTCGATCCCGTTCGAGAACATCGACGTGCTCCTGGGCGTCCCGATCTCGCTCGAGCTCGACGCGATCGAGCGCAAGCTCGTACGCGATCGGCGCGGCGGCTACTGCTTCGAGCACAACACCCTGCTGCTCGAGGTGCTGGCCGCGCTCGGCTACCACGTTCGGCCGCTTTCTGCGCGCGTGCGGTACACGCGCCCGCGCGACTACACACCGGCGCGGACGCACTTGCTCGTTCGCGTCGAGCTCGACGAGCCGTGGCTCGCAGATGTCGGCGTGGGCTCGATGTCACCCACCGCGGCGCTGCGGCTCGCCGAGCACGGCGAACAAGCAACACCACACGAACCCCGCCGGCTGCTGCGCGAGCATGATCGGATCTATCACCAGGTCCGTCTCGGCGACGCCTGGCACGATGTCGCCGAGCTCACGCTCGAAGAGATGCCGGTGATCGATCGCATCGTCGCAAACTGGTACACGAGCACGCACCCACAGTCACACTTCAAGAGCCGGCTCACGGTCGCCCGCGCGACTCCGACCGGGCGCGTCGCGATCCTCAACGACGAGCTCTCGATCCGCGACGCCGACGGGCACGCCGACAAGCGGCGCATCGAATCGCCGGCGCAGTTGCTCGCCATCCTCGACGAGTACTTCGGCATCGCGGTGTCGACCGCGCCGCGTTACAACTGGTAGGGCAGATTGCAACGACGCTCTTTTCGCCGAACCGGCGGGAACGAGACGCGCAGACAAACCGTAGAATAGCGTCGTCATTTGGGGGTGGTATGTCCGGTGAATCCTCTCAGAATACTGCCGAGCACGGAGCCGCACCGGCTCGAAAGCCTGATGCCGCTGCCCAATCGGCCACGACCGAAACCGCGGCGGCACAATCTGCTCAAGCCTTGCTCGCGCAAGGCGTCACGGCACCGCAAGCGTACGCCGAGCTGATTCGAAACCAACCGAGCGGCAAGCACGATGTGCTCCTGCGACTGCAAAGCACGCTCGGCAATGCGTTCGCGCAGTCGGTCGTCGCGCTGACGAGCTCGCCAACTGCCGCGGCGAGTCACGAGCACGGCGGCGACAGTGATGAAGAGCCGATGGAGGGCAGCGAGAAGATCGGATCGAAGGTCTTCAAGTCGCCACGCTTCATGGGTGACCCGACGCTCGAGAACGTGGCGAAGGGCACTGCCACCCTGAAAAAGGGCGCGACCGGTCTCTCGGTCAGTCGCATCCAGTCGGCGCTCGCCGACGCGCGCAACTCCGTGACGCGCACCGGGACATTCGACGACCAGACCGAGACCGGCGTGAAGGCGTTCCAGGGCGGTGCGTCGATCGCGGCGTCCGGCGAAGTCGACAAGGCGACGCTCGGAGCGCTCGACGCGGTGTTCGTCGACCACACGCGCGATGCGGCGATCGCACAGAGCAAGAATCCTCCGACGAAGCCGACCGAAGGCACCGAGTACAAGCACGGCACCGCGCCCAAAGAGCTGATGACCGGCACCAGCACGCCGAGCGCACCCGAGGCCGCCGAGGCGACGGACGTGCTCGCGGCGATCCAGACCGTCGACAAGAGCACCGGCAAGGCAGTCGACTTCGACGAGCACGGCACGAAGAACGGCAAGGGCGAGTACAAGGTCGCGCTGACCAAGCTCATCAATGCGGTCGTCGACTCGCAGTACAAATCGCTCGCCAAGGACAAGGCAGCCGCCCACGGGGACCCGAAGAACCTGCACCAGCTCTCGGACGTCGCGAACGCGGGCCTCGAGTCCAAGGCCAAGACCGATGTCGTGTTCGGCGGCTATGCGACCGGTCCCGCGTTCGACGCGACAACCAACCTGCGCGATCGGTGGGCGACCGAGGACAAGAAGATCAAAGACCTCGAGACGAAGAGCGCGGCGGGCGGAGTCGCGGGCGGAGCGGCGGACGGTCAGCTCGCCGGCATCGCGAAGTGGCGTGTGCAGAAAATCGTCAACTCCAATCGCCAGGTCGCGGATCTCAACAACGACTATGGTGCGATCGTGAGCCGTGGACCGGAAAAGGCGATCGTCAGCGCAGCGATCGACGACGTCGCCGGCAAGCGAGGCGTCGAGCTACGCGAGATCCAGAAGGGTTGGCCGGGCGCAGCCGATCCAGACACGCACGAAGTCTTCATGCAGTTGTTCAAGAGCCCCGACACCAAGGCGAACCGCGCGTTCATGTGGCAGTCGTTTCAGACGCTCGTACACGAGTACATTCACACGCTGAACCACAGCCGCTATCGCGACTACACCGCGAAGCTCAGCAAGACCGATCCGGCCCGCGGCCACACGCTGCGAGAAGGCGCGACCGAGTATCTGACCAAGACCGTGCTCTCCACCGTGAATTACTCCGACGCGAGTCTGCGCAAGCAAGTCGAAGGCCCGTACCACGACCCGGCGACGGCGGACCCACCGCCGGTCTACGGCGGCTATGCTCAGGCGGTGGAAGCCGAGCAAGTCGTGGGCGTCGTCGGCGCCAGCAACATGTTCTCTGCGTACTTTCTCGGCGACATCGAGCTCATCGGTGGCAAGCCGTGATCCGTGCGGCTCTACTGTTCGCCGCCACGACTGCCTGCTCGGCGCCCGCACACGAGATCTCAAATCCATCCTCCGGCTCTGGAGCTGTCATGACGCAAACGCCCTGCGCAACCGCGATTCGCAATCTGGCCGCCGGCAAGTTCGCCGACGCAGCACTGCCGGCCTGTACACTCGGCGACGCGACGGCCGCGCTGGGCGCGCTCGCCGGCGCGCGCGACGCGACTGGCTCGCTCGGCACCGAGCACGTGCAGGTGAAATGGCGCGCGATCGAGAGCGGCATCGCCGGCGATCGGCTGCGGTTGTGGCACGACGGCGCGAACGTGGTTGCTGTCGAGATCGAATCGCCTCGGCCCGCCGGTGGCTGGAGCGCGCTGCGCGCAACACTCGGCGCACCCGACGCGAAGCTGTCGTATTGGGACGGCGTCGTCGAATCGAAGGACGGTCAGTGGGTCTACGCGACGCGCGGGGTCGCCGTGTTCACCGCGCTCGCCGACACCGAGCTCGCGCGCGTCGTCGCGTTCCCGCCGACGACCGTCGCGACCTACCAGGCACGGCTCGCTCGGGCGACGGAAGCCCCCCGCGAAATCGAGGCTCCGTGAAACAACGCTCCGACCCCGAGGGCACCGCACCGAGCTCGACGAAGCGCGAACGCTAAATCGGAGGCAGCCGCTGATCGGTCGGCTCCAGACGTGGGGCTGAATACTTGCGCGTGCTTCGCGCGCGCTGCAACGGCGTAGGCGTACCGACCAAAAGTAGCTGGTTTGCAGCGTCGATCTGAGCGGATCGGCTGCATCTCGTTTTCAGATAAAACGAACAACCGGAGCTCGCGCGGGTCGCTGCGCGTGCGCATGAGGAGCCAAACCAGAACGGCTGCGCGCGACGTCGAGTTCGACGACGACGACGACGACGAACCGCACGTCTTCGAGTGAAAGCCGGTATCAGTCGAGAGCGCGATCTTGCTGATGTCAACCTGATACAGCTCGACGCCGAGCTCGCGAGCAATGAGACCGGCGGTCATCGTCTTACCGGTGCCCGGCGGTCCGGAGAAGAGTGCCGAGACGAAACCCGCACGCTCGTCTGCGAGCATTACGCAAAGATCTCGAAGGGCGAGACAGGTTGCGCGCCGGGATGCTGCGCGCCGATGCCGACAGATCAATCGCGGATGCTCGGGTATGAACCTCGCCACCGTATACATGATCCAACATCACTACCCGCACGCCGGGTGGAACGTCGTCAGCCCCTGCGCCTACACTAGCGCTCACCGATGACCGCACGACCCCAGAACGTCCAGCGCCGCGGCGGCGGCAAACGCATCGCGGACAAGGCCAAGGCCACGAAGACCGCCGGAGGCAAAACCACCACGAAGCTGCTAGTCGCGATGACCGGCAAGGCAAGCGCCGCGAAGGCCGCGGAAGGCGACGAGCCGGTGTTCGCCTATATCGCCAGCTTGCCGCAGCCGCAGCGCGCGATCGCCGAGCGCATCGATGCCCTGGCGGCCAAGACGTTGCCCGGTCTTCAGCGTGCGGTGAAGTGGGGGATGGCGTACTACGGCGTGGACGGTGGCTGGTGCTTCACGTCCGGAGGCTTCGTCGGCCATGTGAAACTGATGTTCATCCGCGGCACCGAGATCAAGCCGGAACCGCCAGTGACGCCGATCGGGATGGGCAAGGCCACTCGCGGCGTCGAGCCGGCATCCGTGGACGCCCTCGACGAACGCCAAGCGGCCTTGTGGATGAAACAAGCCGCCGCCATTCCCTTCTTCGGGGCGAAGAAGCGATGACTACGACATGGTCTCGCAGCTCGCGACACGTAGCTCGCAGGGCTGCGCTCGGTATCACCGGCCTGGCACGCTGCGGCGGTTCGTCATCGTCGACCGCGGGAATGGACGGAACCGATCCATCCAATGCGATGTCCGGAGGCGCCAACGGGTACGGCGGCGATAGTGGGTGAAGCAGCGGGTGTCGGCGCGGATCGAAGCGCGGCCGCAAACGGGATGGCCGGCAGCGATGGTAACGGCGGCGGCGGCGGCGGCGGCGGCGCGGTGTACATTCGTCCGACGTCAAGTGGGTTGACGGGTAGCAACAGCGCTTCACCTGCCCCGATCTGAGCGCGCATGTTCATGAGCTGATCGGCCGCATGACTCTGCTTCGGTCACGTTTCGGAAGCGCATCCATCGCCGACGGCACGAAACGACGGCACGAAACGACGCGAGCCATCCCGTCGCGAATCACGCGGCCTCGGCACGACAACGAGTCGTTACGACCGAGCGGTACGAACGCGGTGCAACGACCAACACGACGCAACTCGCGCGCAGTGCATACTTCGCGAGGCGTGCGTCGACCGGTCTCGTGGGCATCTCGCATACGGCGGTGGCCGACACCGATCGGCCCGCGATCCCATCGCCGTGGCTCGTCGACCGGACGTTGTGGGATCTCACGTAGCGGCTCCGCGAGGAGCGCGCCCCCGACCGCGCTCCGGGCGAGGACCGGTGTCGAAGCATTATTCGTGACCTCGTCGACGGCCAAGGGATCCTTCACTAACGCGCGCAACAACGTCGTCGCCAGATCGAGTCGAGCTCCGAAGCGTCGAGAGCAAGATCCTCAAATGGCAGGAGGCTTACGAAGATGACGAGTTCCCCACGGCGGTCGTCCGCGAACGGCTCACGGAGTTGGAGAAGAAGCGCTCCGACCTCACGGCCGAGCACGGCAACGTGAACAAGCCTCCCATGCTCATGTTGAGCGACGGAAACCTCGGAACGTTTCGGGCCAGGATTCGGGCCGCGTTCCTATCCAACGATGGCGTGCTCGCCAAACAGTACCTGCACGCGCTCATCGACCGGGTCGACATCAACGATGCTCACGTCCGGATCCGCAGCAGGCCCGAGGCGTTCCAGCTCCTGGCCGCGCCGCCGAACACACCGCCGAGGTGACGATTAGCCCCTGTCCCGGAGTTCTCGCTACCGATC